>JBAZZX010000043.1:0-23576 GCA_041658585.1 Thermodesulfovibrionales bacterium
TTCTGCCGCATTATGATTATGTCCTTTCCTGCCATCCTGCCTCCTCCTTAAAAGGAGCAGTTTAGCATTGTGCAAATAGGACATTTTCATTTTGCTCTAATAGGACATTATCACGTTGCTGTTACATAATCACATCCCCTGAAGAAAAAAGGCGTTTATATTCAATAAATGTGGTCAAGACCCTTTTGACATAATTTCTTGTTTCAAGATAAGGGATGTCCTCGATAAACTCATCGGCAGATTTATAGCGCCCTGTCTTCAGCCACTTCCTTACAACTTCCTCGCCGGCATTATAGGAGGCGATGGCAGGGGCGTAGGAGCCGAATTCCTTTACAAGGCTGCCGAGATAGAGGGCGCCGACGCTCAGGTTATTCTTAACGTCAAGGATATCATGGGAGCTTTTAATACCGAGCCTGAGTTTCTTATCAAAGCGGTAAGCGGTGCCGGGCATAAGCTGCATAAGGCCCATTGCTCCGGCGGTAGAACGCGCCTCTTCATCAAACCTGCTCTCTTCCCTTACAACGGCAAGGACCAGAAAAGGGTCTATCCCGAATTTTTCAGAAAGCCCTTCTACGATATCCCAATACGCTAAGGGATACAGGAACTGATTCAGTTCCCGGGCGCCCTGGACCTTAACCGCAAGCCTGACCGAATGTTTATATTGTCCGAGTTCCTGCAATTTTGCGCAGATATATTCCATATCGTCTATGGAGCTTGTTTTTTTTGAAACATGTATTATCTCTGAAACAGCCTCTTTTAAGAGCCCCAGTTCAAGAAGACTGTCGATGCGTTCAATCCTTTTTCCTGCCATGCTTTTAACCGGGATTACGGTTTTATATTTTTTAAGGCTTGACCGTCCGGCGGTCTCTCCGGGTTTTCCATAAGCAGTTTTACCGTAAGAAACAGCGCCGTAGAAATCACGTTTTTTCTCGACTATTTCAGAAAAGATGTTTGATGCATCTTCCCCGGCCGCATCGAGACTACGTCCCTTCCAGTAAAGATATTTGGCGTCCTCGTAAGTATTGTAGAGTTTTGTAAAGACCTCGGACGCCTTTTTATATTCCCCTGCAAGAAAATATGACCACCCGATGCCCCAGAGGGCGTCTTCTTTTTCCGTCGGATAGTTCTCAATGACTTTCTGAAATAAATCCATTGCTCCTTCAGCATTTCCATCTCTTCTCCGGTCGGAAGCAACAGCGATAAGGACGGAAGCCATCCTCTTGTCGCCGGCTTTTAAAAGTTCGTCTTCAGAAGCGTTGATTATATCTTTTTCCCTTGCGCGGTAGCGTGAACGCATTTCCCGGTATTTCTCATCCGCCTGTTTATAAATCTCTGCCGCCTCGAGGTATCTCTTTTGTTTGAAGAGAGAATGACCGAGTTCAGTCAGAATGCGTTTTCTCATGCCGCCTTCATCCTTTGCAAGAGCGGTTCTAAGGGCGGCTTCCGCTCCTTTGTAATCCATTATTACGTTCGACAGGTTTGAGGCGCGCTTTATCAAATCTTCCGCGGAAATATCGGAGGGATCCAGTTCGCCGTAAGAGAGTCCGGAAAACGAATTGGCGTTCACATAGATCTCTTTAAATATCTTTTTTGCCCGGTCTTTCCCGTCGTTCTTACTGAGCCACCGGCCGTAGAAATACTTCATTTCCATATCGCCGGGGTAATCCTTTATATAGGACTCGAACAGATGCTGCAAAGTGTCCCCGGACACCTCCTCGGCCTCTTTAATTTCCCTTATACGCGCTTTTTTTTCGAGAGAAGAAGCGGGGTATTTCTTTATGAGACTTCGGATCGTTTTCAGGGACTCATCATGATTTCCGTTTTCATGATAGGCGTCGGAAAGCCACAGGAGAGCATAGTCGCCAAGGAGAGGAAATTCTTTTGCCGCTTGCGACAGGCTCGCTATAACCTCTTCGTATTTCCTGTTTTCAAGCTGTTCTTTACCTCTTTTAAGGTATTCCCTGCCGTCCGTCTCCCCGGCATAAACAGGCAGGCAAAAGAGAATAATCAACACGAAGGACACAATGGGTTTCATATAAGTATCTTAGCCCAAACAGGATTTATCCGGCAAGCTTAATTAGAAAACCTGAGCGCAAAAAAAAAGCGGGTCTTTCGACCCGCCTTTTTGATGATTTACAATTAGAATGTAAGGGCCAGACCGTGAACTGCCTGGGTAACAATCTTCTTTTCCGCTCCATCATCAACAAATGCGTCCTCATAGAAATCGCCCGGCTTGAAAATGCCGGCTTCTATAAAGTAGGTAAGGTTTTTTGCGAGCTTGTAAGAAATCTTTGAATCGACTTCCCATCCGATTTTCTTCGATACACTGGTGCCAAGTCTGTCTTCCCATGCTCCGGTATCGGTTGCCCTGAGGAGAAAACCGTCAAGGGATATGCTGAGTTCCTTCATCGGGGTTACGTCAGCACCGAGATTGTAATATGTGGTGTTGGCAATACCGGTATTGGTGGTGTTGCCGGCGCTTGTTGTTGTAAGGACTGCTTTTGCGGCTGCGGTTCTGACAGTGCGCTCATAAATCTGGGTATAGTGTACAAGCCTTGCGGTTGCTCCGTAGGCCGGGCCCTGGAGGGTCTGGAACTCTTTGCAATCTTCGTCGTTGTCATCATTGTCGCCGCTACCCATTGCGAAGGAAGCCCTGAGGGCTACAGGGTCAAGCTGATAGCCGAGTTTTGCCATTATTGCCCAGCCTTTTGCCTTCAGATCAGGTTCTCCGTCCAGACCTTTGGCCTTACCGAACTGCCAGTCGGCTTCCGCCGCATAGCTTAATCCCGCGACTTTACCGTTAGCGTGGAGGCCTACATTGTTGAAATTGAGACTATCGACATTGACGCCTGAACCGAGGGACGGGCAGTTGCCGTCGCTATGCGCCCATACCCAGTTGGCGCCGAGGGTGTTGTCCTTATTCAGCATAAATGTTGCGATGAGGACATAGCCGTTGAGATCGTCGGAATGCTCAAATATAGCGCCTTCATTCAGCTTAACTGTGCCGGCTGCAAAGTGTAATTCCTTTGTCGGGTCGATCCAGACGAGTATTGCGTCGTCGCCGAATCTCTCATTATTGAGGAACTGTTTCTCGCCTAAGGAAATCGGCATATGACCGATCTTGATTCCGGCAGGCAGGCCGAGACCGCCGCCGGTATACTGTATCCATGCGCTTCTTACGAGGATGCCGGCATTCGGTTTTGAATCATAACCGCGTGCTAAATCACCCCAGTAAAAAAGTCCGCTGTTTGGGCCGCTGTCTTTTGACGTTTCTAATTCGACCATACCGCGGACATTATCCGCAACTTTTGCATCAACAATAATATTGACATTGGTGCTGTAAACAGTGCCCGAGTGACCATCGACAGGCAACACGTTGAGTCCGGAAATACCTGATACATTGTCCCAATACCAACCCCTGACAAGGATTTTACCGCCGATTGTGATTTCCGTTTTATCCTCAGCAAAGGCGGTTACTGCAAAACTGAGTATTAAAAGAACACCTAATAAAACTGCAAGATATTTTCTCACTTGCTAACCCTCCTTATTAATATTTTCGAATTGGAAATAATTCTCAATTCTATCCGCCTAAGGCGGCTCTAACAAACTGCATACAGCGTCCGTTTATTTTTCTTGTAGCTATCACCTCCTCTACAAAAAATATCGGCCTCCCATGAAGGCCTTTTACCATTTAGAAGCTCTTCTGAGCACACTTTTACCCGAATTATTCCAAAACAAATATGCCAAATTTATAGCATTACTTGGCTTGTTTTGTCAAGAAATTTATATCATTACCCGTACGATTTTGTCAAGTTTCACTTAAGCTAAAAGCAAAAAAAAGGCCAGATTTTAAGAAAATAACAATTTATTGCCTTTCTTGGATATAACCTATTGATAAAATTGAGTAAAATAATACATATATCTATACCGCAAAAATGCGTTTGCGACGATATACGCCTTTGTTCTCCTGTAAATGTATATTTTTTTCAACAGGACTGTAGATTCTATGGATTAAAGGTAAATGTGCAATCTGTACCCGTAAATTAAATATGCTAAAATGTTGGATGACTGACTTGCTTAAGATCACCCTTGTTTTTGCATTCATATTGCTTCTGCTCAGAAAAAAAATGAATATCGGTCTTGTAATGCTGATTGCCGCAACTTTGTTGATCATCCTTTATCAAATGTCAATGGCTTCGGTAATCTCAACCGTGAAGAGCGCTGTTGCCAATGAGGTAACGATTAAATTAACAATCGCTTTATCTTTTATCAGGATGTTTGAGCTTATTTTAAGAGAACACGACGTTTTGACGGAAATGATGAACTCCGTTAAAACGCTATTGAAAAACAGGAAAATCATCACCATATCCATGCCGCTTCTAATAGGACTTATTCCATCTGTCGGAGGGGCCTATTTTTCGGCGCCAATGGTGGCGGATACAACTCGCGACGTCAAAATGAGTCCCGAAGAAAAAGGATTCATTAATTACTGGTTCAGACACCCCTGGGAATTTATCCTGCCGCTGTATCCCGGAATTCTGCTGGCCTCTGCGATTTCTAAAATCGAGCTGCACTCCCTCATCAAAGCTAATCTTCCATATGCAATTCTTATCGTAGTTACGGGCTTCATCTTTGCAATGCATGGCTTTAACGGTTCGGTCAAGCCGGAAAACGCCCTCTCAAAAAAGGGCCTCTGGAGCTTCTTCCCTATATCGGCAGTACTGCTGCTTGTAGTTTTATTTCATATAGAATTGCATTATGCATTAATTGCCGCAGTTTTGTTGCTATTATTGTTCTACCGCTATAAACCTCGATCAATTTTCAATGTAATCAAACACGGCGTCTCTCCCGACGTAATCGTTCTGATACTCGGCGTCATGTTTTTCAAGGAAGTAATGGAGCATACGGGAGCGGTAAGGAACCTGAGCCTGTTTTTCCTGCAGAAAGGCATTCCCGTGTTTCCGATTCTTTTTCTGCTGCCCTTTATTACCGGAATTCTGACGGGCCTTACCGTCGGCTTTGTAGGAAGCGCCTTCCCTCTGATAATAAGCATTGCAGGGACTTCCACCGGCACAATATCATTTGCCTTCGTTTCAGGCTTTTTAGGAGTGCTTTTATCACCGGTTCATATCTGCCTTGTGCTTACAAAAGAATATTTCAAGGCTGATTTATGGGGAATTTACAAGATCATGATCCCCGGATGCATCGTCATTTTCATCGCAGCAGTAATTCAATACCTGTTACTTCAATAAAAAGCAAGGGTTCAAGGATTCGAGTGGTCACGGATTCAAGGGGAGAATTTATTCTTGTTTTTGTTTACCCGCGAACCCTTGAATCCTTGAACCCTTGCTTTTTATCCTTTTATCACCCCAAGCGGTCTGAGTCTTGCCACCTTTATTGAGATGCCGGCGCGATGCACTACCTCCACGACATTCGATACGTCTTTATATGCCTCTGACATCTCTTCTGCGAGCGTCTCCCGTCCTGCAGACCTGACAATGATGCCCTTGTCTTCCATCTCACGCCATATCTTACGGCCCTTTGCCCTTTTTATGGCCTGATGCCTTGACATGATTCTACCGGCTCCATGGCAGGTTGAGCCAAAAGTCTCTTTCATAGCTTTTT
Source organism: Thermodesulfovibrionales bacterium (assembly GCA_041658585.1). GTDB lineage: Bacteria > Nitrospirota > Thermodesulfovibrionia > Thermodesulfovibrionales > SM23-35 > DYFC01. The sequence goes on from JBAZZX010000043.1 coordinate 5,626, forward strand.
CCGTTCCGAGGAGCACAAACGAGGCCCTGCCCATATCTCCCGGTATCAGGACCGGCTGACCGATAGGTCTGTAAATCTCCGGTAATTCAGGATGCCCCGGAGGGAATGCCCTTGTAGCGCCTTTTCTATGGACAATAAGTTTCGTTTTCCTGCCGTTCACTTCATGGGTTTCAACCTTTGCAATATTATGGGCTACATCATAAATAAGCGACATGCCAAGTTCACGGGGAGATAACCCAAGGACCTTCATGAATGTTTCCCTTGACCAATGCATGATGCACTGTCTGTTCGCCCAGGCATAATTGGCGGCAGCCCTCATCGCGGCAAGATAATCCTGTGCCTCGGGGCTTTCAAAGGGCGCGCAGGCAAGCTCTTTATCGGGGAGTTCAATTTTATATTTATTTGCTGCCCGTTCCATAACCTCAAGAAAATCCGTGCAGACCTGATGGCCGAAACCGCGGGAACCCGTATGTATCATTACCGTGATTTGATCTCTGAAAAGTCCGAGACTGTTTGCGGCTTTCTCGTCATAAATCTCGTCGACATACTGCACTTCAAGGAAATGGTTCCCTGAACCGAGCGTGCCCTGCTGGGACCTGCCCCGCTCATAGGCCTTATTGCTTATAAGAGAAGGGTCTGCGCCTTCAATGCATCCGCCGGACTCTATTTTTTCAAGGTCTCCGGATTCCCCAAAACCCTGTTCAACCGCCCATTGTGCCCCTTTTTTCAGGATCCTTTTTTGATCATCCGGTCCAAGACGCACCTTTCCTTTTGATCCTACGCCTGAGGGGATTTCATTGTAGAGGACACTGACAAGGTCCTTTATTTTTGCAGCGACGTCATCCTTCCGGAGATTACTCCTTAGAAGTCTCACTCCGCAATTGATGTCATATCCGACCCCTCCGGGCGATACGATCCCGTCTTTCAGATCGAAGGCGGCAACGCCTCCGATTGAAAAGCCGTATCCCGTATGCACATCCGGCATAGCCATAGAAGACCCTACAATACCGGGGAGTGTAGCCACATTCGCAACCTGGTCTATTGCCTGTATTTCCAGAACTTTTTCAAGCGCCTCATCAACATAAATAATTCCGTTCACTCTCATTCCCTGTTTGTAATCAACAGGGATTTCTATCCTGGTGCTGTCAATCCTTCTGACTTTTTCTAAACCCATAGCTTTGCCTTTCATTAAAATATTTCTGAATAGCAATTTACAAACAGAATCAAAGCGTATTTGTAATCCTTCAGTTGCGGGTGTTTAAATCCTCCCCTTTGCAAGGGGAGGTTGGAGGGGTTTTTGAAAAATAATTAAAACCACCCCTACCCCTCCTTGCAAAGGAGGGGATTAAACCCGTAACTGAAGGATTACGCACAATTTGCAATTTTATATGTTTTATTATATAAGTTAATCATGAGGAATATTGATGTATTTTAAAAGGATTATGCAATGAAAGAATTGGAAAAAACTAAAATTCAACCCGCAGGCAAAAAATCCGTAAAGATGAAATGCTGGGAAACTTTTCAATGTAACGAGACTGCCTGTCCTGCCTATAAGTCCGGGGACCCCAATTGCTGGCTGTTTTCAGGTACCCATTGCCATAAAAATATCCAGGGCAAGTTCATAGAGAAGATGGAGATGTGCAGCGATTGCCTTGTTTACGGGGCAAACATGGATTACCATGCAATGCACCAGACTTGCAATATTATTAATAAGCAATTTAAAGAATTCGCTAAACTTGTTAAAGAAAGGGACAGAGAACTTGAAAACACCGGCCTGGAGCTGGCCCTGAGCATATCTGAAGTCCTTGAGGCTTTAAAAAAGATTTCCGCCGGAGACCCTACCGTAAGAATACCGGAGACTTCTACTATTGAGTTGATTAGCAGATTAAAACAAATGATTAATGTAACTGCCGAAAATATAGGGGAGATTGTTGATCAATCACATGAATTTGCCATGGGTCTTGCCGAACATTTTGATGTATTGCACAGGGTAACTAAAGGAGACCTCAATGCCAGAATATCCGGAAGCTCTCCCGTGGAACTGATAGAAGCCCTGAAGGAAGTCTCCAACAAGATGATAGCGAGTGTGGATAAAGAAATCACCGAGCGCAAAAAATTTGAAGTCGCCTTGCAGGAGAGCGAAGAGAAATTCAGGACAATCAGCAGTTCGGCAAGAGACGCCATTGTCATGTATAGATGATAATGGAAAGGTTTTATTCTGGAACAAGGCGGCAGAGACGATATTCGGCTACTCTGCACGGGAAATTGTAGGGGAGAAAATACATTCTTTTATTGTTCCCTTAAAATACCGCGAGACTTCCGAAAAAGGTCTTCACGAATTCGGATTGACGGGTCAGGGCCCGGTAATCGGAAAAACATTGGAACAGACCGCGTTGCGGAAAGACGGGACTGAATTTCCGGTATCACTCTCCGTTTCAGCGGTAAAGGTAAAGGACAATTGGAACGCAATCGGAATAGTAAGGGATATTACCGAGCGCAAAAAAGTGGAAGCGGCACTGCGGGAAAGTGAAAAAAGATACCGGGATCTATTCGAAAACACCACGGATCTGATTCAAATTATCGCGCCTGACGGGCGCTTTCTTTTTGTTAATGCTGCCTGGATGGTTTCACTCGGCTATTTTGAAGAAGATATACTCCGCCTTACAATATGGGACATCATCCATCCGGATAACCTTTTACATTGCAGAGAAACTTTTCAGCAAGTGCTGTCCGGCATGAATATGCAAAATATCGAGGTTACTTTTGTTGCAAAAAGCGGCAAATTTCTTTTTGTAGAAGGGAATATAAACTGCTTTTTCCGGAACAGCGAACCGGAATACATCCGGTGCATTTTCCACGACATCACCGATCGTAAACGCATGGAAGAGGATTTGAGGACCATGTCGCTCCATGATGAATTGACGGGCCTTTACAACAGGCGTGGATTTATAACCCTTGCCGAACAGCAGTTGAAGATCGCCGACCGTATGAAAAGAGGCATCCTGCTTCTTTTTGGGGATTTAGACGGGATGAAATTTATTAATGACACATTCGGTCATCAGGAAGGCGACCGTGCATTGATCGATACGACAAATATCCTCAAAGACACATTTCGCGGCTCGGACATTCTTGCCCGTGTCGGAGGTGATGAGTTCGTAGTTCTTGCGCTGGAAGCAAATGATACCTATTGTGATCTTCTTGCCGATCGGCTTAAAGCAAATTTTGACGCTTTCAATGAAAAAGGTGGACGCGGCTACACGCTGACATTAAGCGTAGGCATTGCCCGTTATGACCCTGAAAATCCCTGTTCAATAGACGACCTTCTGAAACGTGCCGATAATTTGATGTATAAGAAGAAAAAGAAAAGACGGGAATAATCAGGGTCCATTCATATGTCAAATATTACGTCTATTTCCCATAGATTATCTATCTTTTCGATCCTTAGTTTATGATAGGTCGCTGCCTTGATGAGGAGGTTGCCTTCGTGACGGTCGGAGTTGAATTCTTCACCTGAAATACTTGCCGTTATTTTATTATCCGAAAAATGTTCTACGCCGATTTTTTTGCCTATAAAACCATACGCGTCGAAATGGAAGACCAGTTCATTCAGCCAGGAGACAAGAAGACCGTCAGGGGACTGATTTTCAACAGAGATATGGATGACCTTCTTTTCAAGAACGGAACCGGGGTCGGTGATGAGGCTGTACATTCCTGTTGCAGCGTTAATGAATGCCTCTTCTTTGGTTTTTCCATATGCCGTCAATCCCGCATCGCCGGATATATCAAGAATTTTAAAGGGCATCATAACAACAGAATATCAATTGGGATCAACGGAGTCAATGTAATTAGTGCCGTGTATAAAGTCGATATTTAAACACCCTCCCCATTAATCCCCTCCCCTCAAGGGAGGGGTGAATTTACTACCCTCTCCCTTGAGGGGAGAGGGCAAGGGTGAGGGTGTTTAACAATTTACACATAGGCTCTAATCAAACAAAAAAAGCCCCTCTTTGAAAAGAGGGGCCGTGGTAGATTTTATAGTTATACCGTTTTAATCCTTTTTCCCTGATGTGCCCTGTTTCGGCGCAGCCTTTTGCTCGCCTGCCTGAGGTTTTACTTCTTTATTCTCTATTAGGGCTGGAAGTTTTGCAAGGGCGTCTTTATTAATATCTACCTTTGCGTTTTTCTTCAGATTTTCGATATACGAATCAAAGACCTCTTTCTGCTTTTCCGCTGCAATCCGCTGCAATATGGCGCTCTTGACCTTTTCAAATTCTACCGGTTTTCCCATCTTCTTGTCGGTGACCTTGATTATATGAAAACCGAACTTTGTCTTTACAGGCTCGCTGATCTCACCCGGTTTCATCTTCAGGGCGACTGTTTCAAATTCCGGGACCATCTGTCCGGATGAAAAAAAGCCGAGGTCTCCGCCGTTCTTTGCGGAACCGGGGTCAATGGAACTCTTTTTTGCAATCGCTGCAAAGTCTTCGCCCTTCTTTATTCTTGCCAGTATGTTCTTTGCCTCACCTTCCGTCTTGACGAGTATATGGCTTGCTTTTATCTGACTGACCGACGCCAGTTCATCTTTGTGTTTATCATAATAAGCTTTTGCATCCTGTTCCGTTAACTTCGCCTTTGTCTCGATCTCCTTTTCAAGGAGCTGCGTAATAAGTGTGATCTTCCTGAAATCCTCAATCTTTTTCTTGAATTCGACGTCCTTATCAAGGCCCTTTTTCAATGCCTCCTGATAGAGAAGTTCTTTTTTAACAAGTTCCTCGAGAAACTTTTCCTTGCCTTCCGGACCCTGGAAAAATTTCTGCGCAAATTCAGGCAGGCTTTTTATTTCTCTTTCAAAATCGGCCTGAGTTATCGTCACATTTCCTACTTTTGCAAGATAGGGCCCTTTCTGCTGTTCTCCCTTTTGTGCACATGCACCGAATGCAAAAAGCAGAGAAATAATTACAATTGAAACCGTAAACTTTTTCATCACATCCTCCTGTTAAGATAAATTTTATTGTTATAGCATAACAGACATTCTTTTTGACACACAAATTTTTTTGTGCTACATTAGCATAATCCTATGAACAGGAAGAAATCACGGAAATTATTTCAAAGGGCTTTTGAGCTGATCCCCGGCGGAGTCAACAGTCCGGTGCGCGCTTTCAGGGCTGTCGGAGGAAATCCCGTTTTTATCGACAGGGCCAAGGGTTCAAAGCTTTACGATGTCGACGGGAATAGTTATATTGATTATGTCCTTTCCTGGGGACCTCTTATCCTCGGCCATGCCCATCCAAAAGTCGTTTTAGCGATTCAGAAAGCGGCAGAAAGAGGAACAAGCTATGGGGCGCCCACACCCCTGGAAATTCAGCTTGCCGAGCTTGTCCTTAAGGCATTTCCATCCATGGAAAAAGTAAGGATGGTGAATTCCGGCACAGAGGCGACTATGAGCGCTATAAGGATAGCTCGCGGATTCACGAAGAGGGACAAGATAATTAAATTTGAAGGATGCTATCATGGCCATGCCGACGGACTGCTTGTAAAGGCAGGGTCGGGAGCAACGACCTTCGGCGTCCCGGACAGCCCCGGGGTACCGAAATCCTATGCAAAGAATACAATCACCATTCCGTTCAATGACTCAAAAGCGGTCAAAAAGGTAATCGAAGAGGAATGGAAAAATATCGCTTGTATTATACTCGAACCCGTGGTCGGGAACATCGGATGCGTCCTGCCGAAACCGGGGTTTCTTGAGTATTTATGGAAAATAACAAAGAGCCACGGCATTGTCCTCATCTTTGACGAGGTCATGACCGGCTTCAGAGTCGCCTATGGAGGCGCGCAGGAAAAGTTCGGGATTGACCCTGACATGACCTGTCTCGGAAAGGTCATCGGCGGAGGTCTTCCTGTGGGCGCCTATGGCGGTAAAAAAGAAATCATGTCCATGGTATCTCCTGAAGGCCCTGTCTATCAGGCAGGCACTTTGTCGGGAAATCCTTTGGCAATGACAGCCGGCATAGAAACACTGAAAATACTTTCCAAAATAGGTATATATGATAAGCTCGAAAAAACCGCATTGATGCTGGAAAACGGGCTTGCGGATGCCGCAAAATCGGCGGGAGTATCTACAAAATTTTACAGGGCCGGGACCATGTTCTGCACATATTTCACAGATACCGACGTCATTGACTATACGACTGCAAAAAAATCCGACACCGCAAAATTCTCCCGTTTTTTCACAGCCATGCTCGATAAAGGCATATATATAGCTCCTTCACAGTTTGAGGCAGGTTTCATTTCCCTCGCGCATTCCGAAGGGGACATTGAAAAAACCGTACAGGCAGCATACGAATCCTTCCTCGAATCAAAATAACCCGACACCGATGCTTCTTTTCATTCCCGTCTATGTTACAATTTAACAGAGGTTGATTAATGGCGGAAAAATCTTTGTTCAAACAACTCCTTGAGGCCAGCACTGTAGGGCTAAGCCTTGTCATCTCCACGTTCATCGGACTTGCAATGGGTTATGGGATTGATTATCTTTTGGGACGATGGCTCGGCTGGCATACAACGCCATGGTTTACAGTGATATTTCTGTTTGTCGGTATTATCGCAGGGTTTAAAGACCTCTATATGATGGCAAGAAAAACGGATGATCAATCTAATAAAAAGAATCCATAGACAGGCGCTTATATTTCTGATAATCATTGCAGTCGTCGCAACAATAATTACCGCCCTTACAGGAGTAGCCGACTGGAGGAAGATGCCTCAGAGCGTTCTTATCGGCGGTCTGCTCGGATTAGCTAACTTCAAGGGTCTCGCATGGGGGCTGAAAGATTTTGCCGTATTGCAGCGGCCAAGCGGAAAGCTGATCTTCTGGAGCATGGTCAGATTTTTTATACTCTCCGCAATCCTGATCGTACTGGCGCTGCTCAAGTTGATAAATTTCGTCGGCATACTCATAGGGTTGACCATTGTTTTTGTTCTTATATTAAAAGAGGGCCTGCGTGAGGTTAAACAGGCGGCGGCAGAGGGAGACAAAGATGTTAGAGCTTGATTATTCCGGCATGATGAAAGAAGTAACCGGCGGGAACGGTCTTTCCGAAGATGATATAAAACGGCTATCATCCAAAATCGATGAAGCGCACAGGCAGATCAATAACAAAAAACAGCCACGGCTTGCGTTTATGGATCTCCTCTCCCAGGACACTTCCGAAATTAAAAAAGCCGCAAAATTCATAAGAAAATCATCAGAGAATTTACTTCTGCTCGGTATCGGCGGGTCAGCGCTTGGTCCAAGGGCGATAATGGAAGCCCTGAGCCCTCTGCATAATCTGAAGAAAAAGCCGCGTGTATTCATCTACGATAATGTTGATCCGGGGACGCTGAAACATATCCTCTCTGTTATTGATTTAAAAAAGACCTCTGTAAATGTCATATCGAAATCCGGCAGCACCGCTGAAACCGCAGCTTCATTCATGATCCTGTGGGACAGGATGAAAAAGGTTTTAGGGAGAGAAGCCTCTAAGCGTTTTATCATTACAACCGACCCCGAAAAGGGAAACCTCAGAAAGATTGTGAATGAAGAAGGTTTGATATCTCTCCCGATCCCTTCCGGCGTAGGCGGGAGATATTCGGTGCTGAGTTCCGTCGGGCTGTTGCTTGCCGAGGTTATAGGCGTCCAATCCGATGAGCTGCTCAAAGGCGCAAAAGACATTCATAACAAGTGCATTAAATCGGATATCCGGAAGAACCCCGCTTATCTGTTCGGGACGCTGCTCTATCTGATGGATAAAGAAAAGCAGAGGACTATTGATGTGATGGTCCCATATGCAGACAGCCTGAAACCTCTCTCCGAATGGTTTTGCCAGCTTTGGGCGGAGAGCCTTGGAAAAGCCGGCAAAGGTCTTACCCCGTATCCCTCTATCGGCACGCCAGACCAGCATTCTCAACTACAGTTATGGATTGACGGGCCGAAAGACAAGGTGATTACCTTCATCAGGGTGGATGATTACGGCGTCGATATGGAAATGCCGCCCGTCTTCAGGCATATAGAAGGACTTAACTATCTGTCGGGCCATGCGCTTTCCGAATTGATAAAGGCGGAACAAGAGGCTACCGGGATTGCTTTAACCAAGTCCGGCAGACCGAATATGACACTATGCATCCCCAAGATAGACGCATATCATCTTGGTCAGCTTTTTTACTTCTTTGAGCTCGCGACAGCCTTTACCGGGGCCCTTTATGAAATCAATCCTTTTGACCAGCCGGGAGTTGAAGCAGGCAAGAATCTTACTTACGGCATTATGGGCAAGAAAGGTTTTGAGGACAAGAAAAAAGAGGTTGAAGAGTACAGAAAGAAGAAAGGCCGCTGGAAGATATAAAGAAAAAACTTAACATTTCCAATTCTCTTACTCATTGAAACAGGGAGGGCTCCATGGATACCAAAGAACTTTTAAAAGAAGCTCAAATGCTTTTAGTGGACGGTAAGGATAAAGAGAGTATCGAGGCTTTCACAAAGGCCATTGAGGCAGGCGCTGACCCGTATATTTCTCATCTCAGCCGTGGCGTCGTTTATGTAAAGCTGAAGGAAAGCGATAAGGCGCTGGATGATTTCAACAAAGCTATAAAGGCAAACAACTTGAGCGCAAGGGCTTATTTTTTCAGGGGCATGACGTATATGATGAAAGAAGATTTTAACCATGCCGTAGCCGATTTTACCGGCGCCTTAAACCTGAAAACCAATTATGGTATGGCAAAATTCGCAAGAGCAGTCTCTTATGCGCGCCTCGGCAATTTTGATGAAGCCTCAAAAGATATGGCGGTAGTAGCGCCCCAAATGGAAGAAAATCTCCAGGGCTTTGCCGATTCCTATGGAATTATAAGGACGGAGATGTCGAAAGTCATGACACAGCTTTTAGGAGAAAGCAAGTTGCCGAACCTCGAACTCAACGACAAGAATATGGAGATCCTCAAAAAATGGCTCGATGACTAATAACCCGTCAAGTGAGAAGTGACCCGTCAGTTACATAAAATGAAAGGTCCCGAATGTTTTCAGGAATAAAAAAGCTTTTAAATGCCCCAAAGACCGACATCCTGAAAAAGAGCATTATGATTTCAGGCGCGGTTGTGCGCTCCCTGATCGGCATAGGGGCAACGGCATTAGCCTATCTTGCACTCAAAAAGAAAAAACCGAAAAATAAATAACGATCTTCACTCTCCAGTAAATCCGCTTTTGACAGAAATTATGGGGATGTAGATAATATACTAACCCGAAAAGTGCAATTAAACTGTCAGTTTTTGGGTTAAGGAGTTCATAAGTATAGCCACATTACCATGAAACTATCCTGGAATAATTTCATATTAGACTTTTCCGAGAAAACCTGCATTATGGGTATCCTGAATGTCACACCGGATTCTTTTTCCGACGGAGGGCGCTACTTTGATGAAACCTCGGCCATCAATAAGGCATTGCAAATGGTTGGGGACGGCGCCGATATTATCGATATCGGAGGAGAGTCCACAAGACCGGGATCGGAGCCTATGCCGGTTGAAGAAGAGTTAAGGCGAATTCTACCCGTCATCAAATCCATCGCCAGGGAAATAAAAATCCCCGTCTCTATTGATACCTATAAATCGGAAATTGCCAAAAGGGCATTGGATGCCGGAGCTTCCATGGTCAATGATATCAGCGGGTTACGGTTTGACCCTGAAATGGCCAAAGTGGTTTCGGATTATAAAGTCCCTGTTGTAATAATGCATATCAAAGGGACTCCGAAGATCATGCAGCACAAGCCCGTTTATGATGCATTGATACCGGAGATTCTGGAATATTTAAGGCAAAGCATAACAATAGCCGGGGAAGCCGGGATTTCAGATGACATTATAATGATCGACCCCGGTCTTGGATTTGGCAAGACGTTCGAACATAATCTTGAAATAATTCATAATCTGCATGAATTTACTTTATTGGAAAAACCGGTCCTTATCGGGCCTTCGAGGAAGGCTTTTATAGGGAAAATCCTTGGGGATGTTCCCCCGGACGAGAGGCTTGAAGGAACTGCTGCGGCAGTGGCGATTTCAATAATGAACGGCGCAAATATTGTCCGGGTCCATGATGTAAAGGAAATGGCAAGAGTGGCTAAGGTAGCGGATGCGATAAAGAGAAAAAGGATACCCTCTACCTAAATGTTGCAAAACAGGTTCTAAAAATGAAAGACTGACATGATAGAAAAGCTTTTAGGCGACTCCTTAATGCACTATTATCACTGTTCGACATACATTGATCTAAAAAATACCTTAGGTTAAAAGTGCCGTCAGGTGAATACGAATTATCTTTTGTCGCGTTCTAAATGTTTTTTTATCATGTCAGTCTTTCATTTCATACAACTGATAGGTCTACTTAATTACATCAACGCCCATATATGTTCTGAGCGCTTCCGGCACAAGCACGCTGCCGTCCTTCTGCTGATAGTTTTCAAGGACTGCGACAAGGGTCCTGCCGATTGCGAGGCCTGAGCCGTTCAGCGTATGCACGAACTCCGTGCCCTTTTTTCCTTCACGCCTGAACCTGATATTCGCTCTCCTCGCCTGATAATCGGTGAAATTCGAGCATGAGGAAATCTCCCTGTATTTCTGCTGGCCGGGAAGCCATACCTCAAGGTCATACGTCTTTGCCGCTGAAAATCCGATGTCCCCTGTGCAGAGCGCCACAACCCTGTATGGCAGTCCCAGTTTCTGAAGAATGTCCTCTGCATTAGCCGTTAATAATTCAAGTTCATTGAAAGAATCTTCCGGTTTCACAAATTTTACAAGCTCTACCTTATTGAACTGATGCTGGCGGATGAGGCCCCGCACATCTTTTCCGTAAGAACCTGCCTCGCGTCTGAAACACGGCGTATATGCCGTATAATAGATCGGCAAGTCTTTTTCATTGAGAATTTCATTCCTGTGTATGTTAGTCACCGGGACCTCTGCAGTCGGGATCAGGTAGAACTCCGGATCGACGATCTTGAAAAGTTCCATTTCAAATTTCGGCAATTGTCCTGTTCCCCTCATGCTGTCTCTGTTCACGATAATGGGAGGGAGGACTTCTTTATAACCCTTTGAAGTATTAAGGTCGAGCATGAAATTCATCAGAGACCGTTCAAGTTTTGCGCCGTATCCCTTTGTCAGGGAAAACCTTGCGCCTGCTATCTTCACGGCCCGTTCAAAATCAATAATCCCGAGCATCTCCCCAATGTCCCAGTGGTTCAGCGGCTCAAAATCAAACTGCCTCGGTTCTCCCCATTTCCTTAGTTCGATATTTTCGGTCTCATCCTTGCCGACGGGGACGGACTCATGAGGAATGTTGGGCACGTTCAACAAAAACTCCTCGATTTTTTCTTCCAGCGCCTTGATCTTCTCATCAAGCTCTTTGATCGAGTCTGATACGCCCTTCATCTCTTCAATGAGGCTTGATGCGTCCTGTTTTCGGCTCCGCATCTTGCCTATTTCTTCGGACACCACATTCCTCTTGTTTTTCAGCTCGTCCGCCTCCCGCTGGAGAGACCGCCGCTCTTCTTCAAACTTCAAAAAATCGTCGAGCGTAAGTTTATAGTTCCTGCTATTAAGGGATGTTTTAACGATATCGATATTATCTCTTACAAACCGGGGATCAAGCATGAATACCTCCTAAATAAATCCGAATTAAATAGAGCTGTGTATAAACTCGACATTTCAACACCCTCCCCAACCCCTCCCCTCAAGGGAGGGGCGTATCTAATACCCTCTCCCTTGAGGGGAGAGGGTAAGGGTGAGGGTGTTTAATAGTTTTATGGGTAAACTCTAAATAGAGTCTATCCCTTCTATTTCAATAACCTTGTTTCTCGAAGACTGTCCGCTGATAATTTTTATAGCGCGCTTTTTAATCCCGAATTCCTCTGAAAGCACCTCTATCAATTCTTCATTCGCAGCGCCTCCGACAGGCGGGGCATGAAGTTTTATTTTAATTATGTCGCCTATTGAGCCTGTTATCCCCTTCCCCGAAGACCTTGGCTCCACCTTTATCTTCAATGTTATTCCTTTTTTTGACTTCTGAAAGGGTATATCCATATATGTTTAATGTTACCACAAGAAACAACTCACCGCAGCTTTTAAATAACTCAACAGTGTAACCCTTCAGTTACGGGTAGCAGTGTTCAAAGAATCCCCTCCTTTGCAAGGAGGGGGAAGGGGAGGTTTTATTACATCTCATCAAAACCCCTCCATCCTCCCCTTGCAAAGGGGAGGATCTTAAACACCCATAACTGAAGTGGTACCTCATCAATTTCATAACTCCTGTTGATATTTTATTAAAATAATTTAGAATATAATTATGTAGCATTAGTTTAAGTTAATGAAAGCTGAAACAGAACATAAAAAAGGAGGTCGTATGAAAAAGATCATAGCTTTGTTTGTAACCGTATCGTTAGCAGCTATCCTCACAGGCTGCACCCCGTATCATGCCCAGGGAGTAAGCACAGGCGCCGTTATCGGCGGGATTGCCGGAGCGCTGCTCGATCATAGAAATCCCTGGAGAGGCGGCGCTATCGGAGCGGCACTCGGCGGAGCAGCCGGGGCAACTATTGCGGACGTTTCCGTGCAGGCCTCGCGGGAGGCCGTATCCAACGGCAAGCCTGTGGCATATATGACTGAAGACGGACGCGGTTTATATCGGGTTGATCCGGTTGATTACAATGCCAAGACAAAATGCCATAGAGTCCAGGAGAGGGTATGGGAAAACGGACAGCTTATAAAGGACCAGACCCGCGAAATCTGCGAGGGCGATAGATTAGAAAGAAGATACTAAAAAGCATAGAGCATAACGATTATAGATGTAACGGCCTTAGAGATTTTTCAGGAAATCTCTAAGGCCTGAAGTATTTTTAATAGGCTTATGGCATACTTTACCCAGACAGGGTATAACGGTTCCCGTATCCTTTCCATAAACAATACCTTTATATGGATAAAATGTTGAAAGGGCTGCTTCGGCCAGTTCACTTCCGGGAGCTGCTTCCACGGACAATTTCAGCATATGGTAGCAGGCGTCCATCGCGCAATAAAAAAAACCCGCATGCAACCCGGCCTTTTTTGCATATTGGGCAAACCTTTTTAAAGCGGCCTCTGCATATTGATGATATTCCGTTTTGCCGGTCATGGCTGACAGCTTCAGCAGGAGCATGATAGCGAGCGAATTAGCCGAAGGATTGGGAATATCTTCAATGGTTTTGAGCCTCAGGCCAAGCACATCGCTTTCGGTGTCAAAAAATCCGCCTTCAGCAGTATCCCGGAATTTGTTCAGGCATATTTCTATAAAATATTCAGCCTCCTCGATATAAGGAGCATGTCCCGTAACTTCGTAGGCTTCGATCAACGCTTCCGCAAGATATATGTAATCATCCAGCAGAGCGTTTATCCCTTCCGTATGAAAAAGCCGGCCATCTACAAAATGGAGGCCCTTTATCCGTTCAAGGCTCTTAAGAGCAAACTCCTTTAACGTCTCGTCTTTTAATATCCGGTATGCCTTCAGGTATGAAGCGATCATCATCCCGTTTAAGGACGTATAAAATGTAGTATCAATAAATGGAGTTTCTCTTTTATTGCGATAGTCCAGCAGCTTTTGCTTTGCGGAGCCGATTATTCCCGAAACTTTTTCCCGCTCCATGCCTGTCTTTTCAGCTATTTCACCGGCGCTTAGAGAGACATACAAAACCTTTTTTGTTGCGTCATGATGCATGGCGCCTTTCCCGTTGAAAAAATGAAGCGATAACACCATGTATTCCTCGTCATTGAGTATGTTTCTGAATTCCTCATCAGTCCAGGTAAAATATCCTCCTTCGTCATCAGGAGTAACATCGGCATCCTGGCTTGCGTAGAACCCGCCGCCCGGATCAGAGAGCGTCGCGCCGGTAAAACGGACAATCCCTTCAGCTACCTCTTTAAAAGATTTATCTCCGAATACGGCGTATGCATCAATATAGTTTCGGAGGTGCCAGGCATTGTCATCGGTCATTTTTTCAAAGTGAGGAATAGTCCATGCCTCGTCAACGGAATATCTGTGGAACCCTCCGCCAAGCTGGTCATGGAATCCGCCCTTTGCCATGGATTCGAGGGTCTTTTTTGCGGCAAAGCCGATTGATTCCATCGTTATGAAGTAGAACCTGTTTATCAGCAATGCAACGGCGCCGGGCATTGGAAATTTCGGCGACGATCCGAATCCCCCGTTCCGCGTATCAAAACGTGTCAGAACGCTCCACAAAGCCTCCTCAACTGACGCTTCACCAATCTCACCTTCCGATAGTGAATCGGGCTTGAGGGAATTCATAAGCTTCGTGCTTACCTCATCTAAATCAGCCCTTCTCGTTTTGTAGAATTCTGCCATGGTCTTTAAGACTTTCCCGAAGCCGGGTCTGTCGGGACCGTCATCCGGCGGGAAATATGTTCCTCCGAAAAAGGGCTTTCCGTCGGGAGTTAAAAAAACGCTGAGGGGCCAGCCGCCGCCGAACCCCATTGCCGATACGGCATTCTGGTATCTCCGGTCTATATCCGGCCTTTCGTCACGGTCGAGTTTTATGCAGATGTAATGTTCATTCATAAACTCTGCCGTTTCTTCATTTTCGAAAGACTCTTTTGCCATGACATGGCACCAGTGGCACCATACCGCGCCGGAGCTTAAAAAGACCGGCTTATCCTGTTGCCGGGCGGCCTTAAAAGCCTCCTCGGACCAGGGATACCAGTCGATTTTCTGACGGGCGGCATGTTTGAGATAGGGCGATCTTTCTTTATGGAGTCTGTTCATGCCGGGAGGTCCTCTTTTTTTATTTTAACCTTCCTTCCACGACAGTCCAGTTGATATTTTTAAAGAATGAACCTATATAATCAGCTCTCTTGAGTCCATAGTCGAGCATAAAGGCATGTTCAAAAACATCCATGATCAACAGCAGCCTGCAACCGGCCGGATGGGCCACGTCATGCTCGTTGATCCAGAAATTTATTAACCTCTCGTTTGTAATATCCTGATAAAGGGCAACCCAGCCGATCCCTCTCATGGTTCCGGTGGCCTTGAAATCCTTTTCCCACACCTCATAGCTCCCGAAATCCCCGGTCATCTTCTTTGCCAGACGGCCGTTTTTGTCCGGCGGAGTTTTACCGCCGAGGTTCTCGAAATAGTATTCATGAAGCCTCATGCCGTTGAACTCCCACCCGAGCCTCCTTTTAAGTTCGGCGAATTCCGGGGTCGCAGCCTTATCATCCTTAAGCATCTGTGCAAGGGTATCGAGCACCTTATTGGTATTTGTCACATACCCCTGATAAAGCGTAAAATGATTTTTTAAAAGAGTTTCACTAAAACCTTCCATACCGATGAGCTTTGAATAATCATTTGCCGTGTAAGCCATAGCATTTCCCCCTTCGTTTAATTATTATTTCTTAAGCCCTGCCTGTACAAGCCTCATGCGCCTCGCCAATTCCCTGAGAGCGTCGGCAAGGCTCATGCCTTTATCAATCATTTCCCTGATAACTTCGGCCTTTGAGAGTTCATTGATAATCTTTTCACTGTTCCCGTCCGTCAAACAGATATTTTCCCCGGTATCCATTTGCCCGGAGATACAGCCTTCTATCTGTTCAGGCGTATATCTTCCCGCGATCTCTTTTATTTGTTTTATATCCACCTGAAAATGTTCCTGCTTTACCTAAGGAGTAAACAAAGTTATTTTATCATTAATTATTTAAACTATCCAGGGATTTTTAATATAGGGTCTGCAAGAGCGATGCCACTACAAAATTTTAAGATTTTTCATAGTGTTAAAGGGATTATACCACACATTATCAGGCAAATTGCCTTTTCCTATGGACAATTTGTCTCTTGATACTAAACGTTGCATACACGGCGGAGCGGATACGATGAATCCCGAAAGCTTTCGGGACTAATGCGACAAAGGACCATATTCCGAACACATAAATGCAGATATAACCTGCAGTGTCTTTCAGAAAAGGCAACTGATTGGTTAAGTTGTAAGCACAAACCTTATAAGCGAAACATTAAAAGTATAACAAGTTTTTTATTTGAACAATAAAGATGAGAGGCATTGAATTAATATGAGAATTTCTTCATCAAGTCCGCACAGCAGCGGATTCTATGAGGGTGCGACCAACACCTACCAACAAACAAAAAAATAGTTGCAGGATAAATAAATATTTACAAAAGGAATACGCATACCACAATTCTTTTAGTTAAAGGCAGCATTCAAAGTTTCTTATGTAAGGTTTCATAGAATCTTTTGCATCTTTGCAAAAGTAGGGTGTAATTCCTTAAAATTCTTTTTTGATTTCGCAATGAGATTTTCCGAGTCAATTTCTGTATGTGCTGAATGTAATAGTCCTTCAACTAATAACCCTAATAACAGGTACATTGATATTCTCATACTGTTTAAGTATTTTTCACCTTGCTCTGGGTCTTGCGCGCCATAAAAAATTCCTGTATGAAATAGCGCGCCATAAAGTGTTCCATGAACAGCTTCTGAAGCATCTTCATAAAGATGATGATAAGCAGCCAAAAAAGTTGGCACACTGAAATTTACAACCTTTTCTCCTACTGTTTCTATTCGCTTGTCAATTCTCAATTCTGTCCAGCGCGTTATTTCTTTTCCTCTCTTGCTTGTAAATTTATTTAGACCTTTATCAACAATTGGTATTTTGGAAAGGTCAGGGACTGTAACAATTTCCCCCATGTTCTCAAAAGCTTTTCTATGTGAATGTAATGAACGATAAACTTTCTGCATTGAAAAATCTATATAATCTTCAAATACCTTATTTTCACAAACAATCAGATAACAGAGATTTACTATTCTTTCAAGAAATGCTCGGGCGATTATATAGCTTTCGGTCATAAATCCACTTCTTGTCAGCAGTATTATTGAATTTCCAGATGTCTGTAAACTATCAAATAGGGGATATAGTTCATTTATTCTCTGCTTGCTATTAGTAGAACTGCTTGCGCGGGATAATTCTTTTGCCAGACTTAATTGTTTTTGAAAAAAATCATCTAATGATCTTAATACATCTAATGTAATGTCGTTGTTCATTTTAGAATAATTTGAATCTTCGTTACTATATGAAATGTATACCTTTTTTCAAAATTGGTCAAGGAAACATTACAGGAAGGATGTTTGCTACTCATGGCATCTCTGGATACCAAGGGCCTTTTGACCGGAAGGTTATATGCCATTTTTCTGCCAACATCTAAAATGCAGCAAAACTATTAATTTTTGTTGATAAATTTCAACCAGTTCATATCAGCTTTTTTGATATTGCCGGGAATGTCTCTGCTCCATTTTTCATAAGCTGCTTGGCTGCATTGTAGGTAAAGCTTACCGTTAACTATCTGCCAAACTTCAGGATCGGTCTGGGCCTTCCGTGCCTCTGTCATGGCCCAAGCACAATACCCGTCATACTGCGGAGCATATTTCTCCGGACTGGTGGTAAACAAATCCCTGTTTTCTTTTATTGAGAAATACCAAGTCAAATCATGCCACTTGAATGAAAATGACTCATTACCTTTAAGTGCCTTGCCTGTCTTGAAATAGGCAACGGTATCGTATCCCTTTATGGCTATATCACTCCCCAACAACTCTCCCATAGCAACCTCCCCGCATCCAGTTAATAGCAATAAAATAATAATAAATCTTTTTACAATCCTATTAATTGCTTCCTGTGACTTCATATCCGGTTACCTCTATTGATCATTAAGTATAATTTTTTTTGGTTACTCAAAGTCAAGAATGACTATATTGGGTTGAAGTCTTTAGGGACGTAGTTACTGATATGTATTAACCTGTCAAGAGTAAACCTTCGATGGAACCCATTTAATAAAAATATTCTGTGTCTTTGGCGAGACTTCCATTTCTCTCGCCGAATACACCAATACCTTTTTGAGCATATAT
>JBAZZX010000044.1:0-23105 GCA_041658585.1 Thermodesulfovibrionales bacterium
TTCCTTCGTCAAATACTCCTCTCTCACCGCAATCTCTCCAAATTTTTCGCGTGTTTCTTCCTGTATTACTAATATCCTCAGGATATTATCATCTGTGAGCCACCCTTTATCTTTAGCATGCTCTCCGATCATTCTGTTATTTCTTCTCTGCAGCAATCTTGCACTAATAGCAGCCTTAGCTGTTATTAGACCTTTTTCCATAAGATATTTTCCGAAGCGAAGATGTTTATTCATAATTCATAACGACATGAATATCGTTTGAAATCTGCACCATTATAGCAAATTTTAATCATGCGTGCTTCAGAAAGCAGGTAACAGCGCTATTAAAGCAATGTGATTGATAAATAGAAAAGTTCTAACTTGTTCCCCTCATATAAAGATCATAAAGAGCTTTGCCGACGAAGAAATCTCCCCATGCTATGCCTATATCCGCAAGGGTTGACTTCAATAACATGGAACTAAGGGGGACAGACTTTGCTATCATCTCCGAGATACTGAAATGGGCCATGAATATCGTTCCATAAATAACAATGATTCATAGGACCCCTTAAGAGGTGAATCACCGGAACGGCGGAGCTGTTTTTCAGCCTTCGATATTATCAGCCCTATCTCTTTCCCTTTACTCGTAACAGCCACTACAATTGCCTTCTTATGATCAATCCATAAACCCACTTTTGTTTTCATAGATTTCTCCTTTAGATATCAGATTCACTCCATTATTTCAGTATACTACGTGTGAGAGCTCATAGAAACCCATTTTCTGTTTCGCTTCGTTTGCGTCGGTAATTTTTTTTAAAAATTTTGTCTACATTGTCACCAGGTGCTGATATGCGATGATCTTTCTATTCTTTCGAACCCTGGATTATCCTTTCCACATCTGCCCTTTCAAGCATCTCTTCCTTCATCAGGGCCTCTGCAAGTGCATCAAGCGTATGCCTTTTCACTGTCAATATTTCAGTCGCCCTTGATTCCGCATCGATAATCATTTTCCGGATCTCCTGGTCCATGAGCCAGGCCATCTCCTCACTGTAGCGCTTTGGTAGGGACAGCTCCCTGCCCAGGAACGGATGTTCTTCTCCGCGTCCGAGATTTATCGGGCCGACCCTGTCGCTCATTCCCCACTGCGCTACCATTTTCTCGGCTAATGAAGTTGCTTCTTTCAGGTCGTTCTGTGCGCCGCTGCTGATGTCGTTAAAGACGATCTTTTCTGCAACCCTTCCTGCAAGGGCTATACTCAATCTGTTCATGAGATAAGTGCGTGGATAATAATGTCTGTCTTCCCCGGGCAGGAGCTGTGTAACACCCATCGCCATTCCGCGCGGGATAATGCTCACCTTGTATATCGGATCAGCACCGGGAAGTTCCCATGCAGCAAGGGTATGCCCTGCCTCATGATATGCCGTTATCCGCTTTTCCGTATCGCTGATGGTCTCTTCTCTCACCGCTCCCATAAGGACGACGTCACGTGCTTCTTCGAAGTCGCTCATGTCTATCTTGTCCTTATTTTTTCTTACCGCGATGAGTGCGGCTTCGTTCGTTAGATTTTCAAGGTCGGCGCCTGTCATGCCCGGGGTGCCCCTCGCCAGCGTCTCGAAATCTACATTATCTGCCAGCACCTTGCCTCTGGCATGGATTTCAAGGATCGCCTTCCGTTCTTTCCATCCCGGCTTGTCTATCACGACATGCCGGTCGAACCTTCCGGGCCTCAAAAGTGCGGGATCCAGCACGTCCGGTCTGTTGGTAGCTGCCATAACAATCACTTCCTCATGAGGATCGAATCCGTCCATTTCACTCAAAAGCTGGTTCAGTGTCTGCTCCCGTTCATCACTTCCGCCTCCAAGCCCCGCTCCGCGTGTACGGCCTACAGCATCAATCTCATCTATAAAAATAATGCTTGGCTGGGACGCCTTCGCCTTTTTGAACATATCCCTGACGCGTGAGGCGCCGACTCCTACAAACATCTCGATGAATTCAGAAGCGCTGATGCTGTAAAAAGGCACCGCTGCCTCCCCTGCTGTTGCACGCGCAAAAAGGGTCTTGCCGGTTCCCGGAGGCCCGATTAGAAGCACCCCCTTAGGTACTTTGGCGCCTATCTTTTCGAATCTGGAAGGGTCTTTCAGAAACTCTATCGTCTCTCTCAGTTCCATCTTTACATTGTCCATGCCTGCAACGTCTTTAAAGGTTATGCTCGGTTTTTTCGTATCATACAGTTTGGCCTTGCTTGCTCCGAACGTAAAGAGCCCTCCCGGACCACCCTGAATCTTCTGATTCCTCCTCATCATCAGGACCCAGAAACCGATGATCAGCGCCCACGGCAAGATCCCAACCAAAATCTGCCACAAATATCCCTGTTCAACAGACTCGATGTTGATAATCACATTCTTTTCCCTCAGTTGGGACAGAAGTCCCTCACCCTGGAAAGAAGGCAGGAAGGTCTGAAAGTATTTCACATTTGCGGGTTTCTTTGCACCCTGGAACTGTATGTTCACCTCTTTAACGAATTCACCGCTTACATGTAGCGCTTTTATTGAAACGGATTTGATATTGCCTGCGTTCAATTGCTCTATGAACTGACTGTAATTTACCGTATATTGCGCAGGAGCGCCTGTGCTGAAAAAGCTATTCCATGAATATAACAATGCGGAAACTATAAAAAATACCGCAATGTACCTCCAATATATACCGGAAATACCGCCTTTCTTGTCTTCAGCCATTCCTATTTCAGTGCGCTTTTCGTTTGTTTGTCCTTCTTCTCTTTTAGATCTTTTACCTGTTTGATTCCCTTCTGTTTCTGGCCCTTCTCTTTGTCCTTTTTGCCGCCTTTGTCTCCCATTGTGTGCCTCCTTTGGTGTTGCCGTTCATATTCTTGCCTTTCGGGAACCTGTGTTCCTTACCATAAATGCTACCAGAAGTATGAGCCAAAGGCAAGGCGGGAGTGGCGACCGTCCGCCTCGAACCGATGGTGATTTCTGAATGGCTTGAGACAGCTAAGAAATTTAATCGGGACATACCCAAACCGAAAGGTAGACTGGCATACGCCTAAGCATGGCTCTAAAACCGTAGTATAAAGTCATAACTCCGCTTTTGTCCGCCGGAAGTTTTACCCAAGAGGGGAGATGGTATTTAAGTTAAAGAGGTATAGTGTCAGCCCCGCGAATATTTTCTTTCTTCCAAAATTGCAATAAATATGTCTGACCCCATTGCACTCGCAGTCCAAATGCAAATCTGAATAATTTCCGTTCAGTCGCCGGTTATAACAAAAATTCTTCGGAATCAGAGTATGCTTCTACTCTTCTGCCGGTAAATGAAATAATTTTTCCTGTTAAAAGTCCGGCAGTAATAGCTATTACAATTGTGACCAAAATGCCGGCTAACTGAGAGAAAACATTAACGCCATTTACCGCAAACAGAGCTGCAATGCCGCCGAATAACCCCGGCAGTCCGTGCAAATTGAAAACTCCGCAAGTATCAACTTTTTTGCTTATATCAGTTAATTTTGCCTGAATGACCGCAAAGCCGAATGTGGAAATGATACCGGCTATGATACCGATTGCAAAAGCGGTAGCAGGAATTGTCCGATCACATGATGATCCGATAGCGACGCCTCCGGCTAATGCCGCATTGGCTATATCCGCTGCCGATATTTTCCCTCGTAATTTAACGGTTGCAAAGTAAGTAGCCAGTGTTGATCCGCAGAGCGCCAATATAACGTTGACGGCAGTCTTTGGTACATCTTCGGGAGCCACTAATGCGGCGCAGAAACTCGGCCAAAATACCCAAAGCACCATGCTTCCCAATAGGGAATACCTGTCACTTGTTTCGTTACTCTCAATAACGGTTTTATATTCATTCTGTGTTGTCATAGATACGGCCGCTCCCAGCCCAAATATAGCGCCAAATGCGTGGATCACTATTGAGCCTCCCGTATCCATAACTTTATTTGTGATTAAACCGAGGCCGCCATTAAGCACGATCCATTCATTTAGTGCATAAAATGGAACAAAGAGAGCGCCCAGGAGGATGTATTGATGCATTTTAAATCGACCAAGAACCGCTCCGGCACAGATCAATAAACTTGCAGCAGCAAATTCGGCAAGAATAAGTCTATCTATTAATACTTCGGAGCCTCCGAGGATTAAAAAACTATCTTTCAGGAAATATAAAGGGATAGCAACGCTTACTAACAAATATGTTGCCGTTAAAGCGGACCGCCCATACTTTTTGACGAAAACCATCAGGAATCCGAAGCCTACAAGCAACATCGCCATTATGTGAATTGCACGGTTATATTTTTGAACATCTGTTAATGCCGTAAGACTACCGGGCGGCATGTCGGCAGCAAAAGACGTCCCATATCCGGTTAAAAGAAGTACGGACAGAAGAAACAGCCACTTAAAACATTTTTTCATGAGAGTCTCCTTTTTGAACAGTACAACGTGGTCTCGTTGCTCGAATCCTACTTCTTGGTATCATGTATTATCTCTTTGCGAAACCCGCTCTCTTGTTATAGTTGAAAAGTATCATACGCAAAAACACCGGGAAAGGGCAACATAGCAAGGTGTGCACTACCGATTCTCGTTTTTCGAGGCTGCATAGCGGTAAACACACATTATATTAACTTTTTAAGCATAAACGGCAGAGCAGACACGATGAGAAGTCTTCTAATGCGACAAAGGACTATATGCTGAACACATAAATGCAGATATGACCTGCAGTGTCTTTCAGAAAAAGGCCGTAGCACTGCAATAAAGTACATTAAGGTGTCGCTACAAGGCCTTTTCATCGCATCAGCCCTGCCGTTTGTAATAAGTTTTTGCAACTGGTTAATAAGGAGAGGATTCCCATCATCACTAAATGGTTACTGACTTATTCTGCAAATATCCGGAGCTTTTCCGGGTCGGGGATGATTATCTTGTTGTTTTCTTCGGCAATCAGTTTCCGTTGTTTTAAAAATGCCAGGGCCCTTGAGAGGGTTTCAGGGATTGTACCGAGGAGGGAAGAAAGTTCTTTCTTTGAATAGTTGAGATAACAAACGGTCTTGCCGTTTTCGACAACGCTGTTTTCAAGGAGATAGCCCGCAAGCCTGGATTTGATATCCTTCAGGGACAACTCCTCGATCTTTGCAACGAATTGTCTGAGTCTCTTTGAATAACCGCTCATCATTTTTAATGCCAACTCGGGACGCTTTTTGATGAGATTTAAAATACCGTCTCTTGAAATTCGAATTAATGTCGAATCCTCTAATGCCATACAGGAGGCAGGGTACATCATAGAATCGAAAATGGCGGCCTCTGCTACGGGATCTCCCGGAAAGTGAATGTGCAGGGTATGTTCCTTTCCGTCGGGGGAAAGCTTGTAGATTTTTACCTTGCCGGTGACAACGATAAAGAAGGCCGTGGCGTCAAGGCCCTCTGAGAATACCTGCCCGCCTTTATTTATTTCCTTAAAAGAAGCGGCAGCCTCAACAAACTCCATCTCCTTTGCCGTGAAGGAACTGAATAAAAATACTTGCCGAAGAAAATTACGGATGTTCATATTGATAGTGCAATAGTCCCCGATCTGTTCTTCCTTTTTCCGAACAAGCTAAAAAATTCCGCAACGTGTAAAATAATACCGTATGAATTATAACGAAATAATCGCTTTAAGAAAAGCCTTTGCATCCGTAAAAAGCAGGCAGAAGAAGAATATCCCTTCAGACCTTGATGAAAAAATAAAGAGGCTGAAAGCCGTCCGCGAATCTTCCGTCGGGAACAAAGAACTCCTCGAAAAGACTGTCGGAAGGCTGGAAGAAAACGGCATTACGGTACTCCGGGCAAAGGGCAAAGAAGACGCCCTGGATATGGTCTTTCAGGCTTTAGACGGCGAAAGACTTGTCGTAAAATCAAAATCAAATGTGACGAAGGAAATCGAACTTGCTTCCGGACTCCGGACACGCGGGATAGACGTTATAGAAACTGACATCGGTGACAGGATACTTCAGGTGCTTCAGTGCAAACCATCCCACCCGACGGGTCCGGTGGCGCATCTTTCCGCCAAAGCGATTGCGGAAGGACTTTCAAAATTCCATGGCAGGCAGATCGGCGAAGCCCCTGATGAAATCGTAAAATTTGTCAGGGAAGAGGTCCGGGGATATATCGAAAAGGCGGAGGTAGGCATAACCGGCGCAAACGCCATAACAGCGGAAGAAGGTTCCATAGTCCTCGCCCATAATGAGGGGAATATTTTCGAGGTGATCCGCAAGAAAAAACATATCGTCGTCACTGCAATCGACAAGGTATATCCGTCCGTCGAGGAAGCTCTCAACATGATTAAGGTGATCTGCTTTAAAGCAACGGGTTCCGTTATCCCTTCGTTCGTGGAAATCATAAGCGGCGTCAGCAAAACGGCGGATGTCGAGAAAAAGTTTTTTAAGGGCGTCCATCCGCCGCGCGAGATAACCCTCATTCTCCTTGATAATAAAAGAAATGAAATGATAGAAAAGGGTTTCAGTGAATTACTCCTGTGCATCGACTGCGGGAACTGTCTGCTGCATTGCCCCATGTACAATACCGTCGGGAATCATTTTGCCGAAGGTAAATATCTCGGCGGGAAAGGTCTTGCGTATAGAAGCCTTTCCAAAGAAGAAGTTAATAAAAAGCTTGAGTATTGCCTGACGTGTGGAAGATGCCGGAAAAACTGCCCGCTTTCAATAGATATTCCAAAAGTTATCAGAGCGATCAGGAGCGACGGTTTCATCGGAGAGGCATATTTTTTTCTGAAGTCCCATATCTTATGGCTATATCACAACATTAGGCTTCAGCTTAAATAGAGTTTGTCCATAAACTCAAAGTTTGTCATCCTCCGGCTTGACCGGTCCCGAAAGCTTTCGGGACAGAACCCATTGAAAAGACTGGATTCCCCGATCCCTCCAAAAAGATGGCGGGCAAGCGAGTCGTGGAATGACGAAATAAGTAAAACGTAGTTTATGGACAAACACTAAATAATTGTCCTATATTCTCAAAATATTCTCATACTGAGAAGGTTTTGAGAATAGCAGTACAAAAAATGTTGCTGAAACTACTGTAAGCACGCTGTAACAAAAAAAGTCAAAAGCTGCTCAATTGTTTAAAAAACATTATGTTGCAATGCGTTACAACTATGCTGTTCCTTTAAGGCCAAATATGGTCAGGAATAGGTATGATACTTGCTAATTATCGATTATGATCTCTCTTACCGGACATAACTGCTTAAAGAATACCGGGCACGAACATGGGGGATGTGACATATGACTCTACGTAAGAAAACCCTGCTGATCGTCGGCGCCACCCTTTTGATTCTTATTATATTGCTGTCTTTAATGGCAAGGCTTATTATTTTAAGAAGTTTTTTGAACCTCGAAGAAAAGTATGTTTTTCAGAATATCCACAGGACACAGGCGTTTATTACCGAAAACCTTACCAACCTGAACAGCACGGCGCGGGACTGGGCTACATGGGACGATACATACGAGTTTATCAAGGATAAAAACGATAAGTATATTGAAGTCAACCTTGTTGATTCAACGTTCAGCACCCTGAGACTTAATCTGATAATGCTCATGGACGCCTCGGGTAACATTGTATTATCAAAGGCATATGACCTGAAGAGCAATAAGGCTGTGCCGGTCCCTGAGGGGTTTTTAAGTTATCTTTCAGATAACGAGTTTCTGCTTCAGCGTAATCATTTGAATAATAATATAACCGGTATCGTTCTCCTTCCCGAAGGTCCGCTCTTTATTGCAGGCTGGCCGATTCTGAAAAGTGAGGAGAAAGGACCCGTACGCGGTACGCTTATCTTTGGACGGTATTTTGATACCGATTATCTGAAAAAATTAGTCGATGCAAGCGATATGGCGCTTGACATGTCCCGGTTCAAGAACCCGGCGTTGCCGGATGATTTCAAAAACGCAAGGGACTCACTCTCTGCGGAATCCCCTGTTTTTGCTCAACTGCTGAACAAGGGCAAGATCGCGGGATATACGACCATCAATGACGTCTACAGCAAACCGGCCTTAATCCTCAGGATCACCATGCAGAGGGATATATACAATCAGGGAATGATCAACTTTTATTATTTTGTCCTTTCCTTAACCGTTGTCGGTCTTGTATTGGGCATTGTTACATTTTTCCTTTTGGAAGAACAGGTCTTGTCCCGTTTAACAAGGTTGAGCAGAGATGTAAAAAGCATAGGCGCAAGCGGAAACCCTTCGATGCGGGTCCATGTTGCGGGGAAAGATGAGTTGTCGCTCCTGAAGGATGAGATTAACGGGATGCTTGAAGCGCTTGAAAGCTCCGAGAAGGAGCTGCTCAAAAGCAAAGAAGCTTTGCTTGCGCTGTCACTCCGCGACGAATTGACCGGGCTTTACAACAGGCGTGGATTTCTAACCCTTGCAGAACAACAGTTGAAAATGGCAAACCGTGCAAAAAAAGGACTATTAATGATATTTGCAGACCTTGACGGCATGAAAGATATTAATGATACCCTGGGTCACAGGCAAGGCGACAGTGCATTGGTTGATACTGCGCAGATACTCAGAAAGACCTTTCGCGAGTCTGACATTATCGCCCGCTACGGGGGCGATGAGTTTATCATCCTGTCTCTCGAAAACACGGAATCCGGCGCCGAACTGTTTGAAAACCGCCTGAGGGAGCATCTGGAATACCACAACAAACATGAGAGCCGCCCTTATACTCTGTCTCTTAGCACCGGTTTTGCCCATTCTGATCCTGAAAACCCTTTATCGATCGAAGACCTGCTGGTCGAGGCTGACCACATAATGTACGAGCAGAAGAACGGCAAAAAACGGTAGCAATAACTCATCAGTTGAATAAGTAGAGTCTGTGTATAAACTACGCTTCCTATAAAAATTCGTCATTCTCGCGAAGGCGGGAATCCACTCTTTTCAATGGGTTCTGGATCCCCCGGTCAAGCCGGAGGATGACAACCAACGACTTTATACACAGACGCTATGTAGTATCTTTTTATTCGGGATATTGCTATCTTTGAATAAAATAATTACAATATCGCCATGGAAAAAAGGCGTTCTCAAAGGATAAAGATTGATCTGAAAGCCGAGCGCATCTCGGGTGATGAAAAACACGGTATCTTTATAGAAAACATCTCTGAAAACGGTATCCACATAATCACTGCTCATGTGAAAACACATAAGAAATATTTTCCGGGCAGAGACGTAGACTTAAAATTATTTCTATCTTCAGGGGGAGTTCTTAGGCTCCGCTGCAAAGTGAAATGGTCATGCCCCGAAACCCCGCCGAATGATCTGATTGATAGCATAGGCCTTGAAATCATAGACCCTCCCTTGGGATACATCGAATTTGTAAAAACCCTGCATATTCTTTAAATCGATAAAGACAATTACACTGTCAGAGAAAGTGCGGATGTCTAAAATAAATTTATTTTTCGATACCATAGTGTACTTACTAAGGAGTTCATAAGTAAGGACACATTTAAACACCCTCCCCTTTATCCCCTCCCCTCAAGGGAGGGGCAAGTCTTAAGACCCCTCTCCCTTGAGGGGAGAGGGCAAGGGTGAGGGTGTGTGCTTTTTTTATGAACTCCTTAGTATATAGATGTGTTACCAAAATATTTTCATGCAATTACCATGAACTATCTTTTTATATAAATCCATCGAGTTAAATAAATTTACTTTAGACATCCGCAGTTTTTGGATTCAACCAATGCGTCAATACACCATTTGTCCGGTAATGAAACGGTATGCCCTATCATCTTTCGGCCTGGCGAAAAATTCCTTTACAGCGCCATGATCGGCAATCCTGCCGTCATGCATAAACAGGACATAATCCGCAAGCCTCTGTGCCTGATAAAGGTTATGAGTCACCATAACAATGGTTATTTTATTCCGTCCCTTTATCTTTGCAATAAGCTCTTCAATAATTGTCGTATTATATGGATCAAGAGACGCCGTCGGTTCATCGAGGAAGAGTATTTCAGGGTCTGTTACAATTGCCCTTGCGATGCCAAGCCGCTGGGTTTCGCCGCTCGAAAGCGACAGTGCGTGAGAATTCTTCTTATGATTAAGTCCGACGAATTCCAGAGCATCGTGGACCTTTTCCTCTGTCTCATTTTTTTTCGTTCCACGTACCTTCAAACCATAAGCAACGTTTTGAAAAACAGTCGTATTGAATATCCCGATTTTCGGCAGCACGAGGGTAATTCTGCGCCTGAGATATATATCATTCTTTAATGCAGCCCCCTCTGAAAAGAACTTTATCTCTCCGCTGTCAGGCTCTTCAAGCAACGCGCATATCCTGAAAAACGTTGACTTACCGCTGCCGTTAGGCCCCATCAATATATAAGTGCCGCTCCCGTCAAAAGGAAATGAACAATCATGCAAAATCAGTTTCCCATTATAGCTCCTCGTGATATGCGATGCCGTTAAACTTAGACTCATCTATCCGTTTACCGTGCCTCTCCTCTGTATTCTGTAGAGAATTATATTGATGATCAGCGAAAGCGTCAGGAGAATTATCCCAAGTGCAAGAGCAAGCTCAAAATTCCCCTTGTCAGTCTCAAGGGCGATGGTTGTCGTCATAACTCTTGTATACCCGGCGATGTTTCCGCCAACAATGAGTATTGCTCCAACCTCTGCCATTACTCTTCCAAGCGCCGCAATTATTCCGGACATTATTCCGTATCGTGCTTCTCTCATAATGGTAACAGTCATCTGCATGGGTGTCGCGCCGAGAGTCATTGAAGACTGTTTTATTATAGGATCAACACTGATAATGGCCGAATGACAGAGGGATGCTACGATCGGAAAAGCAAGTATGGTCTGTGCAGTCACCATTGCAGAAGGGGTATACAGCAAACCCATGAACCCAAGAGGTCCGCTCCTTGAAAGTATGAGATAGACAAACAGTCCGACGACAACCGGAGGAAGGCCCATGAAAGTATTCATCAGACTGATGATCATCCCCCGTAACGGTATTTTTTTGAAGCTCAGGAGTGTACTGAGTGAAAGACCGATGGCGGTCGAAATAACAAGGGCGAGACCGGATACCTTAAGCGACAAAAATATTATCTTCAGGAGCTCTTGATCAAGATTCAATATAAGAAAAAAAGCCTTCCTGAAACCTTCTATTATTGATCCCATATTGTTTATTCTACCTCAAAGTTGTTACTGAAAGTACAAATCCCATGTCCTGTGGCGCAAAACACAAAACTGGCGCAACGAAAAAAACCACGGCAAAGAAGACTACTACAAAATCAAAAGCCAAAAAGTAACTGTTAATGGTGTTCAGCAGGATGCCAAAGGGCTGCTCTCCGGCAGCCCTTTCTTCGTCATGTCCGTTTCTTAGCAATTCGTCTGTATCGGCTAAAAGTAGAACTGCATCATCGTCCTGAACCTGTTATCATGCTGATCATCGTCAACCGGAACAGTTGCACCTTGGGCCTGAGTAAACTCCCTCGTCAGATAACTGTAATCTATAAAAAGTTTCAGGTTATGTCCGTACAAGTAATAGTTTAAACCGACGGTATATTCCTGAAGGTTTTTCTCAATTGCATTGTTTGTCCCACCGTTAACGCTAACAAGACCAAGACCTGAAGCATTGGATTTGGCAACATTGTTATCCTTCATGCGCTCAACATAGGCAGATCTTGCTACTACTTCAAACTTTTTAGGTATTATGAAGTAGCCTGCATCAAATCTGTAGGCAAACCTGTCCCAAGTATCACCGCCCTCCCTGTCCTGCTCTAAACGGTCATATCCATATTCAGCATCCAGAGAAAAACCTTTATATCTGAACAGAGCCGCCAGATCATAACCGCTTCCCTCAACATCATAGGTTTCTACTGATTGTTCTTTACCGTCTGTTGCACTGCGGATTTTTTTTAACCTGTCTGTGTTATAAAATCCTGAAATCAGAAAACAGAGCTTAGGGGTTTGACTGTTATCAATATCTCCCTGCTGGACGAGATTATATTTTCCTAATGGATTGATGGAGATTCTGCCTACCCAGAGCGGAGGAGTGTCGAGATTGGGAGTATCTTTTGTATTCCTTCCATTATAAACTCCTGCCCAGTATTGCAGAAATCCATTTTGGCCGAGCAAATCAATATCACCCTGAAGCTGAACCCCCTGTGACCTGAAGAGGTTAAACCCTCCTAAGGGAAATTTTGTTGCAGAATCTTCATTACTCACCTGGAAATTAGCATTTCCTCCAGGCCATTTTCTTGAATCCTGCTTGCCGTCTGCATCTGTCTCTCCTGTAAAGATAGACCTTTCAACACCGTTCAGAAGGCTTGCTGATTGCCAGAAGTGAAGTCCATAAGGCAACTTTGCACGACCAAACTGAATCTGTGCATAGGAATATTTCTTCCATGTCACATATGCATCATGAAGGTTAACAGCACTCGTGGGCTCTAATTGAATGTGGAAGAAATAGGTCCAGTCTTTATTGGGCGCATTGCCTGAGAAGATTACTCTTGCACGTCTCATGTAGAAACTGCTCCAGTTCTCATCGTTGGCATTAACCATTTTGTCAAAATCGATGTAGTCATAACGAAACTGGAGAAACAAATTAGTCTTTAAAAGAAAATTCTCATCCGGTGTTTTTACATAGAAACCCTTATCATATCCGGCCTGTATTCCTTTCTTCTCTGTTTCTATAACCTTTTTTTCCACTTCGACAGTCCTGGTCTGAGTCTCAACCTGTGTCTTGTCCAATTCTTCTATCTTCTTTTTCAGGATAGTCATCTCTTCTGTCTGCCGCTCCATCTGTTTCTTAAGCTGTTCAATCTGCCCTGGGTCCGCTGCTTTAGCGGGTAATACCCATGTAGTCATGACAAAAATAACAGCCGTTAAAAACACACTCAACTTCTTCATAGGTAAACTCCTCCTTTATTATTTCGCATTGGGAATAAATAATGGATTTCCGTTTTTATCTTTAAAAGATCCGATAGCCTGTTGGCCTTCCTTTGAGATGAGCCAGGTGATAAATTCCATAGCCTCTTTATATTTCACATGCTTGTGCTTCTCGGGATTAACCGCCATTACGCCGTACTGGTTGAACAGCACGGGATCACCTTCAAGGACTATCGCCATTTCGAGCTTGTCTTTGTCCATTGTAGCGAGCCAAGTCCCCCTGTCAGTCAAAGTATAAGCCCTCTTTTCATTAGCGATCCTCTGGGTCTTTTCCATGCCCTGCCCTACTTCCAGATACCACTTTTGGCCTTTGGGGTCAATTCCGGTCTTTTTCCATATGGCTAATTCCTTTGTGTGCGTTCCCGAGTTATCGCCGCGTGACACAAACAACTCTCCGCTTTTACCGATCTTCAGGAACGCTTCTACAGCGGATTTCATTCCTTTTATCTTCACAGGATCGTTTGGAGGACCGATAATAATAAAATCGTTATACATAACATCATGACGGTTTACAAATAAACCTTCTTCAACAGCCTTTATTTCCTGCTCCTTTGCATGGACAAAAACAACATCGGCGTCTCCTCTCTTTCCCATTTCAATGGCTGCGCCGGTACCGCGCGCGACGACTTTGACCTTTATTCCTGTCTTCTTCTCAAACATCGGTAAAATATACCCGAATAATCCTGAGTTTTCCGTACTTGTAGTGGATGAACAGAGTATTTCGCTAGCAGCGGAAGCGCTCACTGCAGTTAAAAAAACAATAGCCAAAGTCAGTGCAAATAAGTATTTCAGAAGTTTCATTTCAGTCCTCCTTGTCGGATTTTTCCAAAACAGTTAATCATCATATTTTTTGGCATATGCCGCATCATTATAAAGCCCTTCTCCGTATAGTTCTCTTCCGAATTCCCTGATAATCTTCTGCCCTCTTTCTGAAGCTATAAAGTCTATGAACTTTGATGATATAGAGGCGCCGTGTGTTGCACCCGCAGGCTGGGAAAGGGCATGATATGTATTTACGAGAAATTTGTCGCCTCTAAAAAGTATACTAAGCTTGGACAAATTCTTTTTCTCCGCCGCCCAGGTACTGCTGTCAGTCATAAAATAGCCCTTTTCATTATTTGCTCTCTTCAGCGTTGCAGTCATAAAATCTTTTGTTACAATGTACCAGTCTCCCCCAGGAGAAATACCGGTTTTTTCCCAGAGTTCCATCTCTTTCTTATGTGTCCCTGAGTTATCACCCCGAGAAAAGAATTTGGCTTTGGCTTTTGCTATCAGAGCATAAGCATCGGAAGCATTCTTCGCTTCAGCAATCCTTGCAGGGTCATCGGGAGGGCCTACAATGAAAAACTCGTTGGAACCAATGAGAGTTCTTTTAGTTGCCCATCCGTCCGATACTGCTTTCTTTTCAGCCTTAGGAGCATGTACCATGATCATATCAACAAATTTTTCTTTTAATAGCTTTAAAGAATCTCCTGTGCCTGCCTTTATCCAGCATAGTTGTGCATCCATCTCTCTGCTGAAAGTCTCTCCGAGAACTTTCAGTATCCCAAGTTCTCCGGGACTTCCTGTAGCAAGTGAAAATCTATCCTTCCCATTCCCATAGACCTCTGTACATTTTTCCTGACCATAAGAAATTGAAGCCATTCCAATAAAAACCAGAACAATTAATAAAGATGACAGGTAACTTCTCGATAGTCTCATTTTATTCACCTTTCCGGGTTAGGTTATCTATTCTTGCCCATCACTGACGTAATTGCATCCGGGTAGAAAAGATTGACGCCCTGTTTTTTATATGTCGCAATGATATTTTGCCCTTCCGGTGATGTCACAAAGGCAACAAAGTCCATTGCCTCTCTATATTTAGCTTCAGGGAATCTATCGGGATTGACTGCGATGACGCTATACGGATTTCTGAGAAGCCGGTCACCTTTGTACAGGATTTTCAGTTGCAGTTTTGATTCATAGTTAAGGAATGTCCCCATGTCGGTCAACGTGTATGCCTTCTTTTGGTCCGCCAGCATCAGAGTATCTCCCATCTTTGCTCCGGCCTCAAAATACCATCCTTTCCCTTTTGGATTAATGCCGGCATCATCCCAGATATCTAATTCCTTGATGTTTGTGCCTGAATCATCACCTCTCGATACAAAGAGAGATCCCTTTTCCGCAATTTCTTCAAATACTTCTATTACAGTTTTCAGTGCTTTTATCTTTGCAGGATCCTCTTGTGGGCCGACTATTGCAAAATCATTATGCATTACGGCTCTCCTGTTTACACCATATCCTTCAGCAACAAATTTCTCCTCTCTAAAAGGATCATGCACAAAGAGTAAATCAGCCTCTCCTTTCTTTGCGATTCTTATAGCCTTCCCTGTACCAACTGCAATAATTTCAACTTGTATGTTATATCTCGTTGATTTCTCGTATGCGGGAATCATGATGTCAAAAAGGCCTGAATTTTGGGTACTTGTTGTTGAAGCAATGATAAGCTTATTTTTTTCTTCCGGCATTTTAACCTCCTTTTTTAGCTTTTTGTTATATTTATGTTTTTAATGTGTTGTATATTTCTCAAAATTTATATCAGAAGAAAACACGATATTGAAAATTCCCCTTGTCCTACACTTCCAGAGAGTAGGACAAGGGGATAAGGTAGGGTTAACATCGAGAGGAAATATGGTTTTTTCCCCACGAAGAAATACTATTTCGGTTAATCGTTAGATTAATAAAGTGGATTCGTTCATGATAAGTGTGTCTTCCCACGGCCTCTTAGTAAGAAGATATAAGTTTTTCTTTAAGAAAGGCAAACTCATTTTATTCATTAAACATATGAATTTATTTCATATCTACCAAGAGCAGTTATGTAAGCCTTTCCCATTCAATTACACATCCTCTATTCCGGAGGTTTTCAATGATATCAAGAACATATACAAATGACAGAAGGTAAATGCTTTTTATCAGCTCTTATCAGAACAGGTATGCTTTTGTATGTCTATCCTTTTTTTGATCCCATCACAGACAGCACTGCATCAGGATAGAAAAGACTAACCCCGTGTTTCTTATAATTTGATATGATGCGCTGTCCTTCGGGTGACGTCACGAAGGCGATAAAATCCATAGCCTCTCTATACTTTACCGCAGGAAATTTATCCGGATTCACCGCAATTGTACTATAGCTGTTTCGCAATAGAGGATCACCTTTAAAAAGGATTTTAAGATCAATCTTTTTTTCATGGTTAAGGAATGTCCCGATATCAGTCAGCGTATATGCTCTCTTCTGGTTTGCCATCATCAGGGTATCGCCCATGTTTGCGCCTGCCTCATAATACCAGCCTTTCCCTTTTGGATTGATGCCTGCATCATCCCACATATCCAGTTCCTTGATATTTGTTCCGGAGTCATCACCTCTTGATACAAAAGGGGTGCCCTTGTCTGCGATTTCCTCAAAAACCTCCATGGCCGTCTTTAATTTACTTATACGCGCAGGGTCTTTAACCGGGCCGACTATAACAAAGTCGTTATACATGACTGCCCTTCTGTTAACTCCATATCCTTCGGCAACAAATTTCTCTTCACGGAACGGGTCATGCACAAACAGCATATCCGCTTCGCCCTTCTTTGCAAGCCTGATTGCTTTGCCTGTGCCCACAGCGATAATTTCAACTTTGACACTATAGCGAGATGCTTTCTCATAAGCAGGTATGAGAATATCAAACAGACCGGAATTCTGAGTGCTTGTGGTTGATGCTATCACAAGCTTTGATTTTTCCTTTGGCATTATACCCTCCTTTTTAAGGTTATTTGTTTTATCATAACAATACTCTATATTAATTGAGACGATAAAGAATTGGAATTATAATCTGTGCCTCAGAGGGCGGTTTTGGAAACGGCGAGGCTTTTTTCACTGCATCGACCGCATTCTGATCGAGGGCCATGAAGCCCGAACTTTTTACAAGATGTATTTCGGTCGCATAACCGTTAGAGGCCACGATAAAAGAGACTGTCACTTTGCCTTTCCATCCCATCTTCCTTGCAAAATCGGGATAGCTGATATGTCTCTGAACTCTGTCTTTTATATAAGCAAACTGTTCTTTCACATATCGTATTTTCCCCTGTTCCGGCGAATCTCCTAAAGACCCGGAACCGACTGCTTCCATTCTCGTTTTTTCAATAATCGTCCCGGTTGATTCTCCTGATCGACTTCCTGTTGCCATAGATACGTTTTCCGTGATGTCGACTGTTTTTTCCCCGGAATCCATTCTTTTCTCGTCATATGCTGCAACAGGCATTTGTTCCTCTGTTGTTACGACATTCTGAGGTACAAGAGGAACTTCGGGTTTTGATTCAAGTATTTCAGTCCTTTTCTCCTGAATATTTCTTTTCTCCTTCAGTACTTCCGGATGCCTTTTCTTATCCATACCCGCTTTCTCTGTTTTGCTACCCGACGGTTCTCCGGCCTTGACAGAATCAGCGATCGTGAAATCAATTAAAAGCTGCTTGTTCGTCACTACGAACAAATTATTCACTCCTAACAGTGTCAGAATCAGGACAGCATGTGTTGCAAGAGATAGATACAGGGACCTGAACTGGTAATTCACATCTTCTCCTCTGTCTGAAGGCTCACCTTTTGAAACCCGATACTCTTCACCAGATCGAGCACATCAACAAAGACCTGAAGGCCGATATCTCTATCCGCCCTTATAAGTACAGATGTTATTCTGTCGATCGGTGCAAGAGACGCTCTCAGCCCGTCGAGTGAAACAGGAATTGAATTCAGATACAGGTTTCCAGCGTGGTCGATTTCGATGGTCTGGGTTTTGAGCACCTCTTTTTGTGTTTTAGATGCCCTGGGCAGCTCGATAGGGATAATACCTGTTGCAATGAATGTGGAGGTCGTAAGGACTATAGTCAAAAGCACGAGCATGACATCTACCAAGGGGATAACATTTATGTAATCAAATTCTTTTTCGTCCATTCTTCATCTCCCACTGCATCATCAGAACCTTCGCCTTTCTTAAAAGAAAATTGTAGAGGACAATGGACGGGATTGCCACAAGAAGGCCTATTGCGGTTGCCTTCAACGCGAGTGCAAGGCCGCTCATAATCTTGCCGGTATCAATAAGCCCTTCTTTTCCCATCGTATAGAATGTGAGCATGATTCCGAGCACGGTTCCCAGAAGACCTATGTAAGGTGCATTGCTCCCTATGGTCGCTATGAGATGGAGCTTCTTTGTAAGGTCAATTTCAAGGGACTGCTTATTATGATAATCTTCAAGCCTGATATTCCTGTACACAAGATACCTCTCAATAGCTACGGCAACCGAAATAACGCTCATTACTGTTAGTAATCCTATAATCCCGTAATCAACAAATGCTTTGAGCCATTCCATGTTATACCTCTCTCTGCACTTCTTTATATTTCCAGTAAAACGGCAAACCCGACAGGGCAATGAGAATTCCTATCAGTGAAGTCCCTGGCATGTCTAATGCAATCTGAACGGCAATCCAGACATAAACTACGACGAACAAGACAGGAATAACCGGATAACCCCATGTGCGGTAAGGTCTGGAAAGTTCCGGCTTTCGCTTCCGGAGTATCAGATGAGCCATACCTGTCGCGATAGAAGACAGTATCATGACAAACACGACATAACTTAAAAGCTGGCTGAATGTTCCTGCTATAACAAAGAGACAGGATAAAATCATCTGTGTGAGAATGGAAATATACGGGGTATGGTAGAAAGGATGAAGGGTTTTC
Organism: Thermodesulfovibrionales bacterium; assembly: GCA_041658585.1. GTDB lineage: Bacteria > Nitrospirota > Thermodesulfovibrionia > Thermodesulfovibrionales > SM23-35 > DYFC01. The sequence continues at coordinate 18,678 of JBAZZX010000044.1, forward strand.
AACCGTGTCCAGAAAATATTATCCGATGCCATTGCATAAGAGATGCGTGCGCCTGCAAGTATCGTGGCATTGATGCTGGCAGCAATCGCTAGCATCACAGAGAATGAGAGTATTCTGCCAAAACCTTTATTAAAAACGCTTTCAGCTGAAACCTGTGCGACATTCTCTGCTCCCTTCAATTCATGTATAGGGATGGCGTATAGATATGTCATATTGATAAGGGTGTATAATACTGTTACGATGGCAGTACCCATCAGAAGAGAGAGTGGAAGATTGCGTCCAGGGTTCTTTATTTCCCCCCCTATATATGCAGTAACAAACCAGCCGCTATAGGTAAAAATTACCGCAATCATCGCAGGTCCTAAGAGTTTTGAAAGCGGCAGAGACACCGAAGATGCCGTGAAGTGCTGATAGTCACCTTTCATGGATACCAGACCTCCTGCAACGAATATGACAATTATCACCAAATTCCCGATTGTGAATATATCCTGGCTCGTTCCGCTCCAGCGGACCCCCCGGCAGTTGACGAGTGAAAGGAACACGATAATACCGATTGCCGAAGCCTTTTCCAGGACCGGTGTGCCGAAGGGGAAAAAGCCCTTGAGGTAACTTACCAGCGCAATCGAGAGCGCAGCGATTGACCCAGGGTTGATGATCCAGAAACTCACCCAGCCGAGAAGATAGCCTGCCCACGGGCCGTAGGCAGCTTTCAAAAACTGGTAATCTCCTCCTGAATGAGGGAACATGGCAGCCAGTTCCGCATAAGTGAGGGCTCCGCACAGAGTGAGGAGCCCTCCGATAATCCAAATGCCGATGAACATGGAGGGTTGAGGAAGTTCACCGGCAAGGAAACCGCTTGTTGTAAAAATCCCCGCTCCTACTACATTGCCTATGACAAGCAGCGTTGCATCAAAAAGATTGAGCCTACGGGCTAACTGCAAGCTCTTTCCTCTATTTCAGACACGGTCCGATATAGATCATCCCCAGATGCTGCTCGGTGTCCTTTTCTGTCATATTCATGACTTCGCGCATGGTAGTCTTTACGAGACGTTCACTGTCAGAATATCCTGCTCTGTACACGACTGCTACGGGAGTTGATTCGGGATAATATTTCCGGAATAGGGGCATGAGCTCCTTCATCTCCTTCAACCCAATGAAGATGACCAGAGTATCGCCGTTCTCTTCCACGGATTTCAACAAGGCTTCATTGGCCTTCAGCCCCTTCGGAACAGTAAGAACAATCGATCCCTTGCATTCCTCGCATAAAATGTTTTTGATCATTGCATTTGATACATTGAAAGCGCTGAGACCCGGAATAATCTCAATCTGATCCATAAATTCCTGGAGCCAGTATCTCCAGCTTCCATAAATCGTTGGGTCGCCGTATTCCAGCAAGACGACATTTTGCCCTGCCTTGAGGGCATCTCTTATTGATTGAATATTTCCGGCCCTCTGGTCTTCAAGTTTTTTCTTCGCATCGGCATCTGACAGGGTAGGGTTCATTTTTCTAAAAAACGGCTCTGCATTCAGGAGAGGATCAAAGAGCACGGGTTTATTCCCCATGTATTTTGCAAACCTGTTTTTTATGTCCTCAGTACAGAGAAAAGCGTCCGCCTTCCCCATATAAGAAATAGCTTCGAGCGTAAGGAGGCTTGTGTCACCACACCCCACACCGATGATGGAGAGTTTGGGCTTCTGTTTCAGTGGGATAACCTCTATTTTGTTCACTGCCTTTACCCATCTGTCCGCTGAGAGGTCGTCCGGGAAGAGAGCAATAAATTTGCCGTTCTCCTTCAGTGGTTGTCCTTCGGCCATATCGGCTATGATGATATTACGACCGTACGGAGCAAAAAACAACTCACCATATGATATGAGAGACCGGTAGCCGTCAGGGGAGGAAATGAGGATTACGGAATTTATATCGGGGTTAATCCCGGCTTTCCGTATTATCTCAATTAATGGGACGCCATTATACGTATTTAACCCGTGATATCCTTTTCCGTCCCCGGTCGTCTTGGCGAGAACTTCGAGACGCGGATAAGAGGAAATATCTGTGATGTTCATCTTATCTTTGACAGCACCGTTCAGGGTAAATTCAGGAGAGAAGAGGTTCTTCATTTTCTGAGAAGCTATACCGGGATGAAGGTCAACAACCTCTATGGAACTGATATTTTCCAAAGAACGGTCAGTATAGAAGTCATTTGAAACTATAAGCTTAGGCAGGCCGATATTGCGCTTGAGCTGATCAAACCATGGCTTGAAAACCTCAGGCGCATGGCATCCGGAACATTCCCTGTGGGGCATAATCGGTGTTGCCGAGAAAGCGATAAGGACATCCGCCGGATTCCTATAAAATAATTCTCCCCAGGAAAGGACTGTCTGTTGTCCACTCTTATTCTTTATGACGACTGCAAGATCAACCGGCTTAAAGAAGTCGGATTCTTCCTTCTGCACAGTCGCGAATTCGAGTAGCGTCCTGAGTGGCACACCACGATAGGAGAATACTCCGTGAAATTGGTTATCTGTGGTAACCTCATTCAGTCTGGCGCTCACGGATTCGAACCTGCTTAGGTCGTCCATGGTGATATTTATCGGCTGTTTGACAGAACCGGTTATGCTTATTGCCGGTGAAGATGCCGTCCATCCATTTGCAGAAAGCAAAAAAACAAGCAGAAATGAGCAACAAACCGCTATTTTCTTATACATATCAACCTCCTTTGTTATTTTTATTTAATGTCGGGAAATACCACAGCATGAGCAGAATCAGAGCAGTGAATCCGGGCAGAATTAACTTCAACCCAGGATCATGCTTGATGATAATCTTTAACCCGTCTTCTTTCGCCTTTTTATCCCTGGTCAGGTGGAAACTGAACTCCTTCCAGGTGGCTGGTTTAAGAAAGCTGATCTGTTTCAATGTCCTTTCACTGTGAGCCTGCAGCTTCAGCGATACAGTGCATTGCTTCAAGGAGCCTTTCAGCAGTTCAGGTGAACTGTAATAATCGCAGTGCTGATCAAGCACCTGAACCTGTACCGGCACAGACATCTCAACCCCTGTTGCAGCAGGTATACTTCCGTTAAACCCGGATACCATGCTTATAAAGTGCCCTGAAAGCATTATGAGAAAAAATATATGGATGAAGGAGGGAGTTATTTTAAGTAGGAAGGTTTTTAAGCTCATCTTTTTCCGCTTAGCCAACAGGTTTATCATCCGGTCGAGAGTGCAGATGCCTGTATTGAATGCGAGAGCGAGCAAAAGACCGAACATCGTCCACAGCCACCATATCTTGTCAGGGTGATTCTGTCCGTAAAGTCTGAACCAGTCCTGCAGCAAAAAATTATTCAACGGTTTGAAGATCTGCGGATACAATTTGACGTAGAATGAAGCTGCAGCAAGATTGATAGTAATAAACAGCAAGAGATAGAAGGTTACGCTGACATTACCACAAAATTTCCATATCCTTTGACGCATTTATAATCCCAGCCTGGGCATGTTCATCTCATTCAGATGGCCAAGAATTATGACTAGCAACAAGAGAGCGAAGCCGGCTATAGAAAACCAAGCTTTTCTCTTCATATCCCGTACATATAAAAAGCGAAGATGTATGTATGCTGCATAAAAGCACCAGATGGCGGCTGACTGCAAATGCCTCTCGCTCCAGTTGAAAAGACTCGCCCATCCCAGATAGCACCATATTGCTCCTGCCACCTGGGCTATACTGTAAAAAATAAACCCCCATATAATAAGCGAATCGAAAAATCCTGCCTCAGCTTCCCGCCGTAAGTATTGGAAAGCAAACCATGCCCCGAGGACAAAAAATGCTTGCGCCGGGACTTCAAATAGAAAAAAAAGGGGAGAGAAAATGGTTTGACCCTGGGGTGAGGGCGGGAAAACACCTTTCGGACATTGCAATGCAATCAGCAGAAAAAATAAAACAGGGATGATTGCAGAGCAACCCAGCTGTTTTTCTTTCGTGAAAAATCTCAGGCATAAAGTCAGAAAAGCCAGGCACCACGGAAGGAAAAAATTCACCTCAACCATGGCGATAGGTGTAAAAATACCTATGAACCAGCCGCGGCTGACCTGGCTTATAGTATGAAACAGAAACCCTCCGAAAAAACAGACATCTCTCATTCGTTCCTTGCAAAGCACAAAAGAAACGAGACTAAACAGATAAGCCCCTGCTGCAAGGTAAAGACATGAGATAGAAACGGTTGATAAAGGCATTTCGCCTTTCTACAGCTTTGCCGAGAGCCCTACAAAAAAGTTCCTTCCCAGTCCGGGGAACCCCCATTCAGACTCATAATTAGAGTCTGTGTATAAAGTCCCGGTTTTCTGATTTACAGATGCAAATCCACACCCGGTGTCTTTCATTTTTTTAAACTTTGTTGAATGTTTGTTAAAATCATACGTCGCATCAGCATTTTCAA
>JBAZZX010000045.1:0-22442 GCA_041658585.1 Thermodesulfovibrionales bacterium
AAAATGGTCTCGCACATGAGAAAGCTTCAGAAACTGCCCGGAAGGATTAGAAAATACTTTGAACACCCGAAAATCAAATATGCAGCGTAACTTACATATTAAATTGCCGGGTTAATAATAGCTCTTTCGGGCTGTGATCTTCAACACAAACTTCTCTATTACCCAAGTACCTTTATGCCCTCTAAGGAAGCACTCACTGCCGACAACATTCAATGCCGGCCATCAAATGCAGGCAATTATAAGGGTTTTGTTAGCACCGCTGAGAGCAATCACGTAATGGGCACAATTATAGTTTTTCATGGAAATGCGGGCACGGCAGCAGATAGGACCTATTATATAAAAGCTTTGGTACCATTGGGGTATCGGGTTATCCTTGCCGAATATCCAGGGTATGGGGCAAGAGGAGGAAAATTGGGAGAGAAGTCATTTGTAAGCGATGCGAAGGAAACAGTACACGATGCCTACAAACATTATGGGAGTCCTATTTTTCTTTTAGGAGAATCTTTAGGATGTGGCGTAGCGGCAGCGGTAGCGAAGGAAACGCCTGTTACCATCGACGGAATATTTCTCATTACACCCTGGGATACGCTTATGTCCGTTGCTAAATCTAAATTCCCTTGGCTTCCGTTACGGTTTTTTATGAAAGACAAATATGACAATATGAGTAATCTCAAAGGCTATCAGGGAAGAATTGCTATAGTTGGAGCGGAAAGGGATGAGATAATACCTATGAGGCACGCAGTTGCATTATATCAATCATTACCCGGAAGAAAAGCCATGTGGGTAGTTAAAGGGGCTGGGCACAACGATTGGCCAATAATAATTGGTAAACCGTTGTGGCAAGAAATTATGGATTTTCTCAGCGGTAAAAGTGCAAACCTCTAAGTGAACCTAATGACACAATTCCTTTCTGGACAACGCACTTTCCCTCAGTGATATAATTGTGTTGATTGGCAGAAATCAATGCGCGGTAACATTATTTTCCAATCCTAAATTTATCTTTTTTAAATCTGTGACTAATCTGTGACCTTATCTATGGTAAAAAATAACGTGGGTCGAACTCCTCAAATCCTCTGGGGATGGGAGCAGTTTTATACTGCTCCCATTAATTTTGTAAGGGAAAATAGTAATCATTTTTTAGTATCCGAACAAACTGCCTGCGAATCTCATTATAATCTTCAATATCCCTTTGATATTTTTTTGTTTAGGTTCAGATAAATGGTACATCCATCTGAAAAAATTCAAAGTGTTGACTTGATGCGGAAAATGAGAAAGCCTCAGTTCACCTGAAAACGTTTATGTGTAGGTGGACTGTTTAACCCGACATCGTTATTTTGCTCCATCTTATAGCCTCTCCCCTTAAAACGAGTACTTCTCCTCGTATTGAATGCCATGCCATTTTTTGACGGTGCGTCATTGAAATCAAAAGTAACGCCGGTGATCTGACTATGTTATGTTTGCTTCAATGGGAACCAAACAGATATGGCAGATTTAGGATTTTGCGCATAACTGTGAGAACTATTATAGTTAAGTTTTAGAAACCGTAGGGCATTTTTGTGTCAGGTCTTGATATAAGAAAACCTCCTGCGCTCGTTTCCTTAACTGTCGATTTTCCCCATTCTCTCTGTCAGTTGCGTTGATACCTTTGTGACAGCATTGTAATGTATCCCTCCAAAGAGTTTCCCGATCTCTTCGTTCTTTAATCCTGAATATCGGGTAAATTGAACAAGTCCGGATGAATCCTTTATAGTAAAATGATGTACAAGGACCGTGATTATGACATTGTCGTTATCGGCGCAGGACACGCAGGCTGCGAGGCTGCATTGGCAGCCGCGCGTATGGGTTTTTCAACCTGCCTTTTTACCATAAACCTCGATACGATCGGACAGATGTCCTGCAACCCGGCTATCGGCGGGCTTGCAAAGGGCCACCTTGTCCGTGAGATAGACGCACTCGGCGGCGAGATGGCAAAGGTGACTGACAGGGCCGGAATCCAGTTCAGGATGCTGAATATGTCAAAAGGCCCTGCGGTCTGGTCTCTGAGGGCGCAGGCAGACAGGGTCCTGTACAGGCTTGAGATGCGGAAGTCAATAGAGGCACGGAAGAATCTCGATATTAAACAGGCATTGGTCGATAAGATAATTGCTGAAGACGGGAAGATGCAGGGAGTCCTTACCACGCTTGGGATTTTTTATGGGGCAAGGGCGGCTGTTGTAACTACGGGGACTTTTCTCAAGGGATTAATTCATATCGGACTTGAGAATTTTCCCGCAGGCCGGGCCGGGGAAGTTCCTTCGATAGGGCTGTCGGACTCTTTGCAGCAATTAGGACTAAAGATGGGGCGGCTGAAAACAGGCACGCCGCCGAGGCTCGACGCAAAAACAATCGATTTTTCCAAAACAGAGGCGCAGTACGGGGATGATCCGCCTCTGCCGTTTTCTCACGGCACGGAAAGGATCACCAATCCGCAGTTGCCATGTTACATAACCTATACCAATAAAAATACCCATGAAATTATCCTTGGGAACCTCGACCGGTCTCCGCTTTACAGCGGGAAGATCAAGGGCATAGGCGCACGATACTGTCCATCCATTGAGGACAAGGTCGTGCGGTTTGCAGAGCGTGACCGCCATCAGGTCTTTCTTGAGCCCGAAGGACTTGAGACAAAGGAATATTATGCGAACGGCATACCGACAAGCCTTCCTTATGATGTACAGGTAAGATTTGTGAGGACCATCCCCGGACTTGAAGAGGCGGAGATCATGAGGCCGGGATATGCTATTGAATATGATTTTGTTTTTCCAACCCAGATCAAACACAACCTTGAGACTAAAATCATCGAAGGTCTTTTTCTTGCAGGACAGATCAACGGCACATCGGGATATGAAGAGGCTGCCGCACAGGGTCTTATGGCAGGCATTAACGCTGCCCTGAAACTGCAAGGCAAGGAGCCTCTGATCCTTGGAAGGCACGAGGCATATACCGGCGTGCTGATTGACGATCTTGTCACAAAAGGAACGAATGAACCATACAGGATGTTCACATCGAGGGCGGAATACAGACTCCTCCTGCGGCACGATAACGCCGATCTGCGATTGATGGATAAGGGGAATGAAATCGGGCTTCTCGATGAACAGGTCTATCAGAGGTTTCTTGAGAAGAGAAGATTAATCGGGGAGGAACTCAAACGTCTGAAAAAGACCCGCATCAAATTTGAAGAAGATAAGAACGAGGCCCTTGAGCAGCTTTTAAGAAGGCCGGAGATAACCTATCAATTCATAGACGATAATTCTCCGTCTGATTTGGCGCTGACTCCTGACGTCAAAAAACAGGTGGAAATTCAAATCAAGTATGAAGGATATATCAGTCAGCAGATGCACCTTGCCGAGCGGCTTAAAAAAATTGAGGGGAAGAAGATACCCGAGGATTTTGATTATAAAACAGTCAACGGACTTTCAAGGGAGGTCCTGTGCAAGCTTGAGGAAGTAAGACCTGCAAACCTCGGCCAGGCAAGCCGTATCCCCGGCATCACACCGGCGGCAATTTCACTCCTGATGGTGGCAATAGAGAGATTAAGAAGAGGGCTGAAGGTTTGAAATTGCAAATATTAAGTCATGTTTAAGAATTCACCCGGAGCAATTAGGGAAATTGATAGAGGGTGAACCTTAAATAATTAAAGTCAGGGGAAATGTGCCCTCTGCAAGAGCGAAGGATTCAATCCGGGATATTATCAAAACCACGTATCCGAAAGTCTTTTTGGCAGGGTATAACGAGTATGAGATAATGGGGAGCAAAGTTCGAAAAACTTTTAAGAGTATGATAATGGAGTTTCCGAGTGAGTGGGCTTATGAGGGATTATGTGGCGAAGCATTTTAGTGTTCTTTGTAAACCTTAGAATAAACAATGTTTCAGGGCTTTCTTGGAAGGTATTATTAAGGGAAATTTCTTGCCGGTTGCCGGATTCTCTTTTACCTGTGTCGTAAACCCAAGAAAGTGAAAGCTCTCCATTCCTTTCTCTTTTCCATGTGTATGCTTTCCCCTAATGCGTAACTAATTTAGCAGAAAGCATTTGTCATCAATAGTTTTTTATATCAAAGATTTTGGTAAAATTAAGGAGAAGTTATTATTAAGGTGGAGTAACTAATGCGAATTTCTTTTTATGAAGTCTTTCGTGATAATGGTGATGGTTCTTATAGTCCCACAAAGACTATTAAGATTGGTGGAGCTATTATAAGTCCAGGAGTTGATTTTACATATGAGGCATGGTTTGGTGATATTGAAATAGCTAAATACATGGGAAGGGATTTTGAGATTGAAAATCTTAAAGATGGCACAGTTGAAATTAAAAAAATCTATTAATTGTTTAAATAGTGATTTACATAACTGGGTGGACAACTGCAAATCCCGACACTAATAATTTTGTCTGTTATCATCAGAAATCTTGCAGTCATAAACAAACCGTTTGAAAAAACATTTCAGGAAGGACATCACAACTCAGTTTTATTGTGCCGTAGCTTCCTTTTTGGGCTGCAGCTTTATGACCAGCTTATAATTAAGAGCGTAGTGCCGGGGGGTAGTGCTTTCTCTGCGGTTGTGTCGCCGTGTGAGGTTTTCAGACTGAAAAATATGGTGAGCCGTGCAGGATTCGAACCTGCGACCCGCTGATTAAGAGTCAGCTGCTCTACCAACTGAGCTAACGGCCCATATTATGATAATTAGCGCGCCTGAGAGGATTCGAACCTCCGACCCTCGGCTTCGGAGGCCGATGCTCTATCCCCTGAGCTACAGGCGCAGTTTTAAAGTTCGGCATTCAGCGTTATTCGTTCGGAGAAAAACTCTTAACTCATAACTCTAAGATACAATTTTTTTGGGGTGAGTGAGGGGACTTGAACCCCCAACAACTGGAGCCACAGTCCAGTGCTCTAACCAATTGAACTACACTCACCATCTTAAAGCTGCTTCAAAAACTGAGCAAAAAACAATTCTATGCAAATATATCAGACATTATAGCCGATTGCTTTTGTATTTTACCCACAAATTCTGCATACGCTCAATTATGGTACGCCTGGTAGGATTCGAACCTACGGCCTACTGCTTAGAAGGCAGTTGCTCTATCCAACTGAGCTACAGGCGCAAATAAAAAAATAACCTTAAAACACTGATTGTTATGAGAACAAGCCTAAATAAAAATTATATGAGTTTGAAAGAACTTCTGTCAAGAAGAGCAGGGAGGTCCCCCATGTCATCTATTATGTCGGCGGCTTCAGAGAGATATCGCCTGTCCCTGAATCCGTATGTAACAGCCACTGTATGGACCCCTGATTTCTTACCGGCTTCTATATCGAAATTGCTGTCGCCGACTATTACGGCTTCATCCGGCTGAAAATGGAAGTGTTCGAGCACGTAGAGTACCGGGACCGGCGAGGGCTTTCTTTCAGGGGTCGTATCGCTTCCGACAACCATGTCAAAATACCGCAGCAGATCTAGTTTTTCTAAAACTCTTTTTGAAAGGCTTTCCCTCTTGTTGGATATAACCGCCTTTGTATACCCCTTCAGCTTTTTTAGAGTTTCTTTTACATCAGGATAACTATAAGAAAAATCTACGAGATGCTCTTCATAATAGGCAAGAAATTTTTTTATTATCTCTTCTCTTTCCCCTGCTTTATTTTCTCCGATTATTTTTTCGACAAGTCTTGTGATTCCTTCACCGACCAGGCGCTTCGTCTCTTCTACTGTAAGACTATTCAACCCGTGGGAAGTTAAGGCATGGTTCAGGGCATTCGTAATATCCCTGCTTGTATCGACAAGCGTTCCGTCGAGGTCGAAGATGATAAGCTTTATGGGCATGAAAAATTATAGCATATGAGATTTACTTATCAGTTGCATAAAATGAAAGGCAGATATGATAAAAAAACATTTAGAATGCGACAAAACATAATCCATATACACCTGACGGCACTTTAACCCTAAAGTGCCTTTCGGATAGATGTATGTCGAACAGTGTTAATAGTGCATTAAGGAGTCGCCTAAAAGTTTTTTATCATATCCGCCTTTCACATTGAGAACTTGTTTTGTAACGCTTAGGTTTAGATTTACAAACCGTCGATGCAGATGCTATGTTTACAATAGAGCTAAATTGAGCGTTCTTTTAAGGTTGTCATTGCAGCGTCGCTTTGCTCTGAATGACGGTCCTGAATGGTTTGCATATGAGAGCCGCTCAATTCAGATAGAGAAAGGAGCGGAAGCGGAGATGGTGATGGATCTTTCGGCGGAGATTAAATGTCTTGAAGGACATATACTGAAAGGCGGGTCCCTGACAGGAAAAGAGGCATTCTCTATCTCTTCAGTCCCCGATTCCGACATCTTTGATCTCTTTGCCTCTGCGAATAAAATACGGGCGCATTTCCGGGGGAACACGGTCGGTCTTTGCTCCATCGTAAACGCAAAATCAGGCGCCTGCACTGAAGACTGCCGCTTCTGTGCACAGTCCGCAAAAAGCAGGGCCAAAATCGAGGTCCATCCTTTACTTAATAAAGAGGCGGTACTTAATAAAGCTGTTGAGGCAAAGGATGCGGGGGCACAAAGGTTCTCTATCGTAACAAGCGGACGGACTGTTACCCATAAGGATTTATTGGAAATAGCAGGGATGATTTCCGGCATCAGGGAGACGGGTCTACTGCCATGTGCAAGCCTCGGCCTGCTGAAAGAAGACGAGTTGTTACTCCTTAAAAAGGCCGGCCTTGATCGTTACCATCATAACCTGGAAACTTCGGAACGCTTTTTCCCTCAAATATGCGGTACTCACACATATGCCGAAAAACTCAGGACTATACAGGCGGCTAAATCTACCGGACTATCCATATGCTCCGGCGGACTTTTTGGTATTGGTGAAATGTGGGAGGACAGGATAGATATGGCCTTTGCTTTAAGGGAACTTGACGTCGACTCCGTCGCTATAAATTTTCTAATCCCCATAGCCGGCAGCGCCATGGATGGCGGAAGCCTTCTCCATCCCTTTGAGGCATTGAAGATCGTGAGTCTTTACAGGTTTATCCTTCCCCAAAAAGAGATAAGAATCTGCGGTGGCAGATTGCAGGTCTTGAGAGAGTTCAACTCGCTTGTATTTGCCGCAGGGGCCGACGGTATGATTACCGGTAATTATCTTACCACCCCGGGCAGAAGTCCCGAAGATGATCTGAAGCTGATAGAACTGTTTGGGTTAGAAGTTCTTTGACTCGGCAACAATATAATTCAGAAACGTTTCATACAACCGGGGCAGAGTCCGCTTTTTGTGGGTCACAATATAGAATCTTCGCTTCATCTGTATATCGGTGAGTTTTATCTCTTCGAGGATTTTGTACTTTAATTCATCGGCCACTGAAAATTTTGAAAGGATGGAAACTCCAAGCCCTGCCTTGACCGCCTGCTTTATTGCATCGGTAGAACCAAAGACGCCTGAGATATGAACATTTTCAAGAGAAATCCCTTTATTTGCCAGAAACTTTTCCGTTTCCTTCCTCGTGCCCGAGCCTTCTTCACGCAGGACCATAGGGAACTTGAGCAGCTCTTGCAATGTCATCATCCGGTTCTTTGAAAGATGCGGCGAAGAAACAACTATCAGCTCATCCTCTATAAAAGGCATATATTTTATATGCTCATTCCCGAGCTTTGCTCCCACGATCCCTAAAAGCAGTTCGTGTCTCAATATATTCTCGAGGATCCCTTTTGAATCGGAGATAAGGATCTGAAACGAGATAGAAGGGAATTTTTTTCGGAATTCGGACATAAATCCCGGCAACAGGTAAACTCCGGGTATAGTGCTTGCGCCGATGATTAACTTTCCCGAGATATCCTTCTTAATCAGACCGACTGCTTCTCTTAGATTATTCGTCCTTTCGATAAGTTCCATCGAATGGCTGTATAATACCTCGGCCTCTTTGGTAGGGAGGATCGTTCTGCCGAGTCTGTCAAACAGTTTGCAGTCAAATTCGTCCTCAAGCGCCTTGATATGGTTGCTTATGGTAGGCTGGGTAAGATGAAGCTCCTCCGACGCCTTTGAAAAGCTCCTGTTCTTAAAAACCGAGGCAAAAACCCTGAGGTGATGTATATCCATAAAGAAAATTCTACCATAGTTAAAATCAAATTATCCTGAATCGGGGAAATTAAACCGTTTATTTTTTAGACAATCCCTAAAAATTAATCTAAAATGATAATATAAGGATTAACGTGCCTTGCGGTATTTACAAAGATATTTAAAGGGGAGAGCAAATTTTTTGGAACACAAAAATACGGATAATATGAAATGCTGGGAAGCTTTTCAGTGCAATAAAACCGAATGTCCCGCCTATAAATCTTCCGATCTGAAATGCTGGCTTTTTTCTGAAACCCATTGCAGGGATGAGATTCAGGGCAAATTTTTAGATAAAATCGAGATATGCCTTGACTGCGAAGTCTTAAAAGCCAACAGGGATGTTGACGCAATGAAAGCCACCCTCAAGGTTATCAATAAGCAGGTGAAAGAATTCAGCAAGATTATTCTCGAGAGGGACAAGGAACTGGAAGACATGAGCATGGAGCTCGCCCTTGGCCTCTCCGAGGTTTTCGAGGCATTAAAAAAGATATCTTCGGGAGACCCTACCGTAAGAATACCCGAGGCGTCAAGGGTCGAATTAATCGGCAAATTAAAACACATAATCAACCTTACAGCCGTAGAAATAGGCGTGATCGTTGATCAGTCTCACGAGATTGCCATAGGTCTGGCCGAGCATTTTGACGTGCTGCACAAGGTATCAAGGGGCGATCTTAAAGCCAGGGCGATCGGCCATTCCGATGTAGAACTCCTGGAAGCCCTCAAAAGAGTGACCAATGAGACCATCGGGAACATAGCAAAGGAAATCACAAAACGCAAACGGGTCGAGACCGCGCTGCAGAAAGCCCATGGTGAACTGGAAGGCCGGGTGGAAGAACGCACTGCCGAACTTACCATCGCGAACGAAAAGCTTCAGCAGGAAATAGCCGAACGCAGACGGGCTGAAGAAGCTCTGCGGCACAGTGAAGAGCATCACCGCACATTGATAGAGACCATGAGCGAAGGCCTTTCCATGATAGACAAAAACAGCATTATCACCTTTGTTAATAATCAATTTTGCACCATGACGGGCTACCGCAGGGATGAACTTATCGGTTATGAGTTGATGATATTAATGGACAAGGACAACCAGCGTTTATTTGCAAAGCATTGGGAAGGACGTATGAAGGGTAATGCAACGCCATATGAAATCACTTTGATCCGAAAAGACGACACCAAAGTTCATGCCCTGGCTTCACCAAGACCCCTTTTTGACGAGCATAATCAGTTTAGCGGCAGTTTCGGAATCTTTACCGACATTACCGAACTCAAGCAGGCTGAGAAAGAACTCATTTCATACCAGGAACAGCTTCGTTCCCTGGCGTCCGAATTGTTATTGGTTGAGGAAAGGCAGAGACGCTGTATTGCAACGGAGTTAAACGATTACATCGGACAGACCCTGTTCTATTGCAAAAACAAACTTGAAGCTTTAAGAGAATCCGCCGCTTTCGAGAATTTTAAAGCCTCCACGGATGAAATACTCGACCTTATGGAGCAGACTATAGAATATACAAAGTCCCTGACATTCCAGCTCGGCACGCCGATTCTCTATGAGGAAGGGCTGGAAGCGGCTCTCAAATGGCTCGGCTATCAGTTTCAGAAACAGCTCGGGTTAGTGTTTCGCTTTGAGGATGATCTGAGACCCAAGCCCCTTTCGGATGAAACCCGCATTCTACTCTATCAGGCAGTGCGCGAACTGATGATAAATGTTGCAAGACATGCAAAGGCGCGGAATGTCAAAGTCTCCATACAGAGAGATTATAAAAACATGCAAATTGATGTCGAAGACGATGGAATCGGCGTCGATACCACAAAGATCGACCCCTATGCAAAAGCAACCGGCAGCTTCGGCCTCTTTACCATCCATGAGCGCTTAAAGTACCTGGGAGGCCACTTCAAGTTTACATCAAAACCCGGCCTCGGCACAAAAGCAACCATCATCGTCCCCCTTAAACCCGTCAAGAAAAGCATAGAGTAAAAAAAACACTTTTTATCTTCGCCATCGGATTACGCTCCGTGTAATATATTAAATCCGTCAGACGAACCGGACTTATGGGTCATTGTCGAAAACGAATTGCTTGGCTTCCTCGTTGGAAAGGTTAATAATCTCCCCTACAACAATAGTTTTTAAAATAATTTGAACTCATTAATTATGGAAACAAACTAATAGAAGCAATTTATGATATACTGTGAACAATAGATTTAATCTATTAAAAAAAGAAGGGGGAACATGAAAATGGAAAAAAATGCAAAGTGTGCTGCAAAAACCAAAGAAGGAAAACCATGTAAGAATTCTGTAACCGGGAAATCGAAATTCTGTGCAAGTCATAAGAAAAAATAGTTTGTAAACTATAAAATCATTTCTTAAGAAAATTCCCGGAGGATAGATTTAACTATTGACAGCGTGTAGAATTTACACGTTAATGGAAAGTCTTTGTTTATTCCGAATAAGCGTCATTCCGCAACTTCGCAGTGGAATGACGCTTATTCGAACATCGACACAGTCGATTTCGAAAATAACTCCGCACACTCCGCCAATGGACTTTTTACGCTTTACCGTCAATTTTGCATAACATGAACCGGTCAGCCGTATCCCCAGTAACTGGCTCATTTGGAGTTCTCTGATGGATCGAATGTAGCCCACCCGCTCAATGTAAGGATGTCTGGATTTGGCGAATTAGTGTATACTTTAAGAAGCGTGTATCCTGAGACTCAGGAATTAAGACTATAAATCCGTAAACATAAGGAGAAGAATGATGGCAGAAAAGAAGAAAAAAGCTGTAAAGGAAGGAACCTCTAACTCAGGATTTATGAAGGCTATGAAACCCAGCGAGGCGCTGGCTAAGATAGTGGGGAATGGACCTCTTCCAAGGTCGGAAATGACCAAGAAGCTATGGGAATATATAAAGAAGCATAATCTCCAGGATGCAGAGAACAAGAGGAATATCAATGCTGATGAGAACCTCTTGGCGGTATTCGACGGGAAGAAGCAAGTCTCAATGTTCGAGATGACTAAATTAGTCAGTAAACATCTCAGCTAATAGTCATATGTTGAATCTGAAAAGCGTTATGTTTTCAGTGCTGAGGAGTAGCAGGTGGACCAAACTGTCTTAAATGGGAAGCCTTTCCGACAAAACATAAACATCGGGAAAGCGTTTTCCCTGTAGGAAAAAATCAAACCATCCCGACAGACTCTGTTATCCCTCGAAATATCGCGGCGTCACTTTTTTGCGCCCGGCTACCCGCTGATAGACTTCGTCCGTATACCCGAGGGCGATAACTGAGTGAATCTCCTCTTCTGCCGGAATTCCGACAGACCTTTGGATCGAAAGATCTTTCTTCATCGCGGTAACGGCAAACCCGATGAGACAGGAGCCGAGCCCCATACTGTGGGCTGCGAGCAGGATATTCTGTGTTGCGAGCAACGCGTCCTCAGCCGGGCAGGTTGCTCCCGGTTTGGATCCGACAATCATAACAGCCGTGCTGCCGTGAAAGAGTTGGTCTTTACCCGATCCATACCATTCTTCAAGGGCCTCTTTCACCTTCCGGTAATAACCGCGGTAATAGGCATCGAGTTCTCCTTTGCCCGTCAGCTTGAGTAAGAGGCGAAGCAGAGTCTTTTCCGCAGTGTTGTTCAATCTGCCGAAAAAACATGCGACGCTCTCTGCAAAAGCCATCACCGCCTTCCTCGTAGGCAAAATGGTAAAGGTCCAGGACTGACTGTTGGTCCCGGACGGCGCAGTAATACCGATCTTCACGAGGTCTTCGAGTACGGCCCTTTCCACGGGCCGGTCGGTAAAGTGACGGCAGGAGCGGCGCGAGGCCATGAGCCGTACCAGGAGGGAAGTATTGAACTTTCCGGGAGGAAGCCAGTCTTTCTCTACGGTGAAAGTCTTATACTGTGACATCTCTTCGTCAATAACCTTAACACGGATCGCTTTCAGGGGACATACTGCCTCGCAATGTCCGCAAGAGATCGATTCCTCTCCTGAAACAGTCGCTTTTCCTTCTATAAGTGAGATGGTCCCTGTCGGGCAAACAGTGACGCATAAGCCGCAGTCCGTGCAAAGATCTCTATCAATCTCTATCTGATTATCTTCCATTATATCGCTTTTGATTTGCTATGATTCCTTAAATAAATCCGTACTCAAATACCGCTCGCCGGTGCTGGGTAAAATAACTACGATCTGTTTGCCTTTGTTTTCCGGTCTGCCGGCTATCTGAAGGGCTGCCCGGACGGCTGCGCCGGAGGAGATGCCGCACAAAATACCTTCGGTTTTAGCTATGGCTCTCGCGGTTTCAAAGGCCTGATCGTTTGTTACCGTAATGATCTCATCGATAATATTAGTATTCAATATTGTCGGAATAAAGCCTGCGCCGATACCCTGAATCTTGTGAGGACCCGGCTTGCCCCCGGACAGCACAGGAGAGTCGGCAGGCTCAACAGCAACAGACTTAAAGGAAGGCTTCCGCTCCTTTATTGTCTCTGATACGCCTGTAATAGTACCGCCTGTTCCTACTCCGGCGACGAGGAAGTCTACGCCGCCGTCAGTGTCTTGCCATATCTCTTCCGCAGTTGTCTTTCGGTGGATTTCGGGGTTTACCGGATTGCCGAACTGATCGGGCATATAGGCATTCCGTGTCCGGGAGACAATTTCCTTTGCCTTATTGATGGCCCCTTTCATCCCTTCGCTTCCCGGTGTAAGGACCAGTTCAGCGCCAAGGTGCTTGAGGAGTTTCCGCCTTTCAATGCTCATGGTCTCAGGCATAGTAAGTATCAGGCGATATTTTCTGACGACGCATACGAATGCAAGGGCAATGCCGGTATTCCCGCTTGTCGGCTCTATAATGACCGTATCTTTATTGATAAGACCCTTTGCTTCCGCGGCTTCAATCATGGCAAGCCCTATGCGGTCTTTGACGCTTCCAAGGGGATTCTTCATCTCCAGCTTTGCGAGGATAGCGGCAGGAAGCCCCTGAGCAATTCGGTTCAGCCTCACCAGAGGTGTTGATCCTATTGTTTTCGTGATATCAGTATAAATTTTTGACATAAAGTAACTTAACGTTGTAAGCCATATTATTTTATTTGAAAGGCGGATATGATAAAAAAACATTTAGAATGCGACAAAAGATAATTCATATACACCTGACGGCACTTTAAACCTAAAGTGCCTTTCAGATAGATGTATATCGAACAGTGTTAATAGTGCATTAAGGAGTCGCCTAAAAGTTTTTTTATCATATCCGCCTTTCAAATTATGCAACTTGAAAGGTTTACTTATAAATTAGCTCCGGTTTCTTCAGAAACACTTTTGTATCCGGTGGCACTGAAGCGGTAAGCCATGTGTTTCCACCGATAACAGACCGGGCGCCTATTACCGTCTCACCGCCTAAAATGGTAACACCGGCATAAATAATCGCATCATCCTCAATCGTTGGATGACGTTTTTCATGCCTCAGTTTTTCTACCGCGTCTTTTGGCAACGACAACGCGCCAAGGGTCACGCCCTGATAGAGCCTCACACGTTGTCCGATCTCCGTTGTCTCTCCAATCACAACTCCGGTCCCATGGTCGATAAAAAAACTCTCTCCGATTCGGGCGCCCGGGTGGATATCGATTCCGGTCCGGCTGTGGGCATACTCCGTCATGATGCGGGGGATCAGAGATACTTTCTGTTTGTGAATCTCATGCGCTATACGGTATACGGTTATGGCAAAGAGTCCCGGATAGCTGAATATAATTTCATCGTAGCTCTTTGCGGCAGGGTCGCCTTCATGGGCGGCGCGGATATCTTTGCCGAGCAAGACCCTCAGGCGGGGCAGTTCTTTCATAAAACCGATTGCGATTTCCTGCCCCCGTTCCTCACAGTCAACACATGCCAGATTATGCCGCCGGCATTCATGACGGATTGCGAGGGTAAGCTGCCCGGACAGGGCCTCAAAAAGGGAGGTGGCTTCCTGCCCTAAAGAATAGTTCAGATTCACTTTATCTATACGGTCATTGGTAAAGTATCCCGGATAGAGAATGCGGCCGGCTATATGAATGATATCGATAATCTTTTCCTTAGACGGCAGGGGTTCAAGGTCTACATGGTCAAAACAGTCCTCCGTATTGCAGGACTGAACAAGCTGATCTACAATGCCCGGGATTTCTTCACGGAGCTGTCTGGCGATTTTTACTTCTATCTTGCACTGCTCAAACCTGGACTCATGCATGGCCGGCCGTCCCTCTCTGAATTATGCGTTTCATCTTAAGTGATTTTAGCACAGTAAAGGCCGTTTGTGAATCAACCGCAAATTTCCCGGCACACCCATACTGACGGGTTTATTTGCGGGTCTTCATAATCTTTTCACATTCTCTTCGATATTTCTTCATATTGTTTGTTTATTGTAAAGCATAAAAACATGAAAGGAGTGTGCATGATACTCAGAAAAAAGTTGGTTACGGCGTCGCTGTTTACCCTTTTTGGCATTATTTTCGGACTTGTCATTTCATCCAGCTTTGACTACCATTCAAAAGGATATACCGGAGAGGCAAAGATTTCAAAGGAAGCCATAGAGACCCTTTCGAAAATGGATGAAGCCATATCCGAGGTGGCTGCGGTTGTTAAACCTTCAGTGGTAAATATTTCCTCGACAAGAACCGTCAAGAGTCAGGGGACTGACTCCCCCTTTTCCAAAAGATTCTTTGGAGATGAACCTTTTGAGAGACCGAGGGACCACAAGCAGTCGGGGCTCGGGTCAGGGGTCATTGTTGATGAGGACGGGTATATACTCACCAATAACCATGTAATCAAAGACGCCGACGAGATAAAGGTAAAGCTGTCGGACCAAAGGGAATTTAAAGGAAAGGTTATAGGAACAGACCGGAAGACGGATCTCGCGGTTATTAAAGTTGATGCAAAAAATCTCCCTGCCGTTAGGTTTGGCGACTCCGATAATCTCAAGGTAGGCTCAACCGTTCTGGCTATCGGGAATCCCTTCGGATTAACCCAAACCGTCACCTCGGGGATAGTGAGCGCAACCGGAAGGGCTAATGTCGGGATTGCCGATTACGAAGATTTTATTCAGACAGACGCCCCTATTAACCCCGGCAATTCGGGCGGCGCTCTCGTTAATATCAAAGGAGAGTTGGTCGGGATTAATACGGCCATTGTAAGCACTACCGGAGGTTATCAGGGCATCGGGTTCGCTATCCCGAGCGCCATGGCAAAAGCGGTTATGGAGTCCCTAATTAAAAACGGCAAGGTTGTAAGAGGATGGCTCGGCGTTTCAATACAGCCTCTGACGCCTGAGCTTGCAAAACAATTCAATCTTAAGGACGGGGAAGGCGTTTTGGTAGGGGATGTGGTGGAAGACAGTCCGTCTGAAAAGGCGGGGATACAAAGAGGAGATGTTATTACGGAATTTGATGGAAAAGAAGTCAGGGATGTAACAAGCCTAAGGAATATGGTTGCAGGCACTGAACCCGACAAGGTAGTAAAGATCAAACTGATCCGTGATGGGAAGCCGAATACTATGGAAGTTAAGATCAATGAAATGATGGGGGAAATCCGGGCGCTTTCAAAGACCTTTGAAAACAGGTTGAAGGGTGTTTCCGTCCAGGACCTTACCCCTTCAATAAGGAAGACCCTTGATGTCCCGAAGCGTATTACCGGAGTAATCGTAACCGATATGGCCGATGATAGTCCTGCAGAAGGTATTTTGATGAGAGAAGATATCATTATGGAAATAAACAAAAAGCAGATACGGGACATAAAAGATTATGAGTCGGTTGCGCCGACTATTAAATCAGAGGAGGACATCCTGGTTCTCATATACAGGAAACATTCGGCGCTTTACTTAACCCTTGCCGTAAAATAAAAAAGTAATCTGTAAAAAGGCGGAGGAAAATTATGAAAGCAAATAAGTGCATGCATTGCGATAACCAGACATTTCAGAAAGACGGTATTTGTGTCATCTGCAGGATAGGTATAGCCAGAATGTACACTGAATTAGCGTCGGTTTTGAACAAAGAAGAAAGCAGGATAAAGTTGAGGGCCTCAAAGTTAAGACAACGGAGATAAACATCAACAAAAGCAACCCCCTGCGGCAATGCCGCAGGGGGAAATCCCCGCTGCTAAGCTGTATTTAAAACCCTCAGCGCCCTGCTCCTGTTTGGATGCTTGAGCTTCTTGATCGCCTTTGATTCTATCTGCCGCACCCTTTCCCTTGTGATAGAAAGATGCTTTCCTACTTCTTCCAATGTGTGGTCTCTTTCTAACCCGATTCCGAATCTCATTCTGATCACCAGCTCCTCTTTCGGGGTCAAGGTGTGCAATATCTTGAGTATCTCTTCAGTCGTTTTACTGTTTTCAGCATCAGTGTATGGAGAAGAGCCGTCGTCACTGATAAAACTCTCAAGAGTTGTTTCTTCATCTCCGACAATTGTTTGCAGGCCGATGGTGTCCTGTACCGCTCTGAGAACGTCTTCCACTTTCCGTACCGGCACGCTCAATCTCCCGGCAATTTCTTCCTTGCCGGGTTCCCTTCCCAATTGCTGAGTCAGTTCTTTTGAAATACTGCTGACCTTGTTATAAAATTCCACCATATGAACGGGTATCCTGATGGTCTTCGTCTGGTCAATGAGCGCCCTTGTAATAGCCTGGCGTATCCACCATGTTGCATAGGTGCTGAACTTAAATCCTTTTCTGTAATCAAATTTGCATATTGCTTTCATAAGGCCTATGTTTCCCTCCTGAATCAGATCGAGAAGGGAAAGGCCTCTGCCGACATAATTTTTAGCTACGTTAATGACAAGCCTCAGGTTGTGTGTTATGAGTTCGGTCTTGGCGGATTCAACATATTCCCTTGCCTTACTCAGCGCACTGTATTTCGTTTTCAATTCATCAATCGGAACCCCCACTTTTGTTTCAACCTGCTTATACTCATGCTCAACCTCTTTAAAGAGTATCGAAAGCTTTGAAGGATTGCCGTCCATCTTCCTTTTTTCATTTATCAATCTCTTAAGGTCCTTCAATGACCCGTAACGTTCTATCTTTCGGTCGGAAATCTTTACTTTTGCCAAATAGCCGTCAATTGTTGCAAGCGTTTCAGTCAGGGCCTCGTCGGTTTTATCATCTTCTGAAAATTCATCTTCTTCCCGCTCTCTTGAAACCATTACCTGTTGGATTTGTTTATAAAGAGGCAGTCCGGTAAGCGTTTCATGAATAATCTTATTGCCTTCTTCCATGCTTCTTGCAAGGTCGGCTTCTTCGTCTCTTGTAAGGACCTGTATGTCACCCATTGAGTGAAAATATGCCTGGACAAGGTCCTGCGACTTTTCATCATCATGTTGCTCTTCCGGCTCTTCTTCCTCTTCAGAATCGGGGTCCGGCTCTTCTTTTACAGCTATTCCCACATCCTGCAGCATGTCAATAAGTTCCTCATACTCGTCCTGAGCGGTCAACTCCGGAGGAAGAGCTTCGTGGAGTTCCTCATATGTAACATATCCGCGCTTTTTACCTAAATCTACGATGTCCTCTATTATATCGGGTTCTTTCATGTCGTCCCTTTCTTCTTTTATCGGTTAATACGTTACAAATATTTAGTACAACCATCTTCTGCCATATCCTTTTAATTCAACCGGCAGAAAAGGGTACCGTGTTTATTAAATAATTATACAAATAACTATGCAAACTATATGCCATATTGTTTTTTAAAAAATAAACCGGGCTGCCTGACATAGCCTTTTAAAAAGAAAATGTTTCATATGTAAGGATGTTTTTTCAATAAGCCTCAATATTAAATAATCCTTTAAATTTAGGTAGTTACATCTTTCTATGTCCAGTAGCTCAGCGATGTTCTATTGCGGAAGAAACACATCTATTTTTATGCTATTTCTTCTCCCCCGCCGCTATGTAATTTAATTCACATAATTATGTAATGATTGTCCTATTAACCCGAAAAATGCATTTAAACCGGCGGAGGAACTGAGGATAGAGTATTTGAGCGGTTTTTTTTGCCGATAGTCAAATACAGTTTGTGAAAATAAAGAGGCAAAAGCCTCGCAGGGAGGAACGACCGAGAATGAGCGAAAATACTCTATCCTCAGTTCCTGGGGTCCGCAGTTTTTAGGTTAATAAACCTAAAAACTCTACCCCGGCCATAACACCGGGCAGCAGCAAATAATAGAGGTTGACTTAAGTCAATTACATACTACTTTGACCCTGCTATGATTATAGATAGAGACGGCTTTGATGTTCATGACGTTCATTTATAAAAAAGGAGGATATTATGTCAACAGCAGAAAAAATGTTTTGTTATCAGTGTGAACAGACATCTAAAGGAGAGGGATGTACGCAGATCGGCGTCTGCGGGAAACAGCCCGAGGTGGCAGCTTTGCAAGATCTTCTTGTATATGCGCTGAAAGGGCTTTCCCTGTATGCGCTTGAAGGAAGAAAAGCCGGGGTAATCGATCCCGAGGTTAACCGTTTTACCGTTGAGGCTATGTTTTCCACCCTGACCAATGTGGATTTTGACCCGGACCGTTTTGTAGCTCTTATCAACCGTTGTGTAGAACTCAGGGACAACTTAAAGGCAAAGGTAAAAGCTGCCGGCGGGAATATCGACTTCACGGAAGCTGCGGCAGGGTTTAAGTCTGAGTCCACCCACGAAGGTATGGTCAACCAGGGGAAATCAGCAGGCATAAAGTCGGACCCGTCTATCAATCCGGACATCCTCTCTCTTCAGCAGACTCTTATATACGGGCTTAAAGGAGTTGCCGCTTATGCGGACCATGCCCGGATACTCGGACAGGAAGACGACGCCGTCTATGCCTTTGTCCATGAGGCCCTTGCCGCAACTTTGAGGAAAGATCTCGGTCTTAATGACTGGGTTGCACTTGTTCTGAAATGCGGCGAGATAAATCTGAGGGCTATGGAGCTTCTTGATGCGGGCAATACCGGCGTTTACGGACATCCTGTACCGACAAAGACGCCTCTCGGCGTAAAGAAAGGCAAGGCCATACTTGTTTCAGGCCATGATCTGAAAGACCTCGAAGAGATACTGAAACAGAGCGAGGGGAAAGGCATTTATGTATATACCCATGGCGAGATGCTGCCAACCCACGGCTATCCGGGATTAAAGAAATATGCCCATTTTTATGGACATTACGGCACTGCCTGGCAGAACCAGCACAAGGAATTCCCGCTTTTTCCCGGCGCTATTGTGATGACGACAAACTGCCTGCAGAGACCTTTGGATACATACAAAGATAATATTTTCACAACCGGACTGGTCGGCTGGCCGGGCATGACACATATCGCCGACAAGAATTTTGCTCCGGCAATAGAAAAGGCTCTCTCCATGCCCGGATTCCCGGCAGATGTTAATGGAAAGTCTGTTATGGTGGGTTTTGCCAGAAATGCCGTCCTTGGAGTGGCGGATAAAGTTATTGAAGCGGTGAAGAATAAAAATATAAGGCACTTCTTCCTGGTGGCAGGGTGTGATGGAGCTAAACCAGGGAGAAATTACTATACCGAGTTTGTCGAAAAGGTTCCGAAAGACTGTGTAGTGCTCACGCTTGCATGCGGCAAGTTCCGTTTCTTTGACAAAGACCTTGGAGACATCGGCGGCATACCGCGCCTTCTTGATATAGGCCAGTGCAATGACGCTTATTCGGCGATTCAGATTGCCGTTGCATTGTCAAAGGCATTCGGCGTGGGAGTGAACGACCTGCCGCTGTCAATGGTCCTCTCCTGGTATGAACAAAAGGCGGTAGCTATCCTTTTGACGCTGCTTTATCTCGGGATCAAAAACATCCGTCTTGGCCCTTCACTTCCGGCGTTTATAACACCCAATGTGCTGGACGTACTGGTGCAGAATTACGGTATCAGGCCGGTTACAACTCCGGACGACGATCTTAAGGCTATTTTGGGATAAATAGGAGAGGAATTTATCTTCACTGCTTTTTCATATTCTCTTCATTATTCCTTCACAGTTTTTGTTTATAGTAAAAGCAAGATTTCAATTCTAATCCCTCCCGGCAGGCAGAGTCCCCCCTCTGCCTGCCAACCCCTCTACTCAAACAGCGCGTATTGAACCATATCAACCCGAAAAAGCAATTAAACTATCGGCTGTCCCAGGTTCACCCGCAATTGCTGCATGATTTCAACTCAAACTCGTTATCACGGATAATTTTATGGTAAGATGTATCACATGAAAAAATACAAGCCGATATCACTGAAGAAAGTCAAAACCTATTCAATCAAAAAGAGAAAAAGCAAAGTCTCTCTTTCATCGCTTGCAGCGCCTTTTATTAAGGGCGAGACGCTTCAGAGGTTTTTCGGCAGCCTTCCCGACATCCTCGCAGTCAAAGATTTCAAGGCGGTGTCCAAAGCCATAGTCAGTGCAAGGAAAAACAAAAGGCATGTGATTCTCGGCATGGGCGCACATCCTATCAAAGTCGGTTTATCGCCTGTTATTATCGACCTCATGGAAAAGGGCGTCATAACCGCTTTTGCTGCAAACGGCGCTTGCATCGTGCATGATTTTGAACTGTCCTACATCGGCCATACCTCCGAAGATGTTGGGAGAGAGATCTGTAATGGTAATTTCGGCATGGCTTCAGAGACCGGAACATATCTGAACAAGGCAATAAAAGCCGGCATTAAACAGGGATATGGTATAGGAGAATCAGTCGGCAGTATGATTCAAAAGAGCAGGTTCCCCTTTAAGGATAAAAGCATCTTTGCGAACGCATATAAATTAGGTATTCCTGCAACCGTGCATGTAGCCGTCGGAACGGATATTATCCACATGCACCCGGAAGCCGACGGTTCCGCCATCGGAGAAGGGAGCTTCAGGGACTTCAGGCTCTTCACATCCGTCGTTTCCGACCTTGAGGGCGGCGTCTACATCAACCTCGGCTCTGCCGTGATCCTGCCCGAGGTCTTTTTAAAGGCCCTGACCGTGGCAAGGAATCTCGGCAATAAAGTTGAAAACATAACCACTGTAAATATGGACTTCATCCAGCACTACAGACCCATGATGAATGTCCTGCAAAGGCCCACTATCGGAAAGGGTGTTTCCTATTCCCTCACAGGCCACCATGAAATCATGTTCCCCCTCTTAGCCGCAGCGATAATCGAAGAACTCGGATAATCCCGGTCATTATAAATATCCTATTTGTCGAGAGGGCTTCTGAGGCCAAGGATATTTTTTGTTGCGACATGGGTGTAGATCATCGTGGTCTGGAGATTCTGATCCAGTTCGTTGACATGTATAATTTATCCTTATATAATGCTTGCATTAACAGAATAAGCATAAAAATAAATGTTGTGCGCACATAATATAACGGCATATGAAATCATCATCAAACATAAGGGGATACATGGCTAATGAAGAATTAAATGAAGCCCACCTCATTCATAAGAAATGTAGGATCGAACTTGGATAATACCGGACTAACAGTAGTCATAGGCTCAATAGCTGTTTTAGCTGGCCTCATTGCGATTGTCGCATTAATAATTATTGGTATAGCACGTACCACACGGAACACAGGAGGAGCTATGAAAATGTATTTTATCTACACTAGCCCAGTGGGGGGGATTGAAGCGGTCAAAAAAGGCTGGAGTTGGCCGGGCTTTTTCTTTACGTGGATTTGGGCTTTTGTTAAAAAGCTACATGGTTTAGGAGCTGGGGTGTTAATTCTCGGTGTGCTTCTCAATAGTGTTTCGCCTTTTGGCCTAGGACTCGTTTTCGACATTGTCATTATCATTTGGCTCGGCTCATTCGGTAATGGCATGCGCGTAACTAACCTCAAAAAAAGAGGCTATCAGTTTGCTCACATGATCTCTGCCCAGACCGCTGAAGCAGCTCTTGTCTTATTTGTTCAGGAGGAAAAATCTTCAAAGCAAGTTCATCCTGTTGAAGCCACAACAGTCGATGAACGCCAACATAGTGAACCTATTTCAAAATTGATAAATTGTCCAGATTGTAATAAGGAAGTATCTCGGAAGGCAGCATCCTGTCCTAATTGTGGTTGTCCTATTGAACCGTGAACATTGACAAATAAGTGATACGACAATAAACAAACAGCCGGAAGAATAAATGAAAAATTGCACAACACCAGCATCCAGCCGACCGCGAATAAGCGTGGCACGTTTTTCATTTAAGCGTCTGTGGCTCGCGTCGGCTGATGCATCTCGTTGAAGCTGTAGAAAAAGTCTTGCAAACCTCATAAAAACGCCATATGATTACATAGAGCAAAGCATTACACCGCTTAGTAAGGAGAAAGGAGACATATGGCGAGATATAAGGATTATGATTATTC
>JBAZZX010000046.1:0-21783 GCA_041658585.1 Thermodesulfovibrionales bacterium
TCTATAACAGGCAGCGCCGACAGGCAAGATTGGGCTATCTTTCCCCTGTGGTATATGAAAGATATTTCTATGCAGGACAACTTGCAGCATGAAAGGTTTGGTGTCCACTATTGACATCCGAGGTCAAAGATCCATGCAAGGATCAAGGAATGACAGTTAGAAATCTTTCCTTTAAAGACATTTGGTATAAGCAGAAAGATGGCGACTGCACCATATTGAAACGGAATTACTCATTTAATATAAAACCTCGTGATGAAATACGGCTTTTTTCAGATATGGTTTGCGAAACGCCATATTGTCCTGCGTGTAAATATTCAGATTATAAAGCGTATGATGCAAACAACGATTGCAGGGTTAAAATTCTTCCTGCAAATGCATTGGCTGACATTTGATTAGAATTAAGGTCTCCTATTAATAAATCAGTATAGTTCCAAATAGTTCCAACAGCGCAAGGGCTGAAGCCTCCTTGCCGTTCCTTCCTTCCTGAACGAAACGTCTCAGATATACTTTAAAAAACTGAAGAGTGCAAACGGATATAAACACCTTTTTCAAAGAAATAAGATTTTAGATTGTACATATTCGTTATAATCTTTATCATTCAGATAAAAAGCGGAATTTCCCAGCTTTACAAGATTTTTTCTCATAAGAACGTTGACGATACGAGCCATGCCAGCTATAATGCTATTAATTGTAAATAAGTGTAAAAATAAATTATAGCCACACCGAGGAGTGTTTTGTTTGAATATTAAACGGGCGATTAGATACACAACTTATGTTATGTGTTTGGTTGTTACCTTCTCAGTTGGGTTTTCTCTTGGTAGTCTCATAACTAAAAAGCAGAACGCCGACCAATATCTTAAAGCCACAGAGGCGATGCTGCGAGCGCAAGGAGATACGCCTGAAAGAGTTAGGACTACACTCGACCTCATTAAGGTTCAAAAACAAGAAGAATTCGCTTCTGAAGTCCGTGAACATTTGGCTATTTGGCTCCCAAGTGTGCTCGTTCTAATCAATATTATTGTCCTGATTGTCTTCGAGCGTCGCAAATCTAAGTCCAGTGGTTAACCACTCATTCAAGAATAGGTAGGTGGAGGACATCCTCTCAGTAACTTCCTGAAATCAGCATAGAAAGAACCTATTCAGTTGTTGAATCATTCAAACGGTAATAAATAATTTTTGTATTTCGTCGATTCATTCAGAAAATAATCATGCCATATCAAAAGATTTTACTTGACAGATTAATATTTACTGTGTATAAAGCAACAAGTAGGGGGCAATATGCTAAAGGTTTGCCCGATGGTTATTCATTGAAATATTAGCCGAATAATTACAGGAGGTGTGATATTATGGATAAATTTATAAGATTTGGTATGTGGATTTTACCGTTTTTGTTCATATTGTTGATAGGAATATTTGTAACAAACAGTAAGTCATTGGCGAATGAAGAACCTCTCAAAGTATCAGGGGTTTGGACTTTGGAAACATCTATTACATATTCTGCAGGTGCTCCTGAATGTATTTGTGGCTCAACATGTAATAATAGTTTATTAGGGCAGTCAGGAACCCATTCCTTTGTAGTTTCTCAGACAGGCAATTCTTTCACCTCTGACTCCTTGTTACCTGCAACTATTAATGGGACAGTATTTGGAAATGGAATTACTTGGTCAATTGTAGGTTATTTTGATTGTAACGACTATTTAGACTTTGTAGGTGTCCTTAATGGTAAGACTATTAGTGGAAGTTTTTCGGGTCATGATTGTGGAAATAATTGTAAATGGGGTGGAAATTTTGTAGTTACTATGGATACATGTGATTTCTCAATTCAGCCTAAAATTGAAAAATGTTTTGGAGGTATAGGGACTCAATGTAAAGGAGACATGCTTTATTTTTATAAGGATGAGAACACTTGTCTTGTTACAGGATGGATGTCTGTAGGCAGTATTCTTCATGATCGATGCTGCTTTATAAACGACAATAATGGTTTTTTATGCGATGGTTTTAGTACATTAAAAAAAATTAATAATTGTTTAAAAGAATTTGCTAATGCCAAAAGTGACGTTCAATGTGGCAATAATTGGTCGTATACTTTTGGACCTTATCCTGCTGGAAATACCACCGGAGATAATACAGCACAGGATTTGAGAGCACCTCGTGGCGCGCAAGTTCATCCACAAGATGAAAGTTTTTGCCAAGCTGGCAGATGTCAGGTCGATGCAAAGGAGAAGACAATAGTAATAAAAAGTTGGAATGGATGTAGATCTTGTGTCTGCGAATAGATGCTTATAAGGTGCTGATAATAACTTAATAGTACTCTTATCATTAAGAGGCTGGGTCAGCAATGGCTCTGCCTCTTTTATTGTCCTTATCAACATTGCTACCGATAATCGTCAATCTTACTCTTTTCTACGAATGCAATATTCGCGGTGAAAGAAATAACTGAGTAATGGATATTTTTTTGTTGACAGTAAAAGCCAGATTATGTAAAATGTCAGTAATAATAAAAAAGGGATGTAGAAAGTATAGGGTAATCTAAACAGACATCGGCCATAGAAAAATTATTCTTTTACCTGATAAGCAATTAGAGGGTGTGACAGGAATAATTTCAAAAGGAAATAATTGGTCACCAGTCGTAAAAAGTAAGGTTTAGAGGAACACTTTTAAAGATAAAGATCTGGCTCTGAAGAGCAGTCTAAGAAAAAGAGATAAACTTCCCGCCTACAAGAAAAGAACTGCAGTTTGGCCCTTCCAAGAAAATAATAATAAAATCACACACCAATTTTAAGTCTCATTTAAGCAATTACTATAACATAAGTTTTAGACGCCGATTTTTCTATGGAGTTTGCATGGAATATCGGTTTTTTATTGTTCTGAGACATCCACGCAAACTGTCATTGATTGCCTGAAGGCGGGGACTCACCCGTTTCTGGCGGAGCCAGCGCCAAGACCATATAAAGCCTATGAGATATTTATACCACCGCCTCAAATCTATTATAAGACGTTGTTCTCTGTTCCTATGTTGTATCCCTTTAAAATGAGAAGAAAACTATTGACATACATATAATTTTACATATAATATTAATCATACGGAGGTAATACTATGCTGGTTAATACTGAAAAAATGATACCTGTAACAAAGCTTCAAAGGCACCTTACACAGAGACTCAGGGAAGTACATGAGACCGGAGAACCCCTGTTCATACTCAGAAACAATGAAATGGCGGCGGTTATTCTTTCCACAGGGGAATATGAATTATTGAAACAGGCTGAGGATATCCTTGAACATTTTGAGATAGCCGAGACTGTTGAAAAAAGGCTTAAGGGATATGACCGGTCTAAAAATATTTCATGGGATAAAATAAAAAAGAAACATGGCCTGTAAAATAGAATTCCTGCCGGATGCATTAAAAGATTTTGATCGGCTTGCAGGACCACTTAAAAAACAGGCTGCAAACAAAGTAGACTCTCTTACTGAAAACCCTTATCTCGGCAAACCACTCGGCAATAAATTCGGCACAGACCTTACCGGCTTTTACAAACTGTATTTTGCTAAGAAAAAATATCGCATTGTCTACCGGCTTATAGGAGAAAATATTGAAGTGATAGAGATTATCGGAATCGGGAAAAGAGATAAAGAGGAAATCTACAAGATAGTGGCAAAGAGAGTGAAAAAACTGAAGGCATAGAGCATAAAGTTTAGGCCCCTACCCCGGCCGGGGAAAAAATCAACTGAGATATATGCTAAAATAAGGGTCGTTGACGCTTTCAGGCAGATGAAAAATGACAGGGCAGCTGACATCAAGACCGTCACCAATTGCCTGACAAAGCCAATACAGACGCGGTGCTTAGTGGGTTCATATCCCTCTGTATCCGCCATCCTTTATCTTTAAACCTCATAAAGAATGATGTAAATATAGCATTTCTTTTTTCATACTGAGGATCTTGCAAAAGTCCTAAAACAGGGCAATTTGTCATTTCGAGTGAAACGAGAAATCTTTTATAATCAATGGGGTATAAGATTCCTCACATTCATTCGGAATGACAACCTGTGACTTTTGCAAGAGGCTCTACTGTCTGAATTGCAGACAAAACACTTATAATAGTTGTTTTTTTGACAAAATACTTATAATTTAAAATAAGATGAACTCGTAAAAAGTCGTCATACCCGCAAAAGCGGGTATCCAGAGACGTTACAACTACCTGAAAAGAATGGATTCCCGATTAAGGACTTCGGGAATGACGGCCTGAAAAGGGCTTTTTACGAGACTGTCAAATAAGTGTTTTATAAGATTAGAAACATATTATAAGTAATTTAGAAAAATCATAAGCATTTTGAGAGGAAGAATAGTATGGTACCGGTAAAGGAAAAAGATATGAAGCCTGTAGGTTATAAGGCGGTAGAGAAGGTCTTGGGTATCGAAACGGTCCCTCATTTCCGCTCCTCGTATCTTTCGGCGAAAGGACAAAAGAAGACAGTAATCGAAGATGGGCAAGAACTGCACATCTATCCTTCGCAGTACAATCCCGGGGAATCCGTCATCGATCAACTCGTGTTCGCGCTCAAGTATGATGGTGTAAATCTTGAGATACTGAAGACGGCATTTGAAAAGCTCGGTCCAGGAGCAGTAACACATTATGTGAAAAGCCATCCGGTAAGCAAGTATGCAAGGGTTCTGTGGTACTTGTATGAGTTTTTGACCGGCGAACGCTTGAAGTTACCGGACGTATCCGCCGGTAACTACGTTGAGATACTTGACAAGGAGGTGTACTTCACTGACTACCCATTGAGAAGCCGTCGGCACAGAGTCGTAGATAATATGCTTGGCGTCAGGGATTTCTGCCCAACGGTCCGGAAAACCGACAAACTCAAAGTTTTTATCTCAAAAAACCTGTCTGATGAAGCTAAAAAATTAATTGCAAAATATCCTGCGGAGGTAGTACGGAAGGCTGCTCAGTACCTTTACACTAAAGAAACATTAACGTCTTTCAACATAGAGCGCGAAAAACCAAGCCCAAAGCGTGCCGCAAAGTTCATAAATATGTTACAGAATGCCGCTATGACACAGAAACTGGGAAAAGAACTTCTTATTGAAGTCCGGAATGCCGTTGTTGATGAAAGATTCGCAATGAGCGGCTACCGTAGGACCCAGAATTATATCGGCGAGTCAGTAGGGACTCGCAGGATAGTCCATTACGTAGCTCCCTTGCATGAGGACGTAGGGGGCATGATGTCCGGGCTGTTTGAGGGTTCGCGCAGGATGTCAGGTATCGTGGACCCTGTCGTGTATGCTGCTGCGGTGTCGTTCGCCCTGGTCTATATCCATCCCTTCGACGACGGCAATGGGCGGGTCCATCGGTACGTAATACATCACATCCTAAAACAGGAAGGATTCACTCCCGAGGGGACGATCTTCCCTGTTTCTGCAACCATGCTTGCAAACCTGCAAAATTATGATAAGTGTCTTGAGACATTTTCGAAGAAGATAATGTCTCTTCTGGACTTTACTATTGACGAGCGGGGCGAGATCACAGTAAAGAGTAAAACAGCCGATCACTACAGATACATGGACCTTACACATGCCGCTGAATATCTCTACGAAACGGTTGAACGGACCATCAAAAAGGAATTCGTTGAAGAATTGGACTTTCTGGTGCAGCGCTCTCGCGCCGTGAATGCCATGAGGGATGTCGTGGATATGCCTGACAAGCTCATTGACCTCTTTATTAAAATAGTACTTGAACAAAACGGACATATTTCTAAAGCAAAGAAAAAGTCAGGCTTCCATATGTTGAACGACTCTGAAGTAGATGAGCTGGAAGAAATTGTCAGAAACTCATTTAAACGGTATCACACCACACAGAAACCCTGATCTTACGCGTCTGAAATATCACGTCGTATCCATCGCAAATGAGATTGCTTTTTGGTTACGCCTATTTCATTAAGGGTCATCCCAGAGGACTTGAAATCGAATTATACGAAGCGACAAAGTACAGCTTCGGCACACACTATGTCAACAGCGGCATATCGAAAAACTTATTGAAAGAGTGGTTCGGACATGCAAGCATAAAATCAACCGAGATATATGCTAAAATAAAGATCGTTGATGCTTTCAGGCAGATACAAAATGACAGGGTAGCTAACATCAAGACCGTCACCAAGTGCCTGACAAAGCCAATACCGGTGCGGTGTTTAGTGGGTTCAAATCCCGCTCTCTCCGCCATCCTGTCTTTCTGCAGCCTGGGGACGGCCCTTCGCAGCAGGTGGATGTGAATCCCGTCAGGTCCGGAAGGAAGCAGCGGTAAGCATTTTTCCTGGGTGCCGGAGGCAGCCGTTTCCAGGCTGGAGGAAGACAGGGACAATACAATTATCAATGTGTAATGTAAAATTTACCTTGAACAACCTTTATTCCATAATGTATTTTCGGAAATTATGAGCTATTTAGTCCTTGCAAGAAAATGGAGACCCCGGGGGTTTGACGACCTTATCGGCCAGGAATCCATAATACGGGTGCTGACGAACTCTCTGGAGCAGGGGAAGATAGCCCATGCTTATTTGTTTTCCGGACCGAGAGGAGTCGGTAAAACATCGACGGCACGGATATTAGCCAAGGCTTTAAACTGCAAAAACGGACCGACTCCCGCCCCGTGCGGCACATGTTCTTTCTGCACGTCAATAACTGACGGCTCTTCCATAGATGTTATGGAAATAGACGGCGCGTCAAACAACAGCGTAAATGATATCCGGGACCTCAGGGAAAGGGTGAAATACGTCCCTTCAGGCGGAAGGTATAAGGTCTACATCATTGACGAGACCCATATGCTCTCGGACGCCGCCTTCAATGCCCTGCTGAAAACCCTTGAAGAGCCTCCTCCGCATGTTGTATTTGTCCTTGCTACTACCGCTCCCGGGAAAATCCCTGCAACCGTGCTTTCGCGCTGCCAGCACCTGCCGTTCAGAAGGATACCCGGATACAAGATAAAAGAAAGGTTAAAAAATATAGCAAACACCGAAGGCATCAGCATTACCGATCCTGCGCTTGAGATGGTTGCCAGGGCGGCAGATGGAAGCCTGAGGGATTCGCTCACCATACTGGACCAGATATCATCCTTTTCTTCGGATATCAATGAAAGTGAAGTAAGCGACCTTCTCGGCATAACGGATTTCGGGCTTCTTTCGCAGCTCTCGGTTGCCCTGATTAAAGGCAAGAGAGAGGACATGATTACGATCACGACAGAACTTGCGGAGAAAGGCGCCGATATACGGGCTTTTGTCAGAGAACTCATCCAGTTTTTCAGAAATTTGCTTGTTTCATCCATTGTAAAAGACCCCGGGAAAATCCTTGATATAGGAACGGAAGAAATAGATTTCATAAAAAATATCCTGAAGGAAACCTCCGAAGAACAGCTTACACTCATCCTTTCAGAGCTTCTCTCGGCGGAAATCGACATAAAAAATTCTTCCTCGCCCCGGCTTGCCTTTGAAATCTCTCTCCTGAAAGCAAGCTTTCTAAAAGATATGAAGCCCATAAAAGAGATTATTGAAAATATTGAAACATATATAACACAAGGTCCGGATAAGATAACCTTGCCGGAACGGAAGCATTTACCGGAAGCAGGCAGCGACCTTCAGTCGGAAGCGCATGATGTTTCTCCGAATGAAGAGCCTGAAGAAGAGCTTACCCTGGAAACGGACATGCCGCAAATCGCGGATTCCTCTTCGGGAGAGAAGACATTAACAGTTGAGATATGGGACAAGGCTATGAAAAAAATGGAGCCGCCGTTGGCCTCAAAACTTTCCAAGGCTGACTTCAAACTTTCCGGCGACAAGCTGATTTTAACATTGCATGAAGAATATTCCGTGTTTTCGGATTCGATAAAAAAGAATTCGGAAATTATTGAACGCATACTTACTGAAGAGCTGGGGACCAAAATCCGTTTAGAGGTTGAGACTGCAAAGAAAAAAACGGTACGAAAGAAAGACCTCAAGGCGGAGGTGATGGCGGACCCTGCGATCAAGGAGGTACTGGAGCTCTTTGACGGCAGGATTGTGGATGTGACGCCGGTCAAGGAATAGGACTTCTTTTATGTATAAAATTTGCACAGCAACCGGGGATAGAGTATTTGAGCGGTTTTTTTTGCCGATAGTCAAATAAGGTATATGAAAATAAAGAGACAAAAGCCTCGCAGGGAGGAACGACCGAGAATGTCCGCCTCAGGCGGATTCGCCGAGGAGAAAGCGAAAATACTCTATCCTCGGTTCAATCGGAAACATTTGTAAATAATCCGGGTCAGGTTAACTCATTTATGATTTATATTTTCTCTATAGATAGATTTTGAAAACAACGGGAGGATGGTATGTCTAAAAAGATGCTCGGCGATATGATGCGCGAGGCCCAGAAACTGCAAGCGCAAATGGCAAAGATGCAGGAAGAGGCGAAAAGCAAAACAGTCGAGGCGACTGCAGGCGGCGGCATGGTAACAGTGGTTGCAAGCGGCGCCATGGAGGTTATCTCCATAAAGATAGAAAAGGATGTGGTAAATCCGGACGATGTTGAAATGCTACAGGACCTCATCATGGCGGCAGTCAACGAAGCCTTGAGACGCGCCCAGGAAATGGTCAACGGTGAGATGTCGAAACTCACGGGGGGGTTGCAATTGCCCGGATTAGGTAATTTGGGAAAATTATTTTAAGACCATAAATCAATTTATCTTATGGAGCCCTTTATTTCCGAAGTCTCCGATGAAGAGATAAGAAAAGAAAAAGCAAAGGCGCAGACCCTCAGGAAATCCCAGTGGTGGAAAAGGAAATGTTCGGAAGGGGTCTGTTATTTCTGCGGCAAAAAATTTCACCCTAAGGAGCTTACGATGGAGCACGTAGTCCCGTTGATACGGGGCGGCAAATCATCAAAGGGGAATATTGTGCCGGCCTGCAAGGAATGTAACAATAAAAAGAAATATCTACTTCCCATCGAGTGGGGAGACTACCTGAAACATCTGCAAAAAGATACATGGAGCTAAAGATGCAATTTCCCGAACCGGCGGATAAAGCCGCAGCCGCAATAAAAAAATATTCCATGCTTTCGGGCGGAGAAAAAGTTCTGATCGGTCTCTCCGGAGGTCCGGATTCGGTATGCCTTCTCCATGTCCTTCATTTTCTAAAGGACAAATTAAGGCTCGAACTTAATGCCATCTATATTGACCACGGCCTGAGACCCGATGAAACACCGGCTGAAATCGCTTTCTGCAAAAAACTCTGTGACAGCCTCAACGTGACCTTTCTGTCGAAAGCCATTGACGTCAAGACATATGCCCTGGCGGAAAAACTAAACCTTCAGGAGGCCGCAAGACATATGAGATATTGGAGCTATGACATTGCGGTTTATGAGTTACACGCCAATAGCATTGCCTTGGCGCACACGGCAGACGATCAGGCGGAAACACTCCTGATGAGGCTCTTCAGAGGTTCAGGCGCAACCGGCCTCTCGGGCATTCCTCCGGTGAGAAAAAATATTATAAGACCGCTGATAGAGGTCGAACGAAAAGAGATCGAAGCCTTTCTCGATAAAAACCGCATTGACTTCGTCATTGATTCATCAAATCTCAAAAAGGATTATGTTCGGAACAAGATTCGTCTCTCACTCATTCCGCATCTGAAGGAATTCAATCCGGATCTCATCGGGACGCTGTCGAAGACGGCGGCCCTTTTCAGGGATGATGAGAGGTATTTCGAGCTTATAGTTACCAGGATATTGATGAAGCTTATCAGCAGGAAGACCGACACCCGTATCGAGCTGTTCCTTTCCCCCTTCGGCAGTATGGATAAAGTTATCATGAGGAGGGTTTTACGGAGGGCCATTGACGAGACAAAGGGTCTGCGCGGGATAAGTTTTATTCATATAGAGGATATTATCGGACTGCTCAGGGAGGGGAGCCCCGGCGACAGGATATATCTTCCTAAAGGGGTCCGGGTAATAAAGGACTATTCTACTCTCGTTCTTACCGCCGAATCTCCCGTTACATTGGAGACCTGTCAAGTCGAGGTCCCGGGAGAAACCGTTCTGAAAGAAGCAGGGATGGTATTAAAAGCTTCTTTGATAAGCATAGAGGAGGCGGACGGCCAAAGCAAATTGGGATTATGGATTTCTTTCGGCTTATTCGACGCCGACTGCCTGACTTTCCCATTATTCGCAAGGCCGAGGAAAAACGGCGACTTCTTCCACCCCTCAGGGTTCGGCGGCAGGAAGAAAATCCAGGACTTCTTTGTTGATCTGAAAGTCCCAAGGGACGAGCGTAACAGAATTCCCATTATCACATCGGGAGAGGATATAATATGGGTTGCCGGATACAGAGGTGATGAGAGATTCAAAGTGCATGAAGGCACGACAAAAGTTTTGAAAATAGAGATAAAAAAGTTAAAAGATTAAATTACGGAGGGTTAATTTGTCGGAAAAGATTAGAGTGCGTTTTGCCCCAAGCCCGACCGGGCATCTTCATATAGGAGGCGCGAGGACCGCCCTTTTTAATTGGCTTTTTGCAAAACATAATAACGGCATCTTCATCCTCAGAATCGAGGACACCGACAGGACCCGTTCAACCGATGAATATATTGAATCTATCATGGAAGGCATGAAATGGCTCGACCTCGCCTGGGATGAGGGTCCCTACAGACAGACGGACCGGTTCGATGTCTACAGAAGATATGCGGAAAACCTTGTTGCAGAGGGTAAGGCATATTATTGTTACTGTTCTCCTGAAGAACTTGAGGAGCACAGGAAAGAGGCGATGGCGAAGGGGGAATCCCCGAAATACGACGGCCGCTGCAGGCATTTGCATGAGCCCCCGTCGGACAAAAAACCCGCGGTCCGTTTCAAAATGCCGCGGGAGGGAAATATCGTCGTTCATGATCTGATCAAGGGCGAAGTGGTTTTCGATAACGCCCAACTGGACGACCTTATTATAGTGCGGTCGGACGGGACGCCTACTTATAACTTCACGGTTGTAGTTGATGACGTTGACATGAAAATCACCCATGTTATCAGAGGCGACGACCACCTGAACAATACCCCGAAACAGATACATATCTATAATGCCTTCGGCTATCAGATCCCCCTGTTTGCCCATTTATCCATGATATTGGGTTCCGACAAAACAAGGCTGAGCAAAAGGCACGGCGCCACCTCTGTCATTGCCTATAAAGACATGGGATACCTTCCCGATGCCCTTGTGAATTATCTTGTCAGGCTCGGCTGGTCATACGGAGATCAGGAAGTATTTACGAGAGATGAGTTGATACAACACTTTTCTTTCGGGAACGTCGGGACATCCTCTGCCGTGTTCAACCCGGAGAAACTGCTGTGGCTTAACAGTCAGTATATAATCCATTCAGACCCTGCAAAACTTGTCGATCTTGTCTTGCCGTTCCTTATCAATGCAGGTATTATCAAAGAAGGTCAACCTCTTGATAAGACCTGGCTTGCGAAGGCGATCACCACACTACAGGAACGATCCAAAACCCTTATAGAACTGGCGGAGTCGCTCGGTTATTATATTGCAGAGGATGTTGAATATGTTCAAAAGGCAAAAGAAAAATTCTTAAATGAAAAAAGCCGGCCTTATCTGATCGAGCTGAAAGAAGCCCTTGAGAAACTCGAGGACTTCAGTCCAACTGCGCTCGAAGATATTTTTAAAGCCCTTGCCGAAAAGCACACCGTAAAACTCGGCGTCATCGCCCAACCTGTCCGGGTTGCCATGACAGGGAAAACCGAAAGCCCGGGGATATTCGAAGTGCTTGAGATAGCAGGTAAGGAAAAAACTCTGAAAAGACTGGACAAAGCGATTAAAACAATAGAAAATAAACCATGAAAGAACCGAAAGACAGACCGGCAATGAACGATCCGGAATCATCCCAGCCGACTGATTTCATCCGCACTATTGTCTCGGAGGACGTCAAGGCCGGTGCATATGAAGCGAAAGTTCATACCCGCTTTCCTCCCGAGCCGAACGGATATCTCCATATCGGCCATGCAAAATCCATATGCCTGAATTTCGGCATTGCCGGAGAGTTCGGCGGACTCTGCAACCTCCGTTTCGATGACACTAATCCTACCAGGGAAGAGGTTGAATATGTAGAGTCCATCAAAGAGGATGTAAAATGGCTCGGATTCGACTGGGACGACAGGGAGTATTATGCGTCTGATTATTTTGAACAGTTGTATCAATATGCCGTCGGGCTGATTAAAAAGGGCAAGGCATATGTATGTGATCTGAGCCAGCAGGAAACAAGAGAGCACAGAGGCACCCTGACCGGACCCGGCAAAGAAAGCCCGTACCGCAACCGTTCCATCGAAGAGAATCTCGAGCTTTTTGAACGGATGAGTAAAGGCGAATTCCCTGACGGCTCTCGCACCCTCCGTGCAAAGATAGATATGGCGTCAGGCAACATAAATATGCGCGATCCGGTTATATACCGAATCCTGCATGCCGAACATCACAGGACGGGAGACAAGTGGCGCATCTACCCGATGTATGATTTTGCGCACGGACTTTCCGACTCCCTTGAGAAGATAACCCATTCCATCTGTACTCTTGAGTTTGAAGACCACCGTCCTTTATACGACTGGTTTCTTGACGAATTAGGCGTCCATCATCCTAAGCAGATAGAATTCGCCCGCCTCAACCTCGGCCACACTATATTGAGCAAACGGAAACTTATTCAATTAGTTGCGGAAGGCCATGTCAGCGGATGGGATGACCCCCGTATGCCCACGATAT
Source organism: Thermodesulfovibrionales bacterium (assembly GCA_041658585.1). Lineage (GTDB taxonomy): Bacteria > Nitrospirota > Thermodesulfovibrionia > Thermodesulfovibrionales > SM23-35 > DYFC01. The sequence continues at coordinate 12,769 of JBAZZX010000046.1, forward strand.
CGGGGTTGAGAAGACGGGGATATACGCCTGAAGCCATACGAAATTTCTGCGACAGGATAGGGGTTGCGAAAAGGGCCGGCACGGTCGACATGGCTCTGCTTGAATATTGCATACGTGAAGATTTGAATAAACGCGCCCCACGCGTTATGGCAGTATTAAATCCTCTCAAGGTAGTGATCGAGAACTATCCCGAAGGGCTTGCGGAGGAACTTGAAGCGGTAAACAATCCTGAAGATCCCGGCATGGGGACCCGGAATGTTCCTTTTTCCCGTGTCCTGTATATAGAGCAGGATGACTTCCGCGAAGACCCGCCGAAACAGTTCTACCGCCTTGCGCCGGGGCGTGAGGTGCGCCTGCGCTATGCTTATTTCATAAAATGTACAGGCGTTGTAAAAGATGACAAAACCGGACAGGTCACTGAATTGCGCTGCACCTATGACCCACAGACACGCGGCGGAAATGCGCCCGACGGGCGAAAGGTAAAGGCAACTCTGCACTGGGTTTCCGCAGCCCATGCGCTTGAAGCTGAAGTGCGCTTATACGATTCTTTTTTTACCAAAGAGAATCCCAACGAAACAGAAGAAGGAAAAACCTTTAAAGATTATATAAATCCGGAGTCGCTCGTAATTCTGAAAGCGTGCAGGGTTGAGCCAGGTCTTCTTGGGGCGACGGCAGGAACCGGATATCAGTTCGAGAGACAGGGTTATTTCTGCACAGACCCTGATTCGTCATCGGGCGAGCTTGTTTTCAACCGGACTGTCACACTGAAGGATACCTGGGCAAAAATATCAAAAAAACTGAAATAGAGGTTAAATGATGAGTTATATTACCGTTATAGGAGCAGGAAGCTGGGGAACAACTTTGGCGTGTCTTTTGTCGGACAAAGGCTATGATGTTACCCTCTGGGCCTTTGAAAAAGACCTCGTTGAAGAGATCAACCAAACCCGGATAAACGGCATCTATTTACCCGATGTTACTATCCCGGACAATCTGAAGGTCACAAACAATATCGAAGAAGCGCTTAAAAAAGCGCGTTATGTCGTAAACGCCGTTCCCACACAATACACAAGGCTTGTTTTTAAAGAAGCCGCAGCCTGTCTGAATAATGAGGCGGTCATCATCAGCGTATCGAAAGGGATAGAAAGGGGGACCCTTCTGACGGTTTCTTCCATACTGAAGGAAATGACAAGGCATCCCGTTACAGTACTGTCAGGTCCCAGCTTTGCCAAGGAAGTTATAAAAAAATTGCCTACGGCAGTTACCCTTGCGACCGGGGACATTAATACGGGCATCGCACTGCAGGAGATATTCAATACTCAGTATTTCAGGGTCTATACACATGACGACATAATAGGAGCGGAGATGGGAGGGGCGCTGAAAAACGTTATGGCAATTGCCGCCGGGATAGCTGAAAGCCTTGGCCTTGGCAATAACGCAAGGGCGTCTCTCATAACGCGAGGCCTCATAGAAATGACACGGCTTGCCGTTGCCATAGGGGCAAGGGAGCGGACTTTTTCAGGGCTGAGCGGGATAGGCGATCTTGTGCTTACCTGTACGAGTCCTTTATCAAGGAATTATACTGTAGGGATGAAACTCGGACAGGGACTAAAACTTAAAGAAATACTGGGCCTTACAAAAAGCGTTGCCGAAGGCGTAGCGACTGCTGAATCCGCTTATGCGCTATCACAAAAATATTCAATTGAGATGCCTATTATCGAACAGGTTTATAAAATACTCTATGAAGACAAAGACCCGTCGCTTGCCGTAAAGGACTTGATGGAACGGTCATTGAAGTCCGAATTTTACGGATAATGGACGGCAAAAAAATAGAGAGTATTCTGGAATCCGTTCATTCCGGAAAGTTAAGTATTTCCAAAGCCCTAAATGAATTAAAACATCTTCCTTATGAAGACCTTTCTTTTGTTAAGGTTGACCACCACCGGCATTTGCGGCAGGGGATACCTGAAGTCATTCTTGCAGAAGGCAAACAAATAGAGGACGTCGTTACCATAGCCCATTCTCTATACAAAAAAACCAAAAGCTTCCTTATTACAAAGGCTTCGCAGGAGATATTCGACGGACTCGGCATCAAGTCTGCGGTTTTTTATGCCAGGTCACGGACTATATCCGTAAATGGCGGGAAGAAGAAAAAAGGCCGAATTCTTATCCTTTCCGCCGGCACATCGGATATTCCCGTTGCAGAGGAAGCAGAGGTAACGGCGTCCTTTCTCGGCAGCAGGGTTGAGACTGTCTATGACGTCGGCGTAGCAGGCATACACAGGCTTATAGATGCAAAGCAATCCATTTATTCGGCAAGAGTAATTATTGTTGTTGCCGGAATGGAAGGCGCCCTCCCCTCCGTTGTCGGCGGTCTCACGGATAAACCGATTATTGCGGTCCCGACATCCATCGGCTACGGGACAAACCTCGGCGGTTTGACCCCTTTGTTCGCAATGCTCAACTCCTGTGTGCCGGGCATCGCTGTAATGAACATAGACAACGGCTTCGGCGCCGGCTGCCTTGCTCACAAGATAAACACCCTTTAATCTAACCTGTTGTTGACATGGCCATAGAGCCTAATCTATACTGAAAGTGACCCTGGGGGAGGCTGAAAAGCCTGAGAGTCTTCCGTTTTGAATCGGGAGTGACCCCTCAAACCTGATACGGATAATACCGGCGTAGGGAATGGGATGGTTGACCGTATCCTTTTCGCCTGTACAAATCAGGGTGAAATTACATGGATACGGTTTTTGTTTTTTATGAAGCTTACACTTAACGGCGAACGATTCGATACTCCAAAGGCGGAGACAATTCAGGACCTTCTTGATGAACTCGGGATAGAGTCCGTCAGGGTTGCTGTTGAAGTGAATCTGACCATCGTGAAAAAAGCGGATTACGCTGTCTTCAAACTTAAGGACAGAGATAATGTCGAGATCGTGAATTTTGTCGGCGGCGGCTAATATAACAAACAATGCAAAATTATCAACACGGGAGTAACAATAAATGAATGACAAACTAATAATCAAAGGCATTGAATTTAAATCCCGGCTCTGGGTAGGCACCGGAAAATATAAGGATTTCGACGAGACGAAAAAGGCGGTTGAAGCTTCAGGGGCGGACGTCGTGACCGTTGCCGTAAGAAGGGTCAACATTATCGACAGGAAATCAGAGAACCTGCTCGATTACATCGATCCTAAAAAATACAAAATCCTCCCGAATACCGCAGGCTGCTACAATGTCGAAGATGCGCTGCGCTATTCCCGGCTTGCCAGGGAAGCCGGTATCTCCGACCTTATCAAACTTGAAGTAATCGGAGATGAAAAAACCCTTTTCCCCGATACTATAGGGCTTTTGAAGGCCACGGAAATTCTGGCAAAGGAGGGGTTCATCGTCCTGCCTTATTCAAACGACGACCCGATCATGGCAAAGAGGCTTGAAGATGCAGGGGCTGCCGCAGTTATGCCTATGGGCGCTCCTATCGGTTCGGGCCTCGGGATCAGGAATCCCTACAATATAAAGATAATCCTTGAGACGGTTAAGCTTCCGGTGATCGTTGATGCAGGCGTAGGCACTGCATCCGATGCAACGATTGCGATGGAACTGGGATGCGACGCAGTTTTGATCAACACCGGCATTGCAGGCGCCAAAGACCCGATTGCAATGGCTGAAGCCATGAAACATGCGGTAATTGCAGGCAGGCTTGCCTGTAAGGCCGGCAGGATCCCGCGCAAGCTCTATGCTACCGCAAGCAGTCCTTTTGACGGAATGCTGTAAAAGTATTTATTAACCAACACAATGCGGTTGATATAATGCAGATGTTGAGAAAAAATTTATTTTTCGATACCTTAGTGTACGTTTAACTGATGTATGCGATTATATTTTGTGAATATAACCATGGAATATCATCATAATAACTTTATCGAGTTAAATAAATTTTTTCTCAACATCTGCATTATTCGGATTAAGAATGTTTCCTGATTTCAAGTTATATCTGATAACCGACAGGAAATTATTCAACGCCCATTGTTCGATGTATCTTGAAATAGAGACCGTTCTTGAGGCCGGAGTTAAGGCGATTCAATTGCGGGAAAAAGATATGCCCGCAAGGGAATTGCTTGATATGGCCTACTGGATGAGAGAACTGACAAATGAATACGGCGCCAAATTTTTTGTCAACGACAGGGTTGATATAGCGATAGCAGTGAAGGCTGACGGGGTCCACCTTGGACGGAACAGTATCCCGGTCCATGCAGTCAAAAAGATTTGCGGCGGCAGCCTTCTCATAGGGGTTTCAACACACAGTCCTGACGAGGCCGTGCAAGCGGAAAAGGAAGGAGCGGACTTTATAACACTTGGCCCTATATATAAAACTCCGTCAAAACTGAAGTACGGGACCCCGATCGGCGTCGATACTCTTAAGAAAGTTAAATCCCTGTCGTCCTTACCGGTTTTCGCGGTCGGCGGCATAAAGATAGAGAAGGTGAAAGAAGTTATGGATGCAGGCGCCGACGGTATCGCTCTGGTATCCGCAATCCTGTCGGCAAAAAATAAAGGAAAAACTACGGAAGAATTTTTGAGGTTACTGAAATGACAAGAATAGAACTCGCAAAAAAAGGGATCATCACCAATGAAATGAAAGAGGTGGCGGTTGCCGAAGGCATGTCCCCCGAGCGTCTTGCGTCGGATATTGCGGCCGGAGTCACGGTCATCACAAGAAATGTCCTGCATGACATAAAGCCCCTCGGCATCGGTAAAGGGTTGAGCACAAAAATCAACGCCAATATCGGCACATCAAAAGATAAGGTTTCGTTTGACGGAGAGATAGAGAAGCTCGACGTCCTTGTTAAATACGGCGCCGACGCCGTTATGGACCTTTCAACGGGCGGCTCGATAAGGGACATGCGGAGGATTCTTACCGCAAAGTCTCCAATAGCTGTAGGCACGGTGCCTATTTACGAAGCTGCGGTCAGGGCCGTGGAATCTCATGGAAAAATGTCAAAGATGACCCCAGACGATATTTTTAAAGTTATCGAAAACCATACAGAAGAGGGGGTTGATTTTGTCACCGTCCACTGCGGCGTTAATAGAAGAGCGATTGAAAGACTAAAAGACGAGGGCAGGATACTTGATATAGTAAGCCGTGGGGGTTCATTCCTGCTTGAATGGATGATTTACAATGACAGAGAGAACCCTTTATTTGAATATTACGACAGGCTGCTTGAAATAGTTAAGAAAAATGATGTGACCCTGAGTCTTGGGGACGGTCTGCGCCCCGGCTGCATCGAAGACGCCACGGACAGAAGCCAGATAGAGGAATTGCTCACCATTGGAGAATTAAGAGACCGGGCGCTGGAGGCGGGAGTTCAGGCGATCATTGAAGGACCGGGGCATGTCCCTCTCAACCAGGTTGAACTGAACATTAAACTGCAGAAGGAAATCTGTAAGGGAGCGCCCTTTTATGTCCTTGGTCCTTTGGTGACGGACATTGCCATGGGTTACGACCACATCGCCGCCGCCATAGGAGGAGCTATTGCAGGCGCTGCAGGAGCGGATTTTCTCTGTTATGTCACACCTGCGGAGCATATCAGACTGCCTGATATTGAAGACGTAAAGGAAGGCGTCATTGCTTCAAAGATAGCGGCGCACGCCGCTGATATAGCAAAAGGAGTTCCGGGCGCTATAGAGCGTGACAGGAAGATGGCCTTATGCAGGAAAAATCTTGACTGGAAAGGACAGATCGAGTTGAGCTTCAATCCTGACAAAGTCAGGAAGTGGCGCTCGGAAGCGCCGCCTTCAGAGCAGGACGTCTGCAGCATGTGCGGCGAGTTCTGTGCGATCCGGACGGTAGAGCGCGCGCTAAGAAAAAACAAATGAAAACAGCTTTGACCATAGCGGGTTCTGATCCCACAGGCGGCGCCGGACTTCAGGCAGACATGAAGGTCTTCAAATCCTTCGGCGTACACGGGTTTTCTGCTGTTTCATCAATTACGGCGCAAAACACTCGGGGAGTCGATTCCGTCTACCCTGTTGAACGGGACGCCTTTCAAAAACAATTGCGCGTTCTTTTATCGGATATAAGACCCGATGCCATGAAAACAGGGATGCTTTTCAGCAAATGGTCGGTTGAGATTACCGCCGGGATAATACATGAATTTTCCCTGAAAAACCTTGTGATCGATCCGGTATCCGTATCGTCATCCGGGATGAGCCTTATGGAAGACGGGTCTCTGGATACGATCAGGGAGAAATTATTCCCTTTGTCAAAAGTCATTACCCCTAATATCTATGAGGCATCCGTACTGACCGGTATCATGATTGAAAACAAAGGTCAGATGGAAGAAGCTGCCGTGGCCTTGAAAGGAATGGGACCTGATGTGGTAGTCATAACCGGAGGCCACCTCGACAACATAGCCCTTGACCTTTATTATGACGGGGAGTTTCATCCGGTGGAATCCGAAAAGATCAGAGGTGAATACCACGGCACTGGCTGCGCCTTTTCCGCCGCCGTTACGGCGCTTCTTGCCCTTGACCGCTCACCGCTTGAAGCAGTCAGAAGAGCAAAGGAATTTATTAACGACTCCATTAAAAAAGCTTCCCATCCCGGCAGCGGTATGGGATTGCTGAATCTTTAACTTATGTATTTTAGCCGCCTTGTCGGGGAACCTTAAAAATCATAATTGCCAGGGCAATAAAAAGCTTGTTTTACCCTTGTCCCGTTCCCGAATCTCCATCGAAATGACATGAAATGCCATATCGCTGTAATGCTTTGAAAAAACTCTATAACTGCCTTCTTTGAAACCTGCACTGCTTGCCTTCACCTCAATCGCCTCTTTAGCATCAGCGATAAAATCAATTTCCTGCCCTTGACTTGTACGCCAGAAGCGTATTTCGTCAACAGGATATTTTTCAATTAACTGTCTGAATACCATATTCTCAAGCAATGCTCCCTTATCATCCCTGATTACAAAAGACTTAAAATTTGAAACAAAAAAGTTCCTTAATCCTGTATCAAAAAAATAAACCTTCGGCATCTTTGTTAATTCTTTCCTGATATTTTTGTAAAAAGGTTTTACCAGAGCTATATGAAATGATTTCTGCATAACATAAAGATAATTATCAATTGCGGTTTTAGAAACACCCAATGTGTGGGCCAATTCCGAAAAATTTACCAGATTGCCTGTTTGAGACGATAATATTTTGAACAGTTTATAGAAAATATCTTCCTGTCTTATGGATGCTTCATAGATATCTTTCTTAATATAGGAATACGCTATCTCGCTCAGTAAGTCGGTTTTTTCATGCGCAGACGCCAAAACAATACGCGGATATCCTCCATAGGTCATATATTCATAAAAATGGACGGACAAACGATCCTGGTCCGATATACCGAGACTCCGGAAATCTTTTTTCAAAATATCCGTTTCATTTTTAAATCTAAGGTATTCTCTGAACGACAGGGTTTTTACATGAAATATTCTCTTTCTTCCCGCGAGAGAATCCTTAAATTTTCTGTCTATATAAAAAGCTGACGATCCTGAAACTAATAACTTAATCCTGCCCCGGTATTCATCATACATATATTTTAAAAAATTTGAAGGATCATTAAGATACTGGACCTCATCGATAAAAATAAAATTCCTTTTTTTCAAATCTATCGTGAAAATTTTAAAAAGGTTTTTGGGCGACTGATTCAGGAGAGATCGATAATCCGGGTCCTCAAGGTTCAGAAAATATAAATTTCCATGTTTCTTTTCAACACGTTCTGCAAGTTGTCTCAGGATAGTTGTTTTCCCTGCCTGCCTTGCGCCCGTAAACAACAGAATGTCATCGTCTTTGAGGTATTCTTGGGCCTTAATAGTAATGTCCCTGATAATGCTCATGGTGAATTCTAACTTAAATATATTACTAAATGCAAATTATCCGTTAATTTGTATTTAGTAAATGCATTTTATCTTATACAGCAAGACATTATCAGGCGCATACCAACTTCTTTCTCAAATACATGCAGTGAATATTCGTTGTCAGGCACTTGTAACACCTACAAAGAAACGCGTTTTAATTATGTGAAAATATGAGGATTGACGGAAGAACTATAGCGTTGCGGTATCATATCACTTACTACACGTTATCTGGGCTTCCATCTATGACGGATTCGATTATCGTCAATATCCGTTATTAAGAAATCAGAGAGTTGCTCTTTTTCGTGCCTTTCGACCTTAAAACCTATCACTTCAATACTCCAAGGCGCAATCTTTATAGGTAAATTGATCCCGTCACGTTCGTCAATTGATCTGATGATGCCACCATCTTTGTTCATGAGATAAACATAAAGAACGGCTGTTGGTCGATGGCCCAAGTTTTTGAAAAGCAAATTTATTTTAGTTGTGTTATTACTATAATTCTGGGAAACAGTGTCAGTAACGGTAAGCTTTGGGTTGACTTGCCATTGGTGATAAGCCACCGTAGCAAGAAATGCAGTTATAAAAATAATAATCCATCCACGAAGTGCCTCCGATCCTATTATTTCTTTTAACTTTTCAAACAAAATCAAGAATTGCTCCTATCGATTAACACCTGCACTATACAGCTTTTTGGCAGGAACCGTCAATTCAATATTTCAGGAAGATAGAGAGGGCTACCGGGAAACGGCAGCGAATCGATGTTTGGATCGGCAACCAACACGGTCGGCGAGATGTTCGGGGTGTTTGTTATCAGGTGCACATCCCGGATTGAGGAGTGCATAAGTAAGACTACATCACACCCTCACCCTTGCCCTCTCCTCTACGAGTCGTAGACCCTCAAGGGAGAGGGGACTTAATAATCGCCCCTCCCTTGAGGGGAGGGGATAAAGGGGAGGGTGTTTAAATGTGTCCTTACTTATGAACTCCTTAGACATAATGTATTAACCTGTCCAACCTTAAGCGACGTGGGTTAAGCTTAAGGACGAGCCTTCGGCTCAGAGCCACAATTAAGGAGGACAGGTTATGAATAAGTATATCAAATATGTAGGGATGG
>JBAZZX010000047.1:0-20886 GCA_041658585.1 Thermodesulfovibrionales bacterium
GAATAATCATAATCCTTATATCTCGCCATATGTCTCCTTTCTCCTTACTAAGCGGTGTAATGCTTTGCTCTATGTAATCATATGGCGTTTTTATGAGGTTTGCAAGACTTTTTCTACAGCTTCAACGCGGCAGTTGAGCGGTGGGCCGGAGGCCCATCTGTCTCGAACTCCTGGTTCTCGCTTGCGGAGCGCAGTCACCCTGTTCACCGTTCAACTGCCGCGTTCTCCCGATCGGAGCGAGGGAGAACGACAATAATGAGGCGCAGGGGCAACCAGCCCTTGAAAAAACCACAGAGGCTATTACCAGTCGCCTCGATTTGCTTGTTGGGCAGTACTTCCGATATGCTCATTTTATCCTCATTAGGTGTTTATTCAGCACAAAAAGAGGTTGTTTCATAACTGATTCGCGAGCCTGAAGCACAGTTTTAATCTCGTTGGCCACCGCTCCGCCACCTATGGCTATGCCGGTAAGAATAGTTGCCAGAAGGCCAGTCCAATCGGATGGGATTAATAGACTTGCAGCACCGGTCACAGCTGACGTAGAAAGGCATTTAAGGGACCCCACGATTTTCAGACCCTGCCAAGCTTGCTGAAGCTTTTCTTTTGCATCATCTATGGAAGATCGATCTGCTTCTACTATCTCACGATAACGGCTGAAGTCAGTTGCATGTGCATTATATATTCGTCGTGATTTGTTAACAATCTCTGCCCTGTAATTTGCAACATGTGGTAAGATTTCGCGCCGAATTTGGATTATATCCTCCCACGGCAAACCCTCAAGTGCTTTTTCGAGTGCTTGGGCATCAATTACATCCATAGATATAGTGAGGCTAGCCAATATATCGGGCTGAGGCAGCTCTTGAAATGATAACTGACCAAGCGAAAGAAGTATATCGCTTGTCGAATCATCGAAGGCTGCCGGAGCCGCATTTTTAATTTGAGCTACTCGGATATATTTGATAGCTCTACCGATACGTAAATGCGCCAAAGTATTCCAATAATCGTCAACTCCTTGGATTTTGTATGGTTTATCAGTTCTGATTTGCGGTATACGCTTCCAACCGGACTTGACGATATCAAGGCCGCTGATGATTCCGTCGGGAATCTTTAGCGGCTTATTTTCGGAGATATCAGGAATGGCAGACTTAACAATCCGTTCATCGGCAATAGCTGCCTCGTATAAATGAACACGGAGCCACGGATCAATAGTGCGCCAGTCATTTGGATGTAGCATCTTAAGTATGCCGCGTCGTTGCAATTGATCTGTACCGGCGATGAGTTCAGTAAACTTTGCTTCGTAATCTTCTTCTCTTGTAAAGGGAGCTCTAGCCGCCTGGTAAATCTTCGTGCCATCAGGATAAGTATCTGAAATTTCAGAATCTGCTACCAATGAGCGATCTGATGGATCCGGAAGAACAACCTCGTCAAAAAAAAGTAAGTGTTTTTTGAGTTTGCCAATGGGGATAACTGAATCCGCTGGCATGATAAGGCCGCGTATTCTCTGAGCATCGTTACCCATTTAATTGATCCTTCGCTTTGAGCGTTTTATTGCCGTAAATTTCATTGCCCAACAATGAGTTCAGCGGGTTCCCCGCTGGAACGACTGGTTAGAGGTAGTCATTCTTGTCCAATGTCAACAGGCTGTTGAAAAACTCGTCGCATGTCATTGCGAGGAGCAGTTTCTGGGACGAAGCAATCTCTAACCCATTGATTTTATTAAAGGCGAGATTGCCGCGCTTCGCTCGCAATGACAGAAAAAAGACTTTTTCAACAGCCTGTCAAGGGCTGACCCCTGTATTTTTTCCCGCATTCTTTCCGGCATGATGTGTTTCGAGTTCCATCACAAATGATTCGCCTTTTTCTGTGCAAGATAGCTCTCCGAACTGAGCCAAAATATATGCATAGTGGAGTTGAAGAGAAGATTCTTTATTGATTCGTATTCGGCCCGATGCAACACGCCTTATGCACGTTTCCCAAGCAGTCGATAACGCCCATTGCATTCGCTCATTCCGATTTGCTATTTCATTTTTATTCATTATAGTTCACCCAACGCCGTGTATGAGTGATTTTGAAAAGCTGACGCTTTTCAAAATGCATCTCAATGCCCTTGTTCGGCATTTACTCTTTAATTTTATTTAGAAAATACATATAGGATAAAGGCTTCAGGTTGCCTTGCTCAGTAATTTTCCAAGGGTTAATAACTTTTTCTTCCCCTCCAGATAGCCTATAAGTTTTTAGAACCATATCTACCTTTATTGAGTGTAAAACATATAATGCTGTTTTATGTATTTTTGCATTCCTCACTTCATTTGGCGTTAGAATGATACTATCACCTGTAGTTTGCGTTCCTTTAACTTCAACTCTAAGAGTATCTCCATCTTTAAAACAATCAAGATCATATGATTTAGCACCACCAACATTTGTAACTGTGTATTTATGCTTTTTAAAATATTGGATCGCTTTTGAAACGGAGTATTCTTCAGTTTTTTTCCTCAACTCTGGTGTGATTTTGAATCCTTGGCCTGATTGGCTTGTCAGATGACTTTCAATTATATCCTCAATTTCCTTTTCAGCATCCCCTGTGGTATCAATTAACAGGTTCGGGCCATCATAATTATCTACATAGTTAATCGCATCTTTGATCCAATTAAATTTTGAACTGTTTAAATCCCTTTCTTGACCATTAATTTCGGATAAATATACAACATTGGCTCTTCCAAACGCTCCTTTACCAGTCGGGATTTTAAATTTCCGGTAATTTTCTGGAAGAAGTACCGTATTTTTTATTTCTGCTTGCAGGTTATAACGGTAATTATCTCTCAGCATATTTTTTTTAGAAGGTTGGTATTCTCTGTGAACACTTGCATTTTTATACCAGCCAACAACAACCTGACCATACTCCTTTTTCTTTGAAACGAATATTACCAACACATTTTTTATAAGGTCATTCCCTTTGTTTTCAGGATCAATTCTCTCTAAATTCACAGTTACTGGATTATCTGAATCCTCTGGTGGTTCATAAGGTTGGAAATACCCAAATAATTTTCCTCTTATTGTTTTGAAGTTGTATATTTCATGACCAATTCCCTTTATATTATAGGCACCTCCATGTTGAGGTTTTTCATCACCCTTTTGTGAGCCGGAATAGTAGTGCATATATCCAACACGCGCGAATATAGCTTTTCTATAGGGCATAATTTTACTCCTTCAAATTAGTTGCCGAACGCCGGGCATGAGCCGCCGGGCCACAAAGTACGGTATAAAACCAAACCAGGGTTATTCCCGGTCGGATCGATGAAATTGTTTGACGTTTAAGTATCATTTTTAATATCTAATCCCTTTATGATAAATTTCTCCATGCCAGATGGATCGCCAGACATAAGGCCAGCATCATGCATGGCGCGGTGCCAAGACACAAGAGCCGCTTCCATAATTTCCATGTCTTGCTTCCAGACCGGCTTTAAATGTTTGATCCATAGTTCAATTTCCTTTTCGGTCACGTTATGTTTTGGAAGAAGGAATTCAGCGATTCGAAGGATGGATTCTGCGAGGGTTGCGTCAATCACGTCGGATGGTTTTGACCAGTGTGCAATACCGAGGCAATCCGTGTAAAAGCCCAATTGTTTGATGTTGTCCATAAGGGAAGGATGGTCTGCACCGTCTACGACTAATGGTCTAAAATCAGAAAGCTTGCGAGCACCGCCAGAGACTAGGTCGAGAAATGGCCACAACATGTTCTTTCTGGTGTGAGTGCGGTACTCTCGCCACGTGTCTTCCACCTCCCGTTGATTGCGCGCAAGAGCCAGAGATCGGAGAATGCTGAGCTTTCCGGATTCTTCGATTGAGAGGCTTGATAGGGAAAGAGCCGACGGGTAGCGACTGCTCTCAAAAAGAAGCTTTGCATCTTCGTACAATCGTTTTGCGTTCGCTGCGGCGGCGTTCATACCCTCCGCGATTTGGGCTGCTGTGAGAGTTAATTTATATTGGTTTAATTTGCGTTTGGCCATTTATCTTTTTCTATCCGTCGAACCAGTTATTAGTCAGTTACAAAACTATAGCAGGAAGTTTTGATCCGGTCAATAGCCCTTGAAGGCAGTCTTGACATATCTACTCGTTATCATTATGAGGGATTAGGGACGTACTTACTAAGGAGTTCATAAGAAAAGCCACACACCCTCACCCTTGCCCTCTCCCCTCAAGGGAGAGGGGACTTAAGAATTGCTCCTCCCTTGAGGGGAGGGGATAAAGGGGAGGGTGTTTAAATGTGGCTTTACTTATTAACTTATCAGTACTAACAATGGGGATAATGAGAAGTTTTTTCAAAGACTCGGAGAAAATATAAATAAAGGATACGAAATCTCTCTTTCTGTGCGCATAAGGAATGACGAACAGGAATTCTATCGGTTGTTACTTTGAGCGTTTAACTTTCTGTATTCTTCTATGGGTGCGTTGTCTTTTGACGTTATTTTATCCTCGGCAGATTTCCGAAGAGGTATTTAAAGTCTTCGTCCTCGAACCTGACCCCTACGCCTGCATAGCCGCCGCGCCATTTTTTGTTCAGTAAATTGTCGGCGCCTGCGGTAACGAATACGTTTCTAAACAAATAGTAATCAACTCCCACCTTTATATGGGGTTTTTTGGCCCCTTCTTCGTCGTTTGAAAAATCCCATATATCAACGCTGGCCCTGGCTTTATCTTTGTTAAAGAAATAATCGGCGCCTGCGCCGAAAGTGCTTTCCGTAACTCCTATCCTTAATGCCGTATCCTTAAACAATTCGGTGTCACTGAACCTCTTTGCAATCTGTGCGGTAAATTCTATCTCTTTTTTTAGTACCTCTTTTTTTACTTTGGTTGTGCCGGTCGAGGTAGTCGTCTCGGTCGTTTTGGTAGAAACATGGCCCAAGGGATCTGCAACCACCCCGAGGATGTAGTATTTATCGGGTTTAGGCTGCAGAGTCACATAGAAATAGCCCTTTACATCTTTCGGTTTCGTAAGATAATCCGTCTGAAAAGTTATAAATGTCTTGAACCTGTCGATTGCTCCGATAGTCCTGTCAAGCCCCTCTGCCGCCCTATTGATGGAATTGTACAGCTTGTCGTCCTTGACTAATTTTCCGAGAGTCCCCTCCCCTTTGTCGACCTGTTGCGCAATATTGTTAAAGGAACTGACCGTGCTCTTTACAGCGGCTTTGTTTTCCTCGATTATTTCTTTTAAATCCCTGGTCGCCTTATTAAGGTTTGCAATAAGGTCAGGCCCGTCGGATTTAAGTTTGCCCGAGAAATCCTGAATGTTTAATATAGTGGCATTCAGCGGCTCCTTGTTTTTGTTGACGACTTCACTTAGGGAAGCGGTAAGATTTTTAATGTTGTCCAGGACGTTGCGCATTTTTCTGTCATTCGCAATGATTGTACTATTGAGGTTTGCCGTTATATCGCCCAGATTCACGACCGTCTCTTTAAGGGCGTTTTTTGATTCATCCGTGCCAAAGGCTTCATTCATGGAAACCGCGAGGGTACTGATATTTTCGGAGACTTTTGATAATTTCCGCAGCATATCGTCAATGTCAATAAGTTCGATAACATTCCGGATGGCGTCGCCGTTTTTCAATTGCGGCTGCCGGTCTCCTATTTTGATCTCAAGATATTTATCTCCCAAAAGTCCCGTAGCCTTAATAGATGCAACCGCGTCGCTGTAGAGAGCCACATCCTTCCGGATTCTCACGGTCAATTTTGCGACTCCCTCTTTCAGCTCTATTTTTTCGATTACCCCGGCGTCAACGCCGGCAATCTTGACCTTTGTTTTTTCATCAAGGCCGGCTATGTCCCTGAAGTATACGTATACGACAAATCCTTCTTTCTTTAACCAGTCAAGGCCGCCGACTTTAAAAGTCATAAACGTAAGGATGAGCATGACAAAAACCGCAAAAAATCCGACCTTAAGTTCTGTTGAAAGTCCTCTCATGATGCACTCCTTCTATTGTTATTGGTCCTGACGCGCTGCCGGTCACGAATTGTCTGACAATCGGATTGTCCGTATTCTTTATATCTTCAGGCGTTCCAGTCCCGATGATTTTTCCCTCGTAAAGCATGGCGATTCTGTCCGCGATTTTATAGGCGCTATGCATGTCATGTGTTATCGCTACACTGGTGACTGACAGATGCTTTTTCATCTCTATGATGAGTTCGTTTATAGCGTCGGCCATTATCGGATCAAGGCCGGTTGTGGGTTCGTCATAAAGCAGTATTTCCGGTTGATGCGCGATTGCCCTTGCAAGTCCGACCCTTTTCTTCATACCCCCGGACAATTCCGACGGCATCAGGTCTTCAACGCCTACAAGACCCACCATTCCGAGCTTTTCTACGGCAAGCGCCCTTGCTTCTTTTTCATTCATTTTTTTGTTTCTAAGGAGCGAGAAACCTACATTCTCCCAAACCGTGAGCGAATCAAAAAGAGCCGCCATTTGAAAAAGCATACCGAATTTCTTTCTTGCTTCATAGAGTTCATTTTCATGCAACCCGCTTATATCAATGCCGTCTATAAAAACCTGACCTTCATCAGGTCTTAATATCCCGATAATATGTTTCAATAAGACGCTCTTTCCCGAGCCGCTCCCGCCGATAACAACCATGCTCTCACCGGTCTCAATTTTAAGATCAATACCCCTGAGCACATGGTTCTTACCGAAGGATTTATGAAGATTGACGATTTCTATCATTTGAAAAGCCAGGCCGAAAGGAAATAATCCGATATCAGTATAGTCATGGAAGACAGAACCACTGCGCCTGTCGTTGCCTTGCCGACCCCTTCCGCTCCGCCTCGCGTGTAAAAACCTTTGTAACAACTAATGAGCGAAATGGTTGCTCCAAAAAAGCCCGCCTTTAACAGGCCGTTAAAAATGTCACCGGCCTCAAGAAAATCCCATGTCCTTTTCCAGTACACAATAGAGCTGGATTTAAAAAGTCCTACGGTCACAAAATATCCGCCTATTATACCGGTTATATCCGCTACCGCTGCAAGGGCAGGGAGCATGAGTGTCCCTGCAATAAATCTCGGTACGATCAGATATTTAACCGGATTGGTTGCCAGTGTTTCAAGGGCGTCTATCTGTTCCGTTACCCTCATGGTGCCCAATTCCGCAGCCATGGCGGCGCCTGCCCTGCCTGCAACGATCAGCCCCGTCAAAACAGGGCCAAGCTCTCTGGTCATGGAAAGCGCGACAACGGTCCCTACAAGGGTTTCCGCGCCGAACCGTTTAAACCCTGTGAATGTTTGCAGTGAAAATACCATGCCGGTGAAAATAGCGGTTATCAGGACTACGGGCAGGGATTTAACGCCGATTTCGAGCATCTGTTTGAAGGTGCTTCTTATTTCATAGGGAGGCAAAAGTAACTGTTTAATTGATTGCATAAGCAGGACCAGAATTTTCCCTGTTTCCTCGGAAAATGAGATTATGGTCCTGCCCATTATTTCAATAAGTTTAAACATAAACCCTTTGCGCCCTGCTTCCGAGGGATGTGAGTATCTCATAAGGTATGGTATTTGACCTTTTGGCAAGTTCCATGGCGTTTATAGTTTCCCTGCCCTGTGTCCCGATAATGACAACCTCGTCGTCTTCCCTGACTCCCCTCACATCCGTCACGTCGATCATGGTCAGATCCATGCAAACCCTTCCGGCTACGGGTACCCGTTTTCCTCTTACAAGCACGTCGGCATTGTTGGAAAAGAGCCTGCTGTATCCGTCGGCATATCCTATAGGAATTACCCCTATTTTACTCTTTCTTTTCGTAATAAAGGTCCTGCCATAGCTTATAGGAGCGCCAGCCGGTAAGTTTCTTAGACTAAGGATTTTTGTTTTAACCGACATGACGGGAATAAGATTAACAAATGAAGATTCCGGATTTCCAATCGGGTCGTATCCGTAAAGCATGATCCCGGGCCTGAACGCATCTAAACAGGCGTCTTTATAAGAAATAACGGCGGCGCTGTTTGCCATGTGTGACAATATCTTTCTTTTAATTTTCTTCTCAAGGTTTTCTCTTATCCTGTGAAACTTCTCAAGCTGCTGATTCGCATAGGATCTGTCCATTAGGTCCGCTTCGGAAAAGTGGCTTAATAGTCCTTCGATTACAACACCGGGCATCTCTGTTATCTTTGTTAAATCACTCATAATGCGTCTTCCGTGCAAACCGAGCCTGCCCATTCCGGTATCAATCTTTACATGCACCTTAACGGCTGTTTTTCTTTTTATTGCCTCCTGCGATAACGCATGTGCGGTGTCGATATTGTAAATTACGGGTATGAGCTGCAGATCAAAAAAATACCTTACGTCCCCCTTATCGAATAAAACTATTATCGGGCTTCCGACGCCTGCATTTCTGAGGACAACGGCTTCGCCGACAAAGGCAACTGCAAGGTATGATGCTCCCTCTTTCAGGAGTCGTTTTGATACTTCGATCGCTCCATGGCCATAGGCGTCCGCCTTGACCACGGCAATGACGGGCCGGTTTTGGATAATCGACTTTACTGCATGAAAATTATGCGCTACTGCTGAAAGACTGATCTCTGCAACAGGCCCTCTATGCACCTTCTTCTTTTTTCGATTCTTTTGTGTCGTCTTTCTTTGGCGTTACGTCGATCTCATCCTGCTCTTTTACGCCCTTCTTGAAGTTTTTGATCGCCTGTCCTATGCCGCTTCCGATCTGAGGCAGTCTTGTGGCACCGAAGAGAATAACCACTATCACCAGGATGATAATCAGTTCCTGAGTTCCTAACCCAAACATATTGCACCCCCCTCTCTTTGGTAGTCTTTAAAAGTATTTATATTTACAAAAGACCTTCCTTCCGGGTCTATGCTCCTCACCTCTTCTTCGTTTATATAACGGACATTGATTGTTTTCAGGAAATCGAGCAGGCTCTTTTTCCCCGATCTTATGCGCTGCTCCATGAGTTCCGAAATCCTTTTCGCATAGATGCCGAAAAGCGGTTGAGGTTTTCCGTCATAGAGCGGTATTAATGCGTCGAATCTGCCGTTATATTTTTCAACCATATATTTTATTAGTATAGCATTTATATAAGGCATATCACATGCCGTAACAAAAATATCGGCCGATTCCGTATTCATAAATACCGAGAGTATTCCCGTCATCGGACCCCTGCTGTCGATTACGTCTCCGATCATGGGAAGGCCGAGATAAAAATATAGTTCAGGATGGTTGACGCTTAAAATAACCCGTGAAAATATACTCTTGAGAAGTTCGATATTCGTCTCAATAATCTTCCTGTTCCGTATTTCAAGAAACCCCTTTATTAAAGGGATTCTCTTATTCTCTCCTCCGGCTAATATCAAAGCATCCATTTATGTTTTCCCGATACAATTGATTGCGCAACGGGTTGTTATATTTATAATAGGGTATTAAATAAATACTTTCAATAAAAAATAAAAACCGAAAGCTTTTGGGATTTATCATGTCTGACTTTCATTTTATACAACTGACGGGTAAAATATCGTTAGAATAAGACTGAATTTATGCAACTGACGGGTAAATCCGCTATGGATATAAAAAACATCAACTGCCGTGAGAAGGATTCATATAATCTTGCAAATGATTATTTGGGGAAGATTTTCTCTGACTGCTGGAAAGAGTTACAAGGAGTAAGAGCGTCGGCGCTAAAGGTCAAAACCGGTGTCGAGAAAATCAGCGTCTTTATCCAGCAAGCTACCCGGATGACCTGCCCTAAATGCAAAGACGTCTGCTGCATAAGCAAACATGGTTATTATAATTTTGAGGACCTTGTCTATCTCCATGCCCTCGGTTTGAAACCTCCCCCTCTCGAGTTTGAGAAAAATGACAATGACCCCTGCCGTTTTCTTACCGAAAAAGGATGTTCCATAGAACGACAATTCCGTCCTTCAGGCTGCAACTGGTACTTCTGCGGAGCGTTGTTTGACTACATGGAAAACAAACCGGAGTATCAGGAATTTGACGATACGCTTACAAATATTGCGGCACTATGGATGAAGATGATAAACGATTTTACAACCGCCGGCCAGACTGTATCAATGTCTTGGTTGCCGGAATTTAATAGTATTTAGTCATTTCCGCACTTTATTCTATAGAACCAATCGCTAACTATCTAAATAATCATAATTTATACTTCTCATTAGTGTACAATTAAATATATGAACAAACCTATTGTAGCCATAGTTGGAAGGCCGAATGTCGGGAAGTCTTCTCTGTTCAATAGGATGACCCGCGCACAAACGGCTATTATCGAAGATATTCCGGGCGTCACGAGAGACCGGAATTATATGGATGTTGAATGGGATGGGAGTTCTTTTGTCATTGTCGATACCGGCGGTTTTTATCCCGAACCTGCCGACGATATCTTCGCCCAGATAAAGGAGCAGGCGCTTTTTGCAATTGAGGAGGCGGATGTTATTATCCACCTGCTCGACGGCAAAGACGGTCTTACCCCTTCGGATATGGATCTGGCAAGGGTCATCAGAACCTCGGGTCAAAAGGTTCTTTGGGCCGTCAACAAAATCGATGGCCCCACCCGCGAAGACAGGCTCTATGATTTTTATCCCATCGGAACGGAAAACCTGATCCCCGTCTCGGCGGCAACCGGTTACGGATATGACGACTTTATGGATGAGCTGGTTTCTCTGCTTCCTGCATATTCGGAAGAAAAGGTTGAGTATCCCAAGATCGCAGTTGTAGGAAGACCGAATGTCGGTAAATCGACTCTGGTCAACACGCTCCTTAGCAAGAGGAGGATGATCGTCAGCCCCCTACCCGGTACGACAAGGGATTCCGTGGACAGCATATGCGTTTATTACGGCAAGAAATATCTGCTGATAGATACCGCAGGGCTGAAGAGAAAAGACCGTCTCGGATACTCGCTTGAAAGGTTTTCGATGGTCAGGGCGGTCAGGAGCATCGAGCGGTGCGATGTGGCGTTGATTGTAATCGACGCAAGCGCAGGCATCGTAGAACAGGACCAGAGAATAGCAGGGATTGTGGAAGAATACGGTAAAGGCGCTATTTTTCTATTTAACAAATGGGACCTTGTAGAAGATCCCGAAAATGCCGTCAGGCAATACGGGAAAGAGCTGATCAGAAAGATGTTTTTTATGCAGTATGTGCCGGTCATTACCGTATCGGCCCTGGAGAAAAAACGCATAACAAGCCTATTCCCGGTTGTCGATGAAATCATTGCAGAGAGGCAAAAGAGAATATCGACTGCCGACCTGAACAAATCCTTAAGGGATATCCTGAGCGAGCTCAATCTGCCGCCCTATAAAGGCAAAGAGGTTAAAATATCCTATATAACGCAGGTGAAAACCGAACCGCCTGCTTTTGCGGTTTTTGCCAATTATCCCGCTTCTTTCAAGGACGCGCATATACGGCGTATTGAAAAAATTCTGAGAAATTCATTTTCCTTCAGTGGAACTCCGATACGGATATTTATAAAGGCAAAGTCAAAGGAAAAGAATGAAAAGAAAGATACCCGAATCCGGCGATAAGCAACTCAAGATTTGGGTTAAAATAAACAACCCCGGTTGAAATATCTTAAACTCATCCCCCGAAGCTTTTTAGATTTTTTCAGAGACAACGGCATTATGCTTGCCGGCTCGATATCCTATTTCGCCATGATGGCTCTTGTGCCGTTCTGCCTTTTCCTGATAACTATTTTCGGATATATTCTTGGTCACTATCCCGGATTCTATGAGTTCTTTGCCGGCCGGCTTACGGGTTTTTTCCCGGATATTTCTTCGGGAATTACCAAAGAACTGGGGAAACTTATCAACTTTAAAGTGATCGGCACTTTCAGTTTAATATTGTATGGCATCCTTTCAATTCAGGTTTTCGCCTCTTTGGAAAATGCGATCAACATCATTTTTAAAGTAAAAAAGAAGAGGACTTTTTTTTGGTCGCTTGTCCTGTCTTTGCTGGTCATTACGTTTATCATTATGATGCTCTTTATTTCCTTCATGACGACTTCTTTAATCCCGCTTCTAAAAACATTCAGACATATGTTTCCCGACCTGAAGATCGGGATAATTACCGTAGCGCTCATACAGTATGTCGTTCCTTTTCTTACCGTCTTTTTTATGGTAACGGTCATGTATATCTTTTTTCCGAAAACCGATGTCAAGATGAAGCATGCCTTTACAGGCGCCCTGTTTGCAACGGTATTTCAGGAACTTGCAAAGCACATCTTTACATGGTATGTCGGAACAATTATAAACTTCGGAACAATCTACGGACCCCTCTCGGCTTTTTTTGTTTTTCTGCTATGGGTATTCTATTCCTCCTGCATCTTCTTAATCGGCGCTGAGATGGTGCACAACCTGTCGCCGGCTAAAAAATAACCCGTCCCGTTTCTCATTATTGAGAATGGATTCTCATAATGAGAATTTCTGCAGTTGCATAACTTGAAAGGCAGACAGGATAAAAAACCTTTGGTTCTTTCTCATTTTGTGTGGGTAATTACATCCCCTCCCTTGAGGGGAGGGGATTGAGGGGAGGGTGTCCTATGAAGCCTCTCCCTATACTGTCCAATAGGGTGCTGCCGTTTAAACTTCATACCTTCAAAGCGGCCTGCCCGTAAACGGCTCCATAATAACTGCTCCACATAAGTTGATCTTTTTCTGAGGCCTTTTGCAAGGTGCGTTAACCCTTTTGCCATTGATTTAATCACCCTCTCCCAACCCTCTCCCCTCAAGGGAGAGGGACTTTTACCCACTCAGTTTGAGAAAGAACCATTATTTTTCGATACCATAGTGTACATATATAGATGTATTACCAATATAGATGTATTACCAAAATATTTTTATGCAATTACCATGAACTATCTTTTCATATAAGTTTATCGAGTTAAATTTATTTTAGACATCCGCAGTTTTTGGGTTAACCCGTTTTGATTCATAAGCTATGGCACCATTCTTGCTTATATAATTTCAGAATCTCATCTCATACGAGATTGGTAAAATAAACGGCATTGAGGTTAAACAAAAATGAAAGTGCTCGTAGTTGACGACAGAGAAGAATTTCTACCGGAGCTTCAGGAGATACTCCGGGGTTCTGATATGGATGTTGATTTCGCAAGGACCTTTGAAGAAGCCATGGGTTTATTAACCATTAAAAGTTATGATATTGTAATCAGAAGTGACAAAAAACCCTTGATATGAAATGATTTCTTTAACATAAGGATATGAAACCCGGGGAAGCTTTAGTAAAAGAAACATTGATTACCCGGCAGCAACTGGATCAGGCCCTTATCCGGACTTAAGCTTTCCGCTATAAAGCCTCTTCTCCCCGTTCTCCCGTTCTTATTCTTATAACATCATTCAAGTCATAGACAAATATCTTTCCGTCGCCGATCTCGCCGGTATGGGCGGCTTTTTGGATGATACCGATAATTTCTCCGAGCCTGTTGTCGGGGACTGCAACCTCGAGCTTTAATTTTGGTATGAACCTGACCTCATAGCTTGACCCGCGATAAATCTCTATATGGCCTTTCTGCCTGCCGAATCCTTTTACTTCCGTAAGGGTCATGCCCTGTATGCCTGCCAGTGAAAGAGCATCTTTGACTGAATCGAGCTTAAAGTGCTTGATGACGGCGACTATCATTTTCATGCTTCATCCTCCATAAACTAAACTGATCTGTACTTGCGTTATAATATCAAATTACGGATATGAATATAAACAACCTTATTAAAGAAGCCGTTGCAGGCGCCCCGGACCCTGACAGGTCTTTAAATAATCTGGAAAGACTTTTCAGCGAATATCCCGCATTTATTGACGAACATAACAGACATATCAATACTATCTCAACATTATTTTCTTACAGTCAATTTCTGGCGGACTACTGCATAAGTAATCCTGATAAACTGGGCCTTGCTTTGAAAGACATGCGTAAACCTGTCTTTAAAAAAGATATCCTGACCGCAGCCCGTAAACATATCAGTATTTCACGCAATGTAAACTCTCCGGCGCTCAAACAGGATGCGATGAAACTACTCAGGGACGTCAAGAAGACATATCTCTTAAGGATAACCCTGAGAGATACCGATAATATAACGGACTTTCAGGAGTGTGTATCCGAGCTTAGTATCCTGTCCGAGGCGATTTTAGAACTGTCAATTGAAATTGCCCTCGCATTAGTTAGAGAAAAGTTCGGCAATATAAAAGACAATGCATTTTCGATAATCGGCCTCGGGAAACTCGGCGCGGGAGAATTGAACTACAGTTCCGACGTTGACATCATGACTGTTTATCGCTCTGAAGGCGGCCTTTCCTCGGGCGTCCGCACATCTTCAGGCGTAAGGGGAAACAGAATCGATCCCCATGAATATTTCTGCAGGCTTACGGAAACGATGACCGGACTGCTTCACAATCCTACTGAAGACGGAATAGCCTACAGGGTTGATCTGAGATTGCGGCCTAACGGTCAGAAGGGGGCGTTATCCCTGCCGCTCAACTCCTGTCTCTCCTACTATGAAGCCTGGGGGAAGACCTGGGAAAGAGTGGCCCTGATACGGGCCAGACATGTGGCGGGCGACGCCGGCCTCGGGGAAATGTTCATGGACGGGATAGAACCTTTTGTATGGAAAAGGTCTCTTGATTATAACGATATCGAAGAGATAAAGACCCTCAAGCAGAGGATCGATGCCATTTTTGATGTGAATGACATAAAACGCGGCTACGGCGGGATAAGAGAGGTCGAGTTCTTTGTCCAAACCTTTCAGCTCTTGTATGGAGGAGAAAAAACAAATCTCCGTTCCGGAAAACTGCTTACAGTTCTCGAAGGATTGATTAGCGAAGGTTTTCTCACAGACGAGGATGCAAAAATACTTTCAGGCAGCTATTTGTTTCTGAGGAGAATTGAACATGTCCTGCAGATGAAAGACGATCTTCAGGTATACGTTTTGCCGTCCGAGCCGGAGCAGCTCAAATTTCTTGCGCGAAAGCTGCGTTTCCCCGGTGAAAAGGAATTCACCTCCGAAGTTCGTTTAACAAGGCTTAAGGTAAGGGACATGTACAATTCACTCTTTGGAGGGTCTGAGGCCGCACAGGATTTTCTTTTAACTGCAAGCGACGATCTGCCCGAAAATGCAATATTTGATTACCTTACTTTTAAAGGCTTCAGAGACCCTTCCTCTGCGGTAAAAAACATATATGCCCTGCAGGAACAGCTTGTAACGGAAAAAACATTGCGCGAGAGAACGTTGTTAAGAAAGGTGGTTCCGCCGTTTCTCGAGGAGGTGTTTAAGTCCGCCAACAAAGACAGGGCGCTCACCCAACTGCTCACTTTTATCGAGAAGATCGGGGGCCATGAAGCCTATACGGACCTGCTTCAGCAGCGGGACGACACAAGGGAGGCGATCATTCAAACCTTTTCCGCAAGCATCTATCTCACGAGATTGCTCCTCGGGCTTGAAAATCTTGAAGGCGTCTTTGAATTTCCTGATATAAGAATGGATTTCAGATCCATGCAGGAACGTCTCATCTCTATGTTCGCATATAATGATCCTCTGAAAATCGTAAGAGACTTTAAGGCGGCTGAGGAGTTAAAGACGGGTATGCTCTTTTTAAACAGGTCCAAAGATGCATATGGACTTATGGATACATTAAGCTCGCTTGCGGATGTGATTATGCGGGCAGTCGTAAAGCTGCTGCGTGCAGACAAAGGTTTTGCCGTAATCGGATTGGGCGGTTACGGCGCCGGGGAATTGAATTTCGGATCCGATCTTGATCTTATGTTTATCCATGTCCCCGGCGACGCCTCTCTCCCAAATTCCGAAGGTACAAACCCGGGGATGTTTGCAGAGGAGTTTATCAGGATTCTTACGGAATACACGGACTCCGGGGTTGCTTATAAAGTGGACATGCGTCTGAGGCCCGACGGTTCAAAGGGCGTTCTCATGAATGATATCGGGGGATACTCTGCCTACTATTTTAAGTCGGCCCAACCCTGGGAAATACAATCCCTACTCAGGGCAAGACCGGTTGCCGGAGATCATAATCTCATCTCGGCCTTTAATGACTTAAGAAGAAATGTCATCCGGCAGCGGAGGAGAGAAATTGACGGCGCCAGCATAAAGGCCATGAGACACAGGATCGTCAGGGAACTCTCTAAGGAACGGCAGGGATATGATATCAAACTTGGCCCGGGAGGGATAAAGGAAATTGAATTTATCGTGCAATTTCTACAGTTGAAATATGCCGATATTTTCCCTGATATTATTTTGCATAATACCAGGGCTGCGCTCAAAAGGCTTATTCTGCGCAAACTCATAGACGGCAAAACCGGAGACGTTTTATTACAGTCTCACCGCTTTCTCCGCACTATCGATATTTTATTAAGACTTAACGGAGAGGACGTGCTAAAGACTAATTCCGAATTTCCTGATATAATTATTAAATTCCTGAATCTGAAATCAAATGATGAGTTGATCGAGAAGATTGAAAGCATAAGACGGCAGTTGTATCAGATTGCATCTATGCTTTATCACTAATAATCAAATGCCGGTATTAATAATAAAAAACATAAACTCTGAAGGTCCCGGAACGATCGAAGATTACCTGAAAGGAAAAAACATTTCCTATAAGGTAACTGAACTCGGGTCCGGAGAAGCGCCGCCGTCCTTAGACCGGTTCAACGTCCTTATTGTGCTGGGAGGCCCTATGGGAGTTTACGAGATGGAACAGTATCCCCATCTTCTGACGGGTTCCCGTATCATCAGGGAGGCGATCAATAGGGATATGAAGGTTCTTGGCATCTGTCTCGGTTCACAGATGCTCGCGCGTTGTCTTGGAGCAGAGGTCTTCCCCGGCCCGGAAAAGGAAATCGGATGGCATCATATCGAACTAACGGGCGAGTGTTTGAAAGACCCCGTTATGAGACAACTGGCTATCCATCCGCAGGTAGGAGATTTCTGGAGGAGCTTTAAGGTCTTCCACTGGCACGGAGATACGTTTCATCTCCCCCACGGGGCCGTTCTGCTGGCAAGCTCAAAACTGTATAAGCATCAGGCCTTCAGGTTCGGGAATAATGCTTACGGGTTCCAGTTTCATATTGAAGTAACGAAAGAAATGATCCATGAATGGTTCAAGGACATGCCGGAAATAAAAAGCATTACAATAGAAACCGAGAGGATTTTTGAAGAGTATAAAGGAAGGGCAATGAAATTTTATAAGGCATTTTTTTCATAACGCATATAAATTCAAGGAGGATAAAATGGGAAAAACAACAATAAAAAAGGTGCTTTCTAAACCAAGAGACAAAAAAGACGCTATGGAACTGCTGAAAAAGCATGACGTCAAATTCGTCAGGCTCTGGTTCACCGACATCCATGGTCAGTTGAAGAGTTTTGCCATTCCTGTGGGCGAACTTGAATTTGCCTTTAATGAAGGTATGGGCTTCGACGGCTCTTCTATTAAGGGCTTTGCCAGGATTGATGAAAGCGATATGATAGCAAGGCCGGACCCTTCCACCTTTGTCATACTCCCCTGGAGGCCGAAAGAAAAAGCGGTTGCCCGGATGTTTTGCGATATTTATGAACCTGATGGTTCTCCTCATAAAGGAGACCCCAGGTATATCCTTAAAGTAAACCTTGAGAAGGCGAAGCAGAAGGGATTTACTCTGTACGTCGGTCCGGAGCTTGAATATTTCTATTTCAGAAACGACAAGGGTACGGAACCGCTCGATGAAGGAGGCTATTTCGATTATCCGCTGGATGCTGCGGAGGACCTCAGGAGAGACACTATTCTGGCGCTTGAAACCATGGGGATACAGGTCGAATACTCCCATCATGAAGTAGCGCATTCACAACACGAAATCGATCTGCGTTATGCCGATGCACTAACTATGGCGGATATCGTAATGACACACAGGATAATCGTCAAAGAGATAGCTAAACAGTACAACGTCTATGCCTCATTCATGCCTAAGCCGGTATTCGGTCAAAACGGTAGCGGTATGCATACTCACCAGTCTTTATTCACCGGAAACAGGAATGCATTTTTTGACCCGAAAGACCAGTACTTCCTTTCGGACATTGCAAAGAAATATATCGCCGGACTTCTCACCCATATAAAAGAAATAACCCTTATTCTCAATCAGTGGGTCAATTCCTATAAAAGACTTGTGCCCGGCTATGAAGCGCCGGTATATATATGCTGGGCAAGACGCAACAGGTCTACCCTTGTCAGGGTGCCGCTTTACAAACCGGGTAAAGAGACGGCTACCCGCGTTGAACTCCGTTCACCCGATCCGTCATGCAACCCCTATCTCGCCTTCGCCTGTATGCTGAACGCAGGATTAAAAGGCGTGGAAAAAGGATACAGGATGCCGGATCCCGTAGAAATGGACGTATATCATATGTCGCCGGAGGAGAGAAAGAAATACGATATAGACAGCCTTCCCGGAAGCCTGAACAGAGCCATTGAATACGCCGAAAGTAGCGATCTCCTGAGAGAAACTCTGGGAGACCATCTCTTTGAAAATTTCATCACCAGCAAGAAGGTGGAATGGGATGACTACAGCATAAGGATCCACCCTTATGAAATAGAAAGGTATCTGCCGATACTGTAATAAGCCAGTCACCCTCACCCTTACCCTCTCCCCTCAAGGGAGAGGGTATCAATTATTTCCCCTCCCTTGAGGGGAGGGTGTTTAAATGTGGTTTTACTTATGAATTCCTTTTTATGTTTTGTTCCGCTGTTTCAGGTTCTACATGCACCATAACATCTGCAACAGATGGAAACTCTTTTTTTATCCTGTCTTCAATGTTGTCGGCAATGGCATGGGCTTCGGCAATCGGCATATTCCCGTCTACGAGAATATGGAAATCAAGATAAACGCAATTATCCGTTCCCCTTGCCCTGATGTCATGACAGCCTTTCACCCCTTCCGTCTTGTTCACTGCCGACTCTATGCCGGAGGTGTCTATGCACATGGTATCGACAAGCACATCCGATGCGCTTTTCAGTATTTCATAACCGATTCTTCCGATGAGTAATGCAATTACGAGTCCTACAACAGTGTCCGCATAAGGATAACCGAGTTTTGTAAAAACAAGGCTTATTATGACGGAGAAAGAAACAAATATATCGCTCTTCGTATGTTTCGCGTCTGCTACAAGAAAATCGCTGCCAAGCTCCCTCCCCTTTTTCGTTTCATACCACATTACAAAAATATTGACGGCCATAGTGATCAGCATAATGGCAAAACTCGTTTTAGTTACTACCGTTTTATGGTCCCCGGAAAAAGATACATAGACCTTATTGAGTATCTGAAAGCAGGTGGCAAAGATCATGAGGCCGATAACAATCGTAAACAGTGTCTCATATTTTCTGTGTCCGTAGGGGTGCTCTCTGTCGGGAGGATGAGACGCAATCCATATGCCGAACAGACCGATGATGTTCGACACCCCGTCCATAAAAGAATGCAGGCCGTCGGACGTCATGGCAATGGAATCGGTCCTGTAACCGTATAAGATCTTGGCAAATGCTACGGCAGAGTTCAGGATAAGGGTATAGATGAGGACTTTTCTTACCCCGGAGGTGTAATCCTCTTTTATGATACGATCTCTTGCCATCGCGCCTTGAATTCAGTAAATTTCCCTTCCATAACAGATTCTCTCATATTCCTGAAGAAATTTAAATAAAAGTAAAGATTGTGTATGGTATTCAGCCTCATTGAAAGTATCTCTCTTGATAGAAAAAGATGCCGCAAGTATCCCCTTGAATAATTCCTGCAGGTATAACATCCGCAATCCGGGTCAAGCGGCCCTTTGTCCGCTTTGAATTCCTCTCTTTTAATGCTGACCCTTCCCCTGCTTGTAAAAAGCGTTCCGTTCCGGGCATTCCTTGTGGGCATGACACAGTCGAACATATCAAATCCCGCTTCAACGGCAACAAGAACATCTCCAAGGTCTCCGATGCCCATTAGATACCTTGGCCTGTCTTTAGGCAGCAAAGGGGCCGTAAAGCAAATCAGCCGGTGCATCTCTTCCTTCGGCTCGCCGACGCTTAATCCGCCTACGGCATAACCGTCAAAACCGATATCAATTAGTTCTTCGATACATTTTTTCCTTAGCTTTTCATAAAGGCTTCCCTGTACTATCCCGAACAATGCCTGCCCTTCCCTCCGGAGTTCTCTGCACTGCTCCGCCCATTTAATTGTTCTGAAGAGAGAGTCCATAGCATATTCAAAAGTTGAAGGATAAGGAGTGCAGTCATCCAACACCATAGCGATATCCGATCCAAGCGCGGACTGAATCTCCATCGCTTCTTTAGGTCCGAGAAAGTGCATTGAACCGTCAAGGTGGGATTTAAAATGCACGCCGTCGTCTTCTATTTTTCTCAGAGCGGAAAGACTGAATACCTGAAACCCTCCGCTGTCGGTAAGAATAGGACGTTCCCAGTTCATAAAGGCGTGAAGACCGCCCAATGATTCTATTATTTTATGGCCCGGCCTGAGATAAAGGTGATAGGTATTGGAGAGTACGATCTCCGCGCCGATCTCCTTCAACTCATCGGGAGACATGGCCTTCACCGTCCCGATAGTGCCTACAGGCATGAAAGCAGGCGTATGAATAACGCCCCTGCTCAGCTCAAGCAGACCGGCCCGGGCATTGCCGTCTTTTTTAACTACAGAAAACATCATGTTACATTATGACAGATATTTCATCATGAAAGTGTGATTTTTATGAGTAAAAGCCAACTAAATTTTCATCAGACATCTTGATTTTAATAATAAAATTCTCTTTAAACTCGTTCCCTAATATGCTATATTCTTTCAAGAACGCGGAAAAAACCAAGTTGGTATAATCATTGTTAGGACGAATCAGTAAATGAGTTTAAAAACCGCAT
>JBAZZX010000048.1:0-20302 GCA_041658585.1 Thermodesulfovibrionales bacterium
ACAACAAGATCAGGGTCATTCAGCGAAGGGCTTACGGTTTAAGAGATGAGGAATATCTTCGACTGAAAATCCTTACCTCTATGCTCAAGGAGATATAAATTGACCCACACTAAAACGCGAAGACCCATAAAAATTAACAATATGTTCGGGCACTTTTCCTCCACCAAAACCTACTTCCATCTTTTTAACTTTTTCAGATGTGCCAAATTCCTTCAATGCTTGATTAATTTCATTCATTCTTCCCCCTTCCAAATTAATAGCATTAAAATTGATTTACTATTTTCCAAAATATATCACAAGTTTATTTGGATGACAACATATGTAGATAAATGCCACGGGTAAGCATTACTTTTATATCTATTGATACAAATATATTTCAATCTTCATATAACCGTGCTATATTCTTATCATGAAACATGATGCATTATTAGAACTGCTCAAAAATATATCATCTTGGTCAGAACTTGAATCTCTTATTTCAAGACTACCAACTGCAATTAATAGAGGCGAAGCATTTGAAGTGTTCTGTAAAGCCTTCTTTATTCTTGAACCTGTTTTTCAATTCAAAGAAGTTTATAGTCAAAGTGAAATGCCGTATAGCCTTCGTGAACGTCTTGGATACCCCGATGTCCAAGACATTGGAATTGACGGTTTAGCTGTAACCTCAGATGATAAACTATATGCTTATCAGGCAAAGTTTAGAACAGAACGCAACAATACTCCAACGCTCAGGGAGCTTTCGACTTTTTTTACAATGTCTGATAAGGCTGACTGGCGTATTGTCATCAGTAATGCAAACAAACTACCATCTTCCATTGATGATAGAGTCCGACAAGGACGTGTTCTTTCTGACAGTCTAGATAAATTAGACGCAGATTTTTTTAACCGTCTCAGGCTTTATCTTAAAGAACAGCAAATTGTTCCACCTAAAGCTAAAACACCTCGTAAAGATCAAAAGGAAGCAATTGATAAGGCACTATCGCACTTTGTTGGAAATGACAAAGGTCAGCTAATCCTGCCATGTGGTACTGGAAAGACACTTACTGCAATGTGGATTGCAGAAAAACTTAGCGGTAAAAGAATTCTTGTCATGCTTCCAAGCCTTGCTCTTTTGTCTCAGACCCTAAGGGAATGGGCAGCCAATACTTTATTTAAGCCATTTCGTTATCTTTGCCTTTGTAGTGATACTACTGTCGATCTTGGTAATGATTCACCTATCGAGAATCTTTATGAGATCGATATCCCAGTTTCAACCGATGCAGAAGTAGTTGCTGATTTTCTCAGTAATAAGCATTCTACCCCGTCAATTCTTTTTTCTACATATCAATCAAGCAAGGTGCTATCAGAAGCTACTATTAAGACTAACACTTGCTTTGATGTTGCTATATTTGACGAAGCCCATAGGACAACAGGCACTTCGGTTGGGATTTGGAATACAGCATTAGATGATAAAAAAGTACCAATTAAAAAACGTATTTTTATGACTGCAACGCCACGCATTTGTTTGCCTCATATTATCAAAAAGGCACAAGCAAACGATGTTCTTATTTGCAGCATGGATGATGAAAAAATATATGGCAAGCCTTTTTATGAAATGACCTTTGGTAATGCAATAGAAGAACAACTGATAACAGATTATAAAGTTATTGTTATCAGTGTTACAGACTCTGAAGTAAAAAATATTATTAAAAATAGTGGCAATATAATCGTAGATAAAGATCATGAATGGGATGCTAAAGGATTTGCAAAGCGTATAGCCCTTGTTAAAGGAATAGCTGCATATGGATTAAAAAAAATCTTTACATTCCATAGTAGGGTTCATGAGGCAAAGGCTTTTACTGATACATCTAACCTGCACGGAATACATCAAGTTGTCGAAATGATTGCTTCAGAAGAACTAAAGAAAAAGAATATAAAGTATTTTCATGTTAACGGCACTATGTCCTCAGGTGTAAGAAACAGCCTTTTACAAGAGTTTAAGGAAGCCGATATCGGGATAATGAGCAATGCCCGCTGTCTAACAGAAGGTATGGATATTCCTACTGTTGACACTATTGCCTTTATTGATTCTAAAAAGAGCCTTATCGATATAGTTCAGGCTACAGGCAGAGCCATGAGGAAAGCAGAGTGGAAAGGGAAAGGATACATCTTTATCCCTGTTATCGTTGATGATGATGCCGACCCCGAAACGTTCATTGAAAGTTCTGATTTTGAGACTGTATGGAAAGTGTTACAGGCAATGCTGGAACAAGACCATCAATTACAGGATATTGTCTCTCAGCTGAGAACAATACAGGGGATGGGAGCAAAAGGTACACAGGCATGGAAAGATTCTATGACAAAATACAACAAGAAAATCGAGTTTTTTAATCTTCCTATCAAAATAGATAAGGCAAGCTTTATTCAAGAACTCTATGCAAAAACAATTGAAATAGTTGGAAGGTCATGGGACTTTTGGTATGGATTAACTCTCAGATTCAGAGAACAAACAGGAGATGCCAACGCTCCCTATCGTTATAAAACTCCTGAAGGATTTCAACTTGGCAACTGGCAGTCAAGGCAGAGACATATGTACAGGCAAGGCATCTTGTCCGAAGGCAATATCAATAGACTTGAAGAAATTGGCTTTGTATGGGAAGTGCGTAACGAAGCGTGGGAGGAAGGGTTTCAGGCAACTCTCAAGTATAAAGAACAAACAGGAGATGCCAATTCACCTAAACAGCATACAACACCAGAGGGGTTTCTGCTTGGCAACTGGCAGTCCCATCAGAAAAATATGTATAGGCAAGGCAACTTGTCCGAAGACAATATCAATAGACTTGAAGAAATTGGCTTTGTATGGGATATGTATGATGAAGCATGGGAACAGGGGTTTCAATCAACCCTCAAGTTTAAAGAACAAACAGGAGATGCCAATTCACCTAAACAGCATACAACACCAGAGGGGTTTTCACTCGGCAGTTGGCAGAACTCTCAGAGAATGTTTTATAAAAAAGGCAAATTAGCTGAAGATAGAATCAAACGCCTCGAAGCAATAGGCTTTGTATGGTCTCAGTATGACGAGGCGTGGGAGCAAGGTTTTCAGGCAACTCTCAAGTATAAAGAACAAACAGGAGACGCCAATTCACATCGAAGGCATAAAACCCCTGAAGGATTTCAACTCGGCAGGTGGCAAAATAGGCAGAAAACTTTTTACAAGAGAGACAAATTGCCCGAAGACAGAATCAAGAGGCTCGAAGAAATAGGCTTTGTATGGTCTCTATATGACGAAGTATGGGAGGAAGGTTTTCAGGCAACTCTCAAGTATAAAAAACAAACAGGAGATGCCAATTCACTTAACCAGTATACAACACCAGAGGGGTTTTCACTCGGTAGTTGGCAGAACTCTCAGAGGATGCGTTATAAAAATGGCAAATTAGCTGAAGATAGAATCAAACGTCTCGAAGAGATAGGATTTGTATGGCTTCTGCGTGACGATGCATGGGAGCAAGGGGTTCAGGCAACCCTCAAGTATAAAGAACAAACGGGCAATCCCAATGCCCCTCATAGTTATGAAACTTCTAAAGGATTTAAACTTTATGGATGGCAGATGTCTCAGCGTGCTTTTTATAAGAAAGGTACACTAGCAGCAGACAGAATCAAGAGGCTCGAAGAAATAGGCTTTGTATGGTCTCCGTATGACGAATTATGGGAACAGAGGTTTCAGGCAACTCTCAAGTTTAAAGAACAAACAGGAAATGCCAATGCCCCTGATCGTTATGAAACTTTTGATGGAATGAAACTCGGCAAATGGCAGGGGAATCAAAAAACTTTCTATATTAAAGGCACATTAGCAGCAGATAGAATCAAGAGGCTTGAAGAAATAGGCTTTAAATGGAGTAAGCATCGCAAATGAATACAGAAGTCCCGGAGCCGCGTATCGGTGAGTTTTTATATTTTTTTTACTTTCTGCAAACGAAGATTATCAAGACAGATTGGTACCGCGATTGTCACTGAATTCATTCGCAAGAAGGAATGGTTGAAGCTGGAAGAGGATGAGGCAAGGCAAAGTTTATAAAAAGTGACATCTTGACCGGAGGATTTTACCCTTGATACATTAAATCATGCAGGAGGTGTTAGAATCATGTCAAAAGCCCTTACAAGAACTGAAGCCCCGTATAAGCACCAAGCTTCACTGCCCTCACAAGTCTGCGACTCGTAGAGGGGAGGATTTTAAGTGGCAGATTATTTGTCTCTGTTTATCTTGTTCCGTTCGTCAAGGAAGACTATTGTTGGCTTAAACCCTTTCAGTCCGTCGTCTTCAACATAGCAGTAGCAGAAGATGATGATCTTATCGCCGACCACGCCTTTTCGCGCAGTAGGTCCGTTGAGGCATATTTCCCCGCCGAATTTTTTGCCCGGGATTACGTAAGTTTCAAACCGCTCACCGTTGTTCAGGTTGCTGATCATAACCTGTTCATACGGCAGGATGCCGGCTTTTTTCAGTATATTTTCATCAATTGTTATGCTTCCTTCATAGGAAAGGTTCGACTCGGTTACGGTTGCCATGTGTATCTTTGCTCTCAAAAGACATCTCAGCATAATTTTTTATCCTTAATTTTATTGTGATAAGAAAGGGCCGTCTCGTTGCTTTCTTACTTAAATTATGCACCCTTGCATATGACAAAAGCAAGCGCACGGCGAGGGATGGGTGTGCGACAAATTTATAGGTAATTATATTTCACCACAGTTAAAGGCATGACAGGTTTAACATCCCCCTCTTGGGATAAGAGGGGGCAAGGGGGAGTTACTTTAATGGAATAAACTGAAAACAAGCGGCATTTGCTCAAAACATCTATTTACTAATAAGCAAAAATAGATGTATAAATAACTTGTACGTTTTCTCAAGCTTGGCATAAAATGTAAAGCAGACATAACGCCGGAGGTATAATGACATTTCACGACGATGAAGATACGGAGAGGGCAAATCTGTACAGACTTTTATCCGGGCTTTTTCTGAGCGAGCCGACTGAAGAATTTCTGATCCAGTTCAGGGACATATCCGGAATTACGATAACCAATACTATCGACGAAATCACGATAGATTTCATGCAGCTTTTTTCGGATGCTGCAGGACACCTCCTGCCCTATGAATCCCTGTATAACTATCCTCTGCTTGATACACCGAGACTATGGGGACAGGCGACTGAAGAAGTGCAAAAGCTGTATCATGCGCAAGGACTTATGATAGATGAGGAAATAGATATTATCCCCGACCATATCTCCGCCGAACTGCTGTTTATGGGGCATCTGATAGAAAACGACATTACAGAGCTTAAAAACAGCTTTTATGAAAACCATATCCGTGTCTGGGTCCCTGATTATTGTCGTGA
The DNA here is from genome assembly GCA_041658585.1 of Thermodesulfovibrionales bacterium. Taxonomy (GTDB): domain Bacteria; phylum Nitrospirota; class Thermodesulfovibrionia; order Thermodesulfovibrionales; family SM23-35; genus DYFC01. Next base: position 5,373 of record JBAZZX010000048.1, read on the forward strand.
GATACAACAATTCGCTCAAACTGATTTTTATATTCAAGCAGCGGGCCTGCTGAAGGAATTCATATCAAACGATTCCGAAGAATTCGGGATGGAAGAGGGCATAGAATGAACGGAGGTCCCCGGATCCTGCTGCAGAAGGGTACGTTATGGGAAAAAATCGTGACGAAAACGGAAGAGTCGCTCAAAACCGGCGCACAATTGCCGATACCGACTGCTTATGAATTCATTGAGGATGCAGGCATCCGGTTTTTTGTAAGAATACTTTCGAGTCTTCAGCAAAAGGACGAAGACCGGCTGAAGCGGCAGGAATCTTCCTCATCAGGGAAGACGATAAACCCTTTTCTCCCGTATGAGAAAGCCCTGTACGTAGCCGATATTTCGGATACCCATGTTGCTCTCCTCAATAAATTCAACGTAGTTGAGAACCATCTTCTCATCATTACCCGGCGCTTTGAGTACCAGGAAACACTCCTGACCCTGAGGGATTTTGAGGCGCTATGGGTGTGCATGGCGGAATATAATGCGCTCGGTTTTTACAACGGCGGTGAAGCAGCCGGGGCCAGTCAGCCTCACAAGCATCTCCAGATAGCGCCGCTCCCCCTCGCGCCGGAAGGCCCCGGGATTCCCCTTGGACCGTTGTTTGAAGGAGCCGGATCAAAAGGCAGCCCCGAAACCATCCCGGGATTGCCCTTCCTGCACGGTTTTATCCGGCTTGAACATAACGGTATAGATTCACCCATCGATGCTGCTCGAAATTCCTTTGTACTTTACGGCAACATGCTGAGTTATGTCGGGCTGGAGCCTCCCAAGGCTGAAGGGACTAAACGACAGTCAAGTCCTTACTGTTTGCTTATCACCCGGGAATGGATGCTCCTTGTTCCAAGATCACGGGAGTTTTTCAATTCTATTTCGATCAACTCCCTCGGCTTTGCCGGAGCGCTTCTTGTCCGGAACGGTGAGCAAATGGACATCCTGAAAAAACTCGGTCCCATGACGGCGTTGAAGAGCGTCGCCCTTCCTTCTTAAACATTTTTAAAAAGTTCATAAATAAAGACACATTTAAACACCCTCCCCAAACCCCTCCCCTCAAGGGAGGGGATATTATTATTAAGTCCCCTCTCCCTTGAGGCGAGAGGGCAAGGGTGAGGGTGTATAATTGTGTATACACAGACTCTATTTATGTCGTATACCCGGCAAAACGACCTAACCCGGATTATTCATAAAATTGGCAACAGGAACTGAGGATAGAGTATTTGAGCGGTTTTTTTTGCCGATAGTCACGTACAGTATTTAAAAATAAAGAGGCAAAAACCTCGCAGGGAGGAACGACCGAGAATGAGCGAAAATACTCTATCCTCAGTTCAATAATAATAATTTGCGAATAATCCGGGCTAAGTTGAATAAGACCTCGGCACTCTGATATTATGTTAGGGTAATGAATGAAACGCTCAAAAAATTCCTTAAAGCCAGCCGGATTATAGCTAAATGTAATGTGACTGACGAGGAAATCAGCGAGCTTGCAGAATACCTCAGAAAGCATTGTCTGTCCGAACACATCAATGAAGTCGTCAGGATGGTCGAAAATGTAATCAGTATCGACCCGCAATTAGAATGGAAAGAAATACTCTCGGCTGCCGCAAAAAAAATCGTCGAGTTTCTTCATGCTGAAGCCGCTTCTATCCGTATTTTTGATCCCGAGACCGGCAAGCTTGTCGCCTTTGGTTCACATCAGTATAAAGAACAGGCCAGGTTAAAAAGCATTCCGGTTGAAAAAACCGTAGCAGGAATGGTCATAAAAAGCGGCAAGAGTTATCTTGTACCGAACATCCTTACGGAACCTAATTATGCAAATAAAGACATCGTAAAACTGCAAGGATTTAATTCCCTTATGGCGGTGCCGTTAAACATACCTGCTTTTCTTAAAAATGAACCGGACATTCCGGGTGCAATCCAGATTTACTACAAGGAAACGGACAGGCAATTTGATCCCCTTGAAGTTTCAAATGCGGAACTGATGGCAAGAAGGGTCAGTTATGTACTCGCCAAAAAACGCATTTTGGATCTCCAGAAGCTGAATCAGCAAAAAGAGAAGATCGTAGAGAAGATTTTTGTGAAACTCAGCCACAGGGAAGGGATTAAAATGAAGGAAGTCTTCAGGACGATGATCCCCGAACTGGTGGACATCATACTTGTACAGAGCTGCTCATTGTTTTCCGTCATGCCCGACAGAACGCATGTAAAGATCGAACTTGAGTATCCCATCGAACAGGAAAGCCATGACATTAGCTGCATGTTTTCAATTAATGACCATCCCTATTTCGATGCACTTATAAACAATACGGAAAACGGCATCGACGATGAATATGAAAGGATCGATTCCTCCTATATATTGATAAAAGACCCTTTAAAAAGCAGGCTGTCGAATGATGAATTAAAAAGGTATGCCTCCAAATACAGCGTTCATTCGGTGCTTTTGATCCCTTTGAAGGCCGGCAATGAAATCAATTACTTCCTCATCTTTTATGCCGTTGACAGGAGGCAGGAATTTACCGAAGATGAAATAGAGCTCCTGACCTTTTTCGGGAAGGAAATAATGAAGGCATTGCGGATCGAAAAACTGGACGATGTGCTCCACGACTTCAAAAACCCTTCTATCGCTATAGCCGGATTCGCCGGAAGGGCCAAAAAGCTTCTTCAGAATGAAAATATAGAAGAGGTAAAAGACAAGATAGCCGAATACCTCGACATCGTTGCTCAGGAAGCGATAAGATTGCAGGAGCTTGTTATCTATCCGAACATCGAAGGCAGGGAGAGGGTCATTGATCTTACGGAGGCCCTGAAGAGCCGTTTCAGGATCAATGAAGAAGCTATTAGAGACCAGAAAAGGACAAACATTAAACTCTTAAAGGAAGCCTTGCAGCCGGGGTTATTTATATATTGTTCCCCCTTCGGTCTTGAACGTGTGCTGGATAATCTCTTCGATAATGCTACAAAAGCGATACCCGAGGAAGGCGGAGAATTATCCGTCAAAAGCTATAAATGCGGAGACGCGGCATGTTTTGAGATACGAAATACGGGGAGGATACCCGAAGAAAGTATCGAACAGATCAGGACGGGCGATGTGAAAGGCCGCGGACTAAATATTATCTATCGTTTTATCCAGGGCATACGCGGCAACCTTGAGGTCTTCACGGATACGGATTCAACGACCTTCCGCATCATGATCCCGCTCACAAATAGTCTTTCATGACGGATTACCTTCCCAGGATACTTTCAAAAAAAACCGTTTACGATGGAAAATTCATCAGGTTTGTCCTGACATGCTATGCCGATTCCCATGGCGTAGAAAGGGAATGGGAATCCTTCGAGAGGGTCAATTGTAAGGGCATCGTTGTTATAGTCCCCGTGACGGACGACGCTGAATTCCTACTTACGAGACAGTTCAGGCCCCCCGTAAACAATTATGTCGTCGAATTCCCTGCCGGGCTGAACGATAAAGGGGATACCCTGAAAGGAGCTGCCGAAAGAGAACTTCTGGAAGAGACCGGCTATACCGCAAAGGAACTGATCTGTCTTGCCGAAGGTCCCATGTCTTCAGGCGCATCAGGAGAAATACTCACGGCCTATCTTGCAAAGGGTCTTGAGTTTAAAGGCATCGGAGAGAGAGATGAAGCCGAAGATATCGAAGTAATAAAAGCGCCCGTCAACCGGTTGGATTCCATATTGTCGGAACTGCGATCCAAAGGGAACCTGATCGACCTGAAAATATACGGACTGATTGCCCTGGCAAGGAAGTTTTTTTAATTACTAATAAATTCATAAGTAAAGCCACATTAAAACACCCTCCCCTTTATCCCCTCCCCTCAAGGGAGGGGCGATTCTTAAGTCCCCTCTCCCTTGAGGGTCTAGGACTCGTAGAGGAGAGGGCAAGGGTGAGGGTGTGTGGCTTTTCTTATGAACTCCTTAGTAAAGCGCACTTCAGACGCTTATTGCGCTATTATTTTAAGGAATTTTCTTTTTCCTGCCTTGAACAAATACTCCCCTTTTGCAAGCTTTAAATCCGGATCAATATGTTTAACGTCATTAATCGATACGCCGCCCTGTTTGATCAGTCTTATTGCCTCGCCGGTGCTCTGAGTTAACCCGGACAATTTCATGATCTTTGGGACCCACATTCCGTCTTCATCCCAGACAAGCTCACAAACCGGTATTTCATCCGGCAGTCCTTTTTGCCTGAAGATATGTTCAAATTCCTCTTTAACCCTCAGCGCTTCATCCTTGCCCCAATAACGTTCAACTATCTCTATAGCCAGATTTTCTTTGGCATGCTTCGGATGGACCGTGCCCTGCGCTATTCCCGCTTTCAGCGCATTGAGTTCCTCAAGAGAGATATGGCTGAGCAGTTCATAATATCTGAGCATAAGTTCGTCGCTTGCGGACATTATTTTGCCGTACATCTCTTTCGGCGGTTCATCTATACCGATATAATTGCCGAGGCTTTTCGACATCTTGTTCACACCGTCGAGGCCTTCAAGCAACGGCATGAGGACTACGGTCTGTTCTTCTACTCCCATTCTCCTCTGCATAGTTCTGCCCATAAGGATATTGAATTTCTGGTCCATCCCTCCGAGTTCGACGTCGGATTTCAGGTAAACCGAGTCATACGCCTGAAACAACGGATAATAGAATTCAAGGATGCTTATATCCTGTTGGTTTTCGAACCTCTTCTTGAAATCCTCTCTTTCCAGCATCCTTGCAACAGTCTGCATGGCGCCGAGTCTCACAAAGTCCATGACGTCCATCTTTGAAAGCCATTCACTATTGAACCTGACCCGCGTTTTTTCAGGGTCTAATATCTTGAATACCTGACGTTTATAGGTCTCCGCATTCTTGAGGACTTCATCTTTAGTCAGGGGTTTTCTTGTCTCAGACCTGCCTGTAGGGTCGCCGATCATGCCGGTAAAGTCGCCGATGAGGAAGATTATCTCATGTCCGAGTTCCTGAAAATGCCTCATCTTTTCAAGCAGGACTGTGTGGCCGAGATGGATATCGGGCGCGGTCGGATCAAAGCCCGCCTTGATCCTGAGCGGCCTGTTCTCCGCGCATGATTTTTCAAGCTTTTTAAGAAAGTCGGCCTCAATGATAACTTCGACAGCGCCCCTCTTTATGATTTCAAGCTGCTTTTCGGGTTTCAGCATAAGCAATATAATAGAACGTTAATGGAATATACGTCAATTGCCAAAAGCCTTTTAACGGTAACGATTCAGGATACCAGTGTTCAAAGAATCCCCTCCTTGGCAAGGAGGGGAAGGGGAGGTTTTATTATGTATTATCAAAACCCCTCCAACCTCCCCTTGCAAAGGGGAGGATTTAAACACCCGTAACTAAATCGTTACCTTTTAACGGCTCTATTATATAGAAAATATCATTCAAGTCTGTTAGAGTAAAATATTACATATCGTCGGAAGGAGGAGATTGTATGAGAGTCTTATTGAAGCTTTTTTTGTTGTCCATAGCTCTTCTATTTGCGGTTGCAGCCTATGGAGAGATGAAGTCAAAAACATTCACAAAAGAGGAGATCAAAAAAATGAGTGAAACAAAAGCAGTTATTGAAACAAAGCTGGGGAATATAGAACTAAAATTTTTCCCCGAGGCAGCGCCGAACCATGTCAATAATTTTATCGAGCTTGCGAAAAAAGGGCTCTACGACGGCACGATCTTTCATCGTGTCATTCCGGGTTTTATGATCCAGGGCGGAGACCCCAATACAAAGGGAGTTGACAGGGCTTCTCACGGAATAGGAGGTCCCGGTCACACAATCAGGGCGGAATTCAACGACAAATCCCATAAAAGAGGCATAGTCTCTATGGCACGGTCCGGACATCCTGACAGCGCCGGTTCACAGTTTTTCATCTGTGTAGCCGATGCCCCGTTCCTTGACAAACAATACACCGTTTTTGGAGAAGTCGTCTCCGGCATGGAGGTTGCCGATAAAATAGTAACCCAGCAAAGGGACAAAAAGGACAACCCTCTTGACAGAATCGAAATGAAGGTAAAGGTTATAGAAAAATAATGAGCGGGATTTTCCCCGGATTGATGACGCGCTTAATATGCGGGTGTAGAACTGCCGCTGTGGGGGTATTTCTCTCCGTCATTTTATTCCAGATCTGTTTTTTGTCCGGCGCCTGCACAGAGCAAAAAAATGTCTTCCGCACAAGCGACAGGCAACCGATCACTTATGAACAGATGCTTGATGATCTGAAAAATGTCAGGGTAGTTTTTGTCGGTGAAGTGCATGACAGAGAGGCCCATCATCAACTGCAGCTTGACGCTATAAAAGCGCTCAATGACAGGAAAGTTCCGCTCTCCGTCGGGTTCGAGATGTTTACCTATGAAAGCCAGAATGATCTCGACAAATGGACGGAAGGCTCGCTTCCCGTGGATACATTTATTCCGATCTATTATAAGAACTGGTCTTATCCCTGGACCTTGTATGATGACATTCTTTTCTATATCAGAGACAACAAAATACCTGCCATAGGGCTTAATGTGCCTGCGGAGATTACACAAAAGGTGTCCGTTTCAGGGTTTGCTTCATTAACACAGGAGGAGCTTAAAAAACTGCCTCCGGATGTCGGTTGTACGGTTAATGAGCAGTATATGCAGTTCATCCGAAAGGCATATGCGATGCACGGACACGGGGGCAAACAGTTCCAGTTCTTCTGTGAAGCTCAGCTTCTCTGGAACCAGACTATGGCGCATAATATTATTGCATTTCTAAAAAAGAATCCCGCTAAAAAAATTGTTGTCCTAACAGGGAACGGTCACGCCTGGAAAAAGGGAATCCCGGAACAGGTCAGGACAATCTCGGAGGAAACGCAATACCGTGTAATTCTACCTCAGATACCGGGATATGTTGACCCGCAGTCAGTGACTGCCGGGGATGCCGATTACATTTTACTGCAATGATATGTTATCATTTTATGTTCGGGGCGTAGCGCAGCCTGGTAGCGCACACGGTTCGGGACCGTGGGGCCGGAGGTTCAAATCCTCTCGCCCCGACCAGCATTCTCTCTGTTTACATAAAGCGGATTATTCACAAATATATCTGATTGAACTGAGGATAGAGTATTTTCGCTCATTCTCGGTCGTTCCTCCCTGCGAGGCTTTTGCCTCTCTATTTTCACACACCGTATTTGACTATCGGCAAAAAAAACCGCTCAAATACTCTATCCTCAGTTGCTGTTACCAATTTTATGAATAATCCGGGCTAAACCTTACAAGACAAGTTCTCAATTGGGGTTATCCGCCTATCCTTGACATGGGTCTTTTTAAAAATGGATAAGCTTTTTCATTCCGATTTCCGAGTGATGGAGATGCGCATATAATCAATTGTGCGCTGAAAACCATCTCTAAGTCCGTTCATTTCTTTTTCTTTTTCACCGGCTTTTTGGCAGGCTGTTTTTCCAGTTCCTGCAATTTGATCTTGGCCTTCTCGGCCTCCTGTGATTTAGGATACTTCTCGATTAGCTGCTCCAGGATGACCTTCCCGCTTTTCTTGTCGCCTATTTCAATAAAGGAAAGGGCCTGTTTATAAAGGGCGGTAGTGGTTTTCTGACCTTTAGGGTATTTCTTCAGGAGTGACTCATAGGCAACGATTGCCCCCTCGAAATCCTTCTCACTATAGTAGGTCTCTGAAATCCAGAAATAGGCATTTTCAGCAAGCTGGTCCTTTGGAAATTCTTTTATGAATGCCTCAAACTTCTCCCGGGCCTCTTTATATTTTTTACCGTTGTATATTTTTAAGGCGGCATCGTATTTGGCTTTTGATGAACTGCTTGTCGTTGCCGCAGACTTTGCAGGCTGCGCTTCAGCCGGAGCAGGTTCCTTTTTTACTTCTTCAGGTTTCTTTTCAGTCTGCTTCGGCTGCTCTTTGGAAGGCTCCTGCCGGCGGGAACGATCATCAAGAGCGTTCATCCTGTTTTTTGTTTCCTTGAACTGGTTTTCAACGGCAGCCAATTGCGCCCTCAGGAGGTCCAGCTCAAGGCTTGTATCTCTAAACTTCTTTTCAGTGTAGTCCTTACTCTCTTCAAATTTTCCGCTGAGGACCTGCACTTCTTTGGTTACACTTGACGTCCGGGCCTGTATTTCCGCCTGACTCTGTCTTATTGCGTTAAAGGACTCTTCGCCGGCTATGCCGACCGTTGACTTCTCCTTGAATTTGTCCAACTCGCTTTTCAGGTTAACGTTTTGACTCTGAAGTCTGCCTACGTCGACCTTGAGAGTCTCGATATCCTGAATAGCGGTCATAATACATCCGGGCAGGAGACAGAAAACAGCCGATAGAAAACAGGGGATAATCATTTTGAACTTTGAACTTTGAATTTTGAACCGTTTCTTCACTATTTGCCCGCCTCCTTCAAGAAAACAAAATGCACCCTTCTGTTCTTTGCGTAGCAATCATCCGTTTTTTCGGAACATACGGGTTTTTCTTCCCCGTAACTGATCATCTCTATCCTTCCTGACGGAACGCCAAGGGCTATAAGAACATCCCTTGCGGCTTTAGCCCTTCTGTCTCCCAGCGCCAGATTATATTCGTTCGTTCCTCTTTCATCACAATGTCCCTCAATCGAAATTTTTGACGCGCGGTTTGTCAGCATCCATGTCGAAATCTTCTCAAGAACGGCCTTGGCAGCGGCATTTATTTCATACTCGTCGTAATCGAAATAAATATCTTCAAAAAGGTCTTTCATCTCTTTATACCGGTCGGACAGGTCCTCTTCTTTCATCTCAATTTTGGCGAGCTGCCTTTCAGTGATACGTTCGGATGGTTTGATATCGGTTGTTTTCGTTTCGGATTCTTTAGTAGTAACCGTCGGCTGCTGCTGATCGGATAGGGTCGGCTGCACCACTTTCCGCGGCGAACATCCCGCCAATATAAATCCTGCCAATAATAAAGATAAGATGAATGCGAATTTTTTCATTATTAACCCTCCTGTTATCAAAATTAAAATTTTTCCGGCGCGGCACAAAACGGAATTTTCTCCACATATATCCTAAACATTACAAGACTTTATTTCAATAGCAAGGGCGGATATGCCCGGCAAATAAATCCCGCCGTCTTTGTTAGGCAGGAGCCCATCGCGGACTGTATGCCTTGAAATGCTTAGGGGTAATGCGTTTCTGGGCCTCTCCGTTTGCCCGCATGATATAAACGCCCTTCGCTCCTTCTCTATCGGAGGTAAATGTAATATACCTGCCGTCGGGAGAAAACGAGGGGTCTTCATTATTACCCTGTGTCGTCAATTGCGTCAACCCCGTGCCGTCAGGATTAACTGTTACTATCTGGTTTGCTCCTATTCTTCCGGAAAAAACAATTTTATCGCCCTTTGGAGACCAGTTTGGAGAGGTATTATAGGAGCCGTCAAAGGTCAGCCTCCTTACCCCGGAACCGTCCCTCCTCATTGTATAAAGCTGCGGATTGCCGCCCCTGTCCGAGACAAAGACAATCTGTTTTCCGTCCGGAGAAACGGAAGGAGAAACCTCTATGCCGTGAGAGGACGACAATTTGATTACATTACCGCCTTTGATATCCATTGAATATAGTTCGGGTTTTCCATCCCTGGAAGAGGAAATAAGCACATCATTCCCGTCAGGAAAAAAATCTCCGGCTATATTGGTCCCTCTGGAAGAAAAAAGCTTTTTCTCGCTCATGCTTTTATAGTCTATCAAATAAATTCCCCATTGTCTATGCCTTTCGGCGGAATAAATCAGCTTTGAGCCGTCCCTTGACCAGCGGACCGAAAGGATGATATTACCGCCGGAACTTATCTTGTTCATCCTGCCTCCGTCCCAATCTATCTGATAGATCGCCTTATCGCCTTTTTCTTCGCCTACAAAGGCAATCTTTGTTTTGAAAACCCCTTTTTCTCCGGTCAGAAGATAGTAGATATCGTTCGCTATGGTATGGGCAAGCAACCTGATAAACTCCCTGCTCGTTGTATAACCCTTTTGGAGGATTGCCTCCCCCTGATAGACGTCATACAGGGAAGCTCTCACTGAAATCTCCTTGCCTTCGGTCGCCGCACCCTTAAGTACCGTCTCCGCCCCTATGGAGGACCAGTTTTTAGCATTAAACGGTTTTGAAGGGCTTTCCAGATAGGCGGCCTTGTCTATATATGTAAAAAGCCCTGTAAACTCAAGGTCATTCCTGACAGTATCGGATATTTCCTTCCCGTAAGGTCCGGTAAACTCCTGTATCGCTATCGGCAGCTTCTTAAAACCCGCTGACGAGATGTCGATATAAATCTTTGCATCAGCATTGAAAAATGAAAAATGAAAAATGAAAAATGAAACAATACCGATAAAAATAATTTTAACTTTTGCATTTTGCATTTTGCATTTTATATGGTTCTTCATGGATAAAACCTTACTCCTATCTCAATTTCATATGGAGGGGGAGGGAGCGGACTTGCCTTGGCAAGCGCCCTGAGCGCGGACTTGTCAAAGAGTGTATTCCCCGAACTTTTCTCCACTTTCTGCACAACGGCAGTCCCGTCTTTTAAAATTTTTATTGATACAATTGCCTCGATATTTCTCCGCCCTGAATCCCGTGAGGCCCATACCCATTGCTGCCTGATCTCATCGACTACTTTTGAATAATAGTCATCAGACGACGAGGCCCCTTTTGTGACGGGAGAAGAAACCGCCTTTATGGGGCCGCCTTTTGCAAGATTGCCTTTTGATGCAGGCATGGGCTTTTCTCCTCCGGCTTTAAGAGATATAACCTTGCGGGAACCGAACTGTTTTTCGACCTTCTTTTTTGCAGCCAAAAGAGAAATCTTCTTTTCGACCGATTCTCTCTCTTTTGCGTCCTCTCCTGTATTTTCTTTTATATTTTTCCGAGGTATTTCCGATACCGGAGCAGGTTCTTTTTTCTGCCGGGTTTCCGTTTTCTGCTCGGTTGCGGGATTTTCCGCCTTGTCAATCCGAGGCAGGACATCAAGGCTCACAAGATTGACCGTATAGGCGTCAGGCATTACCATATGATTGGATTGACTGAAAGTCAGGACGGCTAAAAAGAAAACCGAAATGTGAAGCGCAAAGGAAAGCGCGGCGGTCCTCTGGAGGCTCGGTCCTCTCATTTAAGGCTTATTTTTGGCTCGGTGATCATGCCAAGTTTTTCTATTCCCGCCTCCTTTATCTCACCCATAACCTCGACAACAAATCCATAGGGCACATCCTTGTCCGCCTTCAGAAACACATTCGGGTTCGATGAGCTTAAAGCCTTGAGTTTTTTACCCATCTCCGTCAGTGAAACAGGATTATCATTCATATAAATTATACTGCCCTTTTTCACAATCAGGGTAATCCTCTCTTCAGAAGGCATCTCTTTTCCTTTGGCCTTAGGCAGATTTACATCAATGCCCTGCTGGAGGAGAGGCGCCGTCACCATAAAGATTACGAGCAGGACGAGCATAACGTCGACAAAAGGAGTCACATTGATTTCCGAAAGGACCTGCTTGTCCCTGGTAAATTTCACTGCTTATCCTCCGTGAAAAAATCAAGAAGCTCCTCCGAAAAATCTTCCATCTCTATAATCATTCTTTTTGCCATGCTGAGGTAGTAATTATAGGCAATGACTGCGGGGATGGCTGCAACAAGTCCGGCTGCAGTGGCTATCAGAGACTCCGCTATGCCGGGAGCGACAACCGCAAGGGAAGCGGCGCCTGCCGAACCGATCCCCCTAAAAGAATTCATTATACCCCAAACAGTGCCGAAGAGGCCGATGAACGGAGTCGTTGAGCCCGTCGTTGCAAGGAAATTCAGATATTTCTCGAGCTTTGCCGATTCAAGAGCGCCGTAACGCCTGAGCATTCTCTTGATCTCGGTCTTTTCTTTATGCACCGCATCGGTATAGACCGACCTGAAGATATTTGCAATGGGGCTGATGATCAGACTTCGTGTTGACTGGAAAATTCCTTTTGAGTCCTTACTCGACCGGTAGGACCGCATGAACAGCTCGGTCTCCTTATTGCCTCTTGAAAAATACCGGTGCTTAAAAAATATTATCGCCCATGAGACAACTGAAAAAGATAAGAGTATCAAAAGAACAAACTTAACAACCAAACCTGCCTGAAGAATAAGCTGAATCGCCGAATCTTTCATAATTACCTCGAAACATCAATATTTTACAACACGTCTTATTAAAAAAAATTCAGACTAAAAAGTCAATGAAAGTTTCTGTTATAATAGTAACCGTTCACCGATAAGCGGAATTTGGCGGCCACAGAATTCAACCGGTGTAAATGCCGTTGCATGCCGCGATAACCGTTACATTGTAATATTGTAGCTTTTTTCGCTTTTTTATGCTTTCAGATTTAACGGAGGGGTTGCCGAGCGGTTTAAGGCGACGGTCTTGAAAATCGTTGTAGGGGTGACTCTACCGTGAGTTCGAATCTCACCCCCTCCGCCACCTGTTTCTTTTGATTTCATATAGTTATAATTCTAAAACACCGTCAACAAACCGTCAACAGAATTACTTGCAGTATTTTGGTTCAAGCCTTACTTTAAATCCCAGCTATGAGCAACCTAAACATACCCATAGAATAAACCCATATCCCTATTAAACCGTTTTTGGACCGTGTACCATACCTGACGTGCCTGTCCCCCCTGAAAGTGGATTTGGGGTGGGTTGGATTATTACCCCTCCCCCCACATGTTTTATACCTCCCTTGTTTTTTATCAATAACAAGTTGGAAAATATGGCTACCCTTTATAGGGCATATGAGGGCACAAAATATCCTCTCATTGGCATTAAGCAAGATATAATCCTTTGCGCATAAAAAATAAGTTGGAGGGCTTAATGATAGATGAAACAAAAGAACCAAATCCTTTGCCTTACGACATGGGGAATGCTGGTGATCTTATTAAGCATGGCTTGCTTGCAGAATATACTGCTTGGTGGACACGTAATAAACAAGGGAAATTTATATTTTATGACCCATTTGGAGGAAGACCCTACGTTTCACCTCCAAACCAAATTGTTACAGCAAGAATCTCATCCCTTAATGGATGTGCATTAAATAAAGCTCAAAACGATTCAGAGAAGTATTATGGCAGTGGTCACATCGTCAAGAATATCGCCTCAGTGCTCAATGGCGAGTGTGAGATTTATACTTCAGATAGAGATGATAATGCTTATCAGGCATTAATAGCTTCGGGATTAATGAAAATAAATATAGCGAAGTTTGATAGAACAAATGCCTACACAATATTAGATTGTAATTTCACTAAAATGGAGCCTTCATTAATTCTCATCGATCCCTTTGCAGAGTTTCTTCGAGATGACGCAAAGAGAATAATCCCTAAAATTACCAATTTCATAAGAAATCATAAAATACCAGTTCTACTATTTGTTCTTAATCTGGAGCCATCAAATAGGGTAGGCAAAGCATATTCAGAATTGATAAATAATCATTTTCAGGATCTTTGCGAAATAGCATTGATATGCCCGAAGCTTAAAAATACTGGTGTGAAAGGAGAAAGCAAATATATATCTGAAGCTAGATTGATATATCCACCAAAATTATTTACAGAGAAAGAACTATTCAGTTTCAAAGAGCAAGTTGTAAAATTCAAAACCCTCTTAGAAGCAGCTCTCAATAGAGACGCTAATATAATTGCCTTAGTAGAAACAAGCTCATGTAAAACCTGATATAATTGAAACATTACAAAAGCGATGGAAATTTATAATTTATCAACACTCTTTCATTTTACTAAAACCAAAGAAAATCTTTTTGGTATCCTCAAGAATGAATTTAAACCAACTTTCTGCTTAGAAAAAATTCATTATGGGCGTAGTGTCTGGAAATATGCAATTCCAATGGTATGCTTCTGCGATATTCGTTTATCTCAAATAAAAAACCATATTGAAACTTATGGTGTCTACGGTATCGGAATGTCAAAAGAATGGGCAGAGAGAAAGGGATTAAATCCTGTTATATATTTAAATAGAAATTCTCACCTCTCAAATAATCTTAGTGCGATTAAATTGAGTTTAAGTGAAGTATTAAGGACCCCTGACAACGAAAGGGTGGGCACATACTTGGGATTTCTATATGTTTTAAGGTATTTGAAAAATTACAAGGGTAAATTTTTAAAAGATGAGGTTCGTAACGCAGATGTCATTTATTATAATGAGAGAGAGTGGAGGTACGTTCCTACCACCCCTGATATAAGAAGTGCCGATGTTCTAAGTGAGAATGATTATCTTAATAAAGATACAAGAGAATATTTTAGTTCACTTTTGCCTGCATTAAGCTTTGAGCCTAACGATATTAAGTATATAATCGTTGATAGGGAAAGTGAAATTGAAGAAACAATCAATACCATCAGAAAAATAAAATCAAAATATCCACCTCCAGTTGTTGACATCTTAACTTCAAGAATTGTTACAAGTGAACAGATAAAGAATGATTTCTGAATAAAATTATGAAGATAATAATCGGTGATTGCTTATATGGAGGATTTTATGGAATTTGATGTCATTAATTTTTATAAGAATATCCAAGAAGATTTTTCATATGCTCAAAAATTAATAAGCAAACTTGAAGAGAACGCCTTCTCTGGTTATCGAAGCCGAGAAGATGAAGAATTAGATGAAATGAATCTGAAATATACTTTAGATAAAATAAAAATTAAATTAAGTTTTGCTATTGAATTTCTTGGCTTGCAAAATCTTCTAAAAGAATTTATATCGGGATTTAAAAAATATGAACCAAAACTGACAGAGTTAGAATTGATTGCGGATTCCGGCACACTCGAACACTTGATCCAGTCCATTCGAACACCTTATTTCGTATAGCGAAGCTGGACATTTAAATCATACGTTTAGTGTTCGGATGGAGTCAAGTTTGACTTGGTCTTTC
>JBAZZX010000049.1:0-19573 GCA_041658585.1 Thermodesulfovibrionales bacterium
GAACTGTACGGGGTAGAAACTCGTGTGTTAAATCAGGCTGTGCGCAGGAATCTGGATCGGTTTCCGGAAGATTTCATGTTTGCTCTGACCCGCGAAGAGATCATGAACTTATCACAATTTGTGATAAGTTCCAGCATAAAGCATGCCCCTAATGTATTTGTTTTCGCGGAACAGGGAGTGGCTATGCTTTCGGGTGTGCTGAACAGCGAGAGAGCAATTCAGGTGAATATAGCCATAATGAGGACTTTTGTGAAGCTTCGGGAAATGCTGTCCTCAAACAAAGAACTTGCTCACAAGTTGACGCTGCTTGAAAACAGAATTGAAAAGCATGATGGTGAAATAAAGGCAATCTTCAACGCTATCCGCCAGCTTCACCCCGTTAGAGATTACGGACTATGTACTATACATACGTAATTCAGAGTGAAAGAGATGAGCGGTTTTATACCGGGTTTACCTCTGACCTACAGAACCGCTTCAACGAGCATAATTCCGGGAAAGTATGCTCGACAAAAAATAGAGGTCCATTCCGACTGATTTATTTTGAGGCTTGTTTGAATCAACAGGATGCCACAGCAAGAGAGAAATATTTAAAGTCCGGGATGGGACGTTATTTGAAAAATAGATTGAAGCGGTTCCTATCTCTAACGGGGTCAATGGTTCCGCCGGAGACGAAGAGTAAAAAGCCGATTGGGTTTAGACGGGAACGGGAAAAATGAAGAAAACGAGTCTCACGCTGATGGGCTATAACTCGGATACTCAGGTGGATAGACTGAAGGTGGAAGGCGAAAGGTTTTTGGATGTTGCAGCCTTTTCTCTTCGTCCCGAAGGAGTTCGGGACTGTGTGCGGACAGCCTAAATACCTGTTTAGTCATTACTCAGTTGTTTGAGAGGAATGTGGATAATGGGGGCAGGGAGCTTTATGATAGGGGGAATTAAGTTGATTGGAAAATGCAGAATGCAAGAAACAAGACTTGACCCCATGCGCCATGCGCGATTAAAATTACCTATGACCCTGAAGTTGACGTTATCTGACAGGTCAAGTAGCGGCAATCACACTGTGCCTCTATGGTTACACTACCCGTATGAATGCCGGAAGAACCCTTATTATTTGAACCATTGACTTTCAATATACCCGCTCTTTAAACTTAAACCTCATGAAAAAAGATCTTACAAGAATACTTAAAGAAGCATTGAAGAGACTCGGGGTGAAAACCGTATCTTCTATAGAAATTGAGGTACCGCGTCAGGAAAGCATGGGTGATCTTGCCACGCCCGTTGCAATGTCACTGACAAAATCATTGAAAAAGTCTCCGGTAAAAATTGCCGAAGACATGGTCAACGCTATTGAAGACAAAGCATTCTTTGAAAAGATAGAGATCGCCGGTCCCGGCTTTGTTAATTTTACCTTCTCAAAGGAGTATCTTTATTCCGGCTTGAAAGACCTTCTGAAATTGCAGCGCGATTTTCTCCGCTGCAATATCGGTCAGGGCAAGCGTATTCAGATAGAATTTGTCAGCGCAAACCCTACCGGTCCTTTGCATCTCGGTCATGGAAAGGGGGCCGCCACGGGAGCCGCCCTGTCAAACCTGCTCCATGCCGCGGGGTACGAGGTTGTTCGTGAATACTATATCAATGATGCGGGCAAACAGGTAAAGCTCCTTGGGCTCTCGGTCTTTGCGCGCTATCAGCAATTGCATGACGTCGAATATCCCTTTCCCGAAGACGGCTATAAAGGCGCATATATAGAAGATATCGCGCGGGAAATAATGAAAGAGAAGCGCAAGAAATATATCCAGGCCGGTTTTGAGGAGGTAGCGGATTTCTTCATTGATTATTCTTATGAAAAAATCCTTTCCGGCATAAAGGATGATTTAAAAGCCTTTGGCGTTGATTTTGATATATGGCAGAGCGAGAGAGAGCTTTTTGATTCCGGCGAGGTGGAAAAGGCTATTGATGACCTGAGGGGAAAAGGACATATCTATGAGAAGGACGGCGCCGTGTGGTTTATGGCAACCGCTTTTGGCGATGAGAAAGACAGGGTCATTATCAAGCAGGACGGCGAATATACATATTTTACCTCTGATATTGCATATCACAAAAAGAAAATAGATCAGGGATATGATGAGATTATCGATATATGGGGCGCAGACCATCACGGCTACATACCGAGAATTCAGGCCGTTATCGAGGCGCTGGGCTACCCGAAAGAAAAGTTAAAGGTCATTCTTGTGCAGATGGTCAACCTTCTGAGAGGAGGCAAGCCGGTACAGATGTCAAAGAGGGCGGGGGAATTCATAACCCTGAAAGATGTTATCGACGAAGTCGGCGCCGATACGACGAAATTTATCTTTCTTACCCGGCGGCCCGACAGCCATCTCGATTTCGACCTCGAGGTTGCCAAGACTCAATCATCTGAAAACCCCGTATTTTATGTGCAGTATGCAAATGCGCGGATAAACAGTATATACAAACATGCAAGAGAGAAGGGTATGGATACCGGCATGTTTTCAGACGCAGACCTTAGTCTGTTGTCGGCCCCCGAAGAACTCAGGGTCGTCAAGAAACTTCTCATGTATCCGATGATCTTCGAGGGGGCGGCAAAAGCCCATGAACCCCACAGGATAACCTTTTATCTTCAGGAACTCTCCGGTATGTTTCATCCCTATTATAATAAATGCAGAATTGTAGTCGAGGACGACTCATTGACCGGCGCCAGGCTTGCGCTCTGCGAGGCTGTCAGGATTGTGCTCAAGGAAGGTCTGCAGGTGCTCGGAATAAGTGCCCCTGACAAGATGTGAGTTGCCCGTCAGGTAAATGTTTTGGTTGACATTCGGTGCTATATATTGGTATAAAAAATAGCTTATGATTCCTAAGACTGAAAAGATATGGATGGACGGGAAGTTTGTGAACTGGGACGACGCTAAAGTCCATGTCCTCACTCATACTCTCCATTACGGCCTCGGTATTTTTGAAGGCATCAGATGCTATGAGACCGGAAAAGGCTCCGCAATCTTCAGGCTTGATGAACATATCGACAGGCTTTTCAATTCGGCCCATATATTCCTGATGGAAATCCCTTATTCAAGAAAAGACATAAAGAATGCAATAATCGAAACGGTAAAAGTTAACAGGATCAAGTCCTGTTATATAAGGCCTCTCGTATACATCGGGTATGGCGCTATGGGTTTATACCCCAAAGAGAACCCCGTCAACGTATCCATAGCGGTTTGGTCATGGGGGACATACCTTGGCGATGAGGGGCTTGAAAAAGGCATTAGAGTAAGGACGTCGTCTTTCATAAGAAACCATGTGAATGCAAATATGACCAGAGGCAAGGTCTGCGGATATTATGTAAATTCGCAGCTCGCCAAAAAAGAGGCAATCTCCGGCGGCTATGATGAAGCCCTGCTGCTTGATACCGAAGGATATGTTTCCGAAGGCAGCGGCGAAAATGTCTTTATCGTTAGAAACGGCGTTTTAAAAACGACGCCCCTCACCTCTATCCTCGAAGGCATAACAAGAAACAGCATCCTTCAGATAGCGGAAGACGAAGGCGTAAATATAAAGGAAGAACGTTTCACAAGGGATGAACTCTACATATCGGATGAATCCTTCTTTACCGGCACTGCAGCGGAAGTGACGCCCATCAGAGAAGTTGACGGAAGGATGATCGGTGAGGGCAGGCCGGGCAAAATTACAAAGAAACTCCAGAAAATCTTCTTCGATATAGTCAAAGGTAAGAACAAAAAGTATAAGTCCTGGCTGACCGCGATTTAACCCAAAAAAATTCTCCAATTATTACCGCATTATTAGTACGTCACGGTTCTGCTTTGTGTAAGTTCATTAATCCGAAAAATGCAATTAACTTGTCAGAGAAACTGCTGAAATTTATCCCGTATTATTCATAAAATTCTATGATTGAGCCAATTTTATAGATAATCAGGGATAGAATAAAAATATATTTTTGGACATACGCAGGGGTTGGGTCAATCGAGGGGATATAGGTTTTCTATACCCCCTCAATTAATTTATTTCTTTTCAGGTGCAGGCGCTACAGTTGGTGCTGGTGTTGCTGCTGCCGGCGCTGGAACTGCTACTGGAGCTACTGCCGGAGTTGCTGCAGGCGCTACTGCCGGAGCTGCTGCCGCTTTCTTGTGGCATTTTGCGCAATCCGAACCTTCTTTCCAGTCAAATGACTTTTTGCTGTCATGACAAACTCCGCAGAATTTGCCGTCTACATGGTCCGTCTTTGTAATCTTGGCGGAACCCTCGGCGCCGGGTTTCTTCATGGCAAAAGGAGTATTGCTCTTGTGGCACTCCATACATTTGCCGGGACCAAGTTTTGTGTTATGAGCTTTTCCGTCAAAAGTCACTTCGCCAAGATCGCCGCCTTTGTACTTAAGGGCATTCATCCCGGCAAAAGCCGAAGACGTTAATGTTAATGCGATCAACAAGCCTAATACAGTCACGAGTGATTTCATAGTTTTTCACCCCCTTTCATTAAAAGTATTTTCAAAAATGTGCCGGACAATCTCCGGACAATCTTTTGTAAATAACATACATTATTTATATTTTAATATCCCTGAAATAGAGCATCAATCCCTTTTTGAAAAGGCCGGAAAGAAACTACATTTAGTGAGATATATATATTATACTAAATATTATAGAACAAGTTCTCATTTTATGCGAAAGTAAAGAGGTCCGGGTGGAAAAGTCCGTGATTCGGATAAAGCATTTACACCATCTTCCTTGAATTCTCAATAGTCTTTATGTATTATTAATCTAACGGTATGGATAAAGTAATAAGAAAAGCTATATTGCCTGCGGGAGGTCTCGGTACGAGATTTCTGCCTGCTACCAAGGCGTCTCCAAAGGAGATGCTGCCGATTGTCGACAAGCCTATGATCCAGTATGCCGTTGAAGAGGCCCAGGCCTGCGGGATCGAAGAGTTTATCATTATTACGGGCAAAAACAAAAGGGCGATCGAAGACCACTTCGATTCAGCTTTTAAGCTTGAAGAAAGCCTGAAGAAATCCGGTAAAAAGAAACTCCTCGATGAGATCAACAGGCTCAGTAAGCTTGATTTTGCCTATATAAGACAGAGAGAGGCATTAGGCCTTGGCCACGCTATTTACTGCGCAAAACCCTTTGTGAAGGATGAAGCCTTTGCGGTCCTGCTGAGTGATGATATAATTGAACCGGGAGCGCATCTTCTGAAAGATATGATTAATATATACAGGGAATATGAATCACCCGTTCTGGCGCTTGAAAGAGTGCCGTTGTCCGAGGTGAATAAATATGGTATCGTTGATGGAGTAAAAGAAAGGGACAATGTTTACAGGATCAACAACCTTATTGAGAAACCCGCGCCTTCAGAGGCGCCGTCGGATATGGCAATCATCGGCAGATATATTCTGACAGCCGATGTTTTT
This sequence comes from Thermodesulfovibrionales bacterium, assembly GCA_041658585.1. Classification (GTDB taxonomy): domain Bacteria; phylum Nitrospirota; class Thermodesulfovibrionia; order Thermodesulfovibrionales; family SM23-35; genus DYFC01. The sequence continues at coordinate 5,433 of JBAZZX010000049.1, forward strand.
GAGACTCTGGAAGATGTTCGTCCGGGCAAGGGCGGTGAAATACAACTGACTGATGCGCTATACGGCCTGTTGAAAAAGCGCCAGATATACGGGTATCTCTTTTCCGGGAAAAGATACGACGCCGGAGATAAGCTCGGTTACCTGAAGGCAACGGTTGATCTTGCCTTGAAAAATCCCGAGCTTTCAGGACAATTCAAGGAATATATTATACATGTCGCAGACAGACTAAAAATTAAACAATAGGAGACGAAATGGTGGATGTATTGGATGTAGAACAGAAGATTGACAAAGAAATCGAAATCCCGGACACGTTGCCTGTTTTGCCTGTTAGGGATATTGTTGTTTTCCCTTATATGATACTGCCTCTTTTTGTGGGCAGAGAGATGTCTATAAAGGCCATTGAATATTCCCTCAGCACGAACAGAATGGTTTTTCTCCTCACGCAAAAAGACCTGAATGTGGAGAATCCCGCGCCTGAAGATCTTTTTTCGATTGGAACGGTGGCCCTTGTCATGAGGATGCTGAAACTTCCGGACGGAAGGGTAAAAATTCTGGTGCAGGGCCTAAGCAAGGCAAGGGCCTTGAAATATGACCAGACCGATCCTTTTTTCAAGGCGGCCATCGAGAAGTTAACCGACCAGAAAACGGAACCCCTCAGTATTGAAGACGAGGCGCTGGTAAGAAATGTAAAAGGACAATTAGAGAAGGTAGTGTCTCTCGGGAAATCCATACTCCCCGACATTATGGGTGTTGTCGAGAATATCGAAGAGCCCGGAAGGCTTGCCGATCTGGTCGCTTCAAATATCGGCTTGAAGACCGAGCAGTCACAGGAAATACTTGAAATAATAGATCCCGTACAACGACTGAAGCGCGTCACTGAAATCCTGTCCAGAGAGACCGAACTCCTGACCGTTCAGCAAAAGATACAGTCCGAGGCAAGGGGTGAAATCGACAAGACACAGCGGGAATATTTTCTTAGAGAGCAGCTCAAAGCCATACAGAAGGAGCTTGGAGATATTGATGAAAGGGCCGAGGAGATAAAGGAATTCAAGAAGAAGATCGAAGACGCGAATATGCCCGAAAAAGTTTTAAAAGAGGCTGAAAAGCAGCTTAAGCGCCTTGAAAAGATGCATCCGGACAGCGCGGAGGCCGGCACGGTAAGGACCTATCTTGACTGGCTTGTTGAAATACCATGGTCAAAAACGACAACCGATAATCTCGATATCAAGGCTGCGGAAAAGGTGCTGAATGACGACCACTACGATCTGGAAAAAGTAAAGGAACGAATACTGGAGTATCTTAGCGTAAGGAAACTGAAGGAGAAAATGAAGGGACCGATAATCTGTTTTATCGGCCCTCCGGGCGTCGGAAAAACATCTCTTGGAAAATCTATTGCCCGGTCTCTCGGAAGGGAGTTTGTCAGGATGTCCCTCGGCGGAGTTAGGGATGAGGCCGAGATCAGGGGACACAGGCGCACATATGTCGGCGCACTACCCGGAAGGATTATACAGGGCATAAAGACCGCGGGCACGATTAATCCGGTGTTCATGCTCGACGAGATAGACAAGATAGGGAACGACTTCAGGGGAGACCCGTCTTCGGCCCTCCTTGAGGTCCTCGACCCGGAGCAGAATAATACCTTTGCGGACCATTACCTTGCGGTGCCCTTTGATCTGTCAAAGGTTATGTTCATTACCACAGGCAATCTGGTTGATACGATCCCCGGGCCTTTGAGAGACAGAATGGAGATAATCTACCTGTCCGGATATACGACGGAAGAGAAGCTTGGAATTGCCAAGAATTATCTCATACCAAAGCAGCTCGAAGAGCACGGCATCAGCGACAAGGTATTGAAGCTGACGGATGCCGGACTTTTCAATCTTATTTCACAGTATACAAGAGAAGCAGGTGTCAGAAACCTTGAAAGAGAGATTGCTCACCTTTGCAGAAAAGTGGCAAAAAAGATTGCCGAGGGCAGAGACAAACCCTTTGTAATGACTGCGAAGAATATTCACAGATATTTGGGTGTGCCTAAATTTCTTCCCGAAGAGGAGATAGAAAAAGATGAAGTAGGCGTGTCAACCGGCCTTGCATGGACGGAGTCCGGTGGAGATATCATCTATGTTGAAGCAACGACCATGAAAGGCAAGGGGCATCTTACTTTGACCGGACAGCTTGGAGATATCATGAAGGAGTCTGCACAGGCGGCTTTAAGTTATGTGCGGTCGAAGGCCGCGTTCCTCGGGATAAATGAGGACATGTTCTCTAAAATAGATTTGCATATACATGTCCCGGCCGGCGCCATTCCAAAAGATGGTCCGTCTGCCGGTATTACCATGGCAACTGCAATAGCCTCGGCTCTGACCGGAAAACCGGTCAGCAAGAATGTGGCAATGACCGGTGAGGTTACATTAAGAGGCAGGGTGCTGCCCATCGGCGGCCTCAAGGAAAAAACCCTTGCCGCCAAGAGAATGGGGATCAAAAAGGTCATTGTACCGGAACGCAACAGGAAAGACCTTGAAGATATACCGAAATATATAAAGAAAGACATGGAGTTTGTGTTTGCCGAGACCATGGACGACGTCCTGAAGGTAGCGCTGAAAAAGAAAGAGAACAAAAAACCGAAAAAGACCAACAACAGCAACCGGTCTGAACATAAAAAGAAGAAAAGGTAGCGATTGCCGGCTTCCTCAAAAATATCGGGCGTCGGTGAACTTTTACTCCTTGACCGCATAAGAGAGCGGTTTAAGAGCAAATCAGAAAATATTATCGCCGGTATAGGCGATGACGCCGCAGTCATAAAACCTGCAAACAGGAACCTTCTTGTGACTACCGACATGATGGTCGAGAAGGTCCATTTTGATCTGCGCTATATGACGCCCTATCAACTGGGGTCCAAGCTGATCTCCGTCAATGTGAGCGACGTCTACGCTATGGGCGGCCTGCCTGCCTTCGTCCTCTTAAACATTGCCCTCAACAGGAATACGGAAGCGGCATTCGTTGACATGCTGTTTGACGGCATTCAGGATGCTTTAAAGGCATATCAAATAGTTTTGATAGGCGGTGATCTGTCGGCGTCCAAAAAAGACCTTGTGCTGTCTGCTACCCTTATCGGATATGCAGAGAAGCAGATTTTGCGATCCGGGGCAAATGCCGGGGACAGGATCTATGTTACGGGAAATCTTGGCGACTCTGCCTGCGGCCTTGAGTTGTTGAAAAGAATAAAATGTCAGGTCCCTTTGACTAAAGACCGTCCGGTCGCCCCAGGCGACTCGCTGAGGCGAGCTATTGGCGTTCGGCGTTCGGCGAAAAATTCCGCCCTTCGCATTCCGCATTCCGCATTTTTGAAATTGGGATTATCCTGGGAAGTCGTTGAGCCGCTGGTAAGGAGACATCTCATTCCCGAGGCAAGAAATCCGAAAAAGATCGTTCAATATGCAACCGCCATGATCGATATCAGCGACGGACTCCAGATTGATTTGACCCGTCTCTGCAAAGAAAGCAAGGTCGGCGCAAGAATCTTTAAAGAAAAAATTCCCATATCGGCGGAAATGAAGGAAGCGGCGTCTTTACTCGGTCTCTCTCCGCTCGGATTGGCACTAACAGGCGGTGAAGATTACGAGCTGCTGTTTACAGCCCCGCCTGAAAAGAAAATTAACGCAATATATATTGGTGATATTGTAAAATCAAAAACAAGCATTGTCGACAGTTTCGGAAAAGAAAAGCCGTTCTCTGCCGAGGGTTATCGACATTTTTAACCTTATTGATGGTCACAAAATTGAATTTAAATGAATCTGAAAATCTCCCTCTACGAGTCGTAGACCTTACCCCTGGTTGCCATCCTTCGACAAGCTCAGGATGACAAATGTCATGGTGAGCTTGTCGAACCATTCCTCCCTTTGGCAAAGGGAGGTTGGGAGGGATTTTATAAATAATGTTGTTACTATTATGAAACTCTTAATAAATGAATAAATACCAAAAGATAGCCCTCGCCATCGGAGCTTTAATCCTTATGTTGTTTTTTGGAAAAACCGTCACAAAGATCGGTTTCAGCGCCCTTGGATTTATGTGGAAAGGGATTGTAATAGTAGCGGCTTTTTTGTTTATTATTTCTTTCCTGAAAAATGCAGGCAAGAAAAAGTAACCTCCTTCCGGATCTGTTTCGGGATATATTTTGAAGATAGCCTATTTTGACTGTTTTTCGGGAATCAGCGGGGACATGTGCCTTGGCGCCCTTGTCGATGCAGGGGTGTCTCTGAAGATGCTGGAAAAAGAACTGCGAAAGATTCCTGCCGGCGGTTACCGGCTAACCTCAAAAAAAGTAAAACGTTCCCATATTGCCGCCTGCAAAGTTGACGTAATTCTAAACGCGATACGCCCGAAACAAAACAGGGATGAGGACATAAAGCTCTCTTTGTGGAAAGACGTTGAAAAAACTATCAATACATCATCACTCTCTGAAGGGATAAAGAAACAGGGACTGAATATCTTTAAAAGAATTTTCAAGGCCGAGGCCAAGGTCCACGGAGAATCCCTTGATACGGTCCATCTCCATGAACTCGGCGCTATAGATTGTATCGTTGATATCTTTGGCGCTCTTATCGGACTGGATATGCTCGGTATCGAGAAAGTTTATGCCTCTCCGATTAATCTTGGAAACGGTTTTATAAAGACGGAACACGGAATGCTGCCTGTTCCGGCCCCTGCCACAGCGGAAATATTAAAAAACACACCCGTATATTCACGGTCTGATCCTTTCGAGTTGACCACCCCTACAGGTGCGGCGATTATTAAAGAACTTTCTGCCGGATTCGGAGATATCCCCGTTATGGAGATTGAAAAGACAGGCATAGGCGCAGGCGGCAGGGATTTCAAAGACCGGCCTAATATTTTGCGGCTATTTATCGGAGACACTCAGGATATGGACATTAATTCCTTCGATAGGCGCTCTCCCCGCTTTGGTAAAGGGAGGGTGGGTGGATTTTCAGATGAAACAATAACAGTCATCGAAACGAATATTGATGACATGAACCCGCAGTTGTACGAATATGTCATGGAAAGGCTTTTCAAGGCCGGCGCTCTCGATGTGTTTCTGACACAGATAATCATGAAAAAAGGAAGACCCGGAGTAAAGTTAACAGTCCTTTGCAATGAGCAAAAAATAGGACTATTGTCCGACATCATTCTGGAAGAGACAACTACAATAGGCTTGAGATTTCATAAATCGGAGAGGAAGGTGCTTCACCGGGAGATTAAAAAAATCGATACCGAGTTCGGAAAGGTCAGGGTAAAGGTTGCAAAATCCGGAACGGACATTATTAAAACGACGCCTGAATATGAGGACTGCAAAAGGATTGCAAAGAAATTAAAAATACCGCTTATTGAGGTGATGAGAAAGATAAGATAATGGTTTATGCAAAATGTCATTGTCTACGACTTGTATTATTTCCTCCCCCTTGAGGGGGGAGGGTTAGGGAGAGGGTGATTGATGGAAGATGAATTCAACACCCTCCCCTTAATCCCCTCCCCTCAAGGGAGGGGAGATTTAAGATACCTTGTCCCGAAAGCTTTCGGGACTGAGGGGTAGTTCATTATAAGAAAGTATTGCTTCTCTATTTCCCTGAAAGCGTAATATATTTGGATGCCTGTCCTCTGCGGATAAAAAGCATGACGTCTTCACCCTGTTTTATTTTGGCAGCCACTTTTTCATAATCCTTGAGGCCGGCTATATTCTGTTTGTTAATCTCCTGAATGATATCACCCGGTTTAATAATCCCGAAGGCGGGACTGTCCTCATCTACTTCGGCAACAATGACGCCTTTGAGCTTCTTTGGAATATCAAATCTTTCAATGAATTCCGGCGTAAGTTCCTGTACGCTCACCCCGTTGAGGAGATTGCCGTATTCTCCTTTCGCAGGTTTCTGCACATCGGTTGGCAGCTCGCTTACGGTCACATTTTTCGTAATGGGCTTATTCTCTCTGATGATTTTCATTTCAATTTCCTGTCCGGGCTCTATGCCTGCAACCATATTCCTGATCTGATTCGGGTCGTCAATCTTTTTCCCCTGGACCTCGACAATAATATCGCCCCTTTGCAAACCTGCTTTGTCCGCAGGGCTGGCCTCTACAATGTCTCCGACAAGCACCCCTTTGCCATCCGTTAGTTCGAACTGCTTTGCAAGTTCCGGCGTCAGGCTCTGGATCGATACCCCAAGCCAACCCCTGACGACTTTGCCTTTGTTGATAAGGCTGTCCATTGCAGCTTTTGCCATACTGGTGGGTACGGCAAACCCTATGCCCTGGTAACCTCCGCTTGTGCTGAAGATAGCGGTATTTATCCCGACCAGTTCTCCTCTTACATTCACAAGGGCGCCGCCGGAATTCCCCGGATTTATTGCTGCGTCCGTCTGGATGAAATCCTCATAATCCGCTATACCGACATTGGCCCTTCCGACCGCGCTGACGATGCCCATGGTTACAGTCTGGCTCAATCCATACGGGCTTCCTATGGCAAGCACGGTTTCGCCGACGCGTAATTTAGCGGAATCCCCCATTTTGACGCTGGGAAGGTCTTTTGCATCTATCTTGACAACCCCGATATCGGTCATAATATCGCTTCCGACTATCTTGCCCTTGAACTCCCTTTTATCGGAGAGTGTGACCTTTATCTCATCAGCTCCCTGTATTACATGATTTGCAGTCAGGATATAGCCGTCGGCGTCTACAATTACACCCGAACCCAGGCCTAATGACTTGTGTTCTTTGGGGGTTTTAAAGCGGTCTCCGAAAAAGCGTCTAAAGAAAGGATCATCAAGAAACTGGTCACCTCCGCCCTGAAACTTAACAGTCCGTGTTGTTGATATGTTCACAATAGCAGGTCTTACGGCGTCAACGATTTCGGCAGTTGCCTGTCCTACTTTTATAAGGATATCTACCGATTCTTTTGAAATTGCCGCTTCACCGGCATAAGTGTACGACCAACTGCACAGGCTTAATACAAACATAAGACCTGCAATGAAACCCGTTATTGGAATTTTTGTTTTATATAGTACGTTCTTCTTGCAAATCATTTTGCCTCCTGTTTGTTATTCTTCAGATATTTATACGGATATTGTATGAAAAAAACACCTAAAAATCTACACCTCTAAAATAACTCCCCCTTGCCCCCTCTTATCCCAAGAGGGGGAATATTGAACTGTTTTGCTTTTTACCGTAATGAAATACGGTTACCAATAAATTTCTCGCACTCCCATTTGTTCTATAATATAGAGATTAAGGAGGAATAATGAAAATAGCTATTATCGGATTATCAAATTCAGGGAAGACCACGGTCTTCAACGCGCTCACCGGTATGAATATAGAGGCCACAGTCTATGCGACCGTTTCCGGTGAACCGAACCTGGGCGTGGTTAAAGTTCCCGACGCAAGGATAGACAGGCTTTCGGAAATTTTCAGGCCGAAAAAAACAACCAATGCCGCGGTCGAATATATTGATTATATCGGGCTTACAAAAGGAGACGTAAAGCAGAACAGAAAGGTCTTTGATTTAATAAAAGACGTGGAGGCCATCGTCAATGTAGTAAGGGTTTTTGATGATGAATCCGTGCTGCATCCCCTGGGTAACATTGACCCTGCAAGAGATATAGAGACTCTGGAGCTTGAATTGATCTTCGGTGATCTCGATCTTGTCGAAAAACGCCTTGAACGAATGGAAGAGGCCCAAAAAAAACGCGGGAAGAAACCGGATGAATCAGAGAAGAAACTTCTTTTAAAGTGCAAAGAATTTCTGATGAAAGAGACTGCTCTGAGAGATGTGGAATTTAATGAAGAAGAATTGAAAGCGATGAGAGCGCTGCAGTTTTTATCGACTATCCCCAAAGTAATAGTTTTGAATATTGGAGAAAAAGATTTGGAATCAGACCATGCAAACACCCTCCGGTCATCCATTAAGGAGCGTTATCAATCCATTCCTGCCCTGACTTTGTGCGGTAAAATCGAAATGGAAATAGCCCAATTGCCGCCTGAGGAAAAGGGGCCTTTTCTTGAAGAGCTGGGTATTGACGAGCCTGCATCTAACAAGCTCATCAAGACCTGCTATCAGATGCTCGGGCTTATATCATTTCTCACTGTCGGAGAAGACGAGGTAAGGGCCTGGACCATCAGGAAGGGCACGGACGCCGTAAATGCCGCCGGCAAAGTTCATTCCGACATCTCACGCGGGTTTATCCGTGCGGAGGTCGTCTCCTATGCCGATTTCATCGCCTTACGCAATATGCATGCTGCAAAGGAAAAAGGACTCCTGCGGCTTGAAGGCAAGACATACGAAGTAAAAGACGGCGATATCATCAACTTCAGGTTTAATGTGTAACTGCTAACCCGGATTATTCACAAATTTAGTTGATTGAACCGAGGAGAGAGTATTTGCGCTCATTCTCGGTCGTTCCTCCCTGCGAGGCTTTTGCCTCTTTATTTTTAAATACCGTATTTGACTATCGGCAAAAAAAACCGCTCAAATACTCTATCCTCGGTTGCCGTGCCAATTTTATGAATAATCCGGGTTAAAAAAGAATAAGGCATAATATCAGAGTTGCGGTTCCCCTCTGTCCAAAAGTTCCCGGTAAATGAACGGTTTTGTGCTTCTCGGGACTTCGGGATCGTGGTAGAGTTCTTTTAAGTCCGTGGTTTTGATTTTTTCGAGGTAATTGACCACATGCGCAAGGGGCGCCTTATTATTCCTTATGAGAGACCATTGCACGTCGTATCTGCGCTGCCATTTTGGATGCTCCGCTATCTGACGGATTACATGGATAGCTATTTTTTTCATATGGACGATCTTGCAGATGTCGGCTTCCGTTATATAAGGACTCTGAAGACAGACGTCCACGACCTGCTTCATGCCGTCTTCTATGAGTCTCATGAGGACGTTGCTGCTTGCCCTTCGCGCAATGGCTATTTTAATTCCCAGAGGAATGGCAAGCATCTTTTCATTGATATACGCCTCTGCTTTAGCCCTTAAAGTGATCGGGACCTGCTTGTTCCTTGTCAAATCAGCGACGTCAATTATTCTCAGGGACTTGAGTAACGATAAAGATATTTTCTGCGGGGTCCTCGGATTTTTGCATAATGCATGAACGATCCGGTAGCATTCTTTCCATTTCCTGCTATGGTATAAAATCTCTATAATTTCGGGATGAATATTTTTTCTGTTTGCAATGACCAGAGCGAGGTCTTCCGTCAGGTTTTGGTTGAAGAGTATTCGCGAGATGACTTGCGAAGACGGGTGATGAACAAGGGTTTTTAATTCCTCTTCCGTTGCCGTAACCGCCAATTTTAAATCCTCATCAGAGACTTTCATAGGTAATCCTTCAGTTATGGATTTAATCCCCTCCTTTGCAAGGAGGGGAAGGGGTGGTTTTGATTAATTTTATAAACCCCTCCAACCTCCCCTTGCAAAGGGGAGGATTTTTGCACCCATAACTGAAGGGAGACTTTCACAGTTCTATTTTACCTTAAATATTCATATAGGTAATTACTATATTTCCAGGTCGATCCATAGGAATTTCATATTGGATATATTGATATTTTGGAGGTTAAATTAGTGTATATACTGTTATGAATACGATTGAATCTATAGAAGCTCATGCCTCAAAGGAACGGATAAGCTCCTCCCTTTGGAAAGAACTTGAAACCGTCTCTCAAAAATGCATCAACTGCAAACTTTGCCAGAAGGAATGCGAGTTTCTGAGAAGGTACGGAAAACCTAAGGAGATAGCCGATTCTTACAATCCAGGGGATAAAAAGCATCAGGCCATGCCTTTTGAATGCAGCCTGTGCCGGTTATGTGCTGCCGTCTGTCCGGTAAAAATCAATCCCGCGGATATGTTCCTTGAAATGCGGCGGGAGGCTGTCAGGCAGGGGAACGGGGATTATCCGGAACATGCAGGAATTCTCGGCTATGAAAAGCGCGGGACTTCAAAACGTTATACCTATTATGCATTGCCCGTGGGATGTGATACCGTATTTTTCCCCGGCTGCACTCTGCCCGGAACGCATCCCGACAAGGTAATAAAACTGTACGAACACATGAAAAAAACTATTCCTTCTCTCGGCATCGTCCTTGACTGCTGCACAAAGCCTTCCCATGACCTCGGCAGAGATAACTATTTCAATTCCATGTTCAAGGAGATGAAGGATTTTTTAACGGTTAATGGGATTCAAAATATCCTTGTTGCCTGTCCGAACTGTTACAAAGTTTTCAGAAAATACGGCGGGAAATTATCGGTCAAAACAGTCTACGAATTTATTGCAGAGAACGGACTGCCGGATACGGGGAAAGCCGAAGGGGTGATAGCGATCCACGATCCGTGCGCTCTAAGATTTGAAGAATCCGTCCATTCCGCCATAAGAAATATTGCGACCAAGAAAAATTTAATTATTGAGGAAATGCCTCATGCCCGTGGGAAGACCCTCTGCTGCGGGGAAGGGGGGTCCGTAGGATTTCTATCTCCCGATCTTGCCGGGAACTGGGGTTTACTGAGAAAAAAGGAGACAAACGGCAACAGGATACTTACCTACTGCGCAGGCTGTGCGAATTATTTAAATTCAATAACCCCGACCAGTCATATTGTTGACCTCATCTTTGAACCGGAAATAACTTTAGCAGGCAGAGAAAAAGTTGCAAAAGCGCCGATAACTTATATGAACCGGCTTAAACTGAAAAAGCATTTTCAAAAGTCCGTGCACGCGCCGGTCACCCGTGAAAGGACATTCAGCGCAGGTGAAGATACCGGCAGAAAAGGGTTTCTGAAACGGAGTCTCTTTCTCCTCTTTATTATTGCAGCAATACTCACCGTGCGTTTTACAGGCATAACGAATTATCTCGAACAGGATGCTCTCAGACAGTGGATACAAGGGTACGGTATACTTGCGCCGGTCGTTTACATGCTGATTTACACTATAGCCCCTGCTTTGTTCCTGCCGGGTCTGCCGATAACAATTGCAGGCGGAATTTTATTCGGCCCGTTTTGGGGCGTGATATATACCATTACAAGCGCTACCCTCGGCGCCTGCGTCGCATTTCTTGTATCACGATATATAGCAAGAGACTGGATCGAACATAAGTTAAGGGGTCCGAAATGGAGGCGTCTCGACGAAGGCGTTGAAAACCACGGCTGGAAGATCGTCGCCTTTACACGTCTTATACCTCTCTTCCCGTTCAACCTTCTGAATTATGCTTTCGGGCTGACCAAAATTAAATTCCTTCACTATGCAATTACCACATTCATCTGTATGCTGCCGGCCTGCATTGCATTCATTGTTTTTTCAAGCTCTTTTCTGGATTTGCTGAAAGGGAAAATATCTCCGACGCTTATCATCGGATTCGGGTTGATCATTCTGGTATCTTTGATACCTTTATTCTATAGAAAATATAAAGCAAAAAAAGGGTTAACAGACCCTATATAAAACATCTTGAACCGGAGGGAGAAAAATGTCTGAAAAAAAGATTCTAAAAACCGTTTTTAACACAACAAACAATGGTGCATTTCTCAGGAAAATGGCTGCCGCTTTCTGCATTACGGGACTTTTACTATTGATCGGCATTCAGGTTTTTGCCGAATCACCAACAAAGGGGAAACAAAAAATTGCAGCAAAGCAAACCGTTGTCGAGCCACAGAATTTTCCGACAAGAGAGAAGCCTCTGATCATCGATGAGAAAGGCAAAAGAGTTCTCATCTATACCGAAGTGAATGAGATGAACGTACACCAGTCTAATGTCCACTGGGGTGTGGTGTTTAAAGACGGGAAATTCCAGGACAGGGCAATATTGAGGTCATATGCAAACCAGTTGGATTTTCATGACGCCCTTATCAAAATAGGCGCGAAACCGGGAAATACTTTGACCAAGGATACTATCGGCAAATACGTGGAAGGAGACACGCTCGACGTGAAGGCAACATGGCCCGGACTTGGGAAAGAACTTTCTCTGAACGATATCTTCATTGATGAAAAAGGAAAGGGATTTAAAATAAAATTCGGCGGAAACAGAAAAGCATCAGAGGAAAAGAATACCGGCTGCATCACCTGCCTTGAAAGCTGCTGGATATCCATTTCGAGCAACGCCAACTATCCACAGACACATTCTTTAAAGAGATTCCTTAATCCAAATTCGAGGTTTAAAGGAAATGCGAACATATTGCCGGAGGATGGGAAACCGGTAATCTTAATATACAGTGTTGCAAGTTAACTCTTCAGGCGGAAACTGATTATCTAAAAGGAGAAGAATATGTCCAAAGATTACAGAGAGATGTGGAGTGGTTTAGATATGAATCTCGAGGCGCATAACGGGCTTCTCGGGGTATTGACCGATGCTTACAAAAATATTTACCTTTCACAGAAAAACCGTCCCGAAGGCATGAAGTATTTTGATTTCGTTATATCCGAAGTACACGGACTGCGTATTGAAGAAATCGTTGAGGCAAAAAAGCAGGGCAGGAAAATAATCGGTACTTTCTGTGTTTACGTTCCGGAGGAACTTATCCTTGCCGTCGACGGTGTTTGTATCGGACTCTGTGCAGGCGCCGATGTCGGCGCTGACGAGGCGGAAAAGTATATTCCAAGGAATACGTGTGCGCTTATTAAAGCATTTATGGGATTTAAACTTGCCGGTCTTTGCCCTTATATACAGACAACCGATCTGATCGTCGGTGAAACAACCTGTGACGGCAAGAAAAAGGCCTACGAGCTGTTTGATGAAATGACAAACGGGAAGATGTATGTCATGGATATACCGAATACAAAAAGTGATGATGGGAAAGCACTCTGGCAGAATGAAGTAAAAAGGTTCTCAAAAAAACTTGAATCATTAAGCGGGAAAAAGATAACACTCGAAAAATTGAAAGAAGCCTCAAAGATCGTTAATGACAAAAGGAAAGCCCTTCAGAGATTGTCCCTCTTAAGATCAAATGATCCGTCTCCAATTTCCGGACTTGATGCGCTGCTCATAAACCAGGTCGTATTTTATGATGATCCTTTACGTTTTACTGCAAAAGTAAATGAACTCTGTGACGAACTTGACCAACGGGTAAAATCAGGCGCCGGAGCAGCCTCCAAAGGGAGTCCCAGGATTCTCGTTTCAGGTTCGCCTATGGCGATTCCCAACTGGAAACTTCATGCCATAACCGAAGGCAGCGGCGCAACGATTGTCGGCGAGGAATCATGTGTAGGAGAGAGAAATTTCAGGTCATTGCTTGATGACAATTTTTCTTCTTTAGAGGATGCAATGCAGAAAATAGCCGACAGATATATGAAGATCAACTGCGCATGTTTTACGCCGAATAATGAACGTCTATCGGATATAGAAGATCTGGCCGGCAGGCTTAAGGCTGACGGCATTATCCACTATGCCATCCAGTTCTGCACCCCTTACATGATGGAGGCTTACAAAGTGAAAAAGGTTGCCGACGCCATGAAAGTCCCTTTTTTGCGGATCGAAACCGACTACAGCATGGAAGATATGGGCCAGTTAAAGACCCGGGTTGAAGCATTCCTCGAAATGATCGGAAAGGGCGTTCGTGTTTGAAGACAGGTGGTATTGATATAGGTTCCCGGTATATCAAGTACGTTCTTCTGAAGAACAACCGTATAATTGAATTTCACAGGGGAGAAACGGGTCATTCACCCCTTGCTTTCTGCAATGAGATGATAGATAAATACAAGCCGGATAAACTTGTAGCAACCGGCTATGGAAGATACCTGCTCGAAGTTCACGGGAATGTAAAAACCATTACGGAAATAAAAGCGGTTGCAAGAGGCGCAAAAGAGCTATTCCCGGGTTGCAGAACGATCATAGACATAGGCGGCCAGGATACCAAGGTTATCAGTCTTTATGAAGACGGTACCGTTAAAAATTTTGAAATGAATGACCGTTGTGCGGCAGGCACCGGGAGATTTCTTGAGATTATGGCTAAGGCTCTCGGATATGATATTGACGGATTTGGTGAAGTCTTTAATTCTAAAAACGGGACCATAAAGATAAACAGCTTATGCACCGTCTTTGCCGAGTCGGAGGTCGTCAGTTTAATAGCAAAGGGTGAAAAAAGGGAAGTGATCGTTCAGGCGATCCATGATTCAATCGTAAGCAG
>JBAZZX010000050.1:0-19460 GCA_041658585.1 Thermodesulfovibrionales bacterium
TGAAAATGCTGATGCGACGTATGATTTTAACAAACATTCAACAAAGTTTAAAAAAATGAAAGACACCGGGTGTGGATTTGCATCTGTAAATCAGAAAACCGGGACTTTATACACAGACTCTAATTAGTCAAGAATGTCCCCTTACTTCCCGCTTAGAGTGAAAACCGCAAGACATGGTCTGGATACCATCCACCGTGTTTGAACCACTTGCAGAGAAAGTAGTTCTGCCTTCTTATCAGATTCAATTTCAAACTTTCCTTCATCCGTACAGCAATTTCTTTATTTTCGAGATCAGGAACTTTTTGTTCCAGATAGGGGTCATCATACTGTAAAGGTATTTATTGCCTACCTTCTTCATCCTTTTCATGATATCTCCTCTTTTTTTCAATGTATTTCGCAATGATTTGAGTACATCGATTTTCGCTTTGATATAATTCTTAAATTTCCGATGCTTTAAGGCAAAATAGATGAAATCTAAGATTTCGCCTACAGCAAATTCCGGAAGGCATCTCAAAAAAAGGGAGAGAGGAACATTCTTGATTCTCACCAGTTCGCTGTTTCTCAGAGCATAGTAGATCGCTACATCGCTCATGTGTCCTATTGATGCCCTTACTTTGTGATGCACTATTGCGGACGGCACATATACAGCCTTCCATCCCGCAAGCTGGGCCCGGAAATTCAAGTCGGTGTCCTCATGGATCAGGAAGAAATCTTCATCGAAAAACCCGGTCTCCTCAAGCATTACGCACCTGTAAATTGCAGCCCCTGCGCATGCGCCGAACACTAACTCCTCTCTGTCATAAAAATGTGAAGACGGCATGCCTTCACCGCGCTTGAACCCTTTCAGGTTGGTTGTGAAACCATCACCTGCGCTGTCAATGATATTCTTGCCATACACAATCATCTTCGTAGCGCCGATACCGACATCAGGGTGCGCTTCCATCACGTCATACAGGCGTTCGATGCAGTTCTTATCAACTTCAGCGTCATTGTTAATGAGCATAATGTAACGGCCCTTTGCCTGCTTGAAGCCTTCATTGTTCGCGCCGGCAAAACCGACATTTGCCGGCAGGGAAACGATCTTTACATCCGGGAAAGCTTCTCTGACGTATTCAGTTGAACCATCTTGTGAAGCGTTGTCTACCAGAATAATCTCGATATTTTTAAAGTACTGGTTATGCAGAGATTCGAGACAAGCTCTCAGCAGATGTTTTCCATTATAGTTGACGATTATTACAGATATTGTTTTCATCTTCATGCTGCAACTGCCGACCAGTGATACACCGTATTTCTGATAGCCATTTGCATCATCAAATATACTTTATTCATGATGAAGAATGATACCTTGTTTATCTCGAAAACTGCGGTTATATCATAAAAGACCGATCACTAAGCAGGTAGTCTATTTGTGGAACGCCATGTTTCTCAGCATGAACCAGTCTAAATCTGGGTCATTACTCCCTTTATTCACGGAGAACTCGACGACATCGATCTTTCTCACTTCAGGTTCATGAACTGTTTCCTGCTGGTAATCGTAGGCAGGCCATATGAGCTTTTTAGTATAATTTTTAGTATAATTAAGAAGAATTTTTTTCACCGTAGGGGAAATAAATGAAACTGAGTATTGTCATACCGGTTTTCAATGAGGAGGCTGTGATAGAATCTACCCACGGGAGGATTACGGCTCTCCTCAAAGACCTAATCGAGAAGGGATTGATTGGCGACTACGAGGTGCTCTATGTCGATGACGGATCGCGAGACCTTTCTCTCCAGATACTGCGAGAGCTCTCATCGAGATCCCATAAAATAAAAGTCCTATCCTTTAGCAGGAACTTCGGGCATCAGCCGGCGCTGGCAGCTGGTATCCTTCATGCTATGGGAGATGCGGTAGTGAGTCTCGACGCGGACCTGCAGGATCCTCCTGAACTGATCGAAGAGATGATCGAGAAATACCGGGCAGGAAACGACATCGTCTATGCGGTCAGGAGGATGAGACAAAAGGATAGCCTCTTCAAGAGATGGACGGCTCGTTTTTTCTATAAGGCAATGAAGGCGATGGGAGTAGACATAATATATGATCACGCAGACTTCCGCCTGATTTCGAGGAAGGTCGTAGAGGCCTTCAGGGACATCGCGGAGGTCAACATCTTTCTCCGGGGAATCTTCCCCTATCTCGGATTTAGGCACGAGATCGTCTATTACGACCGCCAGTCACGGTTCGCAGGGGAGACAAAGTATCCTCTGCGCAAGATGATCGCCTTTGCCTGGGAGGGGATCACGTCCTTTAGCAGTGTCCCCCTCAGGATAGCCTTCGTGACGGGCTTCATCATCTCTCTCGGCTCGCTCTGTCTTATCGTCTGGGCCTTTCTTATGACGCTCGCCGGAAGGACTATTCCCGGCTGGGCCTCGATTGTGATCCCGATATTTTTCATTGGCGGGCTGAATATGCTCTTCCTCGGTCTTATCGGCGAATACTTGGGAAAGATGTATCTTGAGGTAAAGAGAAGGCCTATTTTCATCATCAAGGAGACCCATAACATGGACGACGAACCCGGGAGTGAGGCATGAGTGATTTCGACAGATTTGTGAGCGACTATGAATCGATCCATGCCGAGAATATCAGGAAATCGGGTTTTGACCCATCCTATTTCGACGAATCGAAGGTACGGGAGATTTGTAATTACCTGCGATCGGAGGGGACTGAGAAGCAGGAGATCCGCTTCCTGAATTTCGGATGCGGGATCGGTAAGAGTGAAAAGTACATCAGGAGCTATTTCCCGAAAAGCGTCATCTTTTCCGTCGATGTCTCCGAGAGATCAATCGCATTAGCTAGAGAGAGGAATAGTGAATTTCGAAACATGACGTTCACAGCCTTCGATGGTTTCACGATTCCCTTCGATGGTACCTTTGACGTTATCTTTGCCGCAAACGTTTTTCACCACATACCATTCGAAATGCACCTGCCCCTTCTCAGAAATCTCCATGAAAAGTTGCATGAGAGAGGAGTCCTCTTTATATTCGAACACAACCCCCTCAATCCCCTTACAGTGCGTACGGTGAGGGACTGTGCATTCGATAGAGATGCGCGGCTCCTCAACCCGAAGTATGCGAATGCCGCCCTTTCGGCAAGTGGATTTAAACAAAGAAGGATACACTTCACCATTTTCTTTCCGAAATTCCTCTCCTTTCTGATCCCCTTTGAGAAATACCTGAGAAGGATTCCCCTCGGCGCCCAGTATTACGGCATCGCAAAAAAGTGAAAAGGGCAGGGGAGGGATAGATGCTGGAAAGAGTGTAGATCCTCGGAAGAAGTCATACTTTTTATACAAAGGAGAGATTATGACAGAAAAGAGTAAGCCGGTTTCCGGGATATTCAGATTCATTCCGTTCCTAAAAAATCGGACGAGATGTATCTATTTGCGCTCAGAAATCATAAGGGGAATAAGCTCCCTATATATATTACTATCACATCATAATACTGTTCTTATGTTAACAAAAGTAATCGAATTTACAATGAGCATAAAAGTTAATAACAAGAGTTTACTCTTTGAATCCAAGTTTTTGATATTAGTGAGAAAGGGCATATTCATAGCGAACTCCTTTCCAAATATGGTTAAAATCTGAAGGCTGTCATGATCCAAAAGCTTGCATGAAATCGATTGATATAATATGCAAAGAACGGATCAAGCGTGGTATGATTCATTAATCATATGAAGCGGTATGCTTTGCAAACTTTTCTTTTGCTGTCATTTGTTGCGATCCTGAGCTACATTAATCACATTTGGATCAGATATAACCTTTCACACATACCTCCGTCCTGGGATCAGTCCTTTTATATCTACCTGGGCCTCAGCGAGTATGATCTCTTAAGAAATGGCGATGTGTGGGGCTTCGTGAAGTTCATATTCCAAGGGTCCCCGTGGGCAGGTCCCCTGGTACCGATAACCACCGTGCCGTTTTATTTCATATTCGGTCCTGACATCCAGACGGCATACGTAGTCAATTCCCTTTACCTGTTCATTCTTTTCCTGTCGGTTTTTTTTATCGGTAAACGGTTATCAGGAACCTGGGCGGCAGTGCTTTCAGTCTTTTCCTGCGCCACTTTTCCGGCTTTTATTGCCTACCCGAGAGACTATCTGTACGAGTTTCCCCTTGCTGCCCTGACCGCCCTGAGTTATTTTTTCCTGTTCAAGAGCGATTCATTCCGTGTCAGGAAATACGCGGTCCTGTCCGGAATTATTACTGGGCTTGCGTTGCTTGCAAAAACCATGGGGGTGGTATTCTTTGTCGTCCCGGTAGTCTACGTTATCTCTTATGCCCTAAGAGATAACGATTCGGGAAAGAGAAAAAACACCGCCTTTTTTCTCTTTTCTGCGGCTGCCGTTGCGATGGTCTATTATATTCCTAATCTGGGACGGATATTCGGGTATCTTTTTCATTTCGGCTTCGGCAAGGGCTCTGAGAACTATACCTTTGGTGTCTCAGTATTGTCATTTAAAAATTGGACCATTTACCTGCACGATATTGCGAGAAGAGGGGTTTCGGTCGGTTATTTCCTGCTCTTTCTTCTCTCATTCGTTTTGTATGTTAGCCGGAAAATAGCTTCGTCGAGAGACTACGTGATGCTTTGGCTCTGGTTCATTGGAGGATACGTTTTCCTCTCTCTGACTCCCACTAAAGGGGGAGAGAGGTTTGCCTTACCCATTCTTGCTCCTTTGGCGATTCTGATGTCGGTTCATCTTGCAGCGCTCCCTCGTAAGGTTTTGAAGTATTTCATGATCGCGCTGGTGGCTGTTGTCGGTCTGACGAACTATTCGTACCAGACGTTTTCCGCCCGCAGCGAATATAAGCCTTTTTTTATAGGACAAGTCCAGTTTCTATCGCCGGTACACCACAGCTATTATTTCCAACAGGATGCCGGTACGGACTATCAGAAGCCCTGGGATCCTACAGTCCTGCTCCGCTCTATGGACAGTTTGGAGCAAGGAAGCCGGCATAATATTACGGTATTAGTTGGGGTTGACCACCATTTTTTGAATTACGGCATAATGGAACTCTATGGAAAGATGGCGAATATGAAGGGCCTCGTGGGGCACAAGTTCACGGTACGAACAGTATCCTATGAACTATTGAATGAAGATGAAATACGCAGGGCCATGAATAAGAGCGACTTTGTAGTAACAAAAGCCGGATATCTGGGGCCTGCTTTCAGCAACGGGAATAATGAAACGGTCAGGAAACTTCTTGAAGGCGAGGCACCTCTCGCGACGTTCATGATGAATGACGGCTTAGCGGCATACATATACCCTGGCGGCGGATGGCTGAGACACGGCAAACGAGCGCCGACGTGACAGATATACTCTCCGGGCTCGTGTATTACACTCTTTACGACACAGTATGCGCCGCTTCTGACAGCTTCGGATGCTGTTCCGTATTTCTAATGCAAAACAGACTTATATATTTTCTCCACCATAAAGGCCTCTTCTTCAAGACGTGGCGGAGGACTTATGTTTGACTTCAACGTTTTTATAATAGAAGGCTGATCGCTAATTTGTTTTATGATATCGGTAAGTTCTGAAGGTTTTTGAACAGAAAAGACCATGCCATTTTTTCCATGTTCGATAAACTCGCAAGCACTGCCGACAATATCTGAAGCAATCACCGGAACTCCGTATGCCATGCTTTCAACAACAACGAGACCATAACTCTCCAGGGTGGTGGAAGGAACTATGGTTATATCAATCTCGCTCATTACACATGGAAGTTCGCTATGGTCATACTTCCCCATAAGTCTTATCCTCTTATCCTCTTCCACGGCAGCGGCAAGTTCCTGGCTGAAGGCGGGCTCCCAGATGCAATTCCCATAAATTTTAAGAGCAATGCCAGGTGAATTCACCTCTCTGAATGCGTTTACAAGCACGTCAACACCCTTAAAGCGCGCGACCACACCTGTATAGCCAAAAGATATGATATCTCGCTCCTTGTCCACAGGAGCTAACGGTTTAACATATTTGTAATCGACGCCGTGGTTTATATGGGATATGTTCCTGGTCCATCCGTTAAATTTGTAACACCCTATCAAAAACCGTGAGGGGGAAATGAGAACATCGACTTCCTCAAATAATTTCTTTGCATCCTTATATCGTTCAGTGATGGAACTGTTGACACCACATTCCGTTATACACTTTTCCCCGCTATCGGGAGAATTACATAATGAATAATCGGGTTTATAAAATCTTCCCCTGGGACACAGCAACCAAAAATCAGTGAGCGTAAGAACAACGGGGATATTAAGCTTATGTGCGGCCTTATAGCAACATGCCATCCGCATAGGATGGGCAATATGCATTACGTCGAACACTTTGGTCTCGATTATTTTGGTAATTGCATATTCAATTCTCTCGTCATCTATCATAAACCCTATATCACCGGGGATAAGTTTGTGGCGGATTGAGATTACAGGAATGCCTTCGTAATCATACGACTTATAGAGAATATCATCCATGCTTGCCGGAAAGATTTCAGGTGGATCTTCGATTCCGTAGGTAAGTACGGTCACAGAATGCCCCATGCGCTGCATCTGTTTTGAGAGATTGAGGACATATCTCTCAGTGCCTCCATAGAAGCGTGGGAAAAAATCATGTAACACATAAAGTATTTTCATATGTTTTTCCCCAAAATATCGGCGACGGATACCAATGAAGGATCAGATAGATTCCTTTGTTCCAAATATGCCGCAAAATTCCCTAAATTTGATCCTCCCACGACAGCAAAAAGCTTGTAGAGTGAGGGGATAAATTCGTCTTTCTTATCTTCAATGTTTCCTGAAATGCCGAGGAATTCTCCAAAACTATCGACAAGATCCAAATATTGTTTCAGCAATAGATCGTTGCACTCTTTGCTTTCTAAAGTCAAAGTGTTCTTATCAGGAAGAATCTTTTCAAACAGGTCGTCCATGCTTTTTTCGCCATCAATGTTTTTCACCATGCTTTTGTCTTGCAGAAAAGTCTTCACCGTAGTAATAAGATCCTTTACCGGTTGTCCGCACTCTTCGCTGCCCACCGCAGTTTTGAGTGAATTAAGCTTCAAGTAGAAGGCATAAATAGATGAAAGCATGTCCTTGGCAGAGAGCATACCGAAATGATCCCACCTGATTGATTCGGAGGTAAGGAGTTTTAAAATATGTTTTATATCCACAAAACTTCTCCTGAAATAATAGGCGGGGTTCCTATTGTGAGAGTGTATGACCCCTATGGAGTGGAAAAAAGCTATCTTGTAGCCCCCTGAAACAAGTCTTAATCCCAAGTCCAGATCCTCCGCGTAAGGGATTGGAGAGAACTTGAAGTCATCAAAAACTTTCTTTTTTACGCAAGAAAAGACATTGTCAAGCTGGGCCCCCCTCCTTCTTTCTTCCGGAGACATTTCTGCTAATTCTTGCGGCGACACGTTTGCGACATAGTCCCCTGAAAAATCCATGAGTTTGGTATAGTAATACCATAACTGCCAGCAAGCAAATAAATCCGCATCACTTCTTGGGATCTGCTTCGCCGTCGCAGCGGCAATCTTCTTATCTTTTTCCATAACTTTTATCATTCCGTAGAAACATTCGTTACCTATCGGAAAAACATCTTGTGACATAAAAATAATATAGTCTCCGGTAGATTGTCCTGCTCCGGTATTCCTTACCGTACCATGGTTGAATTCCTCAGGTTTTATCCTTACTACTTTGGCTCCGTATTGCTCGGCCAAAGAGACTGTATTATCTTCTGACCCGGAATCAACAATGACCGTTTCTATGTCTCTAATCCCCTGTTGTCCGCGTATCTTTTCCAACGTATTCTTAAACTCACCCCCTGCATCTTTCGTGGGAATGACTACCGATACTTTTCTGTCAATTATTTCAGAACGTTCCTGATTCAAGACTGGAAAGATAAGCTCTTCTTTCCTGACTCGCTTGCGCGAGCGCCTCTGTCTTATCTTTCCGATGACTTTTTCAAAAACAACTCTATATCCCTTAGTTTGCATGGTCCAGAGCCCCTTGAGCATCAATTTGTAAGCTCTTTCCCTTCTCGTTCCCAAAGGGAAAATCTTCGCCTTTACCTTTGTTCTATAGAGCTGCAGGAATCTCCACCCTGAGGAGTTCTCTATTTCATTTATATAAAGATTCTTTTCCCTTAATTCCTTCTCCAATGCCTCTTTATCCCTCTTAATCTTTTCTCTGTTAACTTCTAATGCCGTCTTAGCTTCAAGGGCAATTCTCAACTCACTTTCTAATACCACCTTAGCCTTAAGTACATTTTCTACGTAAAGATTCTTGGCTCTTAAGTCTTCTTCTAACGCTGTTTTCGCAGATGCCAACGCATCTCTGTCCTTAGTAAGATTTTTTAACTGATCGATTTCTCTTTGCTTGACCGTAAAATACTGGTAGACCATTTCAGGCGTTCTCTTCTCATGATGCTTTGCTAAAACCTTTATAAAACTGTTTCTCGCTTCGGGTCGGTCAATAAATGCGATCTGATGAACAGTGCTCCATTGAATGTACTTCGTTGTTATTGCAGGCACATGGCAAAGGGGTTGTTTCTCGGACGCTCTGATAAAAAGGTCCCAATCTTCAAACATTTCAAGCGCTTCGTCAAAACCACCGATATCCTCTAAAACATCTTTTCTTATAAGACTGCAAATTAAGGTGATATAATTTTCAAAAAGCAGAACGGCATAGGAAAACTCTGATGATTTAAAAACTCCATTGTTCTGCTCGCTGATAATGTGCCCCCTGGAGTTGTAGCGTCTTTGTATGATTTCACTATCCGAATATGAGCACGAAAATCCAAGATTGTTCTCCAGAAACGAGACAAGATTAGCCACGTGCTCGGGATAAAATTCGTCGTCATCATCCAGAAATCCTATATACTCCCCTTTCGCATTTTTAATTCCGACATTACCGGCATGGGACCTGCCCATATTCTTTTCGATCCCGATGTAATTGAGCGCCACATCGCCGAGGATACCTTTTAATTCTTTCGCATCAAGGTCACAGCCACCGTCATTCACAAGGACAACTTCTATCGGCCTATAAGTTTGACCGGCAATGCTCTGCAATGCCTTTCTTAAGAGTTTCGGCCTGTCTTTTGTCCTGACGATTATGGATACTAAAGGATTGTTTCCCAACATTTTATTAAAGATTTTTTGCACCCTTCAATTATATTGTTTATATTACTTAAAGATATGCGTTGTTTTAAGTGTGTTCGAAAAAAGATTACAATATCCGGTCTTCATTAATCTATTGGTTAGGATTTTTCATAGGGATAAAAACACTACAATATCTTCCTCCACGGCTTTTTGATCACTTTTTTGCAATCACTGATGAACTCCTGCGTAATTACGTCAAGGATGTTTTCTTCAGAAAAAAGATACGGCATCACATCAGATTGCCTTAAACGAAAAGGAGATATACGGAAAACAGGAGGCGCTTTCAACGAATGAATGAACGGCCTTTCTGACAATCTCCTCCCATCATCTCACAATAGCCGGTTCAGCGCAGAGCGCTCACGACAACGAGGGGATGCTATTTATTCGTGTTGTCTTTATTATTGTCGTCCTGCTTCCTCTGGCTTTTTTCCTTTATGAACTCGTCTATCTCTTTGTCCTTTGTGGTACCTTTATATCTGTCGATATAATCTGTTGTCACATCCCCGGCTTCCTTCTGATTCTTAATAACATGAGGCGTGAGAAGGATTATGAGCTCTGTTCTCGCAGTGATTTTCTCTGTATAAGAAAAAAGATTGCCGATAAGAGGGATTTGACTGAGAAAGGGGATACCGGTTTTTGTCTTCGTGTTATCTTCTCTTATAAGACCTCCGATAACGATCGTCTCGCCGTCCTGTACAACCAGAGTTGTAGTCGTCTCCGTCTTATCTATTGCCGAATACTTCTGGCCAGCAATGTCGGTGGTGGTAGTAGACACGTCGGATAGCTCTTGACTTAACTCGAGTGAAACTAGACCACTGTCATTGATCTGCGGCTTCACTTTAAGTATAATTCCTATATCTTTGTATTGGACCGTCGAGGTGATAGGAGTATTTTCCGTGGTCCCGCTTGTAGGAATATAAGTAGTTGCAGATGTGGCAAGTGGAATCTGTCTACCAACTTGGATTCTGGCTTCCCTATTATCCACCACAAGAATGTGAGGGGCTGCAAGAACCTTGCCTTGATTATTTGACAAGGCTGCTGCCAATTTGGCTCTTACAATGCCCTTGGGATCGGTAGCAACAAAGGTAAAACCATCTCCGGAACTATTTGTTAAGTTCGTACCCGTCGGTGTACTTGTGGCACTACCGCTGAGATTAATATTTTTTGTGAAAGGGTTCATGTTTGTTATATTGAAATCTGTATTCAACTGCCATGAGATTCCAAAGCTGAGGTTGTTGTCGAGTGTCACCTTGGCGATAAGCCCCTCGATCACCACCTGTCTCGGCATGATATCTAACCTCTTTATGGTGTCCTCGATAAACTTATAATCAGTGGGAGTTGCGAGAACTATTAACGAATTGGTTATCTCATCGGCGAAGATTTTGGTTTCCGGGGAGACAAAGCCTCCGCCGCCTGAAACAGTAGCTACAGCGCCCGTCCGTGGCTGAGATGAAGGCTGCGAAGTCGTCTGGGCCGAAGCTGTCGGAGCTGTCGGAGTTTTGGGCGGGACCGGTGCAGGCGCAGTCGTACGCGACGGGGCTGCGGCGCCGCCTCCACCCCCCGAAAGAATTGACTGCATCAGCGAAGCGATATGCTCTGCCTTGCTGTTCTGCAAGGGATAAACAAAGATCTTGGGTCTTGCCGCTGCGAAAATGCTGTCGAACGTCACAATCCACTGCTTTATATATTCTAATTGCTCCATAGAGGATGCTATGACGATGAGGGCGTTCAGACGATCTATTGGCATAATTCTGACCGTGCCCCCTTTCAGATGAAGCCCCAGTGCATTCTCGATGTCCGGCATAGATTCCTTGATGTTCAGATTTTTGAAAGTGAACATCTCTATGGCAACCTTATCCGGAGACTTCCCTATCTGGGAATAAACTAATTCTTTCGGGACATCTGTTAATGGAATTATCCTGTAGAGTCCGCCTTCCTCCACAAATCCGATGCCGTTAAGCCTGAAGATAATCTCCATAACGGTCAGGACTTCGTTTTTTGGAATAGGGGTAACCGTCCTGAAATTCACCCTGCCTTTCACCTGAGGATCGATTATGTAATTAACCTTGAGGACGTCTGCAAAGATCGTCTGCACCACCTCGAATATGTCCGCATCGTCAAAAAAGAAACTTACGGTAGGAGACGCCTTTTGAGGCTGTGCGGGTTTCTCCGGCATAGCCGGCTGTTGTTGAGGCTCAACCGGGGCCTGTTGTCCTTCCTTAGGTATCGGCGCCCCGGCTTCCGGCAGGTTAGTCGCCGGAGCCTTTGTCTCAGCTTCGGCCTGCGGGACTTTTTCATCCCCTGCGACCTGCGCAAAAGACGGCGGAACAATATACAAAGAAAGTATCAGACTGATGAGAGTAAGGGAATACGCCCTATAATTCAAAAACGCCTCCTAAGACATTTCCTTATATTATACTGCAAGTAATAATAATTTATTACCATTTTTATTATCAAGATTGACCCCGTTTTTCTCTGCTATTTTCTCCCGGCCCGAGAAATACTTCTGAACCGGCTTGTCTACTCGCTTACCGCAGAAAAAATAATTATAACAAATGCAATGAAGATATTACGTTTTCAAATTCCAGCGCAATAGTATCCCACAGATACCGTTGCGCGTATCTGCGGCCATGGAGTCCCAGATCGTGTCTCATATCATCATGTTGAAGGAGCATCTCAAGTTTTTTACGCAACCCATCGGCAAATCCTGACGGGAAACTGACGCCAAATCCATTTTTTTCAACGAATTGCAATTCGGGGATATCGCTATTGTAGAATACATTATCTTTACTTGAGAGTACCGAGTTCCCGATCATTTTAACAGATTGCGGTTAGCCAGGTGCATTTTGATTTTTGAGTGTTCGATAGAGAGATCGATCCACTTTTCAACGAGAGCTTTGAATTTTTTGTAAGTATCGACCTGCTTTTTCAGATCATCAACATGGGGAGCCCTGACATACTCGGTCTTCTATGTAGGTTTGAAAAAGAAAATGCGTTTAAAGCAACGTCTTTAAGGATGCCCGTCAGTTCATTAATATTCAGATCGCAGCCTCCGTCATTGACAAGGACTACCTCCATGGGCCTGTAGGTCTGCTCAGCAATACTCTGCAATGCCCTTTTTAATAGCTTTGGCCTGTCCTTTGTTCTCACGACAATAGAGACTAACGGATTATTGCTCATTTTATCACTTTTTCAGTCTTCAATCGGCACGTCGGCAAAAATACACTTTGACGCTTGGTATGCACTATAATATACAGTATCGAAAATAACCTTTCAAGGAAGGACTTTATGTCATCTTTGCATACGCTTACGATTTCAGAGGCACAAAAGCTGTTGCGCGGGAAGGAAATAACCGCCGGGGAGCTTGCCGAATCGGTCTTTCAGAGGGTGAACGCCGTTGAAGAGAAGGTAAAGGCGTTTATCACGCTGACAAAGGAAACGGCCCTCTTAATGGCCGATGAAGCGCAGAAAATTATCCATGTTCAGGGAGAAAGCGGCGCGCCTTCTTTCCTCGGCATACCCTTGGCTGTCAAGGACAATATGTGCACAAAAGGCGTCCCTACCACTTGTGCATCGAAAATACTCCGAAACTTTGTGCCTCCCTATGAAAGCACGGCAACGTCGCGACTGAAAAAAGACGGGTATGTTCTCGTCGGCAAGACAAATTTGGATGAATTCGCCATGGGCTCGTCTACGGAGAATTCGGGTTTCCATACGACAAGGAACCCCTGGGACCTCACAAGGATACCGGGTGGCTCAAGCGGCGGTTCGGCAGCGGCAGTTTGCGCCGATGAATGTATCGCCGCGCTCGGTTCCGACACCGGGGGTTCGGTGCGGCAGCCTGCCGCTTTATGCGGAGTTGTAGGATTGAAACCGACCTACGGGAGGGTTTCGAGGTATGGTCTCGTCGCATATGCCTCATCTCTCGACCAGATCGGACCCATCACCAAGGATGTAAGAGATTCCGCAATCCTGCTGAACGTTATCGCAGGACATGATCCCGCTGATTCTACCTCGGTGCCTGTTCCCGTGCCTGACTTTACAAAAGTTTTGGGGCGCGATATAAAAGGCATGAAACTCGGCATACCTAAGGAATATTTCATTGAGGGTATGGATAAAGAAGTGGAACATTCCGTAAAGAAGGCGATTGCAACCCTTGAATCCCTCGGCGCCATCCCGGTTGAGGTGTCGCTGCCCCATACCGGATATGCCGTTGCAACGTATTATGTCCTTGCGACTTCCGAGGCGTCATCCAACCTTGCCCGGTATGACGGCGTAAAATACGGCCTTAGGGCCGGAGGGAAAGACCTCATGGACATGTATATGTCCACAAGGGCACAAGGTTTCGGCGCCGAGATAAAAAGAAGGATAATGCTCGGCACATATGCGCTGTCCTCCGGTTATTACGAAGCCTATTACAAAAAGGCCCGGCAGGTCAGGACGCTGATAAAGAAGGATTTTGAAAACGCCTTTCAGACCGTTGATATCATCGTAACGCCGACCTCTCCTACCGCTGCTTTTAAGGTTGGAGAAAAAGCATCCGATCCTTTGCAGATGTATTTGTCCGATATCTTTACTATCTCCATGAACCTGGCGGGCGTGCCGGCGATTTCCGTTCCCTGCGGTTTTACTTCAGAGGGCCTGCCGGTGGGCCTACAGTTCATCGGAAAGCATTTTGATGAAGAATCCGTTTTAAAAGCCTCCTATGCTTACGAGCAGGCAACGGACTGGCGCAAAAGGAGGCCGGCGCTATGAAATACGAAACGGTCATCGGTCTTGAAGTTCATGCGCAAATGCTGACGGAGACAAAGATATTCTGCGGCTGTTCAACAAAATTCGGCGCGGAACCCAACACACAGAGCTGCCAGATATGCATTGGAATGCCCGGGGTTCTGCCTGTTCTTAATAAAAAGGCCCTCGAATTTGCCGTAAAAACAGGGCTTGCCGTAAATTGCGCTATTTCACGTTACAGCAGGTTTGCGAGGAAAAACTATTTTTACCCCGACCTTCCCAAGGGTTACCAGATAAGCCAGTTTGAGCTTCCGATATGCGAACACGGGCATCTTGATATAGTCCTCGACGGCGCAGTAAAAAGAATAGGTATCACCAGAATCCACATGGAAGAAGACGCCGGGAAGAATATCCATGAGTCCGCCTCGGGAGGAAATTACAGTTTTGTAGATCTGAACAGAGCGGGAGTTCCGCTCATGGAAATCGTATCAGAGCCGGACATGAGATCGCCGCAGGAAGCGGTGGAATATATGAAAAAACTGAGAAACATACTCAGATACCTCGGCGTTTGTGACGGGAACATGGAGCAGGGATCTCTGCGGTGTGATGCAAATGTATCATTAAGGCCGGCCGGCCGGAAAGAGCTGGGCACGAAAGTTGAGATCAAGAACATCAATTCTTTCAAGTTTGTTGAAAAGGCCCTTGACTATGAAATATTGAGACAACTAAAGATACTGGCAGACGGAGGCAGGATCATTCAGGAGACAAGGTTATGGGACTCCGTCAGGAATGTTACCGAATCCATGAGGGGAAAGGAAGAAGCCCACGATTACCGTTACTTCCCGGAACCCGACCTTGTGCCTATGACAGTGGACCAAACGTGGATCCATGATATACAGTCCTCGTTGCCCGAATTGCCTGACAAAAGGAAGGAGCGTTTTGTCTCAGCCTTTGGAATTCCAGAGCAGGATGCGGACCTCATGATATCGGAAAAATCCGTTGCGGACTGGTTTGAAGAGGCAGTTAACCTCGGCGGGCAGCCTAAGGATGTTTCAAACTGGATCAAAGGAGATTTGATGAAGCTGCTGAATGAAGAGGGCAAGACCTTTGATGAATGCCTCTTCCGGCCCTCCGGTCTTGTCGGTATGCTGAAACTGATCAACAATGGGACCATCAGCGGCAAGATTGCCAAGACGGTCTTTGAAGAAATATACAGGACCGGCAAGGACGCTGAAGTCATAGTCCGTGAAAAGGGCCTCGTACAGATAACCGATACAGGCGCCATTGAGAAGGCTGTTGATGATATTATCGCGGCGAACCCGCAGGAAGTAGATCGCTATAAGGCAGGAGAAGAAAAACTCATTGGTTTTCTGGTCGGACAGGTAATGAAGACTACCAAAGGAAAAGCAAATCCTCCAATGGTGAATGAACTGTTGAAAAGAAAACTATCGGGATAAAAGAAAAGGCATGCATCACGACAATCATGATGCATGCCTAAGGAGAGGGAGGTGGTTTTATCTTATGCTTCCTTCATTACTGTAATGAATTCAGGAATTCATTATGGTCCATGACTTTTCCAAGCATCGGGAAAATATTCTGCTCCGCATATTCCTGCCATGACTGCGACCTGCAACCCGTGCAGTCTTTCAGAAAGAGGACCTCATATCCTGCGTCGTATCCTGCTCTGGCAGTGGACTCAACGCACACGTTGGTAAGCAACCCTGCTATCGCGACCGTTGAAACGCCGTTTCCCTTTAACAGATTGTCCAGGTTTGTATGCCCGAAACAGCTAAGACCTGTTTTCCCTTCCACTTCCTGAATATATCCCTTAAAAGGCTTCAGATCATCTATCACTTCAGCGCCCTTGGTACCCCTCATAAAAGCGTTAATCTCCTTAATGGTTTTAAGAATGCCTACAGGATTGTGCAGTTCCGGATATCCGGGAGTAAATACTATCGATGCGATATAGCTTTTGATCCCTTTCCTCTGGGCGCGGGACAAAAGGTCAACGGTATTCTGTATTATCTTGTTAGAAACCAGCATGTCTTTGATCAATCCGTGCAGCTTGCCGTCAGGTGAACAAAACTCATTCTGATACCCTGTTAATACAATCGCTACCTCATTTGACTTCATTTTTTCCTCCTTGTTTGCATCCGTTATAATTCTTTTTTTAATTAAAACCTCTTACAAACGGTCCCCCACTTTTTTTCCTCTTCTTTCGCCCCCTTTCATCTTGTTAAAAAAACTTGTTATCGGATATTTTACCCCTTTATTATGAAACCAAGCCAAATTAAGAATTTTATTATTTCTGTATAATTTTTTTATTTTTCATAATAAATATAAGCAAATTTAGTGCCAATATGTCATTTCTAAAAAAATACAAATATGATAAGGACTTTTGAAAAAACATTGCGATAAAATCATTCTCATATTCTCATTTTCATTCTCACAATGAGAATATGAGAATGAAATGGATAATAAAAGGTTTAGCATCCCATTTCAAAAAATATTTAATTATGCTTATGATATAAACATAAAGTATATTAATAAAATAATATCCTGGGGATAAGTCTTTTGGGGCATCCTGTTATTTTTACCGGTTCCCGGCCCGGGGTGGACATTATTTCAGGAGAAATGGCGTGGGAACTACATCAATAATATGGGGACAAAGAATGATACCTGCCCAGAGGATACGCAATAATGGGGAATGACAATCTTAAAACACATCTGGAACTCAAACTCTTCATTATAATTCTCTCTTCAGTAGTCATTTCTTACGCTCTTATCATATCCGTTCTCGCCGCTTCCTCAAAGGCCTTTGCCTGGGGGACAATCATCCTCTCTGCGGTCATATCAATGGTCATTACATTTCCC
Source organism: Thermodesulfovibrionales bacterium (assembly GCA_041658585.1). GTDB lineage: Bacteria > Nitrospirota > Thermodesulfovibrionia > Thermodesulfovibrionales > SM23-35 > DYFC01. The sequence goes on from JBAZZX010000050.1 coordinate 16,795, forward strand.
GCTGTTTACTTTTTCATATGTCGTCCCATGAAAATACATCTCTATGAATTTAGAAAGACAGAAAAGGCCCTGGAAAGTCTAATGCGCCAGAGTGAGCTCATACTTGAGGCGGCCGGAGAGGGCATTCTGGGACTCAATGCAGAAGGAAGGGTAATATTCGTGAATCCCTCTGCCGCAAAGATGCTCGGATATAAAGCAGAAGAGCTCATAGGAGAGATACATCACAACAGGATCCACCACTCAAAGGAAAACGGACTGCCCTATCCCGGCGAAGATTGTCCCATCCATGCGACTTACGCACATGGGGTCACCAGTCAAGGGAACGACGAGGTATTCTGGAAAAAGGACGGTAGTTATATCCCTGTGGAATACATGAGCACACCCATGATTGAAAAGGAAGAAGTGGTAGGCGCGGTTGTCACTTTCAGAGACCTCTCGGAACGAAAGAGGGAATTGCAGGAATTAGAGGACAAACAGTGCCATCTGGAATACCTTTGGACCTGCCAGAAAAATGCTGAAGAGGCCCAGAGGGCCAGTGAGAAGAGATATCTAAGCTTTTTCAATAATTCCAGGGACGCTATTTATATAACTGAAAAAAATGGGAAGTGCCTGGAAATCAACCAGTCCGCACTTGATCTCCTTGAATATTCAAGAGCGGAGATATGCAAAATGTTAATAAATGAATTATTTGTCGTTCCTGATGAATATGAAAGGTTCAAGCAGATTGTAGATCAGAACGGCTCTGTGAAGGACTTTGAGACAAAACTCCTGAAAAAGGACGGCAAGGAAATCGATTGTCTGATTACTTCAACCTTGCAGACCGACGAAGACGGCGGCATCGCAGGCTACCACGGGATCATCCATGACATCACCGAGCGCAAGAAACTCGAACAGCAGCTTCTGCAGGCCCAAAAAATGGAGGCTGTCGGCAGACTTGCAGGAGGTATCGCCCATGATTTCAACAATATTCTTACTGCGATAATAGGTTATGGGAATTTGCTTAAGATTGAAATGAAAGAAGATGATCCTTTGACCAATTACACAACGCAGATCATATCCGCCGCTGAACGGGCAGCTAATCTGACCCGCGCACTCCTCACCTTCAGCAGAAAACAGATAATCAGCCCCAAGACTGTGAATGTCAATGATATTATCAACGGCCTGAGCAGACTCCTTTCAAGACTTATAGGAGAAGACATCGAACTCTCAACCGTTTTGACCGAAAAAAACCTGACTATAATGGCGGACACTACTCAGATAGAGCAGGTGTTAATGAATCTTGCAACAAACGCCAGAGATGCCATGTCGAATGGCGGCTCTTTAGTCGTAAGCACAGACCTGGTAGTATTTGACACCGAATATATCAGGGCCCACGGCTACGGAAGGCTGGGAAGTTTTGCCCTTATTATGTTTGAAGATACAGGGACCGGCATAGATGAAAAGATAAAGGAGAGGATATTTGAACCATTCTTTACCACAAAAGAACTCGGGAAGGGAACAGGACTCGGTCTTGCAATAGTCTATGGGATTATCAAGCAGCACGAGGGGTATATAAACGTATACAGCGACCCTGACAGGGGTACGACTTTAAAGATTTATCTCCCTCTCGTAAAATCCAGGTACGAGGATATTCAGCAGATTGACACCAATTCAGTCATCGGCGGCACAGAGACTATCCTCATAGCAGAAGATGACGCACAGGTAAGAGTCCTGACCAAGAAAATACTCGAAAAGGCCGGGTATCATGTCATTGAGGCAGCAGACGGAGTTGCGGCACTCAGTTTGTTCATGGACAACCGTGAGAAAATTCAACTGCTTATCCTTGACGTAATTATGCCTAAGAAGAATGGAAAGGAATGCTGTGACGAGATCAGGATGACAGATCCCGGCATGAAAGTCATTTTCACCAGCGGCTACACAGCCAACATTATCCATAAGAAAGGAATTCTCGATGAGGGGATCGATCTGATCTTGAAACCGGTTTCGCCGAACCAGCTTTTAAGAAAGGTCAGAGAAGTTCTGGACAGTTGATAGTGCCGTCATGCCTTGACGGACGGAAACCCACCTTGATTTTATAGACGCTTTCCATTTAATCTTAATATCTGAATAATTTCCGGAGAGATGTCCGAGCGGCCGAAGGAGCACGACTGGAAATCGTGTGTGCGCTAAACCCGTACCGTGGGTTCAAATCCCACTCTCTCCGCCATCCTTTTCCTTTATTATCAATAGGTTAGCACTGCAAAATACCATTAAAAACCGTCACCAAACCGTCACCAAAAGGCAATTCTAAGACTTTCGCATTTCTTTCTCAAATCTGTGGATCGTGACTTTACTGAAGAGCTGAGCATTTCGACCAAGAACAATCAACTGCTCCCTTTCGTAGAAAGTGGAGTATAATAAAGAATAATGTCGCATTTACGACAAGTGGTAGTTTGGGCAAATATTCATATGAGAATAAAACTACTTCTCTTAATCTTTCTTACAACTGTATTACTTCTTTTGGTTCTCATGAGGTTTCCCTGTTTTGCGGGCGATGAAGTGAGGTAAGATGGAAAAAGTGGACACCAAAGTCGGATAAAATAGAAAGACGGAGGTGTCAAGATGAAAGGGATTCCGCAAGGAAGGTACACGAAGGAGTTTCGAGAGGAAGCAGTAAAGATGGTTAA
>JBAZZX010000051.1:0-19344 GCA_041658585.1 Thermodesulfovibrionales bacterium
GCCTTATCTAAAGGCAAAGAACAAGGGCCGAAAAAATCTTCGGGCTGAATAGCACGGAATTTTATCCCAAAAATAAAAGCAAAGAGAAAGTGAATGCAAAACAGACTTTTTCTACAGACTCGTTATGTTTGGAGAATAGAAATGAGTGAAGAAACAGAAGCCGTTAAAGAATCAGCTAAAGCAATTCAAGAAATAGCAAAGACAACAAGCAAAGCTATTGATGCTGGAAAACAAGTTGGTGACTTTGTCGCAAAGTATATTGCTGGCCCGTTGGAAGAAGGAATTGGTATTTTCCATGACAAACTCAAATACATGAGGTGGGAACGGCAGGTTAGACTTATAAAGCGTTCTGAGGAGTTTCTAAAAGAAGTAGGACTTTCTTCTCCGTCCCGCCCTGTCCAAATGAAAATTGCAATTCCATTAATACAAGCGGCATTTCTTGAAGAAAACGATGAATTGCAAGATAGATGGGCAGCATTACTGGTTAATGCGTCGAATATAAATAGCGGCATTGATGTAAAAAAAGCATATATTAGCATACTCGAAGATATGAGCCCTTTTGATGCTAATATACTGGAAAAGATATGTTCAGTTCCTCTTCAAAATCAGCATGTAAGGATATTGACATATAAGCTACCTGAAGAAGCCGTTGTTTCATCAGAGGTTGATTTCTTGCCCGAACCAAATCCTGATGTTCAATTGTCTTTAGGTAATCTTATTCGCTTAGGGTGCCTTACTGCGAATATTACGTGGGGAGGGGGACAAATTTTAACATGTGTTGAGTCAACTTTGTTAGGCCGTAGCCTTGTTGAAGCATGCAAACTAAAAAAAGGAATAACCTAACAAGGCGCTCAAGAGGGACGCGTCATAAGACCACCGCGCCCCTTAGCTCGCGCATTCTCCCCTCGCTCCGATCGGGGAGAATGCGCGAGTTGAGCAGCAAACAGTGAATGTTGCTGGGTCATAGGGTCAGACTTGTTTATTGCATACACCTACGACAACGCCGGTCGTCTCACAGCTATAAATAGAGACTTCCCATGACGACAGTGGCCCGTGAAACCGGGGTGACTACTACAGCTATTTCAAAGATGACGGCCAAATGAAAAGTTAATTAATTCATCAACGTCCCGTACCATCCCACGATGTTCCTTTATCCGCTATTCATCAGAAACAGGGAATATTGACACCTGTTACGATATAGGTTACACTTAATCCGGTGATAAAAGATATAAGGCATAAAGGGCTGAACAAATTATATGAATGCGGGCATACAAAAGGCGTCAAAATAGAGCATGTAGAACGTCTGAGAAAAATTCTTGCACTTCTTGAAACAGCGGAAACGGTTGATGATATGGATTTGCCCGGTTTGAAATTGCATGAGTTAAAGGGAAAAAGAAAAGAAACTTATGCTGTAAGTGTCAGTGGAAATTGGCGCATTACATTCAGGTTTCAGAATGGAGACGTTTCAGAAGTTGACTATGAAGACTATCATTGAAAGGAGGATATAATGAGTATGTACAATCCGCCTCATCCGGGTGTAATAATAAGAGAATTTTGTATTGAGCCTTTGAAGTTAACCGTTACCGAGGCGGCAGCCTTTCTTGGTGTTACCCGAAAAACCCTTTCAACACTTTTAAACGGGAAATCAGGCATAAGCCCTGAAATGGCTATAAGACTTTCAAAGGTTTTTGGGAGAACACCGGAAGGATGGCTAAAACTTCAACTGCAATATGATTTATGGAAAACACGAAAAAACATGAATATCAGGCATCTAAAACGAATAGCTGCCTGATACTGAGAGGAAATATGCCGAGGGTCAGTAGGGTGAAAATCTGCTATAATTTTAACAATGATCTCTAATAACCAAAACTCCATACTTGTTGTGGACGATGATCCATCCGTCCTTGACTCCATTTCATTATTGCTGAATAAGTATGGTTACATTGTCATTTCCTGTGAAAGGGCAAAAGATGTGTTTAATGCATTGCAGGAAGAAAAGATCGACGTCGTATTGTCCGACGTCAAAATGCCTGAAATTACAGGCATCGAACTGCTTGAAAAAATCCATACCATAAATAGTGATATCCCCGTAATTTTAATGACGGCCTATACGGACTTCAATATAACGGTCGATGCAATCAAGAAGGGGGTTTTTGATTTTATCATCAAACCATATCAGCCTGAACAGATACTCCACTCAGTGGATAAGGCGGTTAAATATAAAAATTTATTGGAGATGGAAAAGTCGTATAAACATCTGCTCGAAGAGTTTAATCGGGAAATAGAGACCCTTGTGTCGGAAAGGACTATGAATTTAATGGCCCTGACCATAGCCGACAGGGTCAGGAACCCTGCTATGGTCATAGGCTCTAAAGCGAAAAAGATGGCTGAAAAAAAGGACATGCCGGAAGATTTCAGAAAGGACCTCCTCTGCATACTTGAGGAGACTGAAAAATTGCAGGCTATGGTGAAAGATTTTCATAATCTGCTCAAAAGCAGAAAATCAAAGTTCAGCTATGACGATATTAATGAGGTGGTAGAAAGCGTGGCGCCTGCCGTTGAAACGAGGGACGTAACATTAGTTTTTAATCTTTCAGAGCAGCCGCTCAGGATAAATATGGAGAAGGACCTGTTAAGGGTTGCGATATCTCTACTTGTAAAAAACGCCATGGAGGCGATGCCTGAAAACGGCAGGTTAACGATTGAAACCGGTCAGGAAGAAGAGGAAGTGTTTTTGAGGATCTCTGATACAGGTCCCGGTATACCTGCAAATTCTCTTGAAAATATATTCGAGCCTTTTTTCAGCACTAAAAAGCGGGGTTTTGGCATGGGACTACCTTTGGTGAAGCAGATTGTATCAGAGCACCTGGGGAAAATCAGCGTGAAAAGTGAAGAGGGAAAAGGCACAACCTTTAGTCTGACCTTTCCTTCAAGATGGAAAGACCGGTAAGACCAAAACCTTCCGCATATTGATGACCGATTTTTGATACAATAAATCCATGCACATAAATTTCCTTTTGATCCTTCATTGCCGCAAATTGTAAATAAAATATGGTAGACCTTAAATCACTTTCCCAAAAAGAGCTTGACGCTTTTATAAAGAATCAGGGACTGCCTAACTACAGGGCAGACCAGCTTATCCACTGGATATATGCGCGATATGCCTCCCAGATAGACGAGATTACCGAATTTTCCAGGGACCTGAGAAGCAGGCTGAATAAGAGCGCTTATATAAGCAATCTGAAAATAATTCAGAGGTTAAAATCATCGGACGGAACGGAAAAATTCCTCTTTGCCTTACAGGATGAACAGACCATAGAGAGTGTCTTAATTCCTGACAGCGACAGGCTCACCTTGTGTGTCTCATCGCAGGTTGGCTGCGCCCTGGGATGTCTTTTTTGCCTTACGGGAAAAGGCGGTTTTATCAGGAACCTGAAGGCCCATGAGATAGTCGATCAGATTATTGCCGTGAACAGGACAATTCAGAATAATAAAATTACCAATATCGTATTCATGGGGATGGGCGAACCGCTTATGAATTTTGATAACGTTGTCGAGGCGCTCCGCAGGATAGTAGATTTAATCGGGATATCTAAAAGAAAGATAACCCTTTCCACCGCCGGTATAGTTTCAAAAATGCTTCTCCTTCCCCGGAAAGCCCCGGAGGTAAATCTTGCGGTTTCATTGAATGCGGCCACGGATGAAGTAAGGAACAAAATAATGCCGGTAAATAAACGATATCCGCTTGCAGCGCTTATCGAAGCATGCAGAAGATATCCGTTGAAGCCGGGTAGAAGGATTACGTTTGAATATGTCATGATCGACGGATTAAACGCTTCGTTAGATGATGCAAAAAGGCTCATAACGCTTCTCAAAGGCCTGAGGTGCAAGCTTAATCTTATACCTCTGAATCCTCATCAGGGCGGCAATCTGAAACGTCCGTCACGAGAAAAGGTCATAGCCTTCCAGAAGATGCTTTTCCATCACAATAGGAGGGCCATGATACGCGAAAGCCGCGGTCAGGATATACTCGCCGCCTGCGGACAGTTGAGGGCTAATCAATAATCTCGATCCCTTTCAACTCTGCGACAACGTTACCCACGGGGATTTTGGTTTCGACCCTTACCGGTATCTTTCTGTCATCATCGGTGAGCCAGATAAAGATGTCGCCGGTCTTTTTGAACAGGCCTTCTGATTTCAATTCAGGTTTAATAAGCACCGTGGATACGTCGCCGATGCCGGGAATTTGCAGCATCTCCTTCTTTAGTATATTTACTTCAGCCCTGAAAAACTTATTGCTGTCAAAAATATCCACGTAGGCGGTTTTGCCTGCCGCAAGCTTAAAGGTCCTAAGGTAATAGAACCCTGAAAGGATATCCCAAACGGAACCGTTCGGAATATCGTGCTCTTTTTTTTTGCCTTTCAGATAGTTGATAAAGGTAACTTTCCTGTTGCCCATATCAAAGACGGTCTCTTTGTCGCTTGTGTGGGTCCCTTCCTGAAGCTTAAGCCTCAACTTGAAGGGCAATCCGTTGGTGACGATACTTTCAGCAAAGTCTTCGACTTTGTAAAAAGCGGATATAACAGGGGCGGATTGGACCCTCGAAGTAATCTTGAAGATACCGTTTTTATTTTCGGCCTCAAGAACAGCCTTGCCTGCATAGATACCCATCCAGTAAATATCATAGGAGAGTTTTTCTCTTGAGTAGCTTGCCATCTGAACGGGTCCCGATGCCGCGGTATTATCGCCGGGACTATGCGCAGGCTCCTCCGGCAAAACGGCATTTGCGCTTTCATCCGAAGACGGACCGTTTTCAGTTCCGTCTGTATTGTCCGTATCGCCTTGTTGTGAGCTCTCAGGTTTTTTAGCAAAAGGGTTTAGAGGAAAGGGTTTATTAGACGCTAAAAGCTTTTTTTGAGCGCCTTCATCTCTCAGGCTTACGGATATGCCGGCTTCATCCTGGGGAGTGAGAAAAGAGAACCCTTTATAACCCGAAAGCCCGAAGAGCATGGTGATATGAATTAGCAGTGATAAAATAACACATACCAAAAAAGTTAAGAAATTTTTTCTGAAGTTTGACATAATTGTTCTATTATAATATGAAGCGGGGTGATTTATCTTTTATAAATAGAAGGAGACATGCAAATGAAGAAAAACGATCTGATTGAAATGCTGAACAGAGATATGGCGGATGAACATGCGGCTATCATCCGGTATCTTGTCCACGGCTGGATGGAGGGCGAAGCTACTCCTGCAGGGGCGAGTCTTATTTCACGTTCAAGGGAAGAGATGTGGCATATGCACTGGCTGGGCATGATTATTTGCAAGCTCGGCGGGGAGCCGAATTTCAAACCCGCGCCGTATCCGTATGACCCGACAAACCGTTCAACCATCTTTAAGTCATATGTCGAATACGAGGAGAAGCTCATCCCGCATTATAACGGCGAAGCCGAGCTGGTGGATGACCCGCATATCAAACGTGTTTTGCAGAGGGAGGCCTGGGAATCCGCTATCCATGCCAGAAAATTTCAGAGGCTGCATGATAAACTTAGCACTGAAATGAAAGGCAGCGCTCCCGGAGGAGAATGTGAACTGCCCCTGGAATTCATAGACATGCTCCAGAAAGAGTTAACCGGCAAATACAACGAGATGCTGCAACATATCCGTTATTCCTGGATGTTCCAGAAGAAGGGACTTTCAGGGTGGAACCTCATGGACCAGGCAATGGAGAAGATGAAACAGGTAGCGCACTTTGCCGAGGGCATTGGAGAAAACGGCGTCCCGCCCGTGTTTAAGCCCGGAAAATTCGATATGAGCACCTCCATGGAACAGGCTTTGAAAAAGGCGGCGGAATCGGTTTTAAAAGCCCATAAAAGGCACCTGAAATTGAGCAGGGACCCCGAATTCAACAAGCACGGCGGAATGGTAATCAACCTCGACCTCGACCTTCAACAGGAGAAGCACCAGGCGGAGGAACTAAAAGATGCTTTCTGAAAGGGCATGCAAGATAAAACCTTCACCGACATTGGCTATCGACGCGAAGGCCAAAGCGATGAAGGCACAAGGGAGTGATGTTGTAAATTTCGGGGTAGGGGAGCCTGATTTCGACACCCCTGAACATATCAAGGAAGCGGCGATAAAGGCCATCCGGGAGGGTTTTACAAAATATACCCCTGTCGGCGGCATAGACCCGTTGAAGGACGCAATTATTGATAAATTTAAACGTGACAATAATCTCGATTATACCCGCGAAGAGATAATCGTCTCATGCGGCGCTAAACACAGCCTTTATAATATCTCACAGGCATTATTAAGCCCGGGAGACGAGGTTTTGATCCCCGCGCCTTACTGGGTTTCCTATCCCGACCAGACTCTGCTAAACGACGCCGTGCCTGTTTTTATCCGGACACACGAGAGTGATTCCTTTATGGTCAAACCCGAGGTCCTGAAATCGCATATAACGCCGAAGTCTAAAATACTTATTTTAAATTCTCCCTCTAATCCTACAGGCCTGACCTATGACCGGGGGACCCTCGAGCGGATAGCCGAGCTGGTCCTGAAACACAATCTCTATGTGGTTTCCGACGAGATATACGAAAAGCTTACTTATGACGGGTTCAGGCATATCAGCATTGCTTCACTGAGCAAGGAGATAAAGGCAAGGACGCTAGTCGTAAACGGTCTTTCAAAGTCCTATGCCATGACAGGCTGGAGGATCGGCTTTGCGGCAGGGCGCAAAGAGATCATAAAGGCCATGACGAATATTCAGAGCCAGTCTACATCCAACCCGACCTCCATATCTCAGAAAGCGGCGGTTGAAGCATTAACCGGGCCCCAGGATTTCATCAAAACCATGCTTGCGGAATTTGACAAACGAAGGAAATTTCTTGTGAATGAATTGAACTCCATAAATGATATGAGTTGTATTACTCCGACCGGGGCATTTTATGCCTTTCCGAACACATCTAAATTTTACGGCAGGTCTGTTGATGGTCTGAAAATATCGGATTCATCGGAACTTGCAATGTATCTCCTTGAAAAAGCAAATGTCGCACTCGTGCCCGGCGGCGCGTTCGGCGATGACAATTACATAAGGCTCTCCTACGCAACATCGGTAGAGGAAATAAAGAAGGGTGTTGACAGGATAAGGGAAGCGCTGGGGAGACTTGTATGAAAAATGATTCAAATAATGAAGAGTTTCATTCCGGATACGTTGCGATCATCGGCAGGCCTAATGTCGGTAAATCTACGCTCCTCAATGCTATCCTCGGCGAAAAGATTTCCATTGTAAACCCGAAGCCTCAGACAACGAGGAACAGGATTGTCGGGATAAAGACGCTTCCGAATGCACAGATAATCTTTATCGATACTCCGGGGATTCATCAGCCGAAACATAAGTTGGGTGAAGCCATGGTTGAAATTGCAATGGAATCATTAGACGAGGTTGACCTTATACTGTTTATGTCCGAGCCCCGCGAGCCCGGAAAAATCGAAAAAGTGATTATGGACCTGGCAAAAAATATCCGCACTCCCATCTTTCTGCTCATAAACAAGATTGACTCCGTTAAAAAAGAGGAGCTGCTGCCGGTTATTGAAAAATACAGGGAGTTCCATCCCTTTACGGAAATAATACCGATTTCAGCGCTTACCATGAATGGAATAGACCTTCTTCTTGACAGGATATATGAATACCTTCCGCCGGGGCCGAAATATTATTCCGACGATCTTGTAACCGACCAAATGGAAAAATTTATGGCTGCCGAGATAATCAGGGAAAAGATCATGGATATGACCGGGGAAGAGGTGCCTCACTCTGTTGCCGTCGAGGTAAATCAATGGACGGAAAGGGAAGACGGCCTCGTATCAATAAACTGCAATATTTATGTTGAAAGAGACGGTCAAAAGGCTATAATAATAGGCAGGAGCGGTTCAATGCTGAAATCCATAGGAAGCAAGGCAAGAATTGATATAGAGAATCTCCTGAATACAAAAGTTTTCCTCGAATTATGGGTCAAAGTAAAAAAGAACTGGAGAAATGACAACCAGCTTCTGCGTGAATTGGGGTACCGGTAAATGCTTGTTCAGATGAGGGTTGAAGGGATGCTCTTTGATCCCCGCAGCAATATGTATATCCTGCTCTTAAAGGAAGTGGACGGCAGCAACACCCTTCCCATCTGGATAGGAAAGCCCGAGGCTGATTCTATCGCCCTTGCACTGGGCAAGGTTGAAACGCCCCGGCCTCTGACGCATGATCTGGTAAAAAATATTGCGGACGGTCTTAAAGTGAAGATAGCGAAAATCGTCATAACGGAAATACAGGACAACACCTATTATGCCCTTCTCTGCCTTAACGACGGGAAAAAAGAAACCTATGTTGACTCAAGACCGAGCGATGCGGTTGCCGTCGCTCTAAGGGCAAGCGCCCCCATTTTTGTTGAAGAAAACGTTCTGGAACAAAAAAGCTCTTCCGACGAACTTGAAGAATGGCTTAAGAATCTCAAGCCGGAAGATTTCGGCAATATCATGTAATGCTCACAAGGACTGAGGGTATCGTTTTAAGGACCATTCCTTTCGGAGAAGCGGATCTCATAGCAACATATCTTACCCCCGAACATGGCCTTCTGAAAGTCTTTGCAAAAAGTCCGCGAAAGATCAAGAGCCGTTTCGGCAGCAGCCTTGAACCCCTGACGCATGCCCGGATATCATTCTGGGGGAAAGAAAACGCCGCCCTTCCACGGCTGACACAGTCGGACATATTGCATCCTTTTCATTCTTTGAGGGATAAGCTTAACTGCTTTCTTAAAGTCTCGGAAATTATCGAGCTTACCCTGCACTTTGTTCCCGAAAGAGACGCAAATATCAAAGCGTATTCACTCCTCTTAGACACTTTACAGGCTGTTGAAAAGGAGAGAATTGCAGAAGACCTTTTACTCAGCCAGTTTAAAATAAAATTCCTTAAATTGACCGGTTTTGCGCCAAAGGTTGACGCCTGCGGAAGATGCGGCAAAAACGGTTACAGTTTTTTCCTGTCACAGGGCGCTATCCTTTGCAAAGATTGCATAAAAGGGCCTGAGGCAATATATGAAAACGGTTCCGCAATTTGTCTTTCACCTGCGGTAGCGCGTTTCTATAACGACCTGCTGACATGGGACGCGGCAAAAATAAAACGGATAAAACCTTCCGAAGCGCTCTTTGCTGAACTGTCAAAGGTCTTAAATGTGCATATACAATATATCCTTGCCAAATCCTTAAGATCCTCCGAATTTAACCGGACGGCAAAGATGAGATGATTTTCTCTTGAAATTTACCCGCGCTTCCGATAATATCTTCATAGAATGTTAAATAATTTCTTTAACCCGAAATCCATCGCAGTCATAGGCGCATCAAAGACGCCGGGCAAGGTAGGACACGATATTCTCAAGAATATCATCCAGTACGGATATGACGGCGCAGTGTATCCCATTAACCCTACTGCGGATGAAATATTAGGCAGGAAAGCATATCCTTCACTGCAGGACGTACCTGACAAGATCGATCTCGCTGTTGTGGTTATACCTTCCAAAAACGTTCTGGACATCATAGGACAATGCGGGGCAAAGGGCATAGATTCGGCGATAGTTATAACCGCAGGTTTCAGGGAGAGCGGGATAGAAGGCTCGAAACTTGAAACCGAACTTATCAATAAGGCAAGGGAAGCCGGGGTAAGGTTTATAGGTCCGAACTGCCTCGGCATGATAGATACTCATTCAAAAGTCAATGCCTCTTTCGCCGCAGGCATGCCGGCAAAGGGGAACATAGGTTTTTTCTCCCAGTCCGGGGCGCTCTGCCTTGCCATCCTTGACCGGGCGCTGCCCGACGAAATAGGTTTCTCCAAATTCATCAGCATGGGAAACAAGGCCGATATTTCGGACATTGATATTATGCTGGCGCTTGCAGAGGACGAGAATACCAAAGTAATTCTTGGTTATATTGAAGGGGTAGGGGACGGCAGAAGATTTATGGAAGTCGCCGCAGAGGTCTCCAGAAAAAAGCCGGTCATCATTCTGAAATCCGGCATAACAAGTTCGGGAGCAAAAGCCGCATCTTCCCACACCGGAGCGCTTGCCGGACGCGAGGCTGCTTTTGATTCCGCCTTTAAACAGAGCGGCGTTATAAGGGTTGACACTATAAATGAACTTTTCAATTGTGCAGTGGCTTTTGCCAATCAGCCTTTGCCGAAAGGACCGAACATTGCAATAATAACCAATTCCGGAGGGCCGGGCATTCTCGCGGCAGACGCCTGTGATAAAGCCGGTCTTCAGCTTATTCCTTTGCACAAAGAACTGGTGGACGAACTTAGAACGTTTCTGCCTCCGGTAGCGTCTTTCTACAACCCCATAGACATCCTTGGCGATGCAGGCGCGGACAGGTATGAAAAGGCCCTTAATACCGCTTTAAAAGACGAGAGAATAAACGGCGTTATGGTACTGTTGACGCCGACGGCAACGGTAGATGTTGATGCGACTGCCATGGCAATCGTAAACATTTCCAGATTGATCGACAGGCCGATACTCACGTCTTTTATGGGAAAGAAGACTGTCGGGCCCGCCATAAAAACGCTCACAAAGTACGGCGTGCCGAATTACAGTTATCCGGAAGAAGCGGTCTCATCTATTAATGCTATGTACCGCTATCATCTCTGGATCAACAGACCCGAAAAGACGTACCAGAATTTCAGCGGAATGAAGGAGAACGCCTTTCAGGTTTTTGAGAATGCCCGAAAAGAAAACCGGGACCGTCTGGCCGAAATAGAAGTGCATGATGTTTTGAATGCCTACGGCTTCCCCCAGCCAAAGGGTCTTTTTGCAAGGACGTCTGAAGAAGCCGTTGCTGCGGCAAAAGGCCTAGGGTATCCGATTGTTATGAAAATCATTTCACCCCAGATCGTCCATAAAAGTGATATAGGCGGGGTCAGAGTTAATCTCAAAAACAAGAAAGATGTGGAGAACGCCTTTTTCGATATCACAACCCATGTCAAAAACATTATGCCTACGGCCCATATATACGGCGTATTAATACAGGAGATGGTCCCGACAGGGAAAGAGATAATAATGGGGATAACAAATGACCCTCAGTTCGGGCATATGATTATGTTCGGGTTAGGCGGTATATACGTAGAAGTCCTTAAGGACATTTCCTTCAGGATCGTCCCGTTAAGCCGGGAAGACGCCCATGAAATGATACGCGAAACCAAAACCTTTCCGCTTTTGCGGGGCGTAAGGGGTGAGACCGAGGCCGATATAGAGGCGATTGAAAAATCCCTGCTTGTCCTTTCTCAAATGGCCATGGATTTTCCGCAAATCATTGAAGCCGATATAAACCCTTTGCTCGTCCAGAAAAGAGGGCAGGGAGTGGTTGCCATTGACGCACGATTTACTATAGGAGGTGAATAGCATGATAGCTTTATACGTGGGGTCCACGGGAGGATTTACCGGGAAGACCCTGGTCTCGATGGGACTGGGATATCAATTTCAGAAAGACGGTTTTAAGGTGGGTTATATAAAGCCCGTCGGCATCCTTCCTGTAAAGATAGATAATATCCTTACCGATAACGACGCATGGCGCATTTACAGGGCGCTGAACCTGACGGACCCTTTGCACGAAATATGCCCCGTAGTGTTGACGCAGGAATTAATGGTTAAGAGCTATCTGAAAGACGTCAAAGGGTTGATGAACAAGATAGAAAAGTCTTTCCAACTATTGTCCAAAGATAAAGATATTATGATAATCGGCGGGTATGGCAGCATTTATACGGGCAGTTTTATGGATCTTCAGGGCATCAAGATAATAAAACGCCTTGACGCCAGGGTAGTTGTTGTAGTCAAGTACGAAGGCGAATATATTGCCGATTACGTCCTTCAGGCCAAAAGGGACCTCAAGGAAAGATTCCTCGGCGTGATATTAAATAAAGTAACTCCGGAGTACAAGAGAAGCGTTGAAGAATACGTAGAACCTTTCTTCAAACGCAAAGGTATAGAAATAATCGGCAGTCTGCCGCACGATTCCGTAGTAGGCTCCATTACGGTAGAGGAGCTGAGTGAAATGCTCGGAGGCAAGGTCTTGTGCGCCCATGACAAGCTCGGCAACCTTGTTGAACATTTCCTGATCGGCGCCATGCAGGTTGACAAGGCCATTGAGTATTTCAAAAAGACAAGAAACAACGCCGTTATTGTCGGAGGTGACAGAGCCGATATCCAATTATCCGCAATGGAGTCGGGATCGGTCTGCCTCATCCTCACAGGCGATCTCTATCCAAGCGAAATGATCATATCCAGGGCCGAGGAAAAAGAGATACCGATTCTGATTGTTCGCGAGGACACATACAGCATTGCAAAGAAGCTGGAAAAACTCTCTTCCCGTCTGAGGTTAAGAGACAAGTCAAAAGTTGAGCGCGGTATGAATATGGTCGCCGAAAACACGGACTTCCCGCTGCTATACAGGAAACTTGGGTTGAAAAGCTGATATAAACAATGATGGGAAAGATAAAAGTTGCGGTTGCAGGCATTGGAAATTGCGCAAGTTCGCTGATACAGGGTGTTGCATATTATAATGCCTTCGATGAGGGACATCCTGAAAAATCTATCGGGTTAATGCATTACAGTCTCGGAGGTTATACGCCCGGGGATATAGAGTTTGTCGCAGCCTTTGACATTGATAAAAGGAAAGTGGGCAGGCCGCTGAGTGAAGCCATATTTTCGGAGCCGAACTGTACAAAAGCGATCTCGATAAAACTTGAGGATTCCCCTGTAACCGTTCTGATGGGAAATATCCTTGACGGAGTGTCCGCCCACATGGAAGATTATCCTGAAAACAGAAGATTTATTGTGTCCCGAAAAAAACCGTGTGACGTCGTTAATGTCCTTAAACAGAGCGGCGCAGACATACTTCTAAGCTATCTGCCGGTAGGCTCGGAAAAGGCGACGGCATTCTATGCGGAGGCGTGTTTGAAAACGGGCGTTAGTCTTGTAAACTGTATCCCTGTTTTTATCGCATCAAATAAGGATTGGGCCAAAAGGTTTGAAAAGAAAAATATCCCCGTAATCGGCGATGATATCAAGAGTCAGATCGGCGCAACTATAATCCACCGCATGCTGACCAAACTCTTTGAAGACAGAGGAGTCAAATTTGACAATACCTATCAGTTGAATGTCGGCGGGAACACCGACTTTTTAAATATGTTAAACAGGCACAGATTGAAATCAAAGAAGATATCAAAGACCGAGGCAGTGCAGTCGCAGCTTCATATCCCTTTACGGAATGAACATATCCATATCGGGCCGTCCGATTACATCCCTTGGCTCAAAGATAACAAAATATGTTTCCTGCGTATGGAAGGCAGGGGGTTCGGGAACATACCGATAAACCTCGAGATGAGGCTCTCCGTAGAAGATTCACCTAACAGCTCAGGCGTAGTAATCGATGCGCTCCGTTGCTGCAAGATAGCCCGTGACAGAGGGGTAGGGGGAGCGCTTATATCGCCATCTGCATACTTTATGAAACACCCGCCGGTCCAGTTCCCTGATGAGAAAGCAAGGGATATGGTGGAGGATTTTATTAAAGGAAAAATAGAGAGGTAAATGCTTAGCGCCAGGCTCGGCCATTTCCTTGACGTCCCTCTCGGTTCAATTGCCAAAAGGATACCATTCAGTCCTAATGCGCTTACCATTGCCGGATTTCTCATAACCGTTCTTGCCGCTTTTGTTATTCCTCAAAATATAAAACTGGGCGGCATTTTGATTCTGATTGGCGGCGTCTTCGATATGCTCGACGGAATAGTTGCAAGGACAAAAGGAAAAACCTCAAAATTCGGCGCCTTTCTCGATTCGGTCCTCGACAGGTATTCCGACGCCTTCCTCTTTCTCTCTCTTTCATACTACCTTGCCGCAAACGGCAACCACACCGGCTCATTCCTTAGTCTCGGAACACTCGTCGGAGCTTTTTTGATAAGTTATGCCCGGGCAAGGGCGGAAGGCCTCGGAGAATCCTGTCACACAGGTATCATGGAAAGACCGGAGAGGATTATCCTTCTGATATTTGCGACAATAACCGGATGGATTATGCCCGTATTATGGCTGATGCTAATTCTAACGCATATTACCGTAGCTCAGAGAATATACCATGTATGGGAAAAAACTCATTAATTTTTAAGAAAAATATTTCAACTGTTTGGCAAGCAAGATATCACTCATCCGGCTGGTTTCAAGTGAGTATAAAAATTGACATAAGAGATTGATAAGTGTTAATTTGTTAGACATGGCCGTAGATATAGCTAAGTTTGCTATTGACGCTCCAGGGGAAAAAGCTACTATTAATATGTTTATGTCATGTGATTTTTATGAAAAAAGACGTGATGTAAAATTAATCTGAAAAAGGTGACTATTGTTTATATCAGATTCCTTTCAGTTATTTCTCAAAAATAATCCGCAATTTACATCGGCTTCTTTTGAAGGAACAGCCGGGATTGGGTAACTATGAGCATTTATACGATAATGCTTTTATAAGGAATGGATACGATAGAATCTGACAAAAAAAGCTTTGTTTTCGCGGTAGACAAGAGGCTAAGAATCACTTCATGTGGCAAGGAATTGGAGGCCGTTTACGGGAATTCCATCCATGGAATCAAAGGCATTCACCTGAGCAAAGTAATGCCGTTGATATACAGGAATGCCAAAGATCAGATCCTGAGTGTGTTTGAGAACGGCAAACCGGTGAAACTCAGGGAACAGAAGGTTATCTGTTTTTGTGGAAGAAAAAAGGCCGATATACACATTATCCCTCAAAAAGATCTTAACGGAAGAGTCAGGAACGTCAATGTCACAACCATGCTTCGTCCCGATTCCAAATCAATTATCCGCTCCAAACAGTCTGAAAGACTGTTGAATATCGGAAAAATTGCTGCAACCCTTGCCCACGGGGTGAGGAGTCCCCTGAATGCGATCAAAGGATGTGTAATTTATATAAGAGAGAATTATTACAATGAAAAAAAACTTGTCGAGTTTTCAAAGATAATGGAAGAAGAGATATCGCGTCTTGATCATTTCATATCAAATTTTTTGAGCACATCCATTTCCGACAAAGGGTTGACGGGAGTAAACATAAATAAAGTTCTGAAAAAAATCGCTGTCCTTATATCCCTTCAAGCGCAGTCGCGTAATTGCCAGGCTGTAATTGACTATGGACATATCGCACCGGTGATGATAAACTCATTACATCTGGAGCATGCGATTCTCAATGTCATTGATAATGCCATGGAAGCCATGCCCTTGGGCGGATTGCTGTCCATAAAAACATTCATGAAAAGCATTTTGGGGAACAAATTCGTTACAGTCGAGATTTCAGACGAAGGGTGCGGAATGAAACCAAAAAGACATGCTGACGTGCCTGTATCATCCGGAAAAAAGGGAAGAGGGTTGGGGTTGTTTATAACTCGTGAAATACTTCAGTCCAACGGTGGTCATCTCGAAATAACAAGTGATAAAGGTGCAGGTACTACCGTAAAACTCTTCTTCCCGGAAATGAACAGATGAATAGTGCCGGAAGAATTCTCGTTGTAGATGATGAGCCGAATGCCATAAAAGTCTTGTCTGCAATCCTTGTTAATGACGGCTATGATGTCTCTGAAGCAACAGATGCGAAAAGCGCTATCCGCGCAGTCTCTCACAAAGATATCGATCTGGTCATAACTGACATAAAAATGCCGGGAATGAACGGCATGCAGTTGTTTGAATATCTGAATAAAACCCATCCCGATATCCCGATAATTTTCCTCACTGCCTATGGTACGGTCGAGGATGCTGTTGATGCTTTAACCATGGGATCTTACTATTATTTCATTAAACCGCCGGATTATTCGAAACTCAGGATCATTGTATCAAAAGCTGTGGAACAGCGGCATTTGAAGAAAGAACTCGCTTCATTGAAAGAAAAAGTGATCGAGAAAAATAATGAGCCCCTTATTGTCGGCAATTCACCCGATATTTTGAAAATGAAGGAAACTATAAAGACAGTCAAGGATTCTGAGAGCAGCATTCTCATTACAGGGGAGACAGGTACGGGCAAAGAACTGATTGCGCGTTCTTTGCACTACAGCAGTTCGATAAAGAATAATCCGTTTGTTGCGATGAGCTGCGCTGCTATCCCGCGGGAACTGCTTGAGGCTGAGCTTTTCGGTTTTGAAAAAGGGGCATTTACCGGTGCTCTTTCATTAAAACTCGGAAAATTTGAGGCAGCTGCCGGAGGTACTCTTTTTCTTGATGAAATTGCCGAGCTTGAGATAAACCTGCAGGTAAAGCTCCTGAGGGTACTTCAGGAGAGAGAGATTGAGCGTCTCGGAAGCAATAAGAAGATTGATTTGAAGTTCAGGCTGATATCCTCGACCAACAGGGACCTGAAAAAGGAAATGAAAGCCGGCAGATTCAGGGAAGACCTTTTTTACAGGATAAACGTCGTGCATATAAGCGTGCCTCCACTCAGGGACAGGAGAGAGGATATCCCTCTTCTCGCCGTAAAATTCATAAAAGAAATGTGCGTCAGGGAAAATAAAATGCTCACTGCATCGGATGAAGTAATGGATATTTTTCAAACTTACCATTGGCCTGGAAATATCAGGCAGCTTAAAAACGTAGTGGAGAGGGCGGTTCTTCTTGCAAAGGGAGACAAGATTACCGTAAAGGATCTCCCTATAGAGTGCAGCAGGCCCGGGAGACTGAAAGAAATCAACAGTTCGCAAATGACTTTGAAAGAAATTGAACGTGATGCAATGAAGAATGTTCTTCAGCAATGTGACGGGAATAAGTCAGAGGCTTCCAGAATACTTGCTATATCAAGAAAGGCTTTTTATAAAAGACTGAGAGAGCATGAGCTTCTCTAAAGTATATCCAATAAATTTGCTTACTATTATGTAATGCCTGCGAGTAGGAAAAAAATCTTAATCATTGATAACAAAGGTTTTTGCCGTATCTGTTACGCGCTCCTTAAAGTTGTCGGATACGGCATGGAGACCTGCACATATACAATGACCAATGGCAAAAATCTGTTGTCAAGAATCAAAGATAAAAAGATAGGTCTCATTGTCACGAGTTATCCCTACAGTCATTTTCTTCTGCCTGATATAAAAAAGAGCAGAATCCCCTTTATTATCCTTTCAGACAGTATTGATAAGAGATTGATGAGCGCGCTTGCCGGGTTATCCAATTCTTATTGCATGATCAAACCGATTGACTATCAGAAGTTCAGAGGCTTAGTAATGCAGATTATGGACGGCTATTCTGGTGCAAAGAAAGGGTTTTCAATTGTATAAAATCATAGCTCTTTGTCTCGCAGAAGTTAGTCAGGCAGAATCCTAATTCAAAAAATGGCCAACCTTTTTCAAGCACATCTGCCTTGTCAATAATTTCATTGTAATCATAAGAAAGAAAATAAGAATTATAGCAATGGAGCAAATAAAGTGACAAAAGAAAAACTTCTAAAAATGCTTGGAAAGCCGGTTATTAAGGAAAGAATTGAGGAAAGGTGGAATGAGAATGATACGAGATGTTTCTGTTAGTCCCGATGGCACTGAGCACCCATTGCCTCTTGAAGAGGAATATGCACGAGAATATGTACGGGTGCAGGCGTTGGTTGCAAAAGCAAAGGCAAACGGCCGGGAAATCGTTGTGGTTATGGGGGTGGGCTTTGTGGGTGCGGTTATGGCAGCCATAGTTGCCGATACGGTGAATGAGGACGGAAGCCCGTCGAAGTTTGTTATTGGTATGCAGCGACCAAGTGTCAGGAGTTACTGGAAAATAGCTACCATTAACAAGGGGCTCTCCCCGGTAAAGTCAGAAGATCCTGAGGTAGAACCGCTCATAAGGCGTTGCGTACTTGAGAAGAAGACCCTGACCGCGACATTTATCTATGACGTGCTCTCCCTGGCGGACGTTGTGATAGTGGACGTGCAACTCGATTACCTCAAGAATACACTCGGCAATGTAAGGAGCGGCCATGTTGAAATGACTTCTCTGGAAGAATCCTTTGAAATCATTGCACGTCATATTAAGCCCGATACATTGGTACTCATCGAGACCACTGTTGCTCCAGGGACTACAGAGCAGATCGTCTTCCCCTTGATGAAGAAGAGCTTCAGGAAGAGAGGGATAGAGACCGACCCACTGCTGGCCCATAGTTATGAGAGGGTAATGCCCGGCAAGAATTATGTGGCGAGCGTTCGTGACTTCTGGAGGGTCTGCAGCGGTGTCAGCAAAGCCGCTACAGAGCTGGTGGTGAAATTCCTCAACGAGGTTATCAATACAAAGGACTATCCCCTCACTGTCCTTGACAGGCCTATTGAGTCAGAGACTGCCAAAATTGTCGAAAACAGCTTTCGCGCGACCATACTTGCGTTTATGGACGAGTGGTCAAAATTTGCAGAGAGAAACGGAGTAGACATTATCAAAGTCATCGATGCGGTCAGGGTCAGGCCGACGCACAGCAACCTGCTCTTCCCCGGTCCCGGAATCGGTGGGTACTGCCTTCCGAAGGATGGCGGTCTCGGTATCTGGTCATATAAGCATATACTTGGATTTGAAGATGATTTGTTCAGGATAACTCCGCTTGCCATCGATATCAATGATACCCGGGCATTACATGCAGCGCAGTTCGTGAGGGACGCTCTTAGAAACATGAACCTTCCCATTGCAGGGGCTGAAATACTGATACTGGGCGCCTCCTACCGTGAGGATGTGGGAGATACCCGCTACAGTGGCTCCGAGATCATTGTTCGGCGGCTGACAGAAATGGGAGCTGAGATACGGGTGCATGATCCCTATGTTGACCAGTGGTGGGAGTTTGTAGGCCAGGATAGCTATCCCCGTAAAAGCTTGAGGACTTTTTTCCATAATCAGAAGAAGCTGAGAGATTTGAAAGTGCAAAAAAATCTTGCAGAGGCGTTTAACGGCATTGATGCACTCGTCTTTGCTGTGCGCCATAAAGCTTACCTCGATCTGGACCCGGAGGAAGTAATTAAAGCTATAGGTAAACCGATTGCAGTAATCGATTGTTTCGGACTGCTCGATGACCGAAAAATCAAAGGGTACCTTCAATTGGGGTGTGAAGTCAAGGGTCTCGGCAGGGGGCACATCCGACGCATGAAAGAAGAGATCAGGAAGGATAAGAGGTATTTCCCTGAACAGTAGAGGGGTTGATCTTCCCCCAATTTTCCGGACACTCAGTTAAGTTAGGCTGCCATAGCCTTCAGCTCAAATGATACCGGTGACAGGTATCCCAAGGCTGAATGCCTCCTCTGACGATTATAGAACATTTCAATA
>JBAZZX010000052.1:0-18498 GCA_041658585.1 Thermodesulfovibrionales bacterium
GCAGAGGACCCAGCCGATAAGAGATGATGGCTTTGAATGGGATAAAAAAAGGATAATGGAAAATAGGATTTAACTAACTGAAAACATTAGAAAAAGTAGGTTTTGTTACGTATAGCCGGAAGAAAGTGATAAAACTTTGTGATCCCTGAAAACGTTTGTAAGTAGATGAAAGAAACAAAGACTTTCTATTAACGTGTAAATTCTACACGCTGTCAATAGCTAAATCTATCCTCTGAGAATTTTCTTAAGAAATGATTTTATAGTTTACAAACTATTTTTTCTTATGAGTTGCACAGAATTTCGATTTCCCGGTTACGGAATTCTTACATGGTTTTCCTTCTTTGGTTTTTGCAGCACACTTTGCATTTTTTCCCATTTTCATGTTCCCCCTTCTTTTTTTAATAGATTAAATCTATTGTTCACAGTATATCATAAATTGCTTCTATTAGTTTGTTTCCATAATTATTGATGCAACTTACGGCAGACTAATTTATCTTTGCCCGCGCGCCATCACAAAAAAAGGCGCGTGGTTTGAGGTAAATGCAGGCGGATCATTTTTCAGGATTGCGGAAACTGCCGGGTGTCTTTTGAACTCATTATCGAGGAACTGCCGGACACTCTTCCTGTCCCATCCGGCCGGATGTATAAAATCGGTGTAAAGGGAAAGATCCCCCTCATAGAACCCCTTCGTCTCAATTTCGGGATCGTGCTCCCCGCAGAGGGGCATATTAAAAATTGCGAGGTTAAGGAAGTCTATACAATCGCCGTGCCGGACGGTAAATTCAAGCGTCTTTTTTGCGCTTGTCCCGGTCTCTACCGGCGTGCCGAAGAGAAGATATACATAGGAGGCGATCCCAGCTCTTTTAAGATTTTTCAGGACAATAGAGGATGTCTCAACGCTGATCCCTTTTCCCAGCGCATCGAGCACACCCTGGTCCCCGGATTCGATACCAAGCTTGAGCATGACACACCCGGCCTTTTTCAATGACATGCAGAAATCGGGATCTGTCAGATGAGGGCCGATACGTGCAAACCCATACCAGGGGACGCCGGCGTTATCAGCACAAAAGGCGTCGAAGAGCGCGGGACTTATCGCATTATCAAGAAGATGGATAAGCGCAGGGCCGGTCTTTTCAGTAAGATACTTTAAGTCAGAGATAACCTGCCGTGCCGGAATGGGGACATAAGGGTTGTCTTCGGCCTTCTCGGGACAGAATGAGCACCTGTTCCAGTAACATCCTGTCGAGGCGCTGTACGGAAGGATAAAACCGGGTGAAAGGTATTTGGTTCGCGGCAGAGCATTATAATCCGGTCTCCATGTTTTTTCATCAGATGCATCCGAACCGAGGAGTGACAGAAGTTGATGTTCGCCCGGCCCTGAAACGAGATGATCTATCAGGCCGGAAAAGGGATTTTTCCATCGGAGATTCTTTACCCATGAGGTAACAAGTCCTCCTCCCATAATGACTTTCACCCCCGGGAATTCGCGCCTTATGAAGCCGATAATAGAAAAAGCCGACAGTGCCTGGCTCAGATAGTTCAGTGAGATACCCACAAACAGAGACTCCTTCTCCCTGAAAAGTTCTTCAATTTTCGACCGGAAATAAGGATAAAACGGGTCCAGCTCAGGCCGTTCTGCGGCAGTCAAAAGGTCTCCGCTCCTTAAAGGAGACAGTCCTTCATTCTCGTAATTTACTATACCTACTGAAACGCCGGATGGAGAGACAACGCTGAAGACCCGGCCAATATCCTTAACAGCCCTTTTGTAACGGTCGGGGTTCCCGTATAAGACGGGATTTCTCAAAGACAAAAGGTTGCGTTCACAATTGCGGAAAGCTCTCTTCGTCCATACATTATCAGATTTTCCGGGAAGGACAGGTCTCCGGAGGAGATAAAGGAGTCCCTCTATATTCGCATCCAACAGACGGTGCTCAACTCCATGATCGGCAAGCATTCCGGAAAGCCTCGCAATGCCCGCAGGCGGTTCACAAGGTTTTGCAACAGGGGGATAAATGAGGATAATCAATATTCAGAGCGTATTAAGTTCGTCGTAGAGGGGGGACGACTTGGAATAATATGGCACCTTTTCAATAGAGGTAACATACTGATATATACCTGCGACAACAGAGCCTGCAACAACGCCGGCTGCCGCACCGAACAGTCCTCCTTTTGCCGGATGTTTACGTCCTGCAAGCATTCCGAGGGCGGTCCCTGCAGCAGTAGAAATCCCGAGCCATATGAGATAATGCGATTTTTTCATTGGATCCCTGCTTCTCTTAATATAATACCACGAACTATAGTATGCATAGGAATAGTTTCATATTTCATAATAGCGGTGGGGAGTGTATTTTTCTGAAGATAAAACTGATGAACTCGTAAAAAGTCGTCATTCCCGCGAAGGCGGGAATCCAAGTGCGCGCAACTTCTTAAAAAGAATGGATTCCCGATTAAGGACTTCGGGAATGACAGCCATGAAAAGGACTTTTTGCGATGTTATCAAAACTATCCGTTGCAAAAACTTATGCAATCCCATTGAAGAGGGCCGGTTTATCTGTGGCTATGCCGTCAACATCTTTTGCGATATATATTTCAATGTCCTTTTTCGTGTTGATCGTCCAGACAATCACTTTCAGATTGCTCTTATGTGCCTTTATTACGTCTCTCCTGTGAACGAATCTGTACAAAGGGACGAGGTACTGTGCGCTGAGCTTCACCGCCGCTTCAATGGGTTTCTTGTATTTCGCATAAATCAGGCCTGTCTCGATTTTCTTGTCAAGCTCCCTTACAAGGGCAAGTGTCTCTTCGTGGAAAGAGACTATGATGACCCTGTCTTCCAGTTTCTCTTTCCTTATAACATCAAGTACCTTTTTTTCATATCCGGTCTCTTTTATTTCCACCAGTATTTTTTCGGCCCGCGTAGCGATGAAGTGTAATGCCTCCTGCAAAGTGGCAATCCGGTTTTCAGTCAACCGTTTCAACTCCTCAAGGGTGGTTTGGCTTATGAAGACGTCTTTGCCGAAGACTTTTTTCAGATTATCATCATGACTGACAATCAATGCGGCATCGCCGGATATGCGCACATCTAATTCAATGGCGTTAGCGCCCAGTTCGATTGCCTTCCCGAAGCTTTCAAGAGTATTTTCCGTTTCATAAGTTTTTGCTCCGCGATGGCCGATTCTTAAAAGCATTGGTACTTTCCTTTCCCGGTTGAATAATATTACCCTTCTTTTGCAGCCATTTTTTCAAGGACGGCCAGCTTTGAGGTTTCTCCGACCGCTATCAACGTGTCCCCTACCTGTATTGCCGTGCGGAATGTGGGATTGAATCTCATTTCGCCGGTCTTCTGTTTTATGGCAACAATAATAATCCCCAGGTCCCTGCCGATGCCGCATTCGTCAAGGGAGTGATTCACCAGTTGTGAGCCTTCCTGGATGGTTATCTCTTCAATCTGCAGATCGATATTGCCGCTCTTGGTTGCAAATTCTATAAAATCAACGACAGCCGGCTTTAAGACGGTATGGGCCATCCTGAGTCCGCCTATATGATATGGTGATACGACCCGGTCCGCGCCGGCCCTGAGCAATTTCTGCTCCGACCCCTCCTCGCCTGCCCTTGCGACGATCAGCAGATCCGGTTTCAATCCCCTGGCGCTCAAGACCACATAAAGATTTTCCGCATCGGTAGGAAGGACTGAAATAAGGCACTTTGCACGCTCTATTCCTACTTTCTTTAAAAGATCGTCCCTCGTAGCGTCCCCCTGAATTATAAGGGTTTCATTTTTTTCATCAGAATCGAGTATGACCTCGTTCTTTTCAATAACGGCATATTTAAGCTTTTCATGCTTTAGTTCTCTTGCGACTATTTTGCCCATTCTGCCATATCCGCAGACAATATAATGGTCCCTTAAATCCTTCAGTTTCTTTTCCAACCTTCGCCTCCCGTATACTTCTTGTAATTCGCCTTCAACAATAATCTTTGCGCCTATACCCAGTGTATAGAATACCGTACCCACACCGCCTATAAGAAGCACAATCGTAAAGATCCTCCCGCTTAATGACAGGTCGTGCACCTCCTTGAACCCCACGGTAGTAAGGGTTATTATGGTCATATAGAGCGAATCAATAAAATCCCAGCCCTCTATGCCCATATAGCCGATGGTGCCGAAGGAAACAATTAGAGCTATCAATGCTGCCGATAAAACAAGCCGTTTTCTGAGTTCTTCCATTTAATTCCTTATTATAGAGTGTATCAATAAACACCGATTTCGATAATAATTCGTCATTCTCGCGAAGGCGGGAATCCAGTGTTTTGAATGCCTTCTGGATCCCCCGGTCAAGCCGGAGGATGACAAACCCTGAGTTTATGAACAGACTCTATATAGAGTGTATCTATTAATATACCATCAAGGATTATCCTTATCCACTATGGCAATAAAAATATCCTGAAAAATTATCTTGATTATTATATTCAAATATAATAATATTTGAATATATGCAGACATTGAGATATCTAATTAAATTAAAATTCCGCCAATCTACCCTTATAAAAGGGCGAAAAGGAGGTTAGATGAGATCATTAGGACAGAGGATTGAACTGCTCAAGGTTATTGCCCATCCTGCAAGGATAAAAATACTTGAGGAGCTTGTAAAAGGCGTTAAGTGTGTGAGTGATTTGGAGGAGTTTCTGGATATCAGTCAGCCTAACATATCACAGCATCTTTCATTGCTACGGACCTTTGGGATCATTGATTATTATCAGGACGGAAGACTGCGGTGTTATTACCTTGTTGATCCGATAATCCCCGACCTGCTGGAAATACTGAAGAAGGACTATAGAGAAGCATTGCCTGGACCTTCATGCTGTCCTGTAACAAAGAGAGGGACATATCCCGGAAAAAGGAGAAGATAATAAATGAAGATAGGAATACTTGTTTCAACGAATGATCCGGAGACCCTATGGAATGCTTTCCGTTTTGCAAACCTGTGTATGAACACAGATGTTACAAATGAGGTCACAATGTTCCTCAATGCAAAAGCAGTGGATTATGAAAAGCATGATTCCGGGAAATTCAATCTGAAGGAACTCGCAAAAACCTTTACCCTCAGCGACGGGAAACTGCTCGCATGCGGCAAATGTCTTGGGTTCAGGGGGCTGGAAGAAAATGAGGTCTGCCATAAAGGCAGCCAGAAAGATTTGTATGAGATGCTTGCAACATCGGATAAATTTATTTGTTTTTAGGAGTGAATTGTGGATTGGCAGTTTCTTATAACGCTTTTCATCATCGGACTTGGCGGGTCATTCATTTCTGCCATGACCGGACTGGGCGGAGCAATCATAATTGTTCCTGCTCTACTTTATCTGCCTCCGTTGTTTGGAGTCGGCAGTCTGGATATGAAACAGGTGTCCGGCATTACCATCATCATGGTCTTCGTTACTTCTTTGATCGGAACTTTCACTCACGGTCAGCATAAAGCAGTCAACAGGTCTTTGGTCATGACCATGGGGATTACCGGTTTTGTCACTTCTTTTACCGGCGCCTATATCTCCAAATTTACGCAGGCGCATTTCCTTCTGGCTATTTTCGCTGTTATGGCCTGTATAGCTGCGGTAATGATGTGGATTCCCCGACGCGAGCAAGGCGGGGATATCCCTGCCGATCAGGTTACATTTAACAAGATTATCGCATTCATCATTGCGGTAATAGTCGGTTTTGTAGGCGGCATGGTCGGAGCGCCCGGCGCATATATCTTCATACCTTTAATGATTTATGTCATGGGTATTCCAACGAGGGTAGCGCTTGGAAGCACTATGGGCATCGTTTTTATATCATCTATCGCGGGAGCCTTCGGGAAGCTGATAACATTTCAGGTTCCGTATCTGCTTACGGCCGCGGTAGTATTGGGTACGATTCCCGGCGCAAGATTAGGAGGCATGTTCAGCCACAGAGTTCCGGTAAAAACCCTGCGGCGTTTTCTGGCGGTAATAATAAGCTATGCCGCGATACGAATGATTTATGACGCTTTAAAGTAAAACCATTTAAACTCTGATAAAATATACGGCAACATTCAACAGAGGAGGCAAAATGGACATCAAGCTGACAAGTCTTGCAACGTGCTCCGGCTGAGCGTCGAAATTCAGTCCTTCGGACCTGCTCCAGGTGCTGGGGCAGCTACCTCAAATTACGGACAAGAACGTGCTGATCGGCGCTTCCAATGCGGATGATGCGGGGGTATACCGCATCACCGATGATATAGCAGTCGTTTTGACGACGGATTTCTTTACCCCGATTGTTGACGACCCCTACTGGTATGGAGCTATTGCCGCCGCGAATTCTCTTTCCGACGTTTATGCAATGGGCGCAAAACCTTTGGTCGCATTGAATATTGCCATGTTCCCGAACCAGGCTGAATTCTTTCCGTACATGAAGAAGATAATGCAGGGCGGTATTGATAAGATGACCGAGGCAGGCGTATCAATTATCGGAGGACACACCATCAGGGATAAAGAGCCGAAATTCGGATTTGCCGTCCTCGGGACTATACATCCCGACAGAATACTCGATAATTCAAAGGCCAGGCCGGGGGACGCCATGATTCTCACAAAGAAGATCGGGACCGGTATCATTTCTTCAGGCGTAAAGGCAAATATGTGCAGCGAAGCAACGATAGAAGAGACTACGGTTTCCATGGCAACCTTGAATAAAAGGGCCGGCGAGCTCATGCTTGAAGTCGGGGTCAGCACCGCAACCGACATAACAGGGTTCGGTCTTATAGGACATATGAACGAAGTGCTCTCCGCAAGTAAACTTAGCGCCCGTCTCTATGCAAGCAGAGTCCCGTGTTTTGTGGACGCCGTAAGACTGGCTGACATGAAGAAAGTCCCCGGTGGTTCGATTGCAAACCTCAAAAGTTTTGAGCCTTACGTGACATGGAACAATGGAATACCGGATACTATAAAACTTTTATTGAATGATGCACAGACTTCCGGCGGACTTCTCATTTTTGTGCCGCAGGAGAAAAAAGATGCGCTTGTCTCCGCCCTGCATAAAGAGAATATTTTAGCCGCTTATATAGGCGACGTCTTCAGTGAAAAGGCGGAAGACAATAAACGGATATTCGTAGAGTAACCTAAACACTGCAAAACAGGTCCTCAATTTGAAAGGAAGACATGATTAAAAAACTTTTAGGTTCGCCTCGCCCCGAACGCTTTCGGGACTGAGTAATGAGCGCAAATACTCTATCCTCAGTTCAAATAAAAATATTTTGAATAATCCGGGTTAGGTAAATATATGGCCTTCTTTTACATCTTTCTTTTTCTTGCCGGCTGTGTAGGCGGTTTCTTCTCCGGACTTCTGGGTATCGGGGGGGGTATTATCATGTTCCCCCTTCTGTATTACCTTCCCCCGGCCCTCGGATTTGAGCCGATCTCCGTAAAACAAATCACCGGACTCACAATGATACAGGGCTTTTTTGCTTCCCTCACCGCCATGTTTTTTTACAACAGAGAGAAGCTCGTGCATAAAAGCCTTGCCCTCACGCTTGGACTTTCTCTGTCCGTTTCCTCATTATTGGGCTCTCTGATATCAAAGGGAATATCCGACAGATATCTGCTTTTCATATTCGGCATGCTTGCATTTGTAGCATCTTTGTTCATGTTTATTCCGAGAAGTTATGCAAAGGATGACACTACGGAAGATAAGGTGTCTTTTAATAAACCTATAGCTATAGCTATCGGGATCGTTGTCGGGTTTCTCATCGGAATGGTCGGTCAGGGAGGGGCATTTATCATTATTCCCATCCTTCTCTATGTCCTGAAAATACCCTTAAGAGTAGCCTTGGGCAGCACACTTGCCATAGGACTTTTCTCGGCTACTGCAGGCTTGATCGGGAAGGTTGCAACCGGTCAGGTCCCCTTTTACATGGCCGCTGCACTACTGCCGGGCGCTATGATGACCGCCCGGTTTGGCGGCATCGTAAGCAAAAAAACCCATGCACAACTCTTGCGCTGGCTGCTTGCCATCATTATCTCTGCCACAGCCATAAAGGTCTGGTACGACATCTTTTAGTCCTGAAGCTGGATTGTCATAAGAATAAATATTAATCCCCTCTCATAAAAGGGAGATTAACCAAAAAACTGCGTATGTCTAAAATAAATTTATTTAACTCGATGATTTTATTTAGAAAGATAGTTCATGGTAATTGCATGAAAATATTTTGGTAACACATCTATATAAGTACATTATTGTATCGAAAAATAAATTTATTTTAGACATACGCAGTTTCTATGACATTCTAATTGCATTTTTCGGGTTAAGCGGCCATTATAATTGTTCCGCTGCGATCCCTTTTATTAGGTCCTTTTTCCCGATAATCCCGACAAGCTTACCCTCTCTCACGACAGGGAGGATATGTATCCGCTTTTCCGTCATGATTGTGGCAATATACTCGACCGACGCCTCTTCATCAACGGTAATGATCTCCTTTGTGCATATGTCTTCTACCATCGCCGCCGCCATCTTCCTGATGTCCGATTCCATTTTGCTCGTACCGAGCGGGATATAGGCGTCGAAAAGCCTTAGTATTGTCGGTATGTGCAGCCTGCTGTTCTTGCTGATGAGATCGTTTTCAGTGACTATCCCGACGATTTTCCCTTTGTCATCAACAACAGGCGCCCCGCTGATCTGCTGCTTCATAAGCAGCCGAGCAAGTTCCTCAATCGTCGTCTCCGGTTTCACCGTAATAACTTCCTTTGTCATGATGTCTTTTGCCTTTAGCATATATCCTCCTCTTTTTAGTTCCTGATTTTATCTAACCTTTGCCAAACAAGTTCTCTATCTGAAAGGCAGATATGGTAAAAAAAGTTTTGAGCCGCCGGTAAATTTTCACCTGCGGCGGGACAATGGAATTCAGCATGTCCATGTCTTTCATATGGTATAAGTTTATCAGACTCAGAGCTGCAGTTTCATCAATGAAACCGGGTTCACATTGATACCCGCCACCTTAACCCCGAAGTGAAGATGCGGGCCGGTTGATCTGCCGGATGATCCGACAAAGCCGATGGCGTCGCCTTTTGAGACAATATCCCCTGACTTTACGTTGAATCCGGAGAGATGCATATATATCGAAAATATCCCCTGGCCGTGATCGAGGACAAGCGTATTGCCTCCGTAGAATAATCCCTCGGACAGAACGACCTTTCCGCTGTTTGACGCCCTAACCTGCTCTCCTTCCTTACCTCTGATATCCATCCCCCTGTGAACGCTTGTCCATTTTTCGTTCATTACCCGCTTTGTCCCGAAAACGGTCGAGATTTCATTTTCCAGCGGCGCAATAAATTTTCCTTCCCACATTCTTTCCGATACGTTCTGCCAGATATCCTTTAGTTTTTTATTTTCCTTCTCCACTCTGTCAAGATCCTCGGGACTCGGGAAAACTTTTTCATCAGGGAGAGACAGGTGCAATTCAGGAAATTTGGGTTGCTTTACAAGTAATTTCAGTTTTATTTTCTTTTTTCCTGCCGTTACATTAACGTTATATGCCTTTGGTTTTGTTTGAATATCAACGGCCCATATGGCAATGTAACAGCCCTCGCCGCGCTTACTGAATGAAATCTCTGCCTTACCAAATAAAGCGGATATGGGCCGGCCGTTATCTACCCCTGTCACCCTGATGATAAAGGCGTCGCCGGGGCTGATTTTTTTGGGAGAGATTTCTGCATGGATAGGTTTTGCATAGGAAGATGCAGGGACAATAAGACTGAGAATAACTAAAAAAAATAAAACTGCAATCGATTGTTTCATCTGAAAATACCTGTTTTTTCTTTACGTCAGTAGAAATTCCAGCAGCGCCTTTTGCGTATGCAGCCTGTTTTCTGCCTGGTCGAAGACGGCGCTTTGCGGGCTGTCCATAACCTCATCGGTAATTTCTTCTCCACGGTGAGCAGGCATACAATGAAGCACAAGCGCGTCCTTCTTTGCATGGGAAAGCAGTTCACCATTAATCTGATACTTTTTGAACTTCCGTTTTTTCCGCGACGCATCTTTTTCCTGTCCCATGCTGACCCAGACGTCCGTATAAACAACATCGGCATTTGCAGCAGCCTCTGCCGGCTCTCTTATAACGGTTATTTGACCGGATGAAGATGTCCTTGCCTTTTCCAGCACATCGGGGTCGGGTTCGTATCCTTTCGGACATGCAAGTATGATGTGCATTCCGGTAAGCGAAGCAGCTTCTATGAGCGAATGCGCAACATTATTACCGTCTCCGATAAAAGCAAGCCTAAGACCTTTCAGCTTACCCTTCTTTTCATAAACGGTCATCAGGTCGGCCAATGCCTGGCAGGGATGATGCAAATCACTCAGCCCGTTGACCACAGGTATTGAGGCATAAGAAGCAAATTCCGTCAGGGTGTTATGACTGTATGTCCTTATGATGATCCCGTTCAGATATCTCGAGAGCACCTTTGCGCTGTCATGAATGGTTTCTCCCCGTCCTATCTGAATCTCTTTCGGGTTCATATAGATAGACTGGCCCCCGAGTTGATAGACGCCGACTTCCAGCGATACCCTTGTTCGAGTCGATGACTTTTCAAAAAGAAGCCCAATGCTCTTCCCGAGGAGAGGACACTTATTTGCATCAACGCCGGACTTAAGTTCAATTGACCTTGTAATAAGTCCGTTAAGCTCATCTGAGGACAAATCCAAAACAGTCAAAAAGTCTTTTTTCATCTCTTTTTTTCCGTTACAGTTTCAGGAAAATCCCGTGAAGGACGTCAATCAACTGCTCGATGTCTTTTTTCTGCACGATCAGCGGTGGGATAAAACGCAATACGTTCCCGGAAGTGCAGTTGATAAGCAAACCTTTTTCAAGACATGCCTTAACTATAGGCGCAACATCGGTTGTCAGTTCTATTCCGAGCAGAAGCCCTTTGCCTCTGACTTCATTGACAAGATTCGGGAATTCCTTTTTCAGGCCTTCCAGTTTTTCTATAAAATGTTTACTCATCCTGTTGCACTGATCAAGGATAAACCCGTCTTCAAGCAATGTGTCAATCGTTGCCACTGCGGCAGCGCAGACCAGCGGATTGCCGCCAAAGGTTGAGGCGTGATTTCCGGGCTGAAATCCGGATGCTACCCTGTCTGTAGCAAGCATGGCGCCAATTGGTACGCCGCCTCCGAGTCCTTTTGCGATAGTCATGATGTCCGGCGTAATACCGTAATGCTCGTAGGCAAAAAGCTTTCCGGTCCTTCCCATGCCGGTTTGCACCTCGTCAAGAATAAGCAGAATATTATTTTCATTGCAGAGTTCTCTTACCTGTCCGAGATAGTTTTGGTTTGGAACTCTGACCCCGCCTTCTCCCTGAATCGGTTCCAATAAAATGGCGCAGGTGTTTCTTGTCACCGCCTCTTTCATCGCTTTTATATCATCAAAAGGCACATATTCAAACCCCGGCACCAGCGGTTCAAAACCCTTATGAAATTTTTTCTGTCCGGTGGCGGTAAGCGCGGCATAAGTCCTGCCATGAAATGAATTCTCTGCGGTTATTATTTCAAACCGCTCCGGACTGATCTGTTCACCGGCATATTTTCGGGCGAGTTTGATCGCCGCCTCAATCGCCTCCGCTCCGGAGTTGCAGAAAAATACCTTATCGGCAAAGGAATTTTCAACAAGCAGTTTTGCAAGCTTTATCTGAGGCTCTATATAATAGTAGTTGGAGACATGAATAAGCCGCTGCGCCTGTTTTTGAATCGCCACAACTACACGGGGATGACAATGGCCGAGGATATCCACTGCCACACCTGCCACAAAATCCAGATATTCCTTGCCGTCGGAACCCCATACTTTCATACCCCGCCCCTTTCTGAGGACGACGGGATACCTGCCGTAGGTGTTCATGATGTAACGGCTTGCGTCATCAAAGAATTTTTTCATTTCCATGTGTGTGATAATAACGGAAAATACGCCGAAAAATCAAACGGTGGATCGGCAGCGGCGGCGAACTTTACTTTATTCCCTGAAATATATTAAAATGGTAGACTTTACAAGGAGGTGATGGCTTGGTAAAAATCAGACTTACACGATTAGGTGCGCATAAGAGACCTTTCTACAGGGTGGTAGTTGCCGATTCCAGGGCAAGGAGAGACGGGCCTTTTATAGAAATTGTCGGGACTTACAATCCCTTAAAAGAACCTTCAGAGGTTATAATTGATCTGGAAAAGGCAAAACATTGGTTGCAGCAAGGAGCACAACCTACTAATAAAGTTAAAAAGCTTATGCAAAGGGCCGGACTGTAAACTGCCCTAAACTCATATGGAGGTAGGACATTAATGAAAGAATTAGTTGAGAAAATGGCGAAGGCTCTGGTAGACAAACCGGAAGATGTGAATGTCACAGAAGTTCAAGGCGAAAAAACCACTGTTTTTGAGCTTAGGGTTGCACAAACTGATCTCGGAAAGGTCATAGGTAAACAGGGAAAAACAGCGCGCGCTATGAGGACGATCCTCAGTGCCTCCGGAACAAAAATAGGCAAACGTTGCGTGCTTGAAATTCTTGAATAAAAGCTTTGCTCCTTATCGGGATGTGAAAAGGCTTCTTTAGCGCAACACATCCTTTATTAAATCAAATTGGATATTAAAAGGGGTAGAAGGATAATAATTTTCCTTTTACCCCTTAATGTTTCTTCATAATATGAAATGCTCTATCATCACGATTTTCCCTGAAATCTTTCATGCTTATCTTAACGAGAGCATAATGAAAAGGGCGGCCCTGAAAGGCCTCCTTGATGTAGCAATACACAATCTCAGAGATTACACGACGGACAAGCACAGGACTGTTGACGATTATCCATATGGCGGAGGCGCCGGGATGGTGATGAAACCTGAACCATTTTTTAAGGCTGTTGAAACGATATGTCCGGACCCATCCTCAAGGAGGGTGATCATGCTGAGTCCGGCAGGGAAGCGGTTTGAACAGGAAACGGCGGTTGAGCTTTCCAATGAGAGCAAAACTCTGGTTTTCCTGTGCGGAAGATACGAAGCCATTGATGAAAGGGTCAGAACGGAATTGGTAAACGATGAAATATCGGCGGGAGATTATGTGTTGACTGGCGGAGAATTGCCCGCATTGGTTATAATAGATGCTGTTGCAAGATTGATCCCCGGCGTGCTTGGTGATGAACATTCCGCCGAGGTGGAATCTTTTTCATGGGGGATACTCGACTATCCTCATTTTACAAGGCCGCCTGAGTTCAGGAATCTCAAGGCTCCTGAAACTTTGCTTTCGGGACATCATAAGGATATAGAACGCTGGAGGAGGAAAGAGGCGCTCAGGCGCACTTTGATGAACAGGCCCGATCTTCTTGAAAAGGCAAGCCTCAGCGATATTGACTATAAATTGATCAAAGAGATAAAGGAGGAAGAAACACTATGAACTTGATAGGAGCAGTTGAGGAGGGGATGAGAAGAGAGGTTACCGCTTTCAGCATCGGTGATACGGTAAGGGTTTTCGTAAAGGTTGTCGAAGGCGACAAAGAGAGGATACAGCCCTTTGACGGTGTTGTAATTGCACGAAAGGGAAGCCAGGTCAGAGAGACCTTTATGGTAAGAAAGATATCTTTCGGAGTCGGTGTTGAAAAAATCTTTCCTCTCCATTCACCCTCTGTTGACAAGATTGAAGTCTTGAAAAGAGGCAGCGTAAGAAGGGCAAAACTGTATTATCTCAGAGGTAAAAAAGGCAAGGCGGCAAAGATAAAAGAGAAAGAGCGCGAAAGGGTCTTGAAGCCTGTTGCAGCGCAGACAGCGGAAACACAACCGGCTGGAACTCAGGCCGCCGAAGCAACCGAATAATTATTTAAGGAATTGCATCTCAACTATCATTGACCCAAAAATACCCCTCTCTTACACGGAGGGGTCAGGGTCGCCCCGGCGACTCGCTGAGGCGAGGAACTCTTATGGATATTTACCGGCATGATGAAGACCTGCGCAATAATGGGTTCCAAAGGATAGCCGGTATAGATGAAGCCGGACGGGGTCCCCTTGCCGGTCCTGTCGTAGCCGCTGCAGTCGTCCTGAAGGGAAATACAAGGATAAAAGGTCTCAGGGATTCCAAGAAAGTGCCGGAAAAAGAGAGGGAATCCCTTTTTATTGAGATTCGAGATACGGCATTAGATATCGGGATTGGTATTGTAAACCATGAGGATATTGACAGAATAAACATCCTGAGAGCCTCAAAGCTTGCCATGAAACTTGCAGTAGAAAACCTCTCCGAGCTACCCGATTTTCTTGTTATAGACGCCGTAACTCTTCCGTCAGTCCCAATAAAACAAACGTCCCCCTTCAAGGGAGAAAGCGTCAGCGCATCCGTTGCGGCAGCCTCCATTATCGCAAAGGTCACGAGAGACAGGATCATGTGTGAATACCACAATCAATATCCTGAATACAATTTTAATAAACATAAAGGTTACTCCACAAAAGAGCATATGGAGCTGATCCAACTCTACGGCCCCTGCCCCATTCACCGTAAAAGCTTCTGCAAAGTTATGACCCTGGAACTGCCGTTTTAAAATTGACACATCCCATTCTTCTTGTCAAAATGGGATGTGTCACTATTTCCACTTATCCAATTTGGAACCGGTGGGCTCCACCGATTCCGTGTCATGATAATCATTACGTCTTTGAATCTATAGCGGGAAAGGTTTCTCCAGCACGTTTCTTCCGGGATATCTGAACCTTAGTGCGAAGACTATTCTATGCCTATTTGGGCACTTCACTCAGCGGGATACCCAGTGCGTCGGCTACTCCCTTGCCGTAAGATGGATCGGCCTTCATGCAATTCCCGATATGACGAATTTGAATTTCTCTCGGTGCACCACCAATAGCGCGGGCTGTGTTGGCAAAGAGAACCTTCTGCTGGTCCGGGCTCATCAGACGGAAAAGCAATCCTGGCTGAGAGTAGTAATCTTCGTCCTTGCGGTGATCCCAGTGGTCAGCGGCTCCTTCCAGACTGAGGGGCGGCTCGGCAAATTCCGACTGCTGTTGCCACTCACCGTAACTATTGGGTTCATAACCGAGCGTACTGCCATAGTTACCGTCAACCCTCATGGCACCGTCACGGTGGTAGCTGTGAAACGGGCAACGGGAGGCGTTGACCGGAATCAGGTGGTGGTTTACGCCAAGCCGGTAACGCTGGGCATCGCCATAGGAGAAAAGACGGCCCTGCAACATCTTGTCGGGTGAAAAGCCAATGCCGGGAACAATGTTTGCAGGGTTAAAGGCCGACTGTTCGACCTCTGCAAAATAGTTTTCAGGGTTGCGGTTCAGTTCAAGGACACCCACTTCAATCAGGGGATAGTCCTTGTGGAACCAGACCTTGGTAAGGTCGAAGGGATTGTACGGGCACTTTGCCGCATCCTTCTCCGGCATAATCTGTATAACCATGGTCCAGCGGGGAAAGTCGCCTTTTCCGATACTGTCATAGAGGTCTCGCTGGTGACTCTCCCTGCACATGCCGATCGCCTTCGCAGCCTCTTCGTCGGTAAGGTTTTTTATACCCTGCTGAGTTTTGAAGTGAAACTTGACCCAGTAACGCTCGTTTTTAGCGTTGATGAGGCTGAAGGTGTGGCTGCCAAAACCGTGCATATGTCGGTAGGAAGCAGGAATGCCTCGATCACTCATAACAATGGTGACCTGGTGCAGTGCCTCGGGCAGCGAGGTCCAGAAGTCCCAGTTACTGCGAGCGCTGCGCAGGTTGGTGCGGGGGTCCCGCTTGACAGCGTGTTTAAGGTCAGGGAACTTGAGGGGATCGCGCAGGAAAAATACCGGCGTGTTGTTACCCACCAGATCCCAATTCCCTTCCTCTGTATAGAACTTCATAGCAAAACCTCTGATGTCCCGCTCGGCGTCGGCAGCGCCACGCTCACCAGCCACCGTGGAGAAGCGGATGAAGAGATCCGTCTTCTTAAGCACTTGAGAGAATATTTTGGCCTTGGTATAGCGGGTTATGTCATGAGTGACGGTAAAGATGCCATAGGCTCCGGAGCCTTTCGCGTGCATACGTCGCTCGGGGATTACCTCCCGATCAAAGTGGGCGAGTTTCTCAAGGAACCAGACATCTTGCAGGAGTGCCGGGCCGCGCGGTCCTGCAGTCATAATGTTCTGGTTGTCGACGACGGGAGCTCCGGCATTGTTGGTTAGTTTCTTCTTTTTTGCCATTATAATCTCCTTTCTGTTTTGATTTTTGATATTCGTTTTTACTGCCTGTGGAAGCACCATCTTAAAGCATGTTCCACCCCTATGCTATTGCCATTTTCTATTACATAGTAATAATTACTATTGCAAGAGAAAAAAATATCAGCGTTTTCTGCACTTATTGCAAAGACCTTCAAGGACTACTTTCTTATTTATGACCGTGAATTGTTTTTTGATATCTTCAGGAACGGCTATGTTGTCATAATCCTTATTGTGAAAGTCTATGATACTGTTACATTGAATACATCTGAAATGATGATGGGCGTGCATATCAGGATCATATCGTTTTGGTTGTCCATAGCCCTCAACAATATTTGTAATACCGATTTTAGAAAATGTCAGGAGTGTCCTGTTTACCGTATCAAATGATATGTTCGGTATCTTTTTTATGATTCTCTTATAAATTATATCTGCGGAAGGGTGATCTTTTGCCTTAATAAGTTCCTGATAAATAGCAGAACGCTGAGGGGTTATCTTCAGACCATTATCCCTTGATCTCTTGAAAAAAACAGCCATCATTTCTTTTTCTTCTACCTTAGTATCCATAATCTTAACTATATAGGAATTATTCCTATTTGTAAAGCATTATTTAAGCCAAACCGGGATTTGTTTTTAAAGAAAACAAAGGGGTCAGCCCTTGACAATGGACAATTCCGGTTCAATTTTATCAATACTTTATACACAGACTCTATTTATGGGAGGATTTATGAAAAATCATGCCGAATTTGTTACAGCAAAATCTCATGCCGTACTTTCAACGGGTGAAGTTATTCGCATGCTTCGCGATTTAAAGGGTTGGACACAGGGAGAACTTGCAAGGCATTCAGGCATTAGTGTAACGAATATTAGTCTCTTGGAAAATGGCAAAGTTGAGATTGGCAAAAGACGTACCGAGCAACTTGCCAGGGGCTTTTAACATTCCGCCCTCTGCGTCAATCATGTTCCCTGAGTATGAAGCTAAGGATATTGAAAAAGCCGCCTAAAAATCACTATCTTCGGTCTTTGAGCTTAAGCGGTATCAATTGGACGATGTACAAGAAGCATTAATAAATTCCGACTGCCTGATAAAGCCTATCGCTCTCCACACTGCCATAATACTGACAGTTGTTTATGTTATATTTTATTTATGGAATTAAGGTAGGACGGAAAAAATGGACACAGAATCCGTTCCGATGATCAGGATTCCGGACTGATCAAATCCCAACCTCCCCTTGCAAAAGGAAAGACAACGCGCCTCATTTTATAAAGAAATGATATAATTATATCGTGATGGACAAAGAGCGGATTGATGAAGCGATAGAGTTGTTGTGGGTCCTCAATGAGGAAGGCCATAAGAGCCTGAACCGGTTCCGGCTGAGTTCCGAGGACGACGGGATTGACTCCCTTATAGGCTTGATGAAAAAGGATGGACTGATCGTCGTCTCGGACAACACCATATATTTTACCGACAAGGGATCTTCCATGGCCAGGGCATTGATAAGAAGGCTCCGGCTTGCCGAACGGCTCTTCACCGACGTCTTTGAAATGCGAGGGGACACCGTCATCAATGACGCATGCAAGATGGAGCACATATTAAGTGAAGAACTCACCGACAGCGTCTGCACCTTTCTCGGCCATCCCCAAACATGCCCTCACGGAATGCCGATCCCCAGAGGCGAGTGCTGTAAGAAGTATAAAGTGGATGTTGAGCCTGTTGTCACCAGACTCTCCGAATTTGAAGTCGGCCCCCCCGGCAGGATCACATTTATCGTACCTACAAAAGCATCGAGACTGAGCAAGCTGAATTCACTGGGTATTTCCGCGGGCAGCGTTATCAGACTCTTACAGAAAAAACCTTCCTTTGTCATTCAGATCGACGAAACAACCGTTGCCATCGACCCTGATATCGCAAAAGAGATCTACGTTAAAAAGGCCATTTAGAAAGCCCCTTGAGGCTTTTGCAAAAGCCCTGAAACAGGCCAATTTGTCATTTCGGGTGAAACGAGAAATCTTTTACAATCAATAAGGTACAAGATCCACACCCCGAACACATTATGGATTCGGAATGACAATTTGTGACTTTTGCAAGATGCTACATTATCAAAATTTGACAATTTCTTCAAATGCTGTATTATTTATAGAGGGGTGAACTATGTTGAAAATTATTTCTTCTCTACAAACACAGCAGGAAGATATCCTGAACCAGCTTAAAGATCATCAAATAGATATATGCCATGAGGACAAATCACTTATCGAAACAATTACGAAAAAAAGCT
>JBAZZX010000053.1:0-18470 GCA_041658585.1 Thermodesulfovibrionales bacterium
TTAACCATCTTTACTGCTTCCTCTCGAAACTCCTTCGTGTACCTTCCTTGCGGAATCCCTTTCATCTTGACACCTCCGTCTTTCTATTTTATCCGACTTTGGTGTCCACTTTTTCCATCTTACCTCATGACATGTATTATTGTAAGATATTTAGTCCATCTTCATTTTTATTTCAATAAGCTTTTTTAGCGCTTCTTCAGGCGTAAGGCTTGTTACATCAAGGTTCCTGATTTCATTAATAATCGGGTCGCTTACGGCAGAGAAGAGGTCGAGCTGTACCGTGCCTTTCTTTGATTTCCTGCCTGCGAGCTTCGGTAATCCGGTCTCATTCAGCTCTTCTTTTTCCAGATTGGCAAGCACGTCTTTTGCCCTT
Source organism: Thermodesulfovibrionales bacterium (assembly GCA_041658585.1). GTDB lineage: Bacteria > Nitrospirota > Thermodesulfovibrionia > Thermodesulfovibrionales > SM23-35 > DYFC01. Next base: position 374 of record JBAZZX010000053.1, read on the forward strand.
TTGATAATGCCGTCGGGAAGTCCCGCAAGTCTTGCCACCTGTATGCCGTAGCTCTTGTCTGCAGGACCTTTTTCAATCTTTCTCAGAAAGATGATCTCATCGCCCCATTCCTTCACGGCAACGTTATAATTACGCACACCGTCATGGGTAAGCGCAAGTTCGGTAAGTTCATTGTAATGGGTCGCAAAGAGCGTCCTTGCTTTGATTATATTCAGTATGTGCTCAGCAACAGCCCAGGCAATGCTTATGCCGTCGAAGGTGCTTGTGCCTCTGCCGACTTCATCAAGGATGATCAGACTTTTCGATGTTGCATTATGGGTGATATTAGCGACCTCTATCATCTCGACCATGAAAGTGCTCTGGCCTTTTGTGAGGAAATCCGATGCGCCGATCCTTGTGAAAATTCTGTCGGTCAAACCCGTCCTTGCCTCTGCAGCAGGGACAAAACCTCCCATCTGCGCCATGATGACGATCAGCGCGACCTGTCTCATATATGTAGATTTACCGGCCATATTAGGACCCGTAATGATGAGAAGGCGCTCATCATCGGTGTCTAAATATATATTGTTCGGAATAAACCGCTCATCCGTCTGCATCCGTTCAAGAACCGGATGCCTGCCGTCGGTTATTTCTATGACTCCGCTTTCATCTACAACCGGTTTTATATAATTATGCCTCTTGGCAACCACGGAAAGGGATGCCAGGAAATCAACCAGCGCAAGGGCAAACGAGGTCCCGGTCAATTGGAGGGAATCTTTCCGGAGCTCCTCAAGGATATCCTGAAATATCCGGTATTCGAGGTTTTTGAGCCTCTCTTCCGACCCGAGCACTTTGGATTCATATTCCTTTAGTTCGGGGGTGATAAACCTCTCACCGCCTACCAGAGTCTGCTTTCTTATATAACGGTCAGGCGCCATGTGCAGGTTCGCTTTTGTAATTTCAATATAGTATCCGAATACCCGATTGTAACCGATCTTCAGGGAATTGATGCCTGTCTGCTGCTTTTCCTTTTGTTCGAGATCCGCGATAAAATCCTTTCCTCTTTTAGAGATTTCCCTGAGGTCGTCAACCTCTGCATGGCAGCCGTCTTTTATGATCCCGCCATCATTTAGGCTTACAGGCGGGCTTTCAACGATGTTTTTCCCGATTAATTCCCTCATGCCGATGCATTCATAAATTTCCAGTGCAAGTGACTTTAAAAAAGGGTTCTTTGAAACGCCGAGGACCTTTTTTATCTTAGGGAAATGAACTAAAGAATTCTTTATTGCTATAAGATCGCGCGCATTAGCGGTTTTTGAATTGACCCTTGAGGCGAGTCTCTCAATATCCTGTATCCTCCTCAGAGAGGTCCTGAGAGATTCAAGCATTTCAAAATCATCCGCGAGATACTCTACAGCCTCCTGTCTTCGCCCGATCTCCTGAACATCGATGAGAGGCTTCAGGATGGATGACCTGAGGAATCGTCCGCCCATCGGTGTCAGAGTTTCATCCAGGACCCATAAGAGCGTGCTTTCAAGGGAGCCGTCCCTGAGATTATGGGTCAATTCGAGGTTACGCTGTGTGGAAGCATCGAGGAACATATAGGATTCCTGCCGCAGCGGTGAGATTTTTTTTAATGTAAAACTCTCTTTCTGGGTATCTTCAATGTAGCTTACCAATGCTCCTGCAGCCGAAATCGCCGCATTCATGCCGGCGCACCCGTATCCCTCAAGAGAAGAGACTTTAAGGTGTTTCAGTAATGTTTTATATGCCTCCGGGTAGTCAAAATACCAATCCTCATAGGTTGAGACATAAAAACTTTTAAGGGTCTCTTTATAGTGGATATCGTCTTTCAAGCTTAGGGGCAGAAGAATTTCTCTCGGTTCAAAACGGTACATTTCGTCCTCAACAGCCTTATCCGTCTCATAAACAATAAACTCACCCGTAGAAATATCGGCAACCGCGATACCGTGCCTGGTTCCCGAGGGGAAAAGACTGACAATGTAGGCGTTTTCTTTCGGGTTTTCCGGCGTATGGGTGCCAGGCGTTATAACCCTGACAATATCCCGCTCAACAATACCCTTTGCTTCCTTAGGGTCTTCCATCTGTTCGCAGACCGCCACTTTACATCCTGCTTTTATCAGTTTGGCTATATAAGACTCGGAGGCAAAATAGGGGATTCCGCACATCGGTATCGGGTCTTCTTTTGACTTATCTCTTGTGGTAAGAGCTATATTTAGAATCTTTGATGCTTTTTCAGCGTCCTCTCCAAACATCTCATAAAAATCGCCAAGCCTGAAAAAAACAATGGCGTCTTTATGTTTTTCTTTAATGCTCTGATACTGTTTCATCAGTGGTGTAAGTTCGGACATACAGATATTTAAAACTATCGACCTGCTAAAGTGCAATATGTTTTACGGAAGATAATATGGAATGGGTCACAAAAGATGTATAAGGGGAGGGTAAGGAAGTTAAGCCCTTACCCTCCGGAGGTGAATTATCTATTTATTGACTTTTTTCAACAGGATAATCTGCCTCTGACCACCCTGTTATTCCGCCCGGATAGCGATAAACATTTTTATATCCGAGTTTTACGGCCCACATAGCGCCGTTATGGCTGCGTCCGCATTTTGTGAATCCGCAATAAAACACGATCAAACGGTCCTTGTTTTTTCCGAGGAGCTTCTCAAGATCGGCTTTTGTCTTGTCATCAAGCGATGACAATTCTTTTATTGGGAACTCTAACTGAACTGCTCCCGGCACATGCTGTTTTTTGTAGCTGTCTTCATAGGGCATGGTGTCAACAATTAGCATATCTTTTTTCTGATCTATCCATCCTTTCAGTTCCTCGGTAGAAACAATTTTGTATCCGCCTTTTACAACTTCCCTTGCAAACTGTACCGCGATTTTTTCCGTCTCAAGTTCTTTGCTCCCCCATGCAGCATAAGAACTTCCGATAAAGGCCGCGAAAAAGACCAGACATACTAACCCTGTTACCAACAACTTCTTGTGATACGTCATCTTTATGCCTCCTGATATTTATTTTTCAGCCGGAAAATGCGGCTGAATTTGCCGTGCCGTAAATCTTCTGTAAGCATAGATGCAAGACGCTATTGCGATCATTATAAGGTCGCGGTAAAAGGCGATCCTCAGACTGTTGAAGCCTTTTATATCCTCTTCGGAAAAACAACCGCAGTCTATATTAAGATTGTTCAGGATTCCATATCCCAGAACCGATACAAACAGGAAGAGAAGGGAGAAAATAACCGTGAGACTGCCCCGTATGTTTATAATCAGACCGAGTCCTGCAAGAAACTCCAGGGCAGGCAATCCAATAGCTACCGGGGCTAAAAGAATTTGAGGAACAATGTCATACCGTGAAATGGATACGGCAAAGGCTTTCGGGTCTATAAGTTTAATAAACCCCGCATAAACAAACACTGCCCCAAGAACAACTCTTGCTGCAACAGAAAAAATATATAAGATGTGTTTTCTCTTCATTGACATATGGATTAGTTCGCCTTTTCTCTTTAAATTATCGGATATGAAAAGCCTATAATTCAAATAGTTAATATCTATGTGTAACCGATTATCTATAGATTTTTTATAAAGCCGATATTACTATTGCAAATTACTTGGAGCAATATGATATAGTAAAAGTATAAATATCCAATGCATGGAGGAATAAGGAATGTGTCTTGGGATACCCTCTAAGATAATAAGCATCAAGGATTCGTCGGCAATCATCGACGTCTACGGCGCGCAGAGAAACATAAGCACCATGCTTCTTGAGGATCAGGTAAAGATCGGAGACTACGTGCTTGTACATGCGGGCTTTGCAATTCAGAAGCTCCAGGAAGATGATGCAAAAGAGACATTGAAGCTCTTTGACGAATACCTCGAAGATATTAATATGCAAATGGGATTATCAGACAGCGCAGAGCCCCCTCAACCAAAAAAACGAAAACAGACCAAAAAGAAGAGCAAAGCGGTCCTAAAATAAGCAATAGATATAACTTATAGTTTCTTCCGAACATTCCCGTGGTCGGAAGAAACACAGGCACGGAGTTGTAAGAATGGTTCTCCGTGTCTTTTTGGTATATTTTGCATTCCTTTCACTCTTGTCTTGTATCATCCCTTTATGGTAATCTCCTTTACGGTTTATTAACTTCAAAAAGAAAGGGTATTTATGGTAAAAAGCGACCGCTGGATAAAGGAAATGGCTGCCAATGGGATGATAGAACCTTTTGATAAAAAACAGGTAAGAAAGGGTGTTATTTCTTACGGCGTTAGTTCCTATGGCTATGATATGCGGGTCGCGGATGAATTCAAGATATTTTCAACCGCCAATACTACCTGCCTTGATCCTAAGAAACCGGACCAGTATAGTTTTATTGATTACAAGGGAGAAGTCTGCATCATTCCTCCGAATTCTTTTGTTCTATGTCGTTCACTCGAATACTTCAGGATTCCTAGAGAAGTCCTTGTCATCTGCCTTGGCAAATCAACTTATGCGCGTTGCGGCATAGTGGTGAACATCACGCCTTTGGAGCCTGAATGGGAAGGGTACATAACGATGAGTATTTCTAATACAGCACCTTTGCCTGTAAAGATATATTCCAATGAAGGCATCGCCCAACTAGTTTTTATTCAATCTTCTGAAGTCTGTGAAACGTCGTATGCAGATAAGAAAGGAAAATATCAGGCGCAGAAGGGCATAACTCTGGCCAAGGTGAAATAATGGCTGCTATAGATAAGATGATCCTCGCCCTCGATGTTGCAGAGTCTGACCATGCATTGGAAATTGTAGATAAATTCAAGGATTACATTAATATATTTAAAGTTGGACTTGAACTATTTACCGCTGCCGGTCCGAGGGTTGTCGATGAGATTCACCAAAGAGGGAAGAAGGTTTTTCTTGATCTTAAATTCCACGATATACCAAACACAGTTACCAAGGCAGCCCTTTCTGCAACACGTCTCGGCGTTTATATGTTTAATGTACATGCCTCGGGCGGTTTTGAAATGATGAGGAAATGCAGAGACAGCGTCGTTGAAATGTGTCTGAAAGAAAACCTTGAGCGTCCAAAAATCCTTGGAGTTACCGTACTGACCAGTCTTTCAAAGGAAATCCTCACGGATGAACTTGGGATTCAGTATGGTCTGAGAACACATGTGAGACACCTTTCAAGTCTTGCTCTCAAGGCAGGACTTGACGGGGTCGTAGCTTCAGCCAGAGAAGTTGAGCTAATAAGAAATCATTGCGGTAAGGGCTTCATTATTGTAACGCCGGGAATCAGGCCTTCATGGACTCCTCCTGATGATCAGAAAAGGACCCTGACACCAAAAGAAGCAATACGCGAAGGTTCGGATTATCTTGTAATAGGGAGGGCTGTACTTCAACAACCGGACCCGATTAAGGCAGTCGAACTCATATCTCTTGAAATACTGGCCGCTTAAATCAGGTTATATATCCAGATTTCCGTTCAGTAGTCTGCAACCAGCCGTGGTAATCGACAAATTAAGGTTGTTATTTAACCACCTTGTTTGCGCTTTTGCGAATAGATTATTGATATTCAGATCTATGACGTCTCCGGATGGAATTGCGATAGAGCCGAAAATTTTCAAGCAGACCCCTTTTTTAGAAATATCAACGGTTGTTGCTTCAAAGGAGTAATCATTATGGGAAAAAGTAAACCGTACCTCCTTATGTGTGCGCAGCTCACGTCTTTTTTCAGGCCCGTACTTGCCGCTGTAAACCGTTCCGCAATAAGGACAGGGTCTGAAAGGTTCAACTGCTGCGCTGTATGAGTCCTTTTTACATGCCGGACAATCGAGTCTTATCATGACTAAATGCCTCCAATTTAAACCCCAAAAATAGAAAATATTACCTTAGTAAACCTGTATATTTTACGTTAGCAGAAATCAAAGATAAATAATATCGGTAAAGCTAAAATTATCATGTAGTAAAATAAACTTTTTTAATGTAGTATTATTACTACGATTAAAGACCTTTCCGCTTTCTCCTGCCGTAATTAATATATAATAAATTTTCTGCGTTGACGTCATAATGAGTTAAATCGAGAATAATGGTTCAACCTTCTAAAGAAGAATTTTTAGACAGCTTAAAGGGGTCGGAGATTCCGCCGCTTTATGAAGAAATCCCTTATGCATCTCCATGTGAAATATATGCATTGTTTGCCCGTCCGGAAAGCTTTCTTTTTGAGAGCGTAAAAGGCCCGGATAAAATTGCGCGGTATTCCTTCATCGGCTTTGACCCCTGCCTTACTCTTAAGGTAAAAAACTTAAAAACTGAAATCATATCATCCGGGGGAAAATATTTTCCCTCCGGTAACCCCCTTGCAATACTAAAAAAACTTGTAGCTGCATATAGACAGAAGTCCTTCGATTTTCTGCCTCCTTTTCAGGGAGGTCTTGCAGGGATGCTCTGCTATGATTTTGTGCAGTATCTTGAAAAAATACCGCATACCGCATCCGACGACCTTTCCCTTCCCGACGCCCATTTTTTTATGTTTGATAAACTGATTGTATTTGATCATCTTTTGAAAAATTGCCGGATTATTTGCTGTCCCGGCGTCATAGAATCAATTGAAGGCGCTACGCCTATTGACTGGAAGGAAAAATATGATGAGGCGGAATGTCAAATAGAAAACATAAGAAGAGTCTTGTCGGAGAGTAAGGGATGTAGAGAACCAAAACCGTTGGCGTCAGATACAAAAATAGAAATCAAGTATGAGATGAAGAAAAACGAGTATATTGATATTGTCGAAAGGGTTAAAGAATATATCGCTGCAGGAGATATTTTCCAGGCAAATTTATCGCAGAGGGTTTCGGCGCGTATAAATGATAAGAAGCCGTTAGACCTGTATAAAATATTGCGGGAAATTAACCCGTCTCCTTTTGCCGGCTTTTTTGATTTTGGAGAATATCATATAGTAAGTTCCTCGCCTGAAAGGCTTATAAGAATAAAGGACGGGATTATCGAGACAAGACCGATCGCAGGCACAAGGCCGAGAGGAAAGAACGGAAAAGAGGATGAGGCAATGCGTGCGGAGCTTCTCCTGAACAAGAAGGAAAGGGCTGAACATATTATGCTCATAGACCTGGAGAGAAACGACCTCGGACGCGTCTCGGAATACGGGAGCGTGAGAGTTGATGAACTCATGATTACTGAAGATTACTCGCATGTTATCCATATCGTATCAAATATAACCGGTAAGCTTGCAGCAGGCAAAGACTGTTTTGACGCCATTAAGGCCGCTTTTCCGGGAGGCACGATAACAGGCGTCCCGAAGGTAAGGTGCATGGAGATCATAGATGATCTCGAACCTGTTAGACGCGGGCCCTATACCGGATCAATAGGATATATCGGATTTTCCGGAAATATGGATCTGAATATCATCATCAGGACTTTCGTAATAAAAGACGGCATGGCCTATGTCCAGGCAGGCGCCGGGCTGGTGGCTGATTCAGACCCTGAACTGGAATATTTTGAAACTTTGAAAAAGGCGGAGGCTTTAATAAGGACTTTAGAGATCGTCTGACGGATTAAGAAAACCTGAACCAGCTTTTCTTTTCTTTCAGATTTTCGAAATTATCGGTTATGCTTCTGATGTGACTGCGGATTTCTTTCTGTTCTTTTTTAACATCACTAATCTCTGAATGAACGCCCGACAATACGTTTTTCATATTCTTTACGGCTTGCGTCATTTCCGTCAGGCCGTTGATAATTGCCTCAAGCTTTTCAAGGGGGATAACATGCGCTTGCTTCAGAGGAGGTTCCTTAGGCAAGGCAGACGTCTCGTAAACGGCATCGTGCAGGACTTCTTGAACGGGCTGCTTTATTGCTTTGGGGATTTCATACTGCGACCGTTCTATGGGCATTTCCGAAGATTCGTAATTTGACGTCTCGAAAACCGGCGTTGAAGGTTCAGGCGCCTCCAAACCGGTTTTGCTTATTATCGTTTCTTCGGAAGGTTTTTTGGACGGCGTTGGATGTTCGGCGATCTCGTCGGACGTTTTTATTTTTACTTTATGTTTCAGTAAAATATTCTTCATAACGATTTTGGTAATGCGCTGGAAGGATTCTTCAACCCCTATGCCGTTAATGGCGACTGCATCGAGATGCTCAAATTTACCGTCGGGGTTTAAATCTCTGTTCAGTTCTTCAATCGAGAGAATATTGGACAAGTCCCTTTTATTAAACTGGAAATAAACCGGTATATCATCCGGATTGATATTGTTAGAAATCAGGTTCTCACGCATATTTATCAGACTCTCGATATTCTGCTCTTTCATCTCGCGCTGTGAATCGGCAACAAATATTACGGCGTCTGCGCCTTTTAGCACAAGCTTTCTCGTTGCGTTATAACGTACCTGTCCCGGCACCGTGTATAGTTGAAAACGTATGGAAAAATCGCTTATCTTGCCGATCTCTACAGGCAGAAAGTCAAAGAATAATGTCCTGTCCGCTTCGGTTGCGAGAGATAATAGTTTTCCCCTCTTTGAGGGATCAAATTTTGAATGAAGATACTGGAGGTTTGTTGTTTTTCCGCTTAGTCCGGGACCATAATAAACGATTTTAATGGTTATTTCTTTTGTTGCATAGTTGAAGAGAGCCATGTTTTATACTATAGCATAAACCGCGTTTCTTGTCTGATGCTTCACCCTGTACATAGCCTCATCCGCCAGTTTAATAAGTTCTTCTTTCGATCCGGCGCTTTCCGGATAGGAGGCCACTCCGAAGCTTGCGGTCAATTTTAGCGCATAACCTTCTTTTTTCATAAAGGTATTCTGCTCGAAGGATTTCCTCATTCTTTCGGCAATATGCACGGCAGCCTTGGGAGCGGTTTGGGGAAGGACTATAACGAATTCATCTCCGCCGTAGCGTGCAACAATATCAATGGTCCTCAGGTTCCTTAAAAGAAGCTGTCCCATCTCGACCAGCACCTTACTGCCGATGAGATGACCGTAAGTGTCATTGATCCTCTTGAAATGATCTACATCCATGAATATCAGAGACAACGAATTATTATAACGGCTCGCCCTTTGTATCTCTATTTCAATGGTCCTGTTCAGGTATCTTGTGTTGAAGAGCTTTGTGAGATCATCGGTAATTGCAAGTTCCGTCATCCTTTGATAAAGGGACGTCCTTTCAATAGCAATCGCGGTCTGGTCTACAAGCCTCATTAATAGTTCAAGGTCTTCTTTCCTGAAAGGCTCCCCTGTGGTTTTATTGACAAGCTCGATGACCCCGAGTATCTGGTCATTGATCTTTATCGGCACGCACATGAGAGATTTTGTCTGAAAATGTATTGCCCTGTCTATTTTGCCGGTGAAACGCTCGTCCTTCGATACATCCGGCACCACAACAGGCAAACCTTCCTTTGCAACCCACCCGGCAATGCCTTCTCCTATCTTCATCCTGAATTTCTGTATCTCTTTTGCCTTTTTCCGGTTTGCTTTTTCAAAATAAAGTTCTCCGGTTTCATGGTCAACAAGGAGAACGGACCATGCCTCCGCCTTTGTCATTTCTTTTACCTTGTCCATGATTTTGGTAAGGATAGAGCTCAGTTCAAGGGAAGAGGTCAGTGTTCTGCTTACTTCCTGATAAAAATCGAGTTCCTTCTTTGAGGAAGAAAACTCATTTTTCAGCCTTGTATTTTCATGCAGAAGATTCGCTTCATTATATGCCCTTCTGACGAAATAAACGATCTCTTTTGAGCCGGGCGCATAAAGCGGATAGACCAGCGGCTCCTTCATCCAGGGTGAAAACCCTTTAAAAGAATGGGTGTTAGAGATAACTATCTTGGGAATATTTTTTGATGCTTTCTGGAAAACATTGAAAGACGAATCGGAACTCATACTTTTGTCAATAATGAGCACATCGGCCTTTTTGTCGCTTAATTCCTGCAGGACCTTATCGAGAGAATCCGTCTTTTTGACGTAAAAACCGCTTGAAACAAGAATATCTTCATATTCGTTTTTTGAACTAATATTGCCGATTAAAAATATTCTAAGCATTTATGCCGCAGCATTTTTTGAACTTTTTCCCGCTGCCACATGTACACGGATCATTCCTGCCTACTTTTTTGGAGCGTCTCACTGGCTGTGCGGAAGATGAACCCTCACCCCTGTTATATTGAAAACGTTGTTGCTTTACCGGCTCTTTTATGGATTCTTTTGCCTGAATCTGGATCTTGAAGAGTCTGCTGATGACTTCCGTGGATATCCTTGATGACATATCCGCAAATACATCAAAAGCCTCTTTCTTATATTCCACCAGAGGGTCTTTCTGTCCATATCCCCTGAGCCCTATCCCTTCCTTCAGATGGTCCATACCGAGCAGATGGTCTTTCCATTGTGTGTCAATGACCTGAAGGAGTATGACCCTTTCGAGGTATTTGATAACGTCGCTTCCGGCCTCGGTTTCTTTCCTTTCATATGCCTTCCTGGCCTCTGAAAGGAGGAATTCTTTCAGCGCATCCCTTCCCATTGATGAGATGTCAGACAATAGGAAAAATACTCCGTAAAAAGCGTCTTTTAACCCTTTAATGTCCCATTCTTCAAAGTATTTGTCTTCAGGACAATAGATAAGGAGAAGCTCATCAATAATGTCTTCGACCATGTCGTCGATACGCTCTCTCAGGTTTTCGCCCTTCAGTATTTCCTTTCTGAAAGAATATATCTCCGATCTCTGTTTGTTCATTACATCGTCATACTCGATCAGATGCTTCCTGATATCAAAGTTGTGGGCCTCGACTTTTTTCTGGGCATTCTCAATCGCTTTTGAGACCATCTTGTTTTCTATCGGCATGTCTTCTTCCATGCCGAGCTTGCCCATAAGTCCGGAAATCCTGTCAGAGCCAAAGATCCTCATAAGGTCATCTTCAAGGGAAAGATAAAATCTCGAGGATCCGGGGTCTCCCTGTCTTCCTGAACGACCTCTTAACTGATTATCGATCCTTCGCGCCTCATGCCTCTCAGTCCCCAGTATATGAAATCCTCCGGCTGACAAAACGTTTTCACGGTCTTTTTTGCAGATTTCCACGGCTTTGGAAAGGGAGCGGTTCCAGTCTTCTTCCGTATAGTCAGGTTTATCTTTTAAAAGCTCCCGGGCAAAACCTTCCGGATTGCCGCCGAGTACAATGTCCGTGCCTCTTCCGGCCATATTGGTTGCAATAGTGACAAAACCGTTTCTTCCGGCCTGGGCGATGATCTCGGCTTCTTTTTCGTGATATTTAGCGTTCAGAACGGAATGGGGAATGCCTCTCTTTTTTAAGAGCATGCTGAGCACCTCCGATTTTTCTATGGATATGGTGCCTACAAGCATGGGCTGACCTTTTTTATGTAGTTCTTCTATTTCATTGATAACCGCATTGAATTTTCCCGTTTCGGTCTTGTAAATAGTGTCGGGATAATCGTTTCTCACCATGGGTTTGTTCGTCGGCATAACAACAACTTCCAAATTGTATATCTTTGCAAACTCTTCGGCTTCCGTATCGGCCGTACCCGTCATGCCTGCAAGTTTTTTATACATCCTGAAATAGTTCTGAAAGGTGATGGTCGCAAGGGTCTGGTTCTCGCTTTCTATTTTAACATCTTCCTTTGCTTCGACGGCCTGATGAAGCCCGTCGGACCAGCGTCTCCCCGGCATGAGCCTGCCGGTGAATTCATCGACAATGAGAACTTCACCGTCTTTAACGACATAATCAACATCTCTCTTGAAAATAGTATGCGCCTTTAATGCCTGAAGCACATGATGAACCAGTTCGATATTTGCCGGATCATACAGATTGCCCGCCCCGAGCAAACGTTCGACCTTAATATTCCCTTCTTCCGTCAGAATCGCGGTCTTCGCCTTTTCATCTATTGTGTAGTCAACATTCTTTTGAAGACGCGGGATGATCTTGTCAATCCTGTAATACTTATCGGTCGACTCCTCGGAAGGGCCTGAGATAATCAGAGGAGTCCTGGCCTCGTCGATAAGGATGCTGTCAACCTCGTCAACGATGGCATAGTTTAATTCTCTCTGACAGTAGTCGGAGATGTCATATTTCATGTTGTCCCTGAGATAATCAAAACCGAATTCGTTGTTTGTCCCATACGTAATGTCTGCGGCATATGCCTCCTGTCTTGTGCAGGGCTTGAGAAAGTCCATCCTTTTGTCGGTGGAATAATACGCGGGATCATAAAGGAACGAGGAGTCATGCTGGGTGACGCCGATGGAAAGACCGAGGAAATAATAGATCGGCCCCATCCACTGGGTGTCCCTTTTTGCGAGATAATCATTGACCGTTACAACATGGACTCCTTTTCCTTCGATAGCGTTCAAATAAACCGGAAGTGTCGCAACCAGAGTTTTTCCTTCGCCGGTCTTCATCTCCGAGATCTTCCCTTCATGAAGCACTGCGCCGCCGAGTATCTGCACGTCGAAATGTCTCATGTGCATTATCCGCTTTGACACTTCACGGACGACGGCAAAAGCCTCCGGGAGTATTTCATCAAGCGCTTTGCCTGCCTCAAGACTTCTTCTGAAATCTTCCGTTTTTCTTTTCAAACCGTCTTCCGAAAGGCCGGAAATCTTTGATTCAAAGGAGTTGACCTGTTCAATAATAGGCCAGAGCCTCTTCAATTCACGGTCGTTTTTTGTTCCGAAGAATTTACTGAGTAATGTTCCAAGCATGTTTTATAATAGAATATGAGGGTTAATATTTCAAGAAACTATCAATCAAGGCTTGAGATAACATAATCCCCGGTGTTACATTTTTTATGGGAAAAAAAGTTTATATCCATACGTTCGGCTGTCAGATGAATGTTCACGACTCCGAGAAAATACTCGGCGTTCTGGAACCGGAAGGTTTCCTGCAGACCAATAATCCGCGGTCCGCCGACCTTATTATATTTAATACATGCAGCATCAGACAAAAGGCGGAGCAGAAGTTTTACAGCGAACTCGGCAGGATAAAATCATACAAGAAATTAAATCCGCGCCTTAAAATAGCCGTCGCAGGTTGTATTGCGCAACAGGAGGGAAAGAACATATTCAAAAGGGCGCCCCATGTGGATTTTGTATTCGGACCACAAAATATCAGTGCGCTTAAGCATTTTGTTGCGGATGGTTATGTCCCCGTGGCGATAGAAGAAAATCCTTTGATCGCAATAGAAGACCTTCCTGCAAGAAGGTCCGCGGGTATCAGCGCATGGGTAACGATCATGTACGGATGCAATAACTTCTGCAGTTACTGCGTTGTTCCTTATACTCGCGGCAGAGAACGTTCAAGGCCGAGTGAACATATAGTTGCAGAGGTCTCTAAAATTGCAGAAGAAGGGTATAGAGAAATAACGCTGCTCGGGCAGAATGTTAATTCATATGAAAGTGATGTTGATTTTCCCGGCCTGCTGCGTAAACTTGACAGAGTAGGGGGGATAGAGAGGATACGCTTTGTCACCTCCCATCCCAAGGACCTTTCAACGGCCCTCATCAATGCCATTAAGGAATTACCAAAAATTTGCGAGCACATCCATCTCCCGTTGCAATCAGGCTCAACTGCTATTCTGAAAATGATGAGCAGACGCTATTCCTTTGAGGATTATATAGAAAAAGTCGCAGCGCTGAGAGCTAAAATTCCCGATATTTCTATAACATCTGACATAATCGCCGGATTTCCGGGAGAGACCGATGAAGACCATAGGCTTACGTTAAAAGCGTTACGCGAAATTGAGTTTGACGGGACCTTTGCTTTCAAATTCTCGCCCAGACCCGGAACAAAAGCGGCAAAAATGCAAGGAAATCTGACTGAAGAAATGAAATCCGAAAGACTATACGAGATTTTAGTCTTACAAGACACGATAACGGAAAAGAAAAACAATGCGCTCGTAGGCGCTATTCAGGAAGTGCTTATTGAAGGTCCGTCAGAAAACGGTAACGGAAATTTAACCGGCAGAACAAGGACGAATAAAATCGTAGATATATGGGCTGACGATATAATCAAGGGCGCTCTTGTGGATGTTGAGATAATAAAAGGAAGAAGGCATTCCCTCGAAGGGAAATTAGTCGGGTAATGAAAGCTGCCATACTCACCCTCGGATGCAGGGTAAACCAGTCTGAAAGCGAGCTCATTGAAGGGAATCTGAAGAGCCATGGTTTTTCAATTGCAGGTCTGTCCGAAAAGCCTGATTATTGCATTATCAATACCTGTTCCGTTACTGCAAAGAGCGATTATCAGTCAAGACAGTTGATACGGAGGGCTGTCAGGTCAGGCGCAAAGGTAATTGTGACCGGCTGTTACTCACAGCTACACGCGGAGGATATAGCTAAGATAGATAGTAATATCGAAATCGTGCATAATGCTAATAAAATAAATCATATCAATACGTTATTCAGTATAACATCATGTAATGATATAAGTTATTCCTCGAGATCAAGACCTCATGTAAAGGTTCAGGACGGGTGCAACTATTCCTGTTCATATTGCATTGTGCCTTTGGCAAGGGGAAAATCACGCAGCGTAGAGCCGAAAACTATCTTAAGACATATTAAGGGCTTTGTTGAATCAGGCTTTCAGGAAATAGTCTTGACCGGCATACATCTCGGCTCGTACGGTTATGATTTTGACCCTCAATTAAAACTTTCAAATCTTATTAAAGCTATCCTGAAAGAAACAAATATTCATCGAATAAGACTCAGCTCTTTGGAAGTAAAAGAGGTTGACAATGAATTGATCGAGCTTCTGCAATCCGAACGTATATGCAGACACATGCACCTCCCGCTCCAGAGCGGTGACGACACAATACTGAAATTGATGAACAGGACATATAGTTCAAGAGAATTTATATCTACCGTTGAGAAAATTTTAAGTCGTATACCGGATATATGCCTTGGCGCTGATGTTATTGTAGGATTTCCAGGCGAAGGCATAATAGAATTTTCAAATACAAAGAAATTAATAGAGCAACTTCCGGTATCGTATTTGCATATCTTTCCGTTTTCTCCAAGACCGAAAACTTTAGCAGCGCAAATGAAAAACCGGGTTGCCGATAGTGAAAAGAAAAGGAGATTCCTCGAACTCAATGAACTTAATCAGGTCAAAAAAATATCCTATATGTCGTCACAGATCGGCAGAACCCTCGAAATAGTCGTAGAGGACAAGCATGATGATACTTCATGCCTCGGCACATCCAGTAATTACCTCAAAATATCGACATCCGCATGCGGAGCAACGAAAAAAACATGCATGAACATTAGAGTTACACAGGCAGATGGTTTTGTTTTGCTGGGAACTCCGATAGATGAGTCATAACTTATTATAAATGCTCATAATTTATCTTGCCTAAATCCTAATCAAATGCGCTTAATCCCATACTAATCATAGAAAAGACAGTGTTTTAAACAGGATTAGTAACATGTTACTGACAAAGCATGTTTATACATAATGTCTGATAAGATATATTATGTAAAATAATGGGTTCAATTATTTATGTCTTGCTTTCTATTTTTAGGCAATATTTCCATTTTCCTTTAAATAATATAGCCTAAGCTTTATGTATGCACCCTGTTTGACTATCGGCAAAAAAAACCGTTCAACTACTCTATCCTCAGTTGCTGTTACCAATTTTATTCATAATCCGAGCTAACAGGAAAGACCAAATTCGATGTATGCGCTAAGGATGATTAAGTGTTACTTTAATCTTTTGATGCATCATCCTTCGATTATCTGATTTATATTCATATTTATCTTCAATATGCATCTGTAACGCTTTAAATTTAAACAATAATAATTTGTAAAATATATATTTAGCATGAGCTTAAATCGGATGTTTTTACGACAGTTTAAGTTTAACAATTTGAATATTTCTAAAGCTTTGCTTTCATATAATGCCGGTTTTATCTTATAAGAAAACATTTTTACTGCATTTATAATTATTTTTCCTATAGTTACACCCATTTCGTTTGAAATGTTTTCGTGACTTTTCATTAATGATGGACAGGACGTGATATTTCAGACGCGTAAGATCAGGGTTTCTGTGTGGCGTGAGGCCGCTTAAATGAGTTTCTGATAATTTCTTTGCGAACTTAGTATTTTCAGAGTATAATGAAACACAATGAATAATGAAGATAAAAAAGAACGTAGGGAACACGAAAGACATCCTTTTAAGAAAGAGATTCTGATAGAAGGTTTAAAGCTGAGTACGATTATTGATGTAAGTGAAGGTGGTTTATATATTGATGCAATGCAAGCTTGTGAAGATAATAGTGTCATTGATGTAGCTATACCTTATAAAGGGGGGAAAGTAACATTTAAAGTACAAGTCCAGTATTGTCAGCCTGGGATCGGGATGGGTACTATGTTTATTGACTTAAATGATGAGCAGAGAGAAATAATTACTAAATTAATCGAAAGCATAATAAAACAATCAGCTAAACCCAAATAGTAAGTAATAATATTTTACTTGAGGCTCTTGCAAAAGTCCTAAAACAGGCCAATTTGTCATTTCGAGTGAAAGGAGAAATCTTTTATAATCAATTGGGTGTAAGATTCCTCACCTTCGTTCGGAATGACAATCTGTGACTTTTGCAAGAGCCTCACTTGTAAAATATTATTGTAATAATTACTTCCTGAAGAATCAAAAATTGATATAATTATGTTTATTACAACCATAAATCATCGAACAATAAGGAGGTCTATATGCCTGCTTATGACCACTGCCCACAAACTGATCAGGGTAATCTTTGCTATGTTGCCAAAGAAAACCCTCTTTAATGCAAAGATGAATGCTTGAAAGTTGCCTGAACTAAACAGCATTTATTTGGAGGAAGGCTTATTTTAGTAACTTGAAAACTTTTCATGGAAGGAGGTAATTGTTAGGAAAATGGTGGAGGTCAATATATGTTGAAGAGCAGAATAATTTTTTAAGGAGGTAGAATCATGAAAAAAATAATTTTCTTTTTGTTGATTATGGCAGTTGTTTTAACATCTTCATCTATCTATGCAGCGCAGAAATCTCCTCTCGGCCTTGGCAATATCGCAGTGAAGCTGAATTATATAAGCTTCACTGCAGATGATGATACAGGCATCTATGTTGGACTTGAAGGATATGGCGAAATCAGACCGAGCTTATACCTCGGTGCAGAGGTTGGTTATGCCAATTCTATTAGTGAGACAGATATTTTTGTTCCGATTGAGTTAAACCTAAAATACGCAATAAAGGCTACACCTGACTTTGTCATCGACCTGGGTGCTGGGGGCTCTTATAATTATGTTGAAGAAGAACACAGTGGAAACGATTGGCTATTTGGTATACAATTCTTCGCAGACTTGAACTACACAATAGATAAATTTTTCATAGGTGTCAATGCAAAATATCAACGAACTGAGCATTTCAAAGATTCTATGAAAGATTTTAACAACTGGAGATTCGGTGGGCAAATAGGCATAATGTTCTGAGTTTTTTGACAACTTGAAGCTGAATCCTGCCTGCTTAAATTGAAGTTGAAGAACTTGTTCTTAGGAATGTTGGATGGGGACTCCTTATCCTAAGCTCCTTGCAAGAAGTCTATAAGCCTATGAGGAGGAGGACGATGATTATGATCGAAAGAGAACCCATACATCCCGAAGAGATTTTGTGGCATGATCTCATGCAGCCGCAATGAGCGCCGATTTCTGGCTCAATGCCCAGAAGAACTACGAATTGCAGAAGGCCTGGCAGAAAAACAAGGGGATTATCAAAAAAATATCCACAAGAAAAGCGGCATAGGTCTTTAGATTTCTTTGCGCCTTTGCGCGAATCCGGAAGTTTACATGTAATATTACAAAGGCCTGTAAATACTTGATAAAGCCTTGTAAATGAAGGCTTTGAACCACAATGATAGTTTACCCTCTTTTTATATTTTTGGGAGACTTTTATTGTAATTTTATGACGATTTTATGACAGTCAATTGAAAACGTTCAACGTCGTGAAACAAAATTACCTGATAGCGCCGGACCCACTCGAACACCCGTTCCGGAATCATTCGAACACCTAATCCGGAGTTACTCGAACACTGATTCCGGGGTAGACTCGAACACTTTCAGGGTCTTCACCGGACGTGAGCAGT
>JBAZZX010000054.1:0-17052 GCA_041658585.1 Thermodesulfovibrionales bacterium
GGAAAAAACGAATGCGTAGAATGCACTGTATTAAGCGATCTCGGTTCGTCGAATGGGCAAGAGACCCCGAAAATTACGGCGATTTATATCACAAGGACTTTTTCTACAGACTCGTTAGCTATAATATGGATATATGGAACAGGAAACAATTAAATTATTGAAAGAATTCGGTTTGGCTCTTGTAGAAAGACAGCATCAATTTTTTGTAGACGAGACAATCGACAACACAGAGCATGTTCCCGCTATCAAAAGAATAGCCGATACGGCTTATCAATACTTGACAGCGAAAGGAGTAAGTTCTGAGATTAGTACAAAAGTAAAAAAGGAATTGATTAACCGTGGTCGAGAACTATTTATTGAGGCATGGATGACTCCATTGGATGATGGTGAGCAAGAGGATCTTCCCGATGAGGAAGAGGCACGAAGGACTTTTGACCAGTTGTTGAAAAAAGGATAAATAAGATTGATGAACTCGTAAAAAGTCGTCATACCCGCGAAGGCGGGTATCCAGAGACGTTACAACTACCTAAAAAGACTGGATTCCCGATTAAGGACTTCGGGAATGACGGCCTGAAAAGGACTTTTTACGAGACTGTCAAGATTAGCTATCAAAAAAATCAACCCGACCGGGAATATGCCTTGTTTGGTTTTCAATTAAGGTGGTTGCCCCAGCGGGTTATCTCATCAATAACACAACATATCAGATTGTACACGACGAACTGCGCCTGACGGCAAAGCATCCCGTGATTGAGCTTAGGGGTCGGTCCCTGGTCACGCTCTCACAACGGGCAACTTTTTTTGCGATTTTAATTCCCGACTATTCTCAGAACGCGATTTCTCGCGGGGCCCTCGGACAGGGAATTACATCACGTATATTCGTCATGCCCGTTATATATTGCACAAGCCTTTCAAACCCGAGGCCGAACCCTGCATGTGGCGCCGAGCCGAACCTGCGGAGGTCAAGGTACCACTGGAGGTTTTCCGTCGGGATGCCGATCTGCTTCATCCTGCCCTCAAGAACATCAAGTCTTTCCTCTCTCTGACTTCCGCCGATTATCTCGCCGACTTTGGGGACAAGCACATCCATGGCTGCAACTGTTTCCCCGTCATCATTCATCCTCATATAAAAGGCTTTTATCTTTTTCGGATAATTAGTCACAATGACGGGGCCTTTGATGACCTTATCTGTCAGGTAGCGTTCATGTTCCGACTGTAAATCAGTCCCCCATTCAACCGGGAACTCGAACTTCTCTTTCGCTATTTTCAATTCCTTTATAGCATCGGTATAGGACATACGGGCAAAGGTTGTATCTGCCAGTCTCCCCAGATCATCAACCGAGATTTTCTTGTACTGACTCTCAAGGAAAGCAAGTTCCTTCCCGCCCTTTGCAAGGACTTCCCTGCAAAGAAAACGGAAAAAATCTTCCGCCAGTTTCATATCATCTTCGAGGTCTGCAAACGCCATTTCAGGCTCGATCATCCAGAATTCGGAGAGATGCCGGGTCGTATTCGAGTTTTCAGCTCTGAAGGTCGGGCCGAACGTATAGACATTGCCGAGGGACATCGCGAGAAATTCCGCTTCAAGCTGTCCGCTCACGGTCAGATAGGCCCGTTTGCCGAAGAAGTCCTCCGAGAAATCCGCCCTGTCATTCTTCTTCGGGAAGTTCTCAATATCAAGAGAAGTCACGGCAAAAAGTTCACCCGCGCCCTCGCAATCACTCGAAGTGATAATCGGAGTATGCACCCAGATAAATCCCCTGCTCCGGAAAAACTCATGGACCGAATCGGCGAGAATATTGCGCAATCTGAATATAGCTCCGAAGGTATTTGTCCTTGGCCTGAGATGACCGATCTCCCGTAGAAATTCAAGGGTATGCCCTTTTTTTTGCAAAGGATATTTTTCGGGATCAGCCTCGCCAAAGACCTCGATCTCAGAGACTTCCATTTCATATTTTTGGCCTTTGGCAGGGGACTCTTTCAGGACGCCGTTTACTTTAACGGCCGTGCCTGTGTTGCAGCGATGCAGTTGTCTGAAAGCGGACGCCTCGCCGGGTATAACAAGCTGAAGAGTTTCCTGTGCGGAGCCGTCGCTTAAAACAAGAAAGGCAAACTCCTTTGATTCACGCCTGGACCTGACCCATCCGCAGACGGTTACCGGCTTCCCGATATATGATTCCGAAAGAACATCTTTTATTAATATCCGTTCCACACTAACCCCCTTGGAAAAATGACAACCAGGCGGACATCACTTCTTGTCAAACAGCTTCAGATACCGTTCATAGCCTTCCTTTTCAAGGTCTTCTTTGGGTATGAACCGCAGCGCCGCCGAATTCATGCAATAGCGAAGTCCTGTCGGCTTCGGCCCATCGTTGAATATATGGCCCAAATGAGAACCACCTTGCTTGCTTTTCACCTCGGTGCGCTTTGTGAAGAAACTCGAGTCATCCCTTAAAACCACATTATCCGCTTCAAGCGGCTTGGTGAAGCTCGGCCACCCGGTGCCTGAATCGTATTTGTCGAGAGAACTGAAGAGAGGCTCACCGGAGACGATATCGACGTAGATACCCTCCTTCTTATTGTCCCAGTATTCATTTTTGAAAGCCGGTTCAGTGCCGTTTTCCCTGACCACTTTATACTGGAGAGGAGTCAGTGTTTTACTCGACGATGCATTGTTCGGTTTGGCGAATGTTCCCTTATTCTTTACATCCGTATCGGCAACCTTTTTTTCCATAACACCACCGCCTTTCTGACAGCCGGCCGCAATAAATATCAGCATAATTAGTATAAGATATTTTTTCATTCTTATACCTCCAGCTAAAAGATAGCAGATAACACGGCTTTCTGCAATTAGCCCGGATTATTCATGAAATTGGTAAAAGCAACCGAGGATAGAGTATTTGAGCGGTTTTTTTTGCCGATAGTCAAATACGGTATTTGAAAATAGAGAGGCAAAAGCCTCGGAGGGAGGAACGACCGAGAATGAGCGAAAATACTCTATCCTCGGTTCAATCAGAAAAATTATGAATAATCCGGGTTAGATATCTCTTTGATCTGCAGGATCAACAAAGTGCCGATAATCCGGAAGGGATGTATAATATAGGAATGTACATTGTTGCAATTGACGATATTGGAGATGATAGGGAGGGGATTGCCCGCGCACTTTCGGAAGCGTTGGGAACGATTTTTTATGATGCGCTTATCCGTGTACGCGTTCCCGGGGAAGGCCCTCTGATAGTTGCGGCGTATGCGGAGAAAAATATCGCTCTGGAAAAAACGGGAAAGCTTCGCGCCGCAGGATTTCGGACTCTTGTCCTGGGACAGGATGAGGTCGAAACTGACGGGCAGAGTACCATCGTCCGCAAGTTTCTCTTTGCCGACTGTGAGCTTGAAGTAGAAGCAAGGACAGGGGACGCAGTGAGGATAGAGTATGACCTTATCGATACAATCATCCGCGGTACCCGGATCGTGCAGACAACGGAAACGGAAACGGTGAAGGAGCAAAAGTTCGCCGCAGGTCGGGCCATTCTTACGGGCGGCCTGATGATAACGAAGTCAGTAAAGGTAACTCAGCAGAGCAGTACGGAGGTGCGTGAAGGATTCATTTACCTTTACCCCGGCAACCGGCGTCCTCTCGTCTTTCTTGAATCCGCATTGCTTTACGATTCCCTTGGCCCCGCGCTCCAGCCTACCCGCGCCGCAAACTTTGCTTTTGTCCTTGAGGAACTGAAGCGGAGATGCCCCGGCGCCGTGTATGATGACCGCCTCCTGAGCAAGGCAGGGCAAGCCCGGCTGCTTGGACCGATGTTTGAACCCGAGAGGCATCTGGACATCGCCATTTCGCTTTTATCGCGATCACTCCGTTTTCCTACCCGGACACAAGACAAATAAGCCACAAGTGATTTCTCCGGGGAGAGCTTCCTGTGGCTGAAGAGTGTTATGAGGCGTTTTTCTTATGCAGGTTATGCCGCTTTTTTGCTGTTCATGCTTTTTGTGCTGTAAACGATACTTGAATGTTTTGTTTTTGTCGTCGGGATTGCCGCGATTTCCGTGCATAACTGACAGGTATCATCTACGTTGTTTTCAGCTCTTTTTCTGCAAAAATCGGGATTACTAAACTTGCATTCGTATTTTGTGCATAGAAATCCCGCCGCTGTTTTTTCTCTAAATTTGTGCGCCATAGTCTCCTTTCTTTGCATACCGCTTTTTACTTTTTTATATAATAACATTTTTTTGTTATACTTTTTCTTATGAAGAACCCGGAGATTGCAGGGATATTTAATGACATTGCCGACCTGCTCGAAATTAAGGGTGAGAACCCTTTCAGGATAAGGGCATACAGACGTGCGGCATTGAACATAGAGGGCCTTTCAAAGGATGTGGCCGTAATCTCAAAAGATGAACTTATGAAGGTCCCGGGTATCGGACAGGACCTTGCCGGCAAGATAGAAGAATATGTGAAAACAGGAAGCATTCATGTCTATGAAGACCTGAAAAAGGAAATACCCGGAGGTCTCAGCGCCATGCTGTCCGTTCCAGGTCTCGGCCCCAGGACCGCAAAGCTGCTTTTCGATAAACTGAAGATCAAGAATATTGAAGAACTCGAACGCTATGCCCGGGAGCATAAGCTCAGCGGTCTGCCGGGCATCAAGGATAAAACGGAAGAGCATATCCTCAAAGGGATAGATATGCTAAAGCGCGGTATGGAGAGGCAGCCGCTGGGAAAGGCGCTTCCAATAGCGAACGATATTCTTGAACACCTTTGGGAAAAGGCCCCGGTTAATAATCTGCATATCGCCGGAAGCATCAGGAGATGGAAAGATACTATTAAAGATATCGATATCCTTGCTACGTCAAAAGATCCGCAATCCGTCATGAACGCCTTTGTGCATCTGCCCCATGTAAAGGAAGTCCTTATGCACGGCCCGACAAAATCGGTCGTCGTTATCCATGACGGACTTCAGGTCGACCTTAGGGTTGTCGGGGAAGAGAGCTTTGGAGCGGCCCTGGCATATTTTACGGGAAGCAAGGCCCACAACATACGATTACGGGAAATGGCGGTCAAGGCAGGGCTGAAGATGAACGAGTACGGCATATTCAGAGAAAAGGACGATAAGAAGCTCGGCGGCGAAAAAGAAGAGGATATATACGCCATACTCGGACTTCCTTATATCCCGCCCGAGTTACGGGAAGATTCAGGCGAGATTGAAGCGGCCCTCGAGGGTAGATTGCCGCATCTCGTTGAACTGCAGGATATAAAAGGCGACCTTCATGTCCATACCAAAAGAAGCGACGGCAGCCATGATTTTGACGAACTCATCGAGGCAGCCGGGAAGCTTGGCTATAAATATATAGCGATCACTGACCATTCAAAGGGCCTTGGCATTGCACACGGCCTCAGTGAGGACAGGCTTTTAGAAGAAAAGAAAGAAATAGATGCGCTTAATAAAAAGCTGAAGGGATTCAGACTGCTTTCAGGCGTCGAGGTAGATATCAGGAGCGACGGCCGGATGGATTTTTCCGACGAAGTTCTGAAACGGTTGGATATAGTTGTAGCAGCCATTCATTCGGGGTTCAGACAAAGCAAAGAGCAACTCACCGGTAGACTTGTATCTGCAATGAAAAACCCTTACGTCTCGATTATCGCCCATCCTACAGGCAGACTGATCGGTGAAAGAGATCCATATGAGGTTGATATGCAGGAAATCCTCACAACCGCTAAAGAGACAAAAACAGCTCTGGAAATAAACGCCTATCCGCTGAGGCTGGACCTCGCCGACGTTCATGTGAAGGCGGCAAAAGAAATGGGTGTCCCGATTGTTATAAGCACCGATACCCATATCATAAGCCAGTTTGCCTATATGTCCTACGGAGTTTCGATTGCCCGAAGGGGCTGGCTTGAAAAGACGGATGTTCTGAACACGATGAGCCATGCTTCACTGATGAAGGCGTTAAAGAAACGGATTTCATAGCGAATTGTATGTCTTATGAAACGTTAGCCCAAAAACTGCGGATGTTTTAAATAAATTTATTTAACTCGATAATTTTATTTAAAAAGATAGTTCATGGTAATCGCATAAAAATATTTTGGTAACACATCTATATACTAAGTACACTATGGTATCGAAAAATAAATTTATTTTAAACATCCGCAGTTTCTCTGACAGTTTAATTGTATTTTCCGGGTTAGTATAGACAATTGCCTGATATTTTGCGATAATTGTACATAATGAAAAAAGATATTATCGTTTATGGAAGAGACATAGGTGTTCAGAATTTTCTGAAGGACTTTTTTAAGAATAGAAAGGATTATTCAGCCCGCTTTATTCAAAACAGGAATATTTTAAAGAAGGAATTAGGGAAAAAGCCTGCCGCACTTCTTACAGACAGCCCGGACGGCCTTCAAGAGACTGAAGATTTAAATATCACCGTTCCCGTAATAGCACTGATATCCAGGGAGGTTACCAAAGGGATTCGCTCGGTCATCAAATCGGATGTGGAATGCTACCTTCTCAGCCCGTTCCTCAAAGATGAACTTGAAAGCAAACTCAAAGTTGTCACAAGAGGCAAAAGCTGGCTGGAAAGCCTTTATATGAAGGGGAAAAACCTCCATGTTATTGTCGAACTGTCTTACCTTTTTTCGTCAACGCTGAATCCGAGAGAAGTTCTATTTCTTGTCGTAAAAAAGCTTGCAGAGATCATCAAAGCAAACAGATGTTCCATTTTGAGTATAAATCCCGATAACCGGCGATATGCAGAGGTAATCTCAACATTTGAAGACCCTGATATTGTCGATTTGAAGATTGATCTTCAGAAATATCCCGAGATCAGAAAGGCTTTAACCTCTAAAAAAACGATCATTATAAAAGATGCGCAGAAAGACCCTCTCATGAAAGATGTTAGGGAAATCATAGCTCCTATCGGTATCCGCTCTATCGTTGTAATACCTGTCATCTTCCGCGATGAAGTTATCGGGACCTTGCTGCTCAGGACGTCAAGGAAGAGGCGTTCCTTTACAAAAAGAGAGATAGACCTCTGCATCGCTCTTGCTAATGCCTCTGCAAATGCCCTCTATAATGCCCTGCTCCATGAAAAACTGAGCAGGGAGAAGACGAGGCTCGAAAGGTTTGCCATCACC
Source organism: Thermodesulfovibrionales bacterium (assembly GCA_041658585.1). GTDB lineage: Bacteria > Nitrospirota > Thermodesulfovibrionia > Thermodesulfovibrionales > SM23-35 > DYFC01. Next base: position 7,136 of record JBAZZX010000054.1, read on the forward strand.
GATTATCTCACGGGAATCTATAACATACGGTATTTCTATAACAGGCTCGAGGAAGAGTTCAGCCGGGCGGTCAGATACCGCCTGCCTTTAAGCTGTATTATGTTCGACATAGACCATTTCAAGAAAGTAAACGACAACTTCGGTCACAGGGTCGGCGATATCATCCTGAGAGAATTTGCCCAGTTGGTGAAGATGCATTCGAGAAGATCGGATGTCTTTGCAAGGTATGGAGGTGAAGAATTTATACTGCTTCTGCCCCAGACTCAGGTAAAAGGAGCGGTTGCCGAAGCCGAGCGTATCAGAATTGCGGTAAAGGAACATCAGTTTAACGCCATCCGGAAGAAGATCGATATTGCAATCAGCATCGGCATCGCCTGCCGCCCCCATAAAAAGATAAAGAATTATGACGACCTTATAAATCTTGCCGACAATGCCATGTTCGCTGCCAAGAAAAAAGGACGCGACCGGATCGTTGTGAGCCCATCCTGATAAATAATCAATAACCAGGCCCCGATTAACAAATACTAAGGAATTATCATTAGGAGTAAAACAATTTTTGCAATAAAACGGGATGAAGCTTAAAATAGGATATGGATATTATCACCTCGCATATCAACGCAGATTTTGATTCTCTTGCGTCAATGGTTGCCGCAAAAAAACTGTATCCCGATGCCGAGATAGTATTCCCGGGCTCGCAGGAAAAGAAGCTGAGGGATTTCCTTGAGGCGTTTCAGCCGGTAAAGATAAAGCGTATAAAGGACATAGACCTTTCCATGGTTACACGACTGATCCTTGTGGACACGAAAATACCGGGCAGGATCGGTCCCCTTGCGGAACTGCTTGAAAACAGGCAGTTGAAAATCCATATCTATGACCATCATCCTTTCACCAAAGGCGATATCCGGGGCGAAGTGGAAAAGATCGAGCAGGTAGGGGCAACGGCAACTATCTTTACGGAAATATTGAAGAACAGAAGGTTGCACCCTACACCTATGGAGGCTACGATCCTTGCCCTCGGCATTTACGAAGAGACAGGCTCTATGCTGTTCCCTTCAACAACGGAAAGAGACCTCCTTGCAGCCGCATATCTCCTGAAAAGAGGGGCAAACCTTAATATTACTTCCAGCTTTTTGAAGATGGAACTGAGTATAGAAGAACTTGATATTCTTAATGAACTTGTCCGGTCATCCAGGGACTTTGTTTTGCAGGGGATACGGATAAAGATAGCAAAGGCCATCCGTGAACAATATGTCGGCGACGCCGCACATCTTGCCCACAGAATGATGGACATGGAAGATATAGACGCCGTGTTTGTTGTGCTCGGCATGGAGGGTAAAATCCTTTTGGTCGCCCGCTGCAAGGCCCCTGAACTGAATGTCGCAAAAGTTATGTCGGAATTCGGGGGCGGCGGGCATTCTACGGCGGCATCTGCAACGGTGAAAGAAGCCTCGCTTGAGGTGATCGAAGAAAGGCTGCTGGAGATAATCAAGATAAATGTTAAACCCGGCAAAACGGCTTCCGATATAATGACCCGTCCGGTTATCAGCATCCAGTATGATATGCCGATAAAAGAGGCCGAGACGATGATGACACGGTACGGGGTGAATGTTTTGCCTGTGCTCAAAGAAGGACTGTACATCGGACTGATGTCTCGTGAGGTTGTTGAAAAGGCCCTGTTCCACGGTTTCGGAAAAAGCAGGGCAATAGACTTTTCTACGACGGATGCAATGACGGCGGATCCGAATACCCCGATCAGAGAGCTTGAGACATTGATGATTGAACAGAACCAGAGGTTCATGCCTGTCGTTGAGAACGAAAAGATTATCGGCGCAATAACGAGGACCGATCTGCTGCGCACCCTTTATGAAGAGTTCCTCAGGCGCAGGAAGATAGAAGAAACTATAACGAGAGAGAAACCGACCATGGGAAGAAACCTCTCCTCCTGGTTCAAAGAGAAGTTCCCGCCCGGCATCTACGAGCTTCTGAGACTCTCCGGAGATGTGGCCGAAGGATTAGGCTACGCCGCATATCTTGTAGGCGGTTCGGTCAGGGACCTACTGAGAGGAGAGGAAAATCTTGACCTTGATATAGTCATCGAAGGCGACGGGATTGCCTTTGCGCGGGTTCTGGGAGAAAAGCTCGGCGCAAAGGTGAGGACACATCAGAAATTTGCAACGGCGCAGATTTTTGTCGGTTCCCTGAAGCTTGATGTTGCGACGGCCAGAACTGAATATTATGAATCGCCTGCAGCGCTCCCGAAGGTTGAAACGTCGTCAATAAAAAAGGACCTGTACCGCCGTGACTTTACCATAAATACTCTTGCCGTAAAACTGAATTCCCGTGACTTCGGCGTCCTAATCGATTTTTTCGGGGGACAGAGAGACCTGAGGGAAAAAGCTATCAGAGTGCTTCACAACCTCAGTTTTGTCGAAGACCCCACAAGGGCCTTCAGGGCTGTAAGGTTTGCAGAGAGGTTCGGGTTCAAGATTAGCAGGCATACGGAGAATCTCATCAAATCCACCCTGGAGATGAATCTCTTCGATATGCTTTCCGGACCGAGGCTGTTCGAAGAACTGCGCATTGCGTTTGACGAAACCGAGCCGATAAAGACGCTTAAAAAACTTTCGGATTACGGCCTTTTGAAGGTCATCCATAACAGACTGCTCTTCACCGAAGAGCTTGAAGCAACTCTCGAATCGCTCCGGGAGACTCTTTCGTGGTTCAACCTCCTCTTTCTTGAAGAGAAGACGGAGAAGGGGATCCTTTATGTCATGGCCTTGCTTTCGGGTTTAAAGGAGGAGGAGATAAAGGCTGCCGTTGAAAGACTGGCGCCGCCGCCCAAGGTGAGAGATATGATAATCAAAGGCATATTCCAGGCGAGGACGATCCTGAGAAAATTTCCCGTCGACGACCCTGTAGAGATATATAAACAATTCGGCAATCTCACACTCGAGGTAATTCTTTTTCTGATGGCATTGAGCAAAGATAGGCAGAAACAGAAGGTGATATCCCACTATCTGACGGAGTTGAGAGATGTAAAGCCGGTCCTTAAGGGGAATGACCTGAAAAAGATGGGCATAGAGCCGGGGCCTGTATATACAAGAATTTTAACGGAGATCCTTGAAGAAAAATTAAGGGGCCGCCTGGCGTCCCGTGGAGATGAAGAGAACTTTGTAAGGAATTTTATTCAGGAATGAGGCAAGCCTTACACGCGCTCCATAATTCGTAGCAAAAGCATTAAATCAAGCAGAGAGCACCGATACATGGCCGGTCTTGCGCAATCTGGACGCCGTCTTGATCACGATCTGCACGTCACGGCCCAGCCTGGTCAGGCACTCCAGCATCTTGGCTTCCGAAATGCCGCGAAACCGTCCGCGCAGCATATTGGAGAGCTTCGGCTGTGGCATGCCGAGCAGTTCTGCTGCCTGCACTTGCGTCATTCTACGGTGCTTGATAATCTCGGCAATCTTGGTCGCCAATTGAGCCTTGACCAGCATTTCTCCCGCATCAGTCATGCCAAGATCTGCATAAACATTTGCGCTACCTTTTTCGATTTCTTTCATATTTCTGCCACAATGTTATCTCTGCTTGATCCTCTTCCGTATCGGCGGCTTTAATCTTTGTCTGGAGTTCCGCTAAGGATGCGGTCACGTCGTAGAGCTTTGCGATAAGGGCCTCACCTTGTTCGCGTGCCGGATTCTGACCGTCCCATTCGAGAGCCGGCGAAAGTGAAGAATCGTAGCGATAGGTAACCGGCGGCTTCTTTTTACGGAACTGGGCCTGCGTACCAACCTCAGGCCTCATCAAACTTTCAGCGGTTGGATGCCGATAAGTTTCTGTAATGTCCTGTTGGGAAGAACCGGTTTTGCTGGTGACTTGTAATTTTTTAATCGTTGTTTGTTTTTTAGGGCTCGGCATTATTTCAAACTAATACTACAGTGTATTTTTCAATAACATATCATATACAAATTTCATTGTCTACGACTCGTAGAGCGGGCGTAGCGTCCGCCTCAGCGGATCCGCCGGGGTGGAAAGCAATCTCGCCTTATTTGTAAGTAGATTTTCCTTTAATTTTTATTCTGTAAACAACAATTTTTAAGCCAGGTCTTGCGGAATTTGTCATATGGGATAAAAGAAGTCGCTTCTCTCTCCGCCCTAAGAAGGTCATTTGAATCTTCGAGGTCCTCAATCAATTCAAGGATTTTATTATATTCCCTCAAGTTAAGGACAATTCCTTTTTTATTTCCTTTTTCGTCAGTCAGATATTTCGGTCTTGCGGAATTTGCTATGCTTTGCATTTATTGCCTCCCATTGCTTTTTGAAAATAGCTTCTTAAAAGATAGCATAAGGAGAATATGTGAAGCAATGGAAAGATCATACTAATAGAACCTCGCGAAGTATTTTGATTTGAACACGGCGAGGCTTCCTTCCTCCTACACTCCCCTGAGAACTGAACCTGAAAGGTATATAGTTCAACCGGCAATCTGCAAAAAATTCCCATAAGAATATTTCTTTGTATAATTATGTGTAAAAGGAGGGAGCACCAACACGGCGCAAGGTGAGCGAAGCGTGATCACTGATTGCCCTTAGGAGCAGGGACGAGCTTGGATTTTCGTCGGCAGAGATAGCCCGTTATGCAGGTGTAAATACATCAAGCATTATAAGGTCAATCGAGAAGGCGGAGAGGCGCGGCACTAATGGAAAACATTATTAGAAACAACGTCCCGACGTTTCGTTAGAAGCAATCAATTAGCCGGGCGTCTTAGGGAGTGAGAAATAGAATGTTGCGCCTTCATTGACTTTAGCTTCCGCCCATATCCGGCCGCCGTGCCTATTGATAATTCGCTGGCAAATGGCAAGACCGAGGCCGGTTCCCTCAAATTCATCCCCCCGGTGCAACCGATGAAAGATTTTAAATAATTTATCTGCCTCCGCCATGTCAAACCCGGCGCCGTTGTCTTTTACATAGCAGATGTATTCATTTTTTCTGCGGCTGCAGCCGATCTCGATTACCGCTTTCTCTTTATACCTCGTGAATTTAAGCGCATTTGAAAGGAGATTATAAAACACCTGCCGTAGCAATATCAGATCTCCGCGTACAGAGGGCAGGTCCTTTATATGTATTGAAGTTTTTTCGGATGTGAAGCTCTTGAGATCTTCTATAACAAGCCTTACAAGTTCAGCCATATCAACATCTTCAAGTTTCATCTCCTGCCTCTCCGAGCGTGAAAATGCAAGCAGCTCGTTGATATACCGGTTCATTTTTTCGGTTTCCTCACGTATCGTGTTAAGATCTTCTATGCCTTTGTCATCGAGCCTGTTTGAACAATTTTTCAGCAGCAGCCGGGAGAACCCGCCGATTACAGTCAGCGGGTTGCGCAGGTCATGGGAAACGGAATAAACGAAGGCCTCCAGTTCTTCATTGAGTGCGGTTATTTTCTCTATCTTTAATTCGAGCGTCTTTTTAGTCTCCCATTCGAAAATTCTCATCATCCCGGTCACAGTGATAGTAATAATTATTGCCAAAACAGCCCTTACAACCTGTACCGGCATATGCGCGGTCTCTAAGAATGAATCGGTATTGAGCCAGTTTGAGGGGAAAAAATCTCCCCTGGGGACAATCAATCCGCTTAAGATACTATAAATAATGAATGATAAACCGGACCATAAGAAATAATTCCTTGCCTCAGCCTCCTTTAAAAGGCTTTCTTCATGCCGGTAATAAGAAAGAAGGCCGACACCGGTTAAAAGAGCGCCTGGGAATCCCAGCAGGTACCTTGCCCATATGCCTCCCGCTATCCAGAAATCGGAATATTCGGAGACGGAACTAAATAAGATAATAAGGCCTCCAGCCAGATATATCCCCCAAGTGAAATACCCTGCGAGCTTTTTTTGCCCTTTGGATATTCTTTCAGAAAAACTTTCTATAAGAAGCCGCTTGCCGAATTCAAAAAGTAAAATGAAAGAGCTGATAAGGCAAAACATCTTAACCAAATCTAACGTTCTGCTTTGGGGTTCAATAATTACCCACATACTCAGCCATTCATTTATCCCATGAATCAACCCAAAACATGCCAACAGCCACAGAATATCCGCAAGTTTAAAGGCGCTCCCCTTTTTCGGCTGGAGCAAAATGATAATCCCCATCACGAAAAAGGCCAGGCCATAAAAGATAAAAAAAGTATTTATTGACCATTGCATGATCCAATCCATTAGTACCTCCTCTCTTTTTGCCGATCCGGGGCTAATTCGTATCTGTTGTAAATTCGGGCATTGATCGGTTTTTTGTCATTCCGGCCCTGTCCGGAATCTTTCTTGTCATTTCGCTGCATGTATTTCTACCGCGACGAGAAGCCGGACTCTGAATATAGTTCCCCGCCCGACTTCGCTCTCGACCTTAATCGATCCACCCAGAAAGTCGAGCAGTCTTCTGACAATATACAGCCCCAATCCTATTCCTTCATGCTGACGGGTGAGAGGGTTTTCTAACTGGTGAAAAGGTTCAAAGATATTCTGAAGCTCTTCCGGCGCAATGCCGATGCCGGTGTCGATTACACTAAACTCAACTCCGCTATCACTCCTATGAATATCAACGGTTACGCTGCCTTTTTCTGTGAATTTTACGGCGTTACTGATCAGGTTAACAAGAATGGCTTTCAATACTCCTGCATCCGTTCCCATAGATTGCAAACCGGGATCAATTTTCCACACAAAATCAAGACCTGTGCTTTCGATCAGACTCTTATTTTCCATTTTAATCTCTTCGATGAGCTGAGGCAAATCGACCTCTGCGATTTCCGGTGCTTTCGCTTCAAGGCGGTTGACTTCGAGCATCGAATTGATGATCTCAAGCAATTTCTTCGAATTTTTATCTATTTTTCTCAAGGCATCGACCTGCTCTTCCTTCAGGCTTCCGGTTACTCCATCGAGCAGAAGATCGTTATAGCCGATGATACTGACCAGCGGTGTACGCAGTTCATGAGATACCAATGAGAAAAGATCAGACTTGAGGCGTCCGGCGTTTTCTGCCTTGTCTCTCGTCACATGTTCAGCTTCTATCTTCGCTTTCTCTCCGGTGTTTCTTTGATCCGAGATAAACCCGTCAAGCTTCTCTCTTTTGACCTCATTCCCGCAGGTATCCCTGTATATCAGCTCGTCGGTATCAAAAGCGTATTCCGGGATATCCGGATCGCGCCATTTCGAAAGAAAAATCTGATAAAAGAGATCGAACAGACTGTTGTGGTTTGGAGAATGCTTAAAAATATATTCAGGTATGTCCTCTTCGTTCAGTACCGAGTGATAATACTTCATAAAGAGATAATCTCCGAGGACGGCAAGCTTAAGCAATGGTGTCTCCTCATACAGCTTCAGTCTTATGTTTTTCTGTAAAGCTTTAAGATTTTTTAAAAAATCAATGCTCCTTATTATTTCGCCCCTGTAACTTTCGGGTGTAATTTCAGGGTCAGGGATGCTTTTTGAACGGACACAGGCCCCTTCACCCAGGGGTTTCAGAAGCATTATCTTTGCTGCGCGGCAATTTTGTATCACCCGGTGCAAGTCCCCCTCAGGGTTTACAAATGTCTCGAAGCCAGTTGAACTGATCAACAGCACATCCCGTGCAAAGCCCTCCTGTTCCTTGAACTCTTTCACCTTCTTTCTTTTTTGAAGACTTTTTGCATCTGCCGCAAGAACAAGGCCCATATCAATCCTAGCCATTTTAGAGAATTTCCTGTCTTTCCAACTCTTCACCAAAAAGTTAAAAAACATGATCAGAAGCACTGCAATCGCGATCTCCACAGAAATGAGGAACGTCTTATTACTTTCGATGAGCGACCAGTAGGTCACGTAATTGTCTGCAATAAACTTCCCCGTATAAGGCAATGAAAGCGCAATAGCAGCGCTCAAGATAAATATTAATATGTGGTAAACAATATTCTTTATGCCGTTAAACATATTATTTGCCTCCTGTGTCTTAGTTTTTGACAGCCGCCGGTCTACAGGCGGAAAGAATATAAACAGGAATCAGTAGATCAGTTTTGCTGATTAGAGCTTAGCAGAAACGGATAAAAGCACAATAGGAATTGCAGAGGATAAAGACCCGTTCCCGACAGATTTTGTAAATCCTTCATGGTTTATCTTTGTCTTCATGATCTTAAAGTTTAATTTAAAAATGGGAAGAAACTATGAAGAAAAGATGAAGGAATTGTGAAGAACCCTGCGGCAGAGACCGCAGAGCGTCGATATACGGGATTTTGGGGACGTAGTTACTGACAGTGAGTTATAATAATAATAATTATTATTATTATTATTCTTTGACAACCTTTTCAATCGCCCTTGTAATACCCGATGTTGAGACACCTGTATGACGAGCTATTTCGGCTGCGGATAATCCAAGTTCTTCTCTGCTGCGATATGCAATCTTTGCACGTATTCCGCTCACTAACTGCCTTCGGAGACGCCCTGTTTGCCGCTCTTAAAGAGAAGATGTGCATGATTGTCCATTACCGCCCATGCATAAACAAAAGCGCTTCCTTTATTTATATTTTCTCCGAGTCTTTGAAGAAACTTTTCCTTATCCCCGTTGTCCTTAAAAATAGACATCTTGTCTATCCCCCTTACCATAACATGGTGCAGGGCTCCGGAAATATCTAATCGGGCTTGCCGTGGCATGGTTCTATTTTAATCATCCCCATTGTGTTTGTCAAAATTAATCATTGTTTGTAACTACGTCCCTAATCCCTAACGTCCCTAATCCCCTAACTACATGCTGAAAAGGAAAAATGATAAGTTTAATTATTCAAGAAAGTCCCCTCTTTTCCCTCTGAATTTGTTATAATTTATAGGATTTCAAGAGATAATTATACCCGACAAAAATGAAAGTCAACGAAAATTTACGAAACGCTATCTTTGAAGTGATAGATAACCAAATCGAAGCTAATGATCCAGCCGAAACAGCAATTAATTTGAAACGTCTAATGGATGAAGGGTATTCTGAATTTGAAGCTAAACAATATATAGGACAAGCTCTTGCGGTTGAAGTATTTTATGTGATGAAACATAAGGTTCCATTTAATGAGGCGAGGTATATAAACAATCTGAGAAACCTGCCGAAAGAACCTTCTGAAACATAAACCTATTCCTGAAATATATATTGTCGCCTCCTTCCTGAAAGGAACGCATTCTAAAGCCCACCAGGAGGTGCGGACTTCAACTGATAATTTTGAGTGGAAACCGCACACAAACGAGAGAACACATATATTGACTATACATCCATATGGATGTATAGTCAATATATGAAATTTATCATCAACTACTGGCGGAATCCATCAGGAAAAGCGCCCGTAGAGAAATACATTAATGACATAGACAACAAGGAAGAAAGAGCAGAAATACTCGCTACGCTTAAAGGCATACAGCAACATGGGACCGATGCCGTCGGAGTTGAATTCAGGCAGATAGAAGGCAAATTATGGGAACTAAAAATAAAGACGCATGGCAATCAGCACCGAATATTCTATGTCGTTCTGAAAGGCAACGAAATGTTTTTGCTCCATGCCTATCTAAAAAAGACTTCAAGGGCGCCCGTGAATGAAATGGTGACGGCAAAACAGAGAATGAAACAATTGAGGGGGGCAGGAAAATGAAAAGTGATCTTGATAAACATATTTACCGGCAGTTGAAAGACAAGGAATTCAGAATTTGCTTCGATAAGGCTGAAGCCAAGAGAATACTTGCTCAGGAAATAGCCCTTTTGAGAAAGGCTCAGCATATCTCGCAAGCACAGCTCGCTAAGGAGATTAAGACATCCCAGCAGGTAATTTCAAGGCTGGAAAGTCCCCGGGATAAGCGTATGCCATCACTTGAGTTGCTCGATCGGGTGGCAAGGGCTCTTAACAGAAAGCTAATCATTTCTTTGC
>JBAZZX010000055.1:0-2500 GCA_041658585.1 Thermodesulfovibrionales bacterium
AAAAGTCACAGATTGTCATTCCGAACGAAGGTGAGGAATCTTATATCCAATTGATTATAAAAGATTTCTCCTTTCACTCGAAATGACAAATTGGCCTGTTTTAGGACTTTTGCAAAAGCCTCAATCGGCAATTTTAAATTGATAATTTCATTTGTTGATTGGTGTTAGATGTGGGTTATTGCAGGACTTGGGAATCCCGGGAGAAAATATTCCAGAACCAGACATAATATCGGGTTTATGGCAGTTGAGGAAATTGCTCAAAGGAATGGAATAGAGCTTACTGACAGAAAAGAATACAGGATTGGAAGGGGTCCTATAGAAGGACATAAAGTCATTCTGATAGAGCCGCTTCTTTATATGAACAGAAGCGGTCCCGTTGTCAACGCAATACTTAAAAAATTTACCGTCCAATTCGATAATCTTATCGTCATCCACGATGACATTGATATGGAAACGGGTAAATTGAGGATCAGAAAAACCGGTTCCTCGGGCGGACATAAAGGCGTCGAATCAATTATACAGAACATCGGCGCAAAGGATTTTCTACGAATCAAAATTGGAATAGGCCGTGAGCCCGGAACTTTAGTCGAAGACTATGTCCTAAGCAAATTCACCAGGCATGAGATCTGCGTGATAAAAGAAACCCTTGAAAAAACAACGGACGCAGTCCATGCTATTATCGACGAGGGTGTGGATAAGGCTATGAACACGTTCAATTAACCCTGAAATTTTCATTGAAAGATAACCATGAAAGACATGCTTGGCAGAGATGAACTTATAACGGTGGACAAGGCCCTTGAACTTCTACTCCGGCATGCGCCGTTTAAAATACCTGAAGAGATCGCTCTTCCGCTTGAAGAATCTTACGGATACATACTCTCAGGGGATATTGTTTCACCCGAGGACCTTCCTTCCTTCAGCAGGACGACTGTTGACGGGTTTGCAGTAAATGCCGCTGATACCTTCGGAGCAACCGAGGGCATGCCCGCATACCTGAATATAAAAGGCGAGATAAAAATGGGGGACCGGCCCCAATTTGTCCTTAATAAAGGGGAAGCGGCAAAAATATCAACAGGAGGAATGCTCCCTCAGGGCGCTGACGCAGCTTTAATGTTTGAGTACACCCAGCAGGTCGATGAGAAGATGATCGAGGCGCTGAGGCCGGTTTCACCGGGTGAGCATGTCATCCAGGCTGGCGAAGACGCAAAAACAGGAGAGACAATACTAAGGAAAGGGCGCAGGCTAAGACCTCAGGATATCGGAGCGCTTGCCGGTCTTGGCATTGCAACGGTATGGGTTTATAAAAAACCGAAGGTTTCTATTATCTCGACAGGCGATGAGATAGTCCCTGTTGACCGACCGGTGAACCCCGGACAGGTGAGAGATATTAATTCCTATACCCTGTCAGGCTTGATCTCAGGAGCAGGCGGCGTGCCTGAAAGAACGGGCATTTTTAAAGATGAATATGAGATCATCAGGAATGTTGTTAGAAACTCCCTGAAAGATTCTCAAATGGTCCTGATATCGGGCGGCAGTTCCGTCGGAGCTAAGGATATGACGGCAAAGATAATTGACGATTCAGGAGAACCGGGTGTGCTTTTCCACGGTGTATCATTGAAACCCGGCAAACCGACCATCGGCGGTATAGTAAATGGCATACCGATCTTTGGGCTGCCCGGACATCCGGCGGCCGTGTCCGTATGTTTCGGCCTATTTATCATGCCTGTATTGGAGATATTGTCGGGACTTGCCGAACCCGGATTTGAAAAGAAAAAAAGAACCATAATGGCGAAGGTCACAAAGAATGTTTCATCGAGTCCCGGCAAAGAAGAACATGTCGGCGTTAAGCTCGAAGAGAAAAACGGCGAGATATGGGCGGCGCCGCTGCTTGGCAAATCAGGACTGATTACAACCCTTACACAGGCCGACGGTACGGCGGTTATACCCTTGCGCAAGACGGGAGTGCGGGAAGGCGAGTTTGTTGAAGTAAGACTTTTTTAGATTTCGTTATCGGGAACTACGATAACCTTTAAAGAATTTTTGGCCTCTGATACCAGTTTGAATCCTTTCATAATCTCTGAAAGCGGAACTTTGTGCGTAATCATTTTATTTGCATTTATCAGGCCTTTGTCGATTAGATCTATTGCCTCCCTGAGATCAACAGGCCCTGCGCCGTATGAAAAGAACAGACTGATCTCATCCCTCCAGAATCTTTGAGATGGAATTGTCATGTCGGTTTCCGGAACTGCAAAAAAGAGAATCTTTCCTTTTCTGTCAACGGATGATATGGCATTTTCAATAGCATGTTTTGCAGCGGCACAGACAATAACAACATCAGCCGGTTTATTATCATTTATGCGCTTTAAGTCTTCTATCGTATATTTATGCGCATCAATTACATGGTCCGCGCCAAACTCCTCAGCTTTCTTAAGTCTGTCTTCAGCGATGTCCGTAACTATGACTTTTGCCCTTTTTAGTTTTGACAACTGTATGTGTAAAA
>JBAZZX010000055.1:7500-16751 GCA_041658585.1 Thermodesulfovibrionales bacterium
TTCAGGTCCAAGCGTTTAGGCCGGAGGGCAGGGAAATCCGCTCTCCGTTAAGGCTGAGTCGTGATGGGGAAGGCCGTAAGGCTGAACTTAAGTGATTCCACACTGACGAGAAAATCCTCGTAGGGAGCACATGGGATGACCGTACCGCAAACCGACACAGGTAGGTAGGTAGAAGATACCAAGGCGTTCGAGAGAACCCTCGCTAAGGAACTAGGCAAAATAGCCCCGTAACTTCGGGAGAAGGGGTTCCACCGCAAGGTGGACGCAGTAAATTGGCTCAGGCGACTGTTTAGCAAAAACACAGGTGTCTGCAAACTCGTAAGAGGAAGTATAGGCACTGACGCCTGCCCGGTGCCGGAAGGTTAACAGGAGGAGTTAGTCGCAAGGCGAAGCTCTGAATCGAAGCCCTGGTAAACGGCGGCCGTAACTATAACGGTCCTAAGGTAGCGAAATTCCTTGTCGGGTAAGTTCCGACCCGCATGAATGGCGTAACGATCTGAGCGCTGTCTCGGCGAGGGGCTCGGCGAACTTGAGATACCGGTGAAGACGCCGGTTACCTGCAACTAGACGGAAAGACCCCGTGCACCTTTACTATAGCTTGGCAGTGAGTTTTGGTCATGTATGTGTAGGATAGGTGGGAGGCTATGAAGTAGGGACGCTAGTCTTTATGGAGCCAACGTTGAAATACCACCCTTACCTTACCGGGACTCTAACCTGTCCCCGTTATCCGGGGAAGGGACACTGTCTGGTGGGTAGTTTGACTGGGGCGGTCGCCTCCCAAAGAGTAACGGAGGCGTCCAAAGGTCTCCTCAGGCTGGACGGAAACCAGCTGTTGAGTGCAAAGGCATAAGGAGGCTTAACTGTGAGGCTGACGGGCCGAGCAGATACGAAAGTAGGGCTTAGTGATCCGGTGGTTCTGAGTGGAAGGGCCATCGCTCAACGGATAAAAGGTACGCCGGGGATAACAGGCTTATCGCGTCCAAGAGTTCACATCGACGACGCGGTTTGGCACCTCGATGTCGACTCATCGCATCCTGGAGCTGAAGCAGGTTCCAAGGGTTGGGCTGTTCGCCCATTAAAGCGGTACGAGAGTTGGGTTCAGAACGTCGTGAGACAGTTCGGTCCCTATCTGTTGCAGGCGGAGGAGACTTGAGGGGATCTGTCCTTAGTACGAGAGGACCGGGATGGACGGACCTCTGGTGTTCCGGTTGTCACGCCAGTGGCAATGCCGGGTAGCCATGTCCGGAAGGGATAAACGCTGAAGGCATCTAAGCATGAAACCCACCCCAAGATTAGGTCTCCCGTGGAGTAATCCACCTAAAGGTCTGTGGTAGACTACCACGTCGATAGGCTGGAGGTGTAAGTGCAGTAATGTATTGAGCTGACCAGTACTAATAGACCGTGAGACTTGACCCTTATATTTCCCTCCTGTTGTCAAAGGAAAAGCAGGGCCTTTTAAAAAGGCCCTGCTTGTATTTTTTAAGGAGCCGGCTATAATGAGAGAGAAAGACATATTCGAAGAGATCATCGATATTGGAAAAAGACGCGGAATTCTTACCTATGATGAAATAAACGATGCCCTCCCCTCCGAATTTTTTTCACCTGACGAAATAGAAGACCTCATGGATATTCTTCAGGATATGGGAGTTAAGGTCGTTGACCATGAAGAGATGGTCCCCCCTGAAGAGGAGATAGAGGAGGAGGTAGAGGAATACGAAAAAACGGAGGATCTTGTCCAGGCGTATTTCTATTCAATGGGAGATATTTCCATACTCACCAAGGATGAAGAGACCGAACTTGCCAAGAGACTCGAAGAAGGAAAATTCATAATAAGGGAATTAATTATCGAGCTGCCGCTATATAAGAAGCTCGAAGCGAGCATGAACGGAGATGAAGACGAATTAGTAGATCCCGAGGAAGAAAAAACGGATGAGGCCCTGATAGAAAGTGTTGAAGTTATCGAAGGCCTTATGAGAGAGGTCGAAGCGGTCGATAAAAAGATAGCAAAATACGGATCATTAAAAGGGCTTAAGAATCTTATAAAGGAAAAAAAGAAAAAACATATAGATACGAAAAAATACGAGTTGTCGGCCAAGGAAGTAGAAAAAGTATATAAGAAGCTTGAGTCTGAAGTCGGAGCCAAAGTCGATGAAATAAAGGGAATGTGGTCGCGCATTCAGAAAGCCAGGATACTTATCTCTACGGCCAAAGATGAACTGATTACCCGTAATCTCCGGCTTGTAGTAAATATTGCAAAGAATTATGTAGGAAGAGGATTGCCCCTTCTTGATTTAATCCAGGAAGGCAATATAGGTCTGATGAAGGCGGTTGACAAGTTCAAATATGAGAAAGGATTTAAATTCAGCACCTATGCGACTTGGTGGATCAGGCAGGCCATTACAAGAGCTTTAATAGATCAAACAAAAACCATCAGAGTTCCCGTCCATATGATGGAGTTTTATAATAGGGTCACCAAGGCGTCCCGTGAACTTACACAGCAGCTCGGCAGGGAACCTACAAATGAAGAGATCGCGCAGAAACTCATTGTTCCTATCCGAAAGGTTGAGGAAGTTTTCAGGGCGATACAGGACCCTATTGCGCTTCAGACTCCCGTTGGTGATGAAGATACCGAACTTGAGGATTTTATAGGCGATAAAAACAGCCCTTCTCCTTATTCGGATGCCGAAAAAATCGAGACATCCGAACAAATACAGCAGGTTCTTAAAACACTGACTCCCAAGGAAGAGATGGTCATCAGGATGAGGTTCGGAATCGGCGCGGACAGGGACCACACCCTCGAAGAGGTCGGAAGACATCTTTCCATTACAAGAGAAAGAGTAAGGCAGATAGAAGCAAAGGCATTAAGAAAGCTGAAACACCCGAGCAGACTTAAAGCCCTTAAGAGATTGCTTTCTACTCCGGCCTAACCTTTATTACAGCGTCTCCTTTTGTGATAGAGTCGGTGCTCTTCTTTATTATGACCGTAGAGGTTGTCTCTCTGGGGTTGATGATCTGAATTATTCCATTGTATATTTTGTGCTTCCCCTGCTCAAGAGTTGCCAGTAAATCACCGACCTTCAGTCCGTCCCTGGAGCCTTTATCAATATAAGCAATGTCATAGGGGACATTGATGAGATGCATGTGTTTGGATGCAACAATATATCCGCTAACATCGGGCTTCCCTGGATTGTCCGGTTCTATCGGAGGTTCCACCTCATAGTAGTTGTCGAGGAAATATCCTGTTGAAATATCAGTATAAGCATTAGTAATTATAACTTTAGGGTCGTCATTTTCTTCCTGACCTACAACCTCTGCCGCACCAACGACGTCTATCAGATAGCCAAGCTTACGGCCTGTTTTAGGGTGCTTTACTATTTCCATAACATGAAAAATATAAAACCTGTCGCCTTTTTTTACCGGCTTCTCCGTTGTTATAAAAGCATAATCGTCTTTACCTATAATGCTTCTGCCGGTCGGCGTATCTTTTATTATGCCGACACTCGGGATTTTATCCGAGATGTACCCGCTTGCAAGCAAGATGTGTTTGTTCAAAATATATTCTTTTTTCACCGGTTCAACTTTAGCTTCAACAGCTTCAACCGGTTTTTCTTCTTTGACTATCGGCTTTATTACGGGTCTTTTTACTGCAACCGGTTTTGGTTCAGGTTTGATCTCTTTCTGCAACAAATACAGCGGGATCTTGATCTTCTGCCCGGGATAAATCCGGTCGGGGTTTTCGATCTCGGGGTTTTCCTTCCAGACTTTTGGCCACAAAAACGAATCCTGCAATTCTTTATTGGAAATATCCCAGAGGGTATCACCTCTGATTACCGTATAATCTTTATATTCTGTTTCCTGCGCTGCTAACAAACAGGGAAGCAAAAGGAAAAGGAAAATAAAGAAGGTTGCTTCTCCCCTAAGGTTTTTTCTATGCATAATTATTGCTCCTTTTTGAAAGTTTCACTTTAATAAAAATAACGAAGATGTTCAAAAGTGTCAAGTATTAAATAAAACCTGCATTTTCAATTAAGATACAAAATGCAACGGGCTTGAATAATCGGGTTTCATTATTACCACGATTTCTGATAAAATTTAATAGTAAAATTATCCATTAAGTGTATCTGTTGCCATATGTATTATAGAAAAATATTGATAGATAAAGGCGGTTTTATTTTGAATGAAAAATAGCTATGCCAAGGCATTTCTTTTTCTTCTGATTTTTCTTTTGCCGGGCAGTCTGAGCGCATCCGAGGTAAAAGAATATAAACTCGGTAACGGACTGAAGGTAATAATTGTCGAGGAGCATAAGGCCCCTGTGGCGACATTTCAGGTTTGGTACCGGGTCGGCGCAAAAGATGAACCTGCAGGCAAATCCGGGATAAGTCATCTGCTTGAGCATATGATGTTCAAGGGCACCCCAAAGTACGGCCCGTCCGTACTTTCAAAAATTGTGCAGAAAAACGGCGGGACGGATAATGCCCATACCACAAAAGACTATACCGCCTATTTTGAAATATTACCTTCGGACAGAATAACGCTGCCTATCGAACTCGAAGCAGACCGCATGAGAAATCTGACTCTCGAGCCCAATGAAACGGTTTCCGAAAGAAGAGTTGTTATGGAGGAGCGCAGACTCAGATACGAGGATGATCCGCAGAATTCATTATTCGAGGAGGTTGTTGCGGCAGCATATAAGGCGCATCCCTATCAACGGCCCGTAATAGGGTGGATGTCCGAGATCAAATCTATAGACAAGGAAGATTTAACTTCATACTATAAGACCTGTTATTCGCCTGAAAACGCGGTAATCATTGTTGTCGGAGATGTAAATGCAGACGATATGATGAAACAGATCAAATCGCATTTTGAAATTGCCCAATCCGAGGGTATGAAGAAAAGCATAACTGCCGACGAGCCCGAGCAGAAGGGTGAAAGACGGATAACCCTCAGGAGGGAAGCGGAACTGCCCTTTATCATCATGGCCTACCATACGCCAAGCTTTCCGCATGAGGACAGTTATGCTCTTGATGTTCTGAACCTGATTCTTTCGGGAGGAAAAAGCACAAGGCTTTATCAATCCCTTGTATACGAGAAAAAAATCGCTCTCGGCGCTTCCGCCGATTACAGCGGTTTTAATAAAGATCCTTTTCTGTTTTTCTTTTTTGCAACCGCCGCGCCCGGCAAAGAGGTTAAAGACGTTGAAGACGCGCTCTATTCCGAGATAGAAAAAATAAAGACAGAGCTGCCGGCCGAGCGGGAGATCCTGAAGGCAAAAAATCAGATTGAAGCATCTTTTATAATGGAGCAGGACTCCATTTACATGCAGGCAATGAAATATGGTTTGTTCGAGATGCTCGGCGACTGGAGGCTGATCGATAAATACCTCGAAGGGATACGGAAGGTAACACCGGAGGATGTGATGAGAGTGGCCAAAAAATACTTGACCGAAGAGAACAGAACGGCGGGAATATTAATACCGACAAAGAAAGTGAACAGTGAATAGTGAACAGCAAACAGTTTAATAATCATATCAGAAAGTATTTAGTTTTTTTGTTTTTTTGTTTTTTTACTATGCATTTTCTACCGGCTACTGATGTTTATGCCGTCAATGCAAACAGAACTGTCCTTCCTAATGGCCTGATTGTTCTCCATTCCGAAAATCACAACCTTCCGATTGTTATGGTCACTCTCATTGTAAAAGCCGGGCAGGTGAATGAACCGGCTGAAAAGGCGGGGCTTGCCAACCTTACGGCAGAGCTTTTATCAGAGGGGACAAAAACCCGCACATCGAAAGTCATCAGCGAAGAAACAGACTTTATAGGCGCCTCGCTTGATGCGTCGGCAGGTAGTGATTATACGACCATCACTTTGTCGGTCCTCAAAAAGGACGTCAACAAAGGTTTCGACCTTTGTTCAGACATCCTTCTGGACCCTTCCTTCCCCGCGGAAGAAATCGACAGAAAAAAGGACATTATCAAAGGTTCTTTGAAACAGCGGGAGGAAGAGCCGTCTTTTCTTGCAGAACGGGCGTTCCGGAAGGAAATCTTCGGGGAGCATCCCTATGGAAGACTTGTCGAAGGGTCGGTCGAAACGATTGACGCCATTCAGAGAGATGATCTGATAAAATTTCATAAATATTACTTTCTGCCGAACAATTCCATCCTGTCGGTTGTGGGAGACCTCACACAGGAAGAGCTGATAGTGCTGCTGGAGAAATATCTTGGCGGATGGAAGTCGGCGGAGTTATTGCCAAGGGTTGCAAAACAATCCGAAGGGAGTAAAACAAGGAAGGTAATCAAAATAGAAAAGGACCTGACCCAGGCAAACATTATGCTTGGAAATCCCGGCATCGGCAGGGACAACCCCGATTATTATGCAGTGACTGTGATGAATTATATCCTCGGGGGTGGCGGTTTCTCTTCAAGGCTGATGCAGACTGTAAGAGAAAAGATGGGACTTGCCTACGACGTTCACAGTTTTTTTGCAGCCTATAAGGAAACGGGTTCTTTTCAGGCTGGCGTTCAGACAAAGAACGAGTCGGCAAATGCCGCGATCGATGAGATACTGAAGCAAATAGAAAAAATGAAAAAGGAAGTAGTATCGGAACAGGAACTGTCGGATGCTAAAGCTTATCTGACCGGCAGCTTTCCAAGAAGGCTCGACACAAACAGGAAGATATCGGACTTCCTCGCTTCTATCGAATTTTACAACCTCGGTCTCAATTACGACAGGAAATATATCGAGTATATAAATTCAGTGACAAAAGAAGATGTGCTGAGAGTTGCCGGAAAATACCTCAATCCTGAAAACGGCGTGCTTGTAGTTGTCGCAGACCAGAAAAAGGCACAGTTGAAATATTAACTGTATTTGACTATCGGCAAAAAAACCCGCTCAAATACTCTATCCTCAGTTATCAGGTCTTATATTACTCAACTGCTTGAGACTACCGGTCTCAAAATCGCTGTCGTCAATGGGAAGAGAGTACATGTCCTGGACGATCTTGCTGGTTATCTGGCAAAGAATTACATCATCACCCTCAAGGTTTGCGATGACAAAGGCTGGACGGCGCTTGGATTCGGTAAGGTCGGAGAAGGGGAATGGAATAACAACGACATCCCCCTTTACAAACTTTGCCACGCCGCGTCCTCTTCGGGCAAGAGCCAGTCTTTCCTGAGTGATGATTCGCTGGCAATTGCAGTGTCAATTTTTTCTCTAATGATCTTGGACTTCAGAAAGTGGACAAAATCCAAAACCTCGTCAAGACATGACTCGGGAACCTGCTCGATCTCCTGGATCAGTATTTCCTTCTTGCTCACGGCTACCTCACTAATGTCCTTATTTTATCAGATTTTTCTTTCTTGATGTTCTTATTTTAGCATTTTCTGACATCTCACCGTGAACCATATTTCGTATTTGCTTGAGGAAATTCGAACTTTCTTATTCACTGCGTATTTCAATCTCTTTTTAGGATCATCAAAGATAATATCTTTTACATATTAGTTCCAAGAATGATTATATAGACTCAGACTTTTCTGAACTCACGACATCACTATAGCATAACTTCAATGGGAAGAAAATAATAAAATAAGATCATAGCACTGTAAATAGGTTAACCAGTATTTTGTGGTAAGAAGAACAAAATATCAGCGTCAGCATTTACGAGTAGTTATCCAAACCCCAACATAGAGTCCGTATAGCATTAACTTGGCTACTAAAATTCCCATTAAATTATTGATTCCTGTTCTAACGAGAAACTTGATCCTTCCTATGTGTTATTCGCAACCCATCGATATCTAATTCAATAGGATCCCCAGTCCCCCAAGTAGCGCCCCAGCCCCACCCAGAAACATACTGTTCTTCTTGTTGCTTGCATAGTAACTATTGAGAAAGATAGTTACCCATTCCCTTTTAGTGTGGTAGCATTTTCTCCAAAGGGGGAGTTGTGAAGAAACTGAAAGTATTCGTGTGCCTTTTCTTCATTTTCATACCCTCTTTTGTCCTCTCACAATCAGGTGAAGTCATTAAAGTTAAATACGGCGATACGGTAGACATCCTTTCCAATGGCAAGAAGTTCACCTGCAGGCTATAAGGTACTCTTATTTATCAATCATCGAGAATGGTTTCGAATAGAAACACTCGTTCTGGAAGATTTCGGCGCTCAATTTGCTTCTTCCTGTACCAAATAATTCGGAGTTTCTGCCAAAAGGTGTAGACTATTACCAATAATCATTAAATGAAGGGGGGGTATAACAAATAGAAATGAGGTGTAGTTTCAGGTATTAGAATTAACTGAACAGAAGTTTGTCTGCTAAAATGCTGAAGGAGGAAAAAATGAAAAAAGAGACAATCATAATAGCAATGGTGACTATTATCAGCTTTTTATTATTTGCAATTTTACCGTGCCAAGCTGATGACAATGTACTTTATGGATGTGCTCAAAAGAAAAAGGGCAATCTCCGTCTTGTTAGCGACCCAAGTAAATGCAATAAGTCGGAATATTCTGTTACATTATCCGAAGGGAATCAACAAAATCAGAATCCTTATGATGAACTTTTGGCATTTGCCACTGGCTCCTTGACATATTATGGGCCAGTAGGCTGTGAATCATCTACTGCGGGTTGTACGATTACCACAGAAGGAACTGTAGAGGGTAACATAGTCCATAATGGAACATTCATAAATACTGGTACTGTCCTTTGGATTAACAGTACTCCGAATGGCAGTGGTGGGTATTGTGCGCCTGCCAGTGGTACAGAGATCACTACAACACCTGATGGAAGTACTCTCACTGTACAACGTACAGGGATGCTTTGTGAGGTAGGTGCTTCAGGGAGTGGTAAGTATACTTTCAATGCTACTTACTTTATTACTGCTGGGACGAAGGACTTTGCCGGGGCAAGAGGGACAGGTGTTATGATATGTAGTGTTGACGCAAGTACCGGCAATGTTTTTGGGTTTGCGCACGGGACCATTAAAAAGTAGCAAGAATATAGTAGTGGGACTTGAGAGTTCAGGCTTCCGGTTAAGCATTTAGCTGGGACTGGGCAATCATTACAGTAAATACTTATGATAAAGGGCATCCCTGATGGGATGCCTTTTTTTATTGCTCTTCTTCAGGTACTTCCTAACCCATCTTCCGCAGTTTGAAAATTGAAAGTCAATCATATCAAGAGGTTAGGTTGAAAATCAGGCGATTTTCTGCACTACATTTTGTATAATCTTTGGTTTGTTGGGCAGCACTATCTTCATCC
>JBAZZX010000056.1:0-16427 GCA_041658585.1 Thermodesulfovibrionales bacterium
TCTGATACTGCGCATCCTGACTTAGTGTCCGTGCATCGATCTTTTCCATGCATGTATTTTAACATAGTATTGATCTGTTTAGTTGCCGGGTTAATAGTGTAATCCAGAATTTTGAAAAGAATAGTATCATTAACGTAACCATCCCTTTTAAAAGAGAGAAGCTAACAGTTAAAGCAAACGTCCGGTATTGCCAGCCGGGGATTGGGGTGGGGATCATGTTTGTTGACCTGCATGATGAACAGAAGGTAAGGATAAAAGAACTCATCGCGAGTATAACGAACAAAGCCGATTGACCCGCCCTGTAAAAGGTTCCGTTTTGTCCGCTAAAATCTGAAACAGGCCCGACGATACTACGAAGCCGGAGACTTCTGCCGTACCGCAAACTTTTTTTCGAGGACTGCAAGCTTTTCCATAATGCCCGTATACTCCAGCTCATTCATGGGCAGCATGGCGGCGCCAAAGAACCCCTGTCTCCTCATGTCCATAGCCTTGTCCGCCACATGGTCCCGCACCCGGTCCCAGAAGGGATGGTCAAAAGCATCGACGGGCTCCGTTAATTTCCCGTCGCGAATGCAGAACGTCGCGCAGCTCACCACCGGAGGCCCGTCGAAGTAGCTGATCGTCGTATTCAGCTTCACCGGCATGATCGGCATGTTGTGCGATCCGCGCATGCAGCCTGCAACGAAATGGCCGACTGCGAACGGCTGCAGGACTTCTCCGGTAGCGGGAAAATCCATCTGCGTCCGGACAAGCATCACCGGATCGTCCTTGCCTGTATACTTTCCCGCGATGTTGTGGAGCCTCGACGTTGCCACGGATACGGTCTGCGTTCCTGCTGCGCGCGACCAGACCGACTCGACCACGTACCGCTCCGGGTCGCGGAGCAGTGTGGCGATATCGTACATGTCCTCAGGCGCGTTCAACTCGATAACCCGGTCGCCCTCGATATAATTCACGTCCATGATCACGAACTTGAATCCTTTTGCCAGCTTGGGCGAGAGCATCAACCCCGGCGTGTTCATGGCATCGGCAAAGGCGAGGTACAAAGGAAAGTTGAAAGCGCCCGGGTCGGTTTTATCCGCCGCGAAAAACATAAAAGGCTCTCCGGGACGTTCATCGAATTCCATCTCAGTGACTGCGGGCCCCATGCCGTGTACATTGCCGGAGAAGGCGTCCTTCAACAGGTCCTGCCCCGCGCCATAGAGGCCTTGTGCTTTGGCCGTTGCGGTCCCCGCAACGAAGGCGTCCCATGCAAGTTTATGGACCTGTTCATTCCTCTCTCCCAACCTATGTGTCATAAGGATCGCTATATCATCTCCTGTGAAACTCACATAATTGTCAATGAGAAATCCTGCCCCTTTTTCCTGTACATGCTTTTTTACGGTCTCGATCAGCCTTGCCGAAGGCGCAATGTGGCCTCCCACGGAACCGATATCAGCCTTTATGACGCTCACGGTGATCTTCATAGCAGCCTCCTTAATAAACAGGTTTGTGAAAAATTATAAGATAGCAATACCCATAAGTCGGGCCGGACACACTTCATCCTGATTTCAATGATAGCACAACGGGAGAGGATTAATAAGGAGGGATTCTCACGGATTGCCGAACCAATCCGTCCCGTTTGCCTGTGCGTGACATCGATTTCGGGTCCGGCGCGGGGATAAAGACAAATGCCTGCCAAAAAGCGCTTGAGCCGGTGAAAGCCGGTTAAAATTGATAAAAGCTTCCTTGACATAATCATACCATGATATTATGATACTATCACAGAGTCTGAAAAGACGGGAGGTAAGCTATGCCTGCAAATGTCGCAACCAATATAAGGCTGCCTGAAGAAGTTTTAAAAGCACTCAAGTACAAGGCCATAGAGGAAAATAAAAGTGTGAATCAGCTTATTCGTGAAGCGATAGAAATCGCTCTCACAACCCCTGTACAGCCCGGGAAGCTTGCAAAAGATCCCTTTGAACGTGTAATAGGCATTGCAAAATCCGGCATTAAGGATGGTTCTACAAAGCATGACCACTACTTGTACGGGAAGAAGAAATGAGAATCTTCATCGACACCGGAGCCTTTATAGCATTAACGGATGCAGACGATGATAACCACACTGCAGCCAGGAATTATTACAAGGATTCCGTCGAAAAAGGCACAAAATTCATAACGACAAACTTCGTAATCTGTGAAACCATGAATTATTTTCGGGCAAAAATCTCGCATAATGTATCTGTTACATTCCGGGAAAACCTGAAAAAAAGCGGAATTATTGAGATTATCAATGTCACTCCACTCCTTGAAAATACTGCCTTTGCCATCTTCAAACAATACGCGGATAAGGACTTCAGCTTTACTGACTGCACAAGCTTTGCCGTCATGAAATCCCTCAAGGTGAGCAGCTCATTTGCCTTTGATAAACATTTTGGACAATACGATAATTATAGTCGCTTGCCTTGAAATATGTACCGGCCGTATATCGAGATATGTAACGAAAAAAAATTCGTTCGAATGCATCGGTGATTATGTTGTTACAGGCGTAAAATAATCGTCCCGGGCTGGAATGTAGTATAATTCAGCATGTCTTTTCAGCATATAAACGTCCTTGTTCCGGAGGCCGGTGAGAGGCTCGACATATTTCTTGCCGCGAAGGCCGGCATTACCCGCTCGCAGATCCAAAAGCTCATAGAGCAGGGCGAGGTGCTCGTCAATGAAAAGTCCTTACCCCGAAATTACAGGATCAAGCCGGATGACGTCATTTCCATTCATGTTGCGGAGAAAAGCAGTGAAGGACTTATGCCTCAGCCGATCCCGATTACTATGCTTTACAAGGATGAACATCTTGTTGTCGTAAACAAACCTCCGGGCATGGTTGTCTATCCCGCAGCAGGACACGACAGCGGAACATTGATGAATGCGCTTGCTTTTCATTGTGTAAGGCTTGCAGCGCCGGGCGGACCTTTACGACCGGGTGTTGTGCACAGGCTTGATAAAGACACTTCGGGAGTTATGGTCGTGGCGCTCAGTGACAAAGCCTATTATCATCTTATAGAACAATTCCGGCAGAGGACAATTAACCGGAAATATATCGCGCTTGTTTACGGGCATTTCAAAGAGGATACGGGAGAGATATCGTTGAAGATAGGGCGTTCGGAATCCGACAGGAAAAAGATGTCAACACAGGTAAGGAGAGGCAAGGAGGCTGTTACCCGGTGGAAAGTGGTCCGGAGATTCGGTCAGGCAACATTGATAGAAGCTAAACTCGGTACGGGAAGGACCCATCAGATACGTGTGCATTTTGCATCCATAGGTCATCCGGTGCTCGGGGACGTAACTTACGGTAAGAAGGTTGAGGTCGAGATTAAGTCAAAGCAAAAGATCACATTCCCCCGTCAAATGCTCCATGCGGAGATGCTTGGATTCACGCATCCCGCCACGGGTGAATACCTTGAGTTTTCAAGTCCCGTGCCGGAGGACATGAGGGAGAAGATAGAGGAACTGGAAAGAAACAGCTAACCTATATTATCCATGAATTGGTCATCTATGACGGACATACTATTTTTGCTCATTCTCGGGCTGCCGCCCTCCGAGGAAAATTCTGTTCCGATATCTCTCCACAGAATTTAAAACCGCAAAAATACTATATCCGTCATATACATTAAGAAATTCATGAATAATATAGGCTAAAAATGATACAAGGGGTCCGAGGGTTCAAGGATTCCTGTGCAACTACATGGCCCCTTGGATCCTTAAATTCTTGAACCCTTTTTTTCAGTCCCCGAAACTTATCCCCATGGCCCTTGCCGTGAGGATTTCGTCGGAATCCAGAGAAACGGATTTCATCCGACAGATTGCCTCTTTGATGGGGACTGCAACGATCTCCGTAGACTGCGAGGCAGCCATCATTCCGAATTTACCGGCCTCGACAAATCTCACTGCTGCAGCGCCGAACCTCAGGGAGAGTAATCTGTCGAAGGTGGTCGGGGCCCCTCCTCTTTGCAGATGTCCGAGGACGATGTCGCGTGTTTCTTTGCCTGTCCATTTCCCGATTTCATCTCTTACTTTTCTGCCGATGCCGCCGAGTCTGGCCTCCGCCCCTCCGGGCTGTTTTTCTTCTACGAGGCTGATATCTCCGCCGACAGGCTTTGCTCCCTCTGCAGTAACAACTATTGCATAGTCCCTGCCAAGAAGCGCAAGCTGCCTGATCTTGTTGCAGACCTTGTTGATATCAAACGGTATTTCGGGTATCAGAATAACATCCGCCGACCCGGAAATGCCTGAATGCAATGCGATCCATCCGACATAGCGGCCCATAACCTCGACAACCATGACCCTGTCGTGTGATTTTGCCGTGGTATGGAGTCTGTCGATTGCTTCAGTAGCTATATTTACTGCCGTATCAAATCCGAAAGTGACGTCCGTATAACTGATGTCGTTATCAATGGTCTTCGGCACTCCGATTATGGGCATGCCCTTCTCGATAAATTTCTGGGCGATCCTAAGACTTCCGTCTCCGCCGATCGCGATAAGGGCGTCAAAACCGAGAGCTTTGAAATTTGAAACAATAGTGTCGGAGATATCGGTTTCAATAAAGGTCCCGTCAGGCTGCGAAACGGCATACTTGAAGGGATCGCCTTTTATGGCCGTGCCCAGTATCGTCCCTCCTATATCCGTTATATCCCAGACGATCTCCGGGGTGAGCCTGACAATCTGTTTTGTATCCAGAAGACCCCGATACCCGTATTTGATACCGTAAACCTCCCAGCCTTTCTGATGTGCCGAAAGGACAATCCCCCTGATGACTGCATTTAAGCCGGGCGCGTCACCCCCGCCGGTATTGACAGCTATTTTCATTTTATAACCTCCACTGCATCTTTTATTGATACCCTCGGAGGAGGGTAAGGAATTTTCGCCGGATAACCGACAGGAACAATAGCTACCGGCCTGAGATGGTTCGGCATGTCGAGTATCTTGCGGATGTCGGCTTCATTGAAAGCGCCGACCCAGCAAGAACCGAGGCCGTTCTCATGAGCTACAAGCATCATGCCCATAATACTCAAGGCGACATCCTGAATAGAATACAAATAAACGCCTCTTTCGCCGTATTTGCCGGATATGCGGCTGTCCGAGCACCCGACAATCACCAAAGGGGCCTCGGCTATAAAACTCTGGTTCAGGGCTGCCGCAGCTATTTTCTTTTTTGTATTAGGCTGCCTTACAAAGTAAAACTTCCTTGACTGCAGATTGCCGGCGCTCGGCGCCCATATCAAAGCCTCGGCAAGTCTGTCAAGCAATGCATCAGGAATATCTTTTTTCTGAAAGTCCCTTAAGCTTCTCCGCTCTTTAACGGCTTTTAAAATATCCATATAAATGTGCCTTTCGTATTTAAGTTGAAGAAACCCTGGATTCCCCGATCCCTCCAAAAAGACGGCGGGCAAGCAAGTCGGGGAATGACATTCTTATTAAAATTAACAATTATCAATTAAAGCGCTTTAGTGTCGGATGATAATTTTGCATTGCTAAATGTAAATTGATAACTTATTGTTATTACGGTTTCAGGTATTCCTCGAATTTTCCGTTCTTTGTAATCCACACGACATAAGGCGATACGGTCACGTCGCCTTTTGCGTCGAATTTTATATTGCCGAGCGCAACATTAAAATCCATAGAGTGCAGTTTCTCAATAACGGCTTTGCTTTCCGTAGAACCGGCCTCTTTAATTGCATTCAGCAGGATATTTGCGGCGTCATAAGCATAGATTGAGTAAGGCCCGATTTCCCCATATTTCGGCAGGTATTTTTCGATGAATCCTTTTGCCGAAGGTATATTCTTTGGATCAGGGCTGAAGGTAAGGTAGGTCCCTTCTGCAGCAGCGCCTGCGATCTCTATGAACTTAGGATCAATAGTGCCGTCGCCGCTCATAAAAGGCGCATTGAACCCGAGCTCTTTTGCCTGTTTAACAAGGAGCCCCGCTTCGGGATAGATTCCTCCGAAAAATACGAGTTCCGGGTCCTTGCTTTTTACCGCCGTCAAAACCATCTTGAAGTCTTTATCCCCCTGGACAATGCTGCCGTAATAGACCACGTTTAACTTGCCGCCTAAAGATTTTTTAAACTCGTCGGCAAGCCCCTGACCATATGTTGTTTTATCGTGCAATACGGCGACATCCTTTAATTTCAGATGGTCTCTTACAAAGTCGGCGCCGGCTTTGCCCTGCTGATCGTCTCTGCCGCAGACCCTGAAAATTTCCTTGTAACCTTTATCCGTCAATTGGGGATTGGTTGATCCCGGAGTAATCACGGGAATGCCTGCCCTGTTATAAACATCGGATGCGGGTATGGAACAGTTTGAATTAAAGTGGCCGATGACCCCAACAACGCCTTCGTTGACCATCTTGTTTGCAACGGAAACAGCCTGCTTGGGATCATGCTGGTCATCGCTGATTATCATATCGATCTTTTTGCCGAGGACCCCGCCTTTGCTATTCCACTCCTCAACGGCAAGCGAAACCCCGTTCTTGAAATCCATGCCCATCTTTGCCTGGTCGCCTGTCATAGGGCCTGCAATGCCGATTTTTATCGTATCCTTCTGCTTTGCCTGGCAGCCGAAAACAATTAGAGACAAAACCGCAAAAAATAAACAAATCTTTTTCATAATAACAACCTCCTCAATCCCCCTTAACCCAAGAGGGGAGCTTCCATGCATTTAAGCTTTTACGGATGAATTTACCCGTAAAATTGTCGTAACCCTTATCAAATTCAATTAACATAATATTTTTTGTGTATTTCGTATTTAAGTTGAAGAAACCCTGGATTCCCCGATCAAGTCGGGGAATGACATTCTTACTAATCCGGTCATTAGTAGTCTCACATACGATGCTCATAACATGCCTTTTTAAAAGGCTTTTCGTGGACTGTCATGTGGCTTTACTTATGACCTCCTTAGTAAGTGCTTATTTTTTCGTCATTCCCGCGGAGGCGGGAATCCAGACATTCTTCTCATTCGATGTTCTTCAACTTTTTTAGAAAGAACCAATATTGATGAACTCGTAAAAAGTCGTCATTCCCGCGAAGGCGGGAATCCAGGTGCGCGCAAGTTCTTGAAAAGAATGGATTCCCGATTAAGGACTTCGGGAATGACAGCCATGAAAAAGACTTTTTGCGATGTTGTCAATATTTTTTCATCGATAATTGATAATTTCAAAATGCTTTTATTATCTCCATAAACCTTCCGGCATTCTCTTCAATATCGCCTTTCAATATCGCCGACGCCACTGCGACCGCATCTACTCCTGTTTCAAGGACGGAATGGATATTTTCAAGATTGATGCCGCCGATTGCCACTACTGGAATGCTTACTTTATTTTTGATTTCTCCGAGCAGGACAGTCCCTCTCGGGCTTCCGGCGTCTTTTGTAGAGGTATGAAATACGGGCCCGAAGCCTATATAGTCGGTGCCGGCTTGCTCGGCTTCAAGCGCCTGTTCGATGCAGTGTGTGGAGACGCCGATTATTTTTCCCTTGCCAAGGATTTTGCGGGCTTCTTTTACAGGCAGGTCATCCTGGCCGAGATGCACTCCGTCGGCGTCAACGGCAAGGGCGATATCCGAATAATCATTTACTATAAATACGGCATTGTGTTTCCCGGCAAGGTCTTTCAGTTTGATCGCTTCTTCATAGACCTTTCGTCTTGAAGCGTTCTTGTCCCTGTATTGCACCCAACCGACTCCCGCCCTTAATACTGCCTGCGTCATATCTAAAAAGGAGAGGTCGCCTGTATTATGATCGGTAATAAAACAGAGACCGCCGAAATACATGGGGTCACTTATTTTCCTGTGCGCCGGTCCTCATTTTCTCCACAAAATCCGTATTGAAATTTCCGCTGATAAAGTCGGGGTGGTTTAAAACCTTTTTATGGAAGGGAATGGTCGTATGTATGCCTTCTATGATAAACCCGTCAAGGGCGCATTTCATTTTGGCAATCGCTTCCGTCCGGTCTTTGCCGTGAACGATAAGCTTTGCTATGAGAGAATCATATTGAGACGGGATGACATATCCCTGATAGATGGCCGTGTCTACTCTTACACCAGGGCCGCCGGGAAGAACAAGGAAGGTGATTTTACCGGGGCAGGGGACAAACCGTTCAGGGTCTTCGGCATTGATCCTGCACTCAATGGCATGGCCATAAGGTCGAATCTGATTTTGTCTTAACTCGAGCGGAAAACCTGCCGCAAGTTTTATCTGTTCTTTTATGATGTCAATCCCAGTAACCGCCTCCGTTACCGGATGTTCGACCTGTACGCGGGTGTTCACTTCGATGAAATAGATGTTTCCCTTGCTATCGACAATGAATTCAACGGTGCCGATATTTCTATATTTAAGGGCCTTCGCCGCTTTTACGCCGAGTTCGCCGATTCTCTTCTTGAACTTTTCCGTCGTCAGGAGAGGAGACGGCGATTCCTCCAGAAGCTTCTGATGCCGTCTCTGGATAGAACAGTCCCTTTCGCCCAGGTGAATCGTGTTCCCTTTATTGTCCGCCATGATCTGCACTTCGATATGCCGCATCTCGGGTATGTATTCTTCAATGTAGATCTCGCTGTTGGCGAAGGCTGTCAGGGCTTCTCTCTGCGCCATAAAGAATGCCTGCTCGATGTCCTTTTCTTCTTGCACGATTTTCATGCCGTGACCGCCGCCGCCGGCAGACGCCTTGAGTACGATAGGGAAGCCCATTTTTTTGGCAATCTTAATAGCAACTTCTTCATTAGGGATAGGGCCGTCGCTGCCGGAGACTACCGGGACGCCCTTTCTCTTCATGGTCTGTCTTGCCTTGGCCTTGTCGCCGCCGATACGTATGTTTTCCGGTGTAGGACCGATAAACGTTATGCCTGAAGTCGTGCACGCCTCTGCAAAATGAAAGTTCTCGGACAGGAAGCCGTAGCCCGGATGGATGGCGTCGGAGTCTGTTATTTCGGCGGAGCTCAAAAGCGCGGGTATATTCAGATAACTCTGGCCGGAAGGCGCGGGACCGATGCATACGGATTCATCCGCCAGCCTTACATGAAGAGATTCCTTGTCCGCCTCGGAATAGACGGATACGGTTTTAATGCCGAGCTCTTTGCAGGCGCGAATAATGCGCACGGCAATCTCGCCCCGGTTGGCTATAAGTACTTTATTGAATAGTTTCATAGTATTTCAATAATAAGCGTAGAGTGTGAAGCGATGAGCCGGGGTATCAATACTCTATATGCTCAAGGCCCTTTGCTCCGCACTCTACGCTTAAACAGGCTCCAAAAGAAACAGCGGTTCACCATACTCTACAGGCTGTCCGTTGTCAACGAGTATTTTCATGACGACGCCGTCGATTTCACTTTCTATCTCGTTCATAAGCTTCATGGCTTCAACAATGCATAGAACCTGGCCTTTGGCCACCCGCGCTCCAATCTCTATGAAAGGATTCGCCTCAGGTGTTGGCGAACGGAAAAAGGTCCCTACAATCGGTGAAGTAACCGTCGCAAGCCGCTGTGTTTCTTCCTCGGCCTCGGATAACGCCGCTTTTTCCATCTGCATCGCAGTCTTATGTCCCGGCATATCAAGGGAGGTCAGCATTTTCTCCCTTTTTATCTTTACCTTGGTGCCGTCTTTTTCCACCTGGAGTTCGGTGATGTCGGTGTCCTTTAGAAGCTCGATGAGTTCCTTCAGGTCCTCAAGTTCCATCATTTCACCCTTTCTATGTATTCCGACGTCCTTGTGTCAACTTTAATGGTATCTCCCTCATTTAAGTGAAAAGGCACTCTGACTACCGCCCCTGTTTCCAGTGTTGCGGGCTTGCCGCCTCCCGAAGCCGTATCTCCCTTAAATCCTGCAGGGGCCGTCTTTGCGATTACCAATTCAACAAAGGTCGGCAGTTCCACGCTTATCGGGGAGTCTTTATGATAGAGGACTTTAACCGTCATGTTTTCCTTCATAAAACTTCTCGAGTCGCCAAGAAGGGAAATAGCAAGCGGTATCTGCTCATATGTTTCCATATCCATGAAGAAATATTCATCCCCCTGATTGTAGAGATACTGCATTGCTTTTTCTTCAAGCCCCGCCCTTTCCAGCTTCTCTCCGGACCTGAACGTCTCTTCAAGCACGGCGCCCGTCTTGAGGTTCTTCATTTTAGTCCTGACAATGGCCCCGCCCCTTCCCATCTTTACATGCTGAAAGTCTATGATCTCGCAAGGTTCGCCTTTAAACTCGACCTTGAGACCTTTCTTGAAATCACTTGTTGCAAACAATTCCCGTACCTCCTGTTAAGTTGTCTGATATTTTAGCATTTTCAGCAATTTTTTCCATCAACATCATTTTTATCATCGTAATCCTTCAGTTACGGGTTTAATCCCCTCCTTTGCAAGGAGGGGTTGGGGTGGTTTTAATTAATTTTCAAAAACCCCTCCAACCTCCCCTTGCGAAGGGGAGGATTTCTCAACCCATAACCGAAGGATTACGTAAAAATTTTTCTTGACATTGATTTTTCATATATGTAACTCTACGTAGCCGATAATTTTATTAAATTCAGGAGGGAAAGGGATGAAAAAAGGGTTATTATCTTCATGGGGGAAGGCTTTATTAATTACACTCATTCTTGTTCTTGTTTCTGCCGGGTCTGTTTTTGCCGCAGGCTTTGCGCTTATCGAACAGAGCATGAGCGGTCTGGGAAATGCATACTCGGGCGGCGCTGCAAGCGCGGAGGACGCTTCCACGATATTTTACAACCCGGCAGGCATGACGCTTCTTAACGGCCGGCAGTTAATAGTCGGCTCTCATATCATTATGCCTTCCGTGAAATTTCACGATGAAGGTTCAAAACATGTAACAGGATCGGCCTTGTCCGGAGGCAACGGCGGAGACGGCGGCGTAACCAAGGCGGTCCCGAATCTCTATTACAGCAGAAAAGTCAGCGACAAATTTTCCGTCGGCATGGGCATAAACGCGCCCTTCGGCCTTGCAACCGATTACAATAAAACCTGGGTCGGCCGTTACCACGCTGTCGAGTCGGACGTTATGACCGTCAACATCAATCCGTCTGTTGCATATAAAATAAACGATCAGATAAGCGTCGGCGCAGGGTTGAATGTGCAATATTTGAAGGCTATACTTTCAAATGCGGTTGACTTCGGCACCGTCGGCTATTTGATGCAAATCCCCGGATTATCGCCTCAGTCAAACGACGGTTTTGCCGAAATGGAAGGCGACAGTTGGGGAATAGGTTATAATTTCGGGCTGCTTTATGAATTAAACAAGAACACCCGCGCCGGCATCGCCTATCGTTCAAGAATAAAACAGAACCTTGAAGGCGACGTCGATTTTTCACATGTTCCGGCCCCTTTCCAGAGCGCTTTCAAGGACGGCGGGATTGAAGCAGACCTTACATTGCCTGATAATCTCTCGATCAGTTTGTATCATAAGATCAATCCCCAGTGGGCGGTCATGGCGGATTTTACCTGGACAAACTGGAGCCTTTTTAAAGAATTGGCTGTTGAGTTTGACAACCCCGGGCAGAAAGACTCCGTAACCACTGAAAAATGGCAGGACAATTACAGGTACTCTCTCGGTGTGACCTATACCCCTTGCTGTAACTGGATTTTTAGAGCCGGAACGGCATACGATACTACGGCAATTGAAAGCGCAAAATACCGTACCCCGCGCGTCCCTGACGGAGACCGCATCTGGGCGGCGTTAGGCGCAGGTTACAGGCTGTCGGATATGGTTTCTTTCGATATCGGCTATGCGCATCTCTTTGTCAACGACCCCGAGATCAACAAGGAGGCAACAGCAGAAGACCAGTTTAAAGGCGCTTTAAAAGGGACCTTTGACGCCGCTGTAGATATTGTGAGCGCACAGGTTATCCTGAGATTTTAGAGGTGAAAAGAGAAAGAAACGGGTAGGAGCATAGAATGCTTCTGCATCAGCAATTTATAAAGATCGCAAAGAGGTACGGCAATAAACTTGCGTTTATTGACCGTACCTCTGACAAGCGCATTACCTATTCAAAAGCCCTCATTGCCTCGCTTATTCTTTCAGACAAAATAAAAAAACACGACGAAGGGTTTATCGGGATCATGGTCCCAACCTCTGCAGGGTGCGCCCTGACGGTCCTCGGAACTCTCATGAGCGGCAAGACGCCCGTCATGATCAACTATTCAACGGGCGCGGCAAACAATGCTATTTACGCTCAGAAGAAATGCAATTTCAGGACGATCATCACTTCCAAGGCGCTGCTTGAGAAGATCAACTGCCCTGTTGTGGAAGGGATGATTTTTATTGAAGATATAATGGAAGGGGTTTCAACGAGCGACAAATTAAAGGCCGCGCTCATATCAAAACTCCCGGCGCCCCTGCTTCTGAAAATGGTGCACGGCGGGCATGAAGACGACAACCTTGTGATACTCTTTACAAGCGGCAGTGAAAAGGACCCTAAAGCCGTGCAACTGACCCACCGCAATATATCGTCGAATATCAGAAGTTTCAGCGCTATGCTCAATTTGTATGATAACGACATTATGCTTGCGAACCTGCCGTATTTCCATGTCTTCGGCCTGACCGTAAACCTATGGACGCCGCTTTATTTCGGCATGACCATAGTGGCCTATGCCAATCCGCTTGATTATAAAATGGTATGCACGGTGCTGAAAGAAGAAAAGCCGACCGTCATGGTCGGCACTCCGAGCTTTCTGTGGGGCTATCTGAGGAAATCAGAGGCCGGTGATTTTAAGAGCATACGCCTTATTGTAAGCGGGGCCGATAAGTGTCCCGATCTCCTCAGAAAAGAGTTTCTGGAAAAGCATGGCGTTACGCTATATGAAGGATACGGCGCTACTGAAACGTCTCCCGTTATCTCTCTCAACACGCCGGAACATAACAGACCGCCCAGTGTCGGCAAGGTGCTGCCGGACGTGCATGTAAAAATAGAAAACTATGAAACAGGCAAAGAATGCCGTCCGGGTGAGGTTGGCCGGATTCTGGTCAAGGGAGATATTGTAATGAAGGGATATCTCCACGACTTTGAAGAGACCTCTATGCGTATACGACACGGCTGGTACGACACCGGGGATATGGGGTATATAGACAAGGACGGATTCCTCTGGCATTCGGGAAGATTGAAGAGGTTTGTAAAGATAGGCGGCGAGATGGTCTCGCTGGTAAAGATTGAAGACGTACTTCAGAAGCTTCTTCCGGGCGATGTCGCCTGTTCCGTGGTAGAGGTGCCGGATGCGCTGAAAGGCGTAAGGATCGTTGCTGCAGTGACTCAAAAAATAGACGAGAAAAAGATATTAAAGCAGATGTCGGAGCAGCTTCCGAACATTTCCCTGCCGAAGAAGTTTGTCGTCCTAAAGGAACTCCCCAAAATGGGAAGCGGCAAGATCGACTTCCGGACCGTAACGGATATGGTCCAATCCATGCTCCTCGAAAAAACAGGCTAACCCGGATTATTTACAAAAAACCCCGCTCAAACACTCTATCCTCGGTTGCTGTAGCAATTTTATGAATAATATGTGCAATAATCTTTGATATAATAAAGTCAATTAAGTTTGCAGGAGGCAAAGCAATGAAAATAACAATAGAAACAGAGAATGATGAAGAGATAAAAAAGGTTGAGGAAATTTTAAGAAATTTAAAACCTTCCAAATTACAGACTAAACGTGCAGGGAAGACAGCTAAAATAAAAAAATTTCTTGGTTATATCCATTTGAATCCCATCCCTGTTGATAAAGTTATAATCCCTGACAGGGTAGAGAGAAATGCCAGATAAATATTTCTTTGATACAAATCTGTGGATATACATGTTTCTGGATTCAGATGATCCTGAAGATATAAAAAGAAAGGAGAAAGTTAAACTTCTCCTTGAAAAATATACTGATATAGTAGTCTCTTCGCAGGTGCTTAACGAGATTTCAAATGTTTTTGTAAAGAAGTATAAGCTTAAGACAGAGATCATAACCGAGCACTTGAAACACATGCTGGATATAGTAGAAGTCGACAGCCTCACTGAGAATAACACTTTTAAGGCATTATCTTTATTAGACAAGTATAACCTGTCTTTCTATGACGCAGTAATTGTTTCATCGGCGATTAATAGTAGTTGCAGTATTATATTTTCCGAAGATTTGCAAGCAAACCAGATCATAGAAGATAAAATCAGAATAGTAAATCCATTTGCTTTCGGATGATTAAATGCTTGTTATTCTTGGTGAGAGTTTTTATTCAGAGGAGGTAGTATGATGAGATCAATAAAATTAAAAGATAGCTTATATAAGGAAGCCGAAAGATTGTCGAGAACTCAGGGGACTAAGGTTGAAGAATTGATACCACGTGCTTTAAAACACGGATTAAATGTGTTAAACGAAAGGCAAATTCTGGAATTGTATAAAGATCGAAAGATAACCCTCCAGAAAGCTGCTGCTATGCTTTCCATAGACATATGGGAGATGATAGACAAAATTAAAAAGGCGGACCTCCATATAGACTACACAACTGAAGAACTGGCAGAGGATTTGAAGTAATGCGGGAGAAGGCTGTCTGCAACGCCTCTCCGCTGATATTTCTTGCAAAGATACAAAACCTTGAATTTCTTAACACTTATGAAATTTTCATCCCTTCCCAAGTAGAAAAAGAGATTTGGGGAGGACTCAAAAGCAAAAAAACCGATGCGAAACAGATTATAGAATATTTCAAAAACAATAATATCAAGCCTGTAGAAATAAAGCCATTAAAAGACCTCCCACAATTTCTTGGCCCCGGTGAAAAAGCCGTCATAAGTCTTGCTGTCAGAGAGGATATTAAGAGGGTTTTCATAGATGAGGCTAAAGCAAGAATTGTTGCCAGATTCAAAGGGCTTAATCCAAAGGGTACGCTTGGAATAATATGGGATGCCTATAAATCCGGAAAAATTGACAGAGAAACTACTGAATTATTGGCATTGGATTTGGTACAGAAAGGTTATCGAATAAAAGAGGAAATTCTGATTGAGTTTCTTAAGAGAGTGAAATAGAGCAGGAAGAAACTACTAATAAATTCACAAGTAAAGCCACATTAAAACACCCTCCCCTTAATCCCCTCCCCTCAAGGGAGGGGGCGATTCTTAAGTCCCCTCTCCCTTGAGGGGAGAGGGTAAGGGTGAGGGTGTGTGGCTTTTCTTATGAACTCCTTAGTATCTAAATTATCTCAAGTTTTTTGGGAAGGCTTGTTAAGACTTTATAACCGTCAGGTTTTACCGCCACCATGTCTTCAATCCTCACTCCGCCCAGTTCCGGAATATATATCCCCGGTTCGATAGTGAAGATCATGTTCTCCCTGAGAATAACGCTTTTTGTCCATGTGATGCGCGGGGCCTCATGCACCTGAAGGCCTGTGCCGTGTCCTGTGCCGTGGCCGAAGTATTCGTTATATCCCGCATTTTTGATATAGTTCCTTGCAGCGCTGTCGATCTTTTTCGAGAGGATTCCCGGAGCGACGGAGGAAATAGCCCTTTTGTTTGCCGCTAAAACGATCCGATATATCTCTTTTTTCTTACCGGTATTCCGTCCGCCCTTCAGCAGGAAGGTCCTTGTCATATCGGAGAAATACCCGTCGGCCTCTCCGCCCCAGTCGATGGTAACCAGATCACCTTCCTGAAATTTCTTTCCAGTTGTTTTTGCATGTGGCATCGCGGAATTCAATCCCGAGGCAACAATAATATCAAAGGGGATTGACCTGCAGCCGTTCTTCTTCAGCCTGTCTTCAAGCCTTAATGCTATCGCCCTCTCTTCGGCGCCTTCTTTCAGATATGGCTTGACCTCAAGGAATGCCTGTTCCGCGCGTCTTACAGCCTCTGTAACGGCTTTAATCTCCCGGGCATCCTTGATCTCCCTGATCTTCTCCACAAGCCCTTCGGTATCATTTAAAACCGGGCCTGTCTTCGACAGCTTTCTATAAAACATGTATGAAACCGACGACTCAAAACCAAGGACCTTTATCGCCGTTTTCTTTGCAAGATTTTCGATGACCTCCATTCTGTTGCCTTTTTCTATGACAATGTCCCATCCGCAGACCTCCTGCTCCGCCTGTTTTTTATATCGGAAATCGGAAACGAAAAAGTTTTTGTCTTTCGTTATGAACAGAAACCCTGACGAGCCTGTAAACCCTGAAAGATAACGGACGTTGGTAATATCGGTAACAAGAAAGCCTTCAAGCCTTCTTCTTTTAAGGGTTTCTCTTACGGCAAAAAGACGACTTAAAGGATGGTCCATTGATGCGCCCCCAGGGATAAGATTTCCGTTAGCAAATACAATAAACAAATTATGGCGAATAATTCAAATATCCGACCTCTTGCAAAAGTCCTTTTTGTCACCCTGAGCTTGTCGAAGGGTGATGTAAGTAGTTGAATTATAGACATGGTTCGACAGGCTCACCATGACATTTTG
>JBAZZX010000057.1:0-15810 GCA_041658585.1 Thermodesulfovibrionales bacterium
GACACATTTAAACACCCTCCCCTTTATCCCCTCCCCTCAAGGGAGGGGCGATTCTTAAGTCCCCTCTCCCTTTTCTCCCCGGCGAATCCGCCTGAGTGCGGAGAGGGGAGAGGGCAAGGGTGAGGGTGTCTGGCTTTACTTATGAACTCCTTAATAACTTGTTTTGCAATTGTAAGGATAATGCAATAGAATGGCGAAGAAATCATTAGGACAACATTTTCTTGGTAATCCGAAAATCCTTCAAAGGATTATCGAATCCGCACAGCTTGACGCCGATGACCTTGTAGTCGAAATAGGCCCCGGTCCGGGCAGTTTGACTAAGATGCTCTTAAAAAAGGTCAGAAATGTCATTGCCATTGAACTTGACGAACAATTATTTGAAAGATTAATAACCGAACTTGCCGGATACGATAATATAGAACTTGTCCAAGGCGACGCCCTTAAATATCCATATGAAGAACTTCCGGCCTTCAAGGTCGTGGCCAATATCCCTTACTATATCACTACCCCTATAATTTTCAGACTCCTGGAGATGGGACGGAAAACGCCGTCAATTCCGGAATCCCGTAAAACCCTCAAATCGATAACCCTGACCATCCAAAAGGAAGTCGCCGAAAGAATAGTCGCCGGTCCCGGCGGAAAAGATTACGGAGTGCTTTCGATAATGGTACAGTACTACGCACAGCCGTCTTTAGAATTCATCATCCCGAAGGAGGCTTTCAGACCTGCTCCGAAAGTCGACTCTGCCGTTATCCGCTTAATAATTCTCGAAAAACCTTCTGTTGAAGTAAAAGATGAGAAATTATTCTTCACGATTATCAGGACGGCCTTTTCCCAAAGGAGGAAGATGCTTTCCAACTCACTGAAAAGTGTAAGAGAGGATGTAAGGGAATGGCTGGATAAGGCAGGGATAGACCCCAAGAGAAGACCGGAGACCCTGAGCATTGAAGAGTTCGCCCGCCTTGCAGACATCTTATAAGAACAATTGCTGAACTGTTTCAATATGTCGGACGGAATGTCTTTCATGCGTTGATAACAAGTTAACTCGTTATACACTCATTTTGCGGGGATAACGAGTTAGGAATTCGAACAATTATAAGCAGATGCCTAATAAAATGTCGAATTTATTGCATTATCTTCAGGCGTTGCGTATGATAACGAGAAACCAGTTAATAATATTGTTAGGCTTCAAATGAAATTACGAAATATAATAAAAAATATTGTTAAGAAAGAGGAAACGGATATGTCATCTGATTGGACCAAAGCCAAATGTTTTGTGATTATTGCTTTTACTTGTGTGCTTGTCTATAAGATTGCTTTGACGCCACTGAATCTGACTGTTGATTTTCCAACACTGCTGTCACTGCTACTCGCTTTTTTTTCAGTAGTTCTGGCAGCACTATTCTACTTTAAAGCGACTGAAAGTTCGAATGCTTTTTACGATAACACATATAAATTTACGCAGGACATCGCTTCGTTGCTAGTCAAAATCGAGAGTGGCTTCGGAGAAAGGCTCAGACACCTTGACGAAGGTTACACAAGTATGCGCGATAAAATTGCAACTATACCGAGGCACTCTGAAATAGAAAACACTAAAACCGAAATAATTAAAGAAGAACAGGAAGTACACAAGAAATTGGAGGAGAAGGACAAGTTAGTTGAAGAACTTGCCAAAAAAGCCCAACTTGATGACAAAGAAAAACAAATATTCAAATCAAAATTGGATAAATACATTGAAGAACTGAATGAGGCACAGAAGGAAGTTGCCTTTCTAAAAAATAGGTTAAGGAGGGCAGAATTTCACCATTCCACACAAAGACAGCGCAATGGTCTGCCTATTGACCGAGGTATGGCTGACTATATAGTTTCTAATTTCTTCAGTTATATTCCTGTGGAGTTGATTATTGAAGGTAGCAAGACGGCACTCAATAAGCGCTTCCAGCATATTAAGAACGAATTACCTGATGGTTTTATCCATGATATGAAAAAGTACAACATGTTAAGTCCTCAAGGAACATTGACCGGTGACGGTGTCATGATCTTAAGGGAAATTGCAGATACATATAAAAGACAAGCCTAACAATAAAATAGAGGCGACCGGGAATAAGTGTGGTGCGTTTTTCATTCCATCGTCTGTGGCCCGGTCGCCTCATTTAAGTCGTTGAACGTAAAAGATGACCAAGAGCAAGACAAAAACCAAATCAAGTGTTAAGGGCAAGTGCGTGATTCCAAAGCGACCGCCACTGGGTACGCTTCGAACCACACTTGTCGAACCGTCCCCTTACGAAGAACGAGAAGTCACAGATTACTTTGAGTGGCAGAGTGCCAAAGATCCAAAAGGCCCAGCCAAGGTTAAACACCTTGAGCTTGTGAAATCCGAAACGGTTTGGGGACGGCTGCATAAGGTTTGGGACGTGCATGCTACGGATGGGCGTTGGTGGGTTATCACCGAACCAACAAACCTGTATTCTCAAAAACACTTTCCGAGCCTCGACTACACATTGTCCTTTCATATCGGGCTTATGGCTCGGCTTGCGGTACGCGAGTCCAGACAAGCCAGGGTTAAAAACTCAGAAGTGTTTGCAACGGCCTACAGGCGATGGGAACAAGCAGCAGAGGCAATTGACCTCGCCAAGGAGGCGGAGGACTTTCAAGCGGTGGGATTGAAGTGTAGGGAATGCCTACTCACCTTTGCACGCGCGATGCAGAAGGACATTCCACGACCAGAAGGCGGTCCGCCGCTCCCAAAGCGAGGTGATTTCATTCATTGGGCAGAGCTGATGGCCGAATATTCTGCACCTGGTCCTAATGCAAAGGAGCTACGGAAGTACCTTAAGGATGGAGCCAACACCACTTGGCAATTGGTGAATTGGCTTACACATGCGTCAAACGCAATACGTCATGACGCGGAGCTTGTTGCGGCTGCAACGAATCATTTGCTTGAAACCTTTACGGGCGTACTCGTTCGTCATGAATCCAAGAATCCTGGGCGCTGCCCCAATTGCTTGTCCTACCAGCTAGAAAGCTTTTACGTACCTGAAGTAGAGCACGACCCACCCTATATACTTGTCTGCATGGCGTGTCATTGGGAAGGGCCTGCTACACAAAAGCCGGAATAAGGAGGCCCCTTGAAATGGTGAGTTTAGTTGTGAGTAGATTGCCGTGAATCAGCTCAACAATAGGTTAGCTTTTATGAAAATTGCACGTAGATGTGCTTTGTGGATCGCTATAGTCATCGCTATCTTCATTGCTCTGGTTACTATAGACTCACTAGTGGGGCTTGTGTATCGAACTGACACGACCGCAAAAGTAAGTATCATATCTCCTCGCTCCGGCACAACTCGCCGCGCTATTGTAGTTTTCCCAGGCTACATGATGTCGGGTGCAATTTTAGGTAGGGCGTTCGCAAAGCATGTTGCGGACGAAGACGCTTTAGTTGTGGTTGACTATGCTGAAAGAGGGGTAAACGTACAGCAGATATACGTCAAAGTAATGGCGTCTCTACGCACGCTGAAGCCGGTAGAGATTCGTGTCTATGGCGCTTCGATGGGCGGAATGATCGGTAAACTTTTCCTTGATTACTACCGCCAGGATGGTGCGCCATATGGGAAGGTCTTGCTGGTTCTTGATTCGGCTCCTGCCGGGCCTAACGATATAAAACGACCTACTTTCTTGTTCAACTTTGGGTGCTGGTATCGTGGAGGCCCTTTGTCGACCGCAGTATGGGCGGCAGTTAGTAAATGTATGAGTGGACCTCCTATCGAAGATAATGCAAGCCCCGATCTTGTCCGTGCTGCTCGTCATGCTGGTGCTTGGGCGGGGATGCCGTCGGCAACAAGCCAAGCTTGTTTTATAGCGGAGTTTAATCCGATGATCGAGAATGAACTGGTAGATATCGCAAAACAAGTTATTTACTTGCATGGAGACTCACCGGCAGATGACCCACTCGTGAGGGTATCAGAATCGGTCGAAGGTTGGCGCAAAGTCTATCCCAACCTCATAGCCATAACGATTCAAAGCCGGGCAGGACGATGGCATCTGCCTCTCGTAGAGCGACCCAGCGAAACTGTCAAAGCCCTGATCGCGACATATTGAGTTTTGCAAGATAAATGTAATATAACCTCAATGTGAAGTAGTAAAATACAGTCAGCAATTTAGGAGAGTAACAATGAATGCAATTAAGGATCACGTAAGTGCACTAGGAGCACTTTATCAGGCTGAAAAAACAGACGCAGCAGGCATTTTCAATACGGCCATGGCATTGATGGGAATTGGCTGTGCTTACATAGGTGTGCTGATGACTGTTTCAGATAAGTTTGGCAAAGACATTAGTTGGCCAATTGTTCTCCTGCTCCCGATTCCGCTTTGGATTATTTCAGCATTTCAATCACTTATGACCCTAAATGCAATGAGTCATGGCGTTTCGGTTCGAATAATTGAATATGCCCTGTTCAGCGAGTCAGGATTGCCAGGAGAGTTAAGAAAGTTTGTGGGTTCGGCTTCCGGCGACAAGATCATGGACATCTCGCAATCAGAACTGGCTCATAAAATTACCACAATTGTCGTCTATTCAGGTGTTGTGTTGCTTGTGGGTGGATTCACATTATATGTTTTATGTCGTACATGGTACCAAGTTTCGTATATTGCAAGCATACTTGCAGCGACCGGCTATACACTCCTTTTGATCATAGTAGTAAATTCATGGGTCGCTGGCAAGCGGATACTTGAGAAAGCTAATAAACAATACTTAAAACACTTCGAACCAAAACAGAATCAAAAATAGTGATAACGACCGTTTTAGTAAGGACATTTGAGGGACGGTGCTGAGTTAGTTGACTTATGTGATTTCCAACCAATCGTTCAAGCGGGGCACCCGCTTAACTCGTTGTTAGCGCGAAAAAGAGGAATTCGTAGTTGCCATAGTTTTCTATTGAAAGGAATGACTCCGATATGGACGAGGTAATTAAAAAGTTAAGGTATCATGGAAATGTTTGCATTTCAGGCTTGACGGCGTCTGGCAAGACTACGCACAGCCATCTTCTTGCTGGCGAATTCGGGCTTACCTATGTGTCGGGGTCTCAAATTCAGCTAAATTTCATGGGCGTGTCACCGATTCAAACAAAGGATTTTTGGATTACTCCTGAGGCAAAGGCATTTTGGGACGGCGACCAGTTTAACCGTATCGACGACGAGTTGCTTCGATTGGAGAGCATCGGAAAAGGTTACGTCTTCGACACCAGCACGATGCCGTGGAGACATAAACATCCATAGAAACGAAAACGGGGTCAGGTCTTGTTTCTTGTAGTGGCTGGAGGCCAAGGGGTTCCAACCAGACGTACAAGCGGGCAAGCCGCTTTACTCATTGTTACAAGTCAAGAAATATATAAAAGGAAAATGAGGAATGGCAGTCTGGCGCTCTGTTTACTTAGATATTAAGGAGGCTGAATTACTCGCAGATTTGGCAGGGGTTCACGACGATCTGGAAACAATAGTCGCCATTTGTGACATGCTGCTAAAGGGTGTTGAAATTAAAGACAAGCCAATTGACTATACAGCGTATGAAGCTTTAATGTCGGCTGCTTTGGTCAGATATGCACGGATATATAGCAAGGGCGGAGTGCGCGAGAGAAGAATCCCGAAAGGAATGATATTGTCGCTATCGCCTGAACTGCTAAAGAAACACGAGTGGTTTATAGAGTTCCGAAATAAGCACATTGTACGATCTATAAATGCCTATGAGGATAATAGGGTTGTGGCAACTCTCGTTCCAGAAGAAAGGGGACCAAAAGCCATAGCTGATATTTCAGTTGAGCGTAGGCGACTCGCTTCGCTTGGAAATGACAAAATAGACGACCTAAAAACTCTATGCCAGGAATTGTTAAGACATATTGATGATCTTTATGAAAAGGAAAAGATAAGAGTATTAGAGGCGGCTAAGAAACTACCGATTGAAGAACTGTATTGTCAAAAGCAGGCAGTCAGACCTTTACCGAAGGATACGGATGTTAAGAAACCTAGAAAAGCAAAATAACTTGTAACAACAGGCTCCACTTGACCGGGAATAAGTTCTGTTTGAAATTCAAGGGGCAGTGGCCCGGCAAGTGAGCCATCTCGTTGTAAAAAGGGAAAACGGTTATCTAGTCTATGTATAAAGAAAGGAGATTACTGATGTATATTAAAAAAATCGTGATTTTCGTTTCCTTGTCCTTTGTAGCCACAATAATTTCTGCTACTTCTGCTAC
Organism: Thermodesulfovibrionales bacterium; assembly: GCA_041658585.1. GTDB lineage: Bacteria > Nitrospirota > Thermodesulfovibrionia > Thermodesulfovibrionales > SM23-35 > DYFC01. Next base: position 6,243 of record JBAZZX010000057.1, read on the forward strand.
GGCAGCTAAGATTCAGATTGATTACGCATATAATTCAGTGGGAATCTGTCATAGCACGGACGAATAGGGTCAGGTCTTGTTTCTTGCAGCCGTTCTGGTTACTATTTTTCCATATGTAACAACTTCCAGTTGTACTTCGCAGAATTATCAGGGCGAATGAGGGTGTTTCCTATTGTGAGCAGGTGATAACAAAAATCTCATCACTAAAACTTTTCTTTGTAGCTGTTAACACGCGCCCTCAGGTTTTTCAGATGGTGCTTTATTCCGATTGTAGTCTTGATGGAGTTTCGGTTTCCTGAAAGAATCGATTAGTCAGTGTACTCCTGTGCCGGGGACTAATTGACACTTTCCGCTTACCATAAGGTAACCACCACATGTAAGCGGTCTGGTGTCCGAACTAAATCGGAGCGTCTTTCCGAACCCGTCCGGTATATCCAATCAAAAATTCCTTTTCGGTTTTTCGCCTGCAACTCCGAGTAGTTTTTTCATGTTTTGGTGTTATAATGACATTAGATCCATGTTACGTTCGGATCTTTTTAAGTTTATGCATAGGTTCAATAGTTCAACAGGGTAACAGAACAGCAGGGCATGGTACAAATCTCAGTGTGGGTACATGGGGACGGGTCAGGGCTGTGAAAGAGTGTAAAGATGAGTCAGGAATGACGAACAACCTTTCGCCCAAGGCGAAAAGTATCCGGGACCAAGGCGGGTTGGAATCTCAGGAATCCGCTCCTTTGGCGCTGCACATGCCGGTTGATGTGTACAGTTTTTCGCTCGCTCTGCTCACGGTGCTCGCGGTCATCTTTGTGCTGCATTGGGCCAGGGCGTTTTTCATCCCGCTGATGCTGGGCGTGATGATTAGCTATGCGCTTTCTCCCCCTGTCAACCTGATGCAAAAATGGCGAATCCCGCGCGCCATCGGGGCCGCTGTGTTGTTGCTGGGTATCGTGGGAGGGACAGGCTCTCTGGTTTATTCGTTCAGCGACGATGCTGCCAAGCTGATCGAAACCCTGCCCGACGCCGCGCAGAAGATTCGCCTGGCAAGGCTCAAAGAACGGGGAACGTCCGAAGGCATGATGGAGAACGTGCAAAAAACCGCCACACAACTCGAGCAGGTAGCGAAAGAGACAGGCACTCCGGTACCTGTCGCCCCGCGCGGGGTGACGCGGGTGCAGATCGAAAAGCCCAAACTTGATGTCAAAGAGTACCTTTGGATGGGAACCAAGGGTGCAGTCGGGTTTACCGGCCAGCTCACAATGGTATTGTTTCTATCGTATTTTATGCTGGTTTCGGGCGACACTTTCCGGCGCAAACTGGTCAAGATTACCGGCCCCACCCTCAGCAAGAAAAAAATCACCCTCCAGGTTCTGAATGAAATTACCGAACAGATTCAACGCTATCTGCTGGTGCAGATATTCAGCAGCATTCTGGTGGGCGTGGTGACCTGGCTCGCGTTTCTCTGGATCGGCCTGGAACATGCGGCAATCTGGGGTATCGCCGCCGGGGTATTCAATACTGTCCCCTATCTCGGTCCGGTCATCATTACCGGCGGAACGGCGCTTGTCGCCTTTCTACAATTCGGAACGATCGGCATGGCACTTCTGGTCTCAGGCATCTCGCTGGTCATCACCAGTCTCGAAGGTTACTTGCTGCTGCCGTGGCTTACCGGCCGGGCAAGCCGGATGAGCCCGGTGGTGGTTTTCGTCAGCGTGCTGTTTTGGGGTTGGTTGTGGGGTGTGTGGGGTTTATTGCTGGGTGTGCCCATCATCATGATTATCAAGGCGGTATGCGATCGCGTGGAAGATTTGGGACCCATCGGCGAACTGCTCGGCGATTAGCGCAGAAACCGTGCCTTTCTCTAAATGATAAATATGCTTGCCGATTCTCAGTACATATTGCCAAAGGATAACCGTGTGGTATGCGGCTGTTGACTCTTGTGCGCATCCCTGCTAAAGTTAAATAAAGACAGTTCTGAAAGGAGAAAACTATGGATGAAGATTATAAGAAAGTAGCATTGGCCTTTTTAATAGGAGGCGCGGTAGGCGCCGGTATCGCATTGTTGTATGCGCCTCAATCCGGCAGGGACACGAGAAAGGATATAGCAAAGACCGCCCGGCGCGTAAAAAAGGAGACCGTTAATCTTGTCGAGGATGCGGTTGACAGCATCAACGATTTTGCTTCCGATGTAAAAGACAAGGTGAGCGATATTATCGACCGTGGCAAAGACCTTTCGGACGATGCAAAAAAGGAAGTCCTGAGGAATCTGGAACAGGGACAGAAGGTTATCGAAAAACAGAGAAAGAAGGTTATCGAGGCGCTGGGTTTGTAGGGTCCTTGTTTCAAAATAAGTTCGGTTTTAAAACCCTGAATTCGCTTCAGGGTTTTTTTTGGTATGAAAACCGGACATTTTCATTTTGCCCTGACATTCTCCCTTAGCTCTGATTGTCAATCATACTTTATTTTTATATACTTTTAAGATATAACATTATCAAAAGGAGAATTAACAATGATGAAACGGACCGAAGTGTTTAAAGAAAGCGGATTCAGCGATAAAGGGATGCAAAAGTTATTAATTCACGATTCACCCTATTTCAGGGTAATAAATTTCAATTTCAAGAGCGGTCAGGAATTAGGAATTCATTCCCACGATGTAGAAGGACAGTTAAGCATTGTGGTCCTTGAAGGTGAAGGCGAATTTTTAGGCAAGGATGGATTAACATTGCCTGCTAATACCGGTGATGTCTTGATTTCAGATATACGCGAGCCTCACGGCATCTTGGCAATAAGTGATATGAGGGTAATAGTAACAATCGCTCCACCGGTATAAACTCACCTGTTTTATCGAAGGTCTGTGTTCTATATGCAAACATGATTGCATACAAAGGTTATGCGGCGAAGCCGCATTTATCAAGCAATCCGGTTTTGAATTTTCAGAGGGTTTTAAGGACAAGGACTTTTTGAAACTGAGAGCACCGGCAATCTGACGGTTATTTGTAATCAAGTGTAACATCAGTTATCTTATAGCCATTTTACTTGAGGTTCTCTCTTGGGTGGCCGCTCAGGATAATCTTTTGAATAACCAAGAAGGATAGGACCGAATATTCTTTCATCCCCATGCAATTCCAGCAGGTTTCTTACTTCATTATCTTCCGTTACCGTGGCTCCAAAACCGACCCAACAGCTTCCTAATCCTAACGAATAGGCGGCAAGCATCATATTTTCACAAGCTAAAGGACATGAATGGTCCGCATACCGTCCGGAACCAATAACAAAAATGATCGCGGGAGCCGAATAGTAAACAGGGTCCTTTAACTCTTCATAGCGTTTTTTTATCATTTCGTATTTTTCCGGATCAACATCTTTAACCCTTTCCAAAATCTTCTTTGTATTTGGCAGCGCGACACCAAGGAGCTTTTCTTTGATCTTCGTATCTTCGAAAACAACAAACCTCCAGGGTTGGCTGTTCATAGCAGATGGTGCTTCATTTCCAGCTTCTATTATTGTGTTGATGATATCCCTGGGAATGGGCTTAGACTCATAAGATCGAACTGACCGTCTCTTTTTGATTGCCTCGATTACTGCATTCATTTTTCTTCCTCCTATGTATTATTGATATACCCTACAACAAATTAGCCATTTTATGAAGCAAGTGTTACGGCACGAGTTGAATTTCAGATAAGACTGCGGATTACACCCCGAAATAATTTGATATCGCGCTGGATGTTAAAGATTGAATAAAAATGTGTATAGAATAAAATATTATGCTATGAATTCAATAACAACTTCCTTAATATCCCAAAGAGGTTCAATCTTTTCTTTTATTTCCTCCTTTATTGAATTAGAAAACTGATGGTCGGGAGGCAGGTCTATCACAACACGAACAATGCCATCCTTTAATTGCACATTTTTTACTAAGTTGGTCCGCTCTAAATCCAGCCCTGATAGTGGATTCATGACTTTCCTGAGTCGTCTATGTATCTCATCTTCGGTAGTCGGTTTTTTTTCTTTTACCAGACCATGGCGCTCTTCATAGTTCTGTATGGCTGAACGCAGACCCTCAACAGCAAGAACTGAACAATGAGCTTTAATTTTGGGCAGACCTCCAAGCGCTTCTGAAGCTGTTTTCCAATTAATTTTTTTGGCTTCATCAAGCGTCTTGCCCTTTGCAAGTTCAGTGATGATAGAACCTGTTGCAATGTTTGAAGCACAGCCATAAGATTCAAATTTGATATCACTAATAGTTTTTTTCTCGGGATCAACTTTTATGTATACGGAAACCATATCTCCACAAGAAGGACTACCTTCAGTAGCTTTCCCATCGGCATCCTCAATTTGTCCCACATTTCGTGGGTGGCGAAAGTGTTCTAACACTAGATCACTATAAGGAAATGTCATTTTGTGTCCTCCATTTTTTCTTTCCCAAGTGGGCTGATTATTCTGAGTTCCTTAACTATCTCAGCCAGTGTTCCAACTATATCGTCAACCTCACTCATGGTATTATAGCGTCCAAAGGTAAAGCGTATTGAGCCATGTGCCCTTTCATGGTCGCCACCGATACCCATAATGACATGACTACTTTCAAGAGATCGGCTAAAGCAAGCAGAACCGGTGCTTACGGCAAAACCCTGCATGTCGAGATGCAGGGTAATGGATTCTCCCTCTACAAAATGAAAGGTAATATTGGCATTTTGTGGAAGCCGCTTCCATCGGTGGCCATTGAGGGTTGTATTCGGTATTTCGGCAAGCATACGGTCAATAATATGATCTCGCATTGCCTGTAGCATCCGGGTTTCTTCCGGGGTTACCAATTCTACTGCTTTAGCAAAACCTACCGCACCCGGTATATTTTCTAAGCCTGCCCTAAGGTCGAATTCCTGGAATCCACCATCCATCCACTTGACTATGGGTGTACCTTTTCTGATGTACAAGCCGCCAATACCTTTCGGGCCGTGGATTGTATGGGCAGACACAGTGATCAGATTCACCGGTATTTCTTTTACGTTAAGAGGCACTCTGGTAAAGGTATGCGTGGCATCGGTATGAAAGAGAACTTCTTTTTCTCGACAGATACGGCCTATACTTTCAATATCTTGTATGGTACCCATTTCTTGATTGGCGTGTTGAATGGAAACCAGGATAGTATTATCTCTAATAGAATCTTTAAGCTGATCAAGATCCACGAAACCATCACTGTCTACATTAAGATAAGTTATTTGGAAGCCTTGTTTTTCCAGCGCTCTTGCACAATGAAGTACGGAAAAATCTTCAATTTTTGAAACCATTATATGCGTGCCTTTTTTCTTCCCAAGTGCTAAAGCTATGCCTTTAAGAGCAAAATTTGAAGATTCAGTGCTTCCCGAGGTAAAAATGAATTCTTCCTGATTTGCATTTAAAGAAGTACCGAGGTCATTACGAACTTTATCCAGGGTCTCCCTGGCGTCAATCCCCTCGGAATAGGCAAATTCCGAGGTGGCAACTGCATAATTCTCGAAGAAGTAAGGTTTCATCGCCTCTAACACTCGTTCATCGACACGAGTAGCGGCGGCATTATCTAAATATACACGTCTGCTTTGCATATTTTCCCTTCTCTTAAATGAAGAGCGTTATCGTCGAAGCTCTTGCCTCGCTCACATAAGTGCCAACTGCACAGTAATCAGATATAAGATCCTCACGCAGATCTTCTTTTTTTATTCCCATAATTTCCATTGTCATGTCACAAGCGAGTATTTTGCCGCCGAGTTCCTTGAAGTCCTGCAGAAGCCGTTCCAGAGAAGCTACACCGACCTTTTTCATCTTTAACTTTACCATCAGTTTACCTAACCCGAACATGTTCATCTTAGACAATGGCCCTTTTTCAAGTGCACCTTTTTTCAGACGTTGAAGGCCCCAAAATGTAAAAAAGATTGATGCTTCCATCCCCATAGCTAACGACCCGTTTGCAATAATTAAGGCACTGTATACTTTGTCCATATCGCCGCTATGTACTATTATAGTTGTTTTATCCGCCATGTCTATCCTCCTATCGGCGTATTCTTATTCTCCATACTCCATCTTTCTCTTGAATATCAAGCAACTCCAGTCCCAGAGCCTTAACTGCCATTGGTATCTCTTTCTTGGACGATGGATGAGTACCAATGACCTCTACGATATCACCTGATTTTGCTTTCCTTAGGGCTTTGCGAGTTTCAACTAAGGGAATCGGGCAGGTTTCCCCGGTGCAGTCAACTTTTATCTCGGCCATCTCTATCACCTCTACATGTAAAATATTCGATTTGTCTAAACGGTATATTCACTTCTATTTTGAATGTGTTTTGTGAATTTTGTTAATAATTAAATTCATTATATCTCTGCACGTAAGGTTTGTCTATTCAATTGATTACGCATTGAAAGATGCTGTTCGTATAAATTCCTATATTCCCTTCACGCTTTCAGATAATTGCAGAAAGTGTTACTTTGGCAATTCTATATCTTCATATCCCTTCCCAACTCCAGCCAAGAATCTTATGCGTTCTGGTTTCATTCGGATAACAACAAATTTGGTGTCAGAGGGGTCTTTGTAATATTTCCTAAGAATAGGAATGGCTTCATACAGTTTCAACTTGTCATCATTATTGGTGCTAATGGTGCAGGCTCCTGCAATCCTTACGTGCTTTCCTTCTCTATCGCTGAAACAGTATTCCGCATAAGGGACTTTCCTGAGTTGTAAGACTTTCTCTGTTCCATCTCTAGTCGCAGCCCAAAGTTCATTGCCCATCCATACACAACTACCCATAGGTCTTACCCCTATCTTATTCCCGTCACTTGTAGCAAGGAAACCCCACCCAACTTCTGTCATGAATTTTTTAACCTGTTCTAAACTCATCTTTGCACTCCTTTCACTGTTTAATTTTTATAAGATAACTTTAATCACACAAGATTGCCTCACCCCTTGCTTCTAATGCCCCTTCCTCAACTGAATTAACCTCTTAAGAATACGCCTGAGTTTGCCTTTTTCTTTATTCTCATGCAATGAAGGATAGACGGTAATCCAACCTTCGCTTGATACTTCATAATATTTTTTGCGTTTGGTACCCATCATTAATTTTATTATATCAGTTAGGGGATGGCTCTTAGGATAGCTGATGGTTCCACATTTCAGAATCAACAATCCCGAACATTTTACGTCTCGTGAGAAGTGGTCAGCTTAAATACTTCTTTATCTCAGATTCAATCGTTTTTGAAGTGACCTTTTCATATTTCATCATGCCATAGTCTTTTTCGCCCGGCATTCCTCAAATTTTCTCATTGTTCCGGCAAACATGATGTTAAGGAGGGGTGGCAGCCAGTAATAGGGGGAAACTGGCTGCCACGTGAAAGCTTGTCATTAATCTTTATATAAGAAAAGAATATGAAGAAGTGATGAATAAAATATGAAGAATTAGCACAATTTTTTCTTGAAAGAAATCTTACAGTACAGACAATAGTTTGTTGATGGAAATAGTCCCCCTCAACTGTACTATGCAGGGTCCTTGTAGCAGATACTTATAGGGCCTGCTATAATGTTATTGATAACAAATGGATTTAATCGCTAATACTGTCAAATGGGAAAACTTATGAGGCCTAAATCTCGAAAAAAGATGAACTGCAGATATCCATACTTGTTTGAGCATAATTGAAATGACAATTTCAGAATGGTTAGATGAAAAGGAAGCGGAAGGCGTTGATGTATCTCAAATAGTTTTACCTGATGACCTGTCTTTCGACGAAGACCCGGGCGAAACTGTTTTTTTTGAAGAGATTAAACCTTGTGGTTTCCTCTGTCAAGGCAATCACCCATTTTCTACTGTCGAGCGTTTTGGCCACTGGTATTTTTGTCGAGGCCAAGATAAGAAAGCCGGTATTCACGCTTCAGGAATGGAGTGGAGATTATTTACAAAAGATAAAGACCTTGCCATCAGAACAGCGAAATTGCACATTGAATAAAACTCCCTAATCGCCAGTCATATGTTGACGAAACATACCTTAATAGGTGCTATCGAAGGGAAAATTGCGGCAGTCGTCCCTTTTCACCCGAACATAGTATCAGGCTTGAAATTGTTCATGACTGTACCGCTCGTGACGCTTGCGCTTCCCCCATTCAAAACATTTCCCTACCGCGTATTGATGGTGATTGCTCTTTTCCTGACATTTGTCTCCCTGGATTATGTAGCCGGCGTAGCAGCTCGCTACAGGAAAATGGAGACACGCTTTGGCCGAATACTCGATCATGTTACCGATTACCCAATCCTCATCGTTCTCTCTTATCTGTGTCTTGACATAATCCCAGGCATGCTGCTGGCCGGGAAACTCATTCTGGATCTACTGGTGATCATCATCAATATCATTGGTCGCGAACAAAACAGAAACCGGATCAGGACAGGTATAAACTACACGACGTTGCTTGCCCTGCTTATGATAAGCCAAGGCTGGAAACCGGAGATTATCTCGCCTCATTTTGTTGTTTACCTTTTGTATACTAACATTGCCTATACAATGGTAGTTGCACTTTATGAATCAAAAATCCTGAAGAAACGATTCATTGCAGATGCCCTTTCAGGAGCCAATCTTCTCTGCGGCATATTCAGTATTATCTTCGCCTCTCGCGGCAGGTTCGATATAAGTCTTCTTTTTTTGATGGTCGGGGCTGCCTTTGACGGTTTTGACGGGGCGGTAGCCAGAAAATTTGGCGGCACACGGTTAGGGGTTTATTCCGATGATGTTGCCGATGGTGTGAACTATGGGATAGCGCCCGGCGTTGCACTTTACTACGCCCTCGGCGGCATCGACGGCCTTGTTATTGGCTCGGCTTTCTGTATTTTTACCTTAAGTCGCCTGGTCTATTTTACGCTGAATAAAGCTTATAGCGACCCAACTTTTTTTTGCGGTGTTCCCAGCACGGCAGGAGGGATCATCACGCTTTGCTCAATCATTCTTTTTAAGGAACATGCGGCTGTTCTCGGACTAATGATAGGTATTGCCTGTATACAAATGGTGTCGTTTGACACGCACTACCGGCATCTCGGGCGGGCATTATCTTCGAACCGCCGCATCATCTACGGCATGCCTGTGCTGATTATACTCTTGATCATCGGCAACTTTCTATGGAGCAAAGAAGGACCTGTTGCGATAATTCTCTGCGCCACCTTAATCTATGGCTTCATCCCTGTATCAATGCACTTCGCTCATCTAATACGCAAAGAAGAAACGCCCAAAGAGCATCCATAAAAAATGGATGAGACCGGCGGAAAGGAATATGCTCATCCTGAAATGGGACAAGTTTCACCGTTTGCTTGATCTCTGATTAATGAACTACCCCGCCGCAAGCGGCGGGGAATTGAACCCAAAGAGATTAAAGCGCTTACTTATTCTCCTCTTTTTCAGAATGCTTTTCCTCTTCATCTTCAGGAGAATAGGTTCTGTATGAGTATTCCCTCAACATGTTTTTAATTCTCTTTTTGTCTCTGGAAAGTTCACGGTTAGCGAGGATGCCGATGATTATTATGAAAAGAAAAATGCCGATGAGGTATTTCATTTAATCTGAATGCTTACT
>JBAZZX010000058.1:0-15477 GCA_041658585.1 Thermodesulfovibrionales bacterium
ATATTGAAATGTTCTATAATCGTCAGAGGAGGCATTCAGCCTTGGGATACCTGTCACCGGTATCATTTGAGCTGAAGGCTATGGCAGCCTAACTTAACTGAGTGTCCGGAAAATTGGGGGAAGATCACATCCCTAATTTAAGTTTGATATGTGATTTGAGCTTATTTATCTCTTTATCTCTTTCCATATGCTGCTTTAGTCTTTGAAGATTTTCTTTTTTATTGTATTCATTTACTGCTTGTTGCTTGAGTTCTTCAGGCGATAAATTTGATAATTTTTCTCGTTCTTTTTTTGTTGATAAAACGAGGAAAAGAACTGCTGCGATACTAACAACGACACCAAGAAGAAAGCTTTTTTCGAAAAGTTGGATGACTGCTGATAGAAGAAATAGTATTGCTATAATAGATAAAATTATCTTCATCTTGTTTGAGATGTTTCTTGCCTTCTGTTTACATGATAAGCATTATAGCTTACTCTTATTTTGAATATAAAGAAATTAGTCTTGGGTACGGGAATACATTTAGACAGGATTATACAAAGTTACTCAAACCCTCAATCGGATGCTTATACTTCAATGCTCCCATGATAGTTCTGTTTATATGCTTATTGAGTTCCATAATTCTGATGTTTTCCAATCCCTCCTTCTGCTCAATCAGAACTTCATATTGAAAGGTCAACTCATTCATCGAACCAAGCACCTGCCGATTAGAAGTCTTAGCAAAGCCTATCTCCTTGTATTCCTGCATTACCCTGTTGATTACCTCAAGTCCGAATTCTTCATACTGTAAATTGTAACTGAGGTTGATAAGAAACTCCTGCTCTATGTTCTTTAGGTTAGCCTTTAGGACTTTGGGGATAAGGAAAGAATACAGGGTCTTCTCATTGGTGAACAGGAGGCACTTTCTCCTGTCTATCCTGATTAGGTTGGCATACCAGTTCCCAAGTCCTTCAGTGATGGCAGGGGGAGCGACAAGGGGAGAGGTTCCCATTTCCTTGAGAAGCTTTTGAGTGCAATGGAAGAGTCTCAGAAGTCACCAACTTCTATATGGTATATCCGACTTTGACAATTTACAGTTAATACCGTTTGAATGCATAAGTGCCTTCAGCGACTGTCTTGATAAATCCTCATGAGGAGTTGGTCCAATAACAATCTCACAAATAAGTTGTTTTTGCAAGGTTGTCTCAATATAAGGTATTAACATTGATTTGCCTTCTCGAAATCTCAACTCACCGATTGATGTGCGTGGCGGGTGCAAAACAATTCGCCATTCCTCTTCCTCTTGAAATGAGGGGTCTTTCATAATTGGTGCAATTCTCATAAATTTCAGGAGAAACTCTGATACTGTCTCATTTAACTCCACTGTCGAAAGCTTTTCCATGCTTTGCAACAATATTTCTCTTATCAGATTTGTCTGCAAGTTCATATCGTAAACACATTGAAATAAAGACAGATTCTTTTCATCTACTATTTCCTTTAGTTTGGCAGTATCAAAGCCGATACAAAAACCAGCACCAGTATTACAATAACCTCTCCACTGACTCAGCGAGTCTTTCTTTTTTGACATAGAAAAAACATAAGTACTGGTTTCCCCTGCTTTATAGAAGGCTCTGAGTATTTGTCTTATATTTTCCAAAAAAAGGCATGAATCTTTATATCTGTTTTTTATCTCCTCTTGTGTAACATGGGATTTTTTTGCATGTATAACTTTAAAATTATCAAAATCATCTAAGTCTTCCCAAATTGGTTCTATTTCTTTTTCGAGGAGTGACAAAGCATATCCGAATTCTTGTGCATCATTCAAGTAAAGGATATCAGTCATCCAGAGTGATCTGTTTCCTACAATACCCATTAATCCCTGTTGGGATGTATAATGATAAAGCGTTTCAGGTAAGTCTGCTGAAGTTATATCTAAAAAAGACTCCAATATTCTCCGCCTTTTACTTAATGTCGAATTATAATGTATTTAACTGCATAAATATAGCGGAATTAGCTTCAAGTACCATTCTCGAAAGTTTTCTTTCGGTTCAACCCCGAACCTCTGGTCATTCATTCTGACTGCCTCAACAATATCAGAAGCTACAGTTTTAAAATCCTCTGTTGCTTCAGGCAAGTAAAGCCCTTTGTGGCTCTTCTTAAAATGTTAACAAATTAACTTTTTTAAAGGTTGAACCTACTCAAGTTTTTCTCAGGCGAAAAGGAATTAGAATGGGATTATGATATAATTTGTCCATTATGGCTACAGTGAGGAGAGTCTTAGTATGGTTAATGTAAATGGATTAATTAAAACTTTTATTGTTTTCCTAATAGACATATCATTTGCATCAATTATATTTGCATCACAGTTTCCTAGTGAGTATCCTTCTTTTATACCTCCAGGCTTTTCTAAAGAATTAAAAGCGAAGTATAGAATTATTGAGCATAGTTCTAGTCGGTATTTGTTTTACATCAATGATACAAACAGAATTAAAATTACAGAAGATGGTATTACCATGTATGCTCCCGTATATACGCAAACTTATACGAGAGAAGGATGGATTAGTGAGGTTGTTAAAGAAACCGTTCACACAGCAACTCAAAAAGAGAATATCTATTTAATTGAGAAAGGTAAACCTGTTCAAAAAACAGATTATTCGAAAAGGATTTTTGTGATAGGAATGAATTACCCTCATGTGGCAACTGATGAAGAATCTCTTGATACCTATTTAAAGATAAAGGATGCAAGTGATTTCAAAATGTGGAAGCCAATATGGTTGGAACTTTATGCGAAACGAAAACTGTTTCAAGTGGAAAACAATGTCAAAGTTAAAATTATGGAGTCGAGGAGCGATAGAGTAAAAGTAAAAATATTGGGCGGCACACATAAAGGACAAATTGGATGGGTGATTTCGGATTGGGTGAAATGATTGAGAAGTTATTAGAACCCAAATTGAGCGATTCTCAGACGTGAAAACCACAAAAAAATCACTTAAAGGGCGACAGTACTTGTTAAAATAGACGGGCAAGATCACAAGAAACTATCACCCAATAAGTGAGGGAATTATGAAACAAATCGAAAACAAAAGCAACTGCAGGATCAACAAGGTGGAAGTAACGACGGACACATTAACGGGAAGGGGCGGCATGTTGAGGGGACGAGGGGACGTTGCCAATTTAACCAACTTATGAAGGGACAGAAAATAGGAAAATGATCGCCCAACCTGTTTTTCCAGCGGTCAGCGGTCAAGCCGCCGAATTCATTATTGGGCACAAACGCGAACATGGAACGTACCTATGACTGATTTTGATCAGACCCTTAAAGAACGACAAGAAGACCTTGATTTGCTCCGACAGAACGGTCTCTTGGACGAAGGCAGTTTCATCACATTTGCCAATGACCACGGGATTCCTGTGTCGGGAGTGATAACGGGTGATCCCGGTGATTTTTTCAAGCGGAACTGGCTCTCCAGTGACGGAACAAATCACAGAGGAGGCCTGCTGTTCCATCCTTTCAGGTTGTTAACGCTTCGCAAGATTCTCGAAGCCTGCAAAATCAACATCGCAACCTCTTCGACCCTCCAGCGGGATTCGGTGGTGAAACTTGTCGAACACGTGATATCGCTTATGCAGAGTGATGAGCAGATTGGGGAAAGGGCACGCCATTGGGACGGGGTGGCTAACCTTGCAATACTGCTGGAGCCGATCTATTGGCCTCGAATAACGAGTCGTTTTTCCAGGCCTGGGGGCATGGAAGAAAGTGAGCACAAAGCGCTATTGGACAAGTACCGCCAAAAAGTGCTTCCATTGGTCGGGTCCATAGACCCGGCCTTGTGGCATAGGGTTCATGAGTCCTTACGTGTCGATGCGGCATTCATGGACGGTAATGATGGTCTCTACCTCATGCTCCGGCTTTGCAATTGGAGCCGGCGCGAGAAGCTAAAGGGAAGCATTGCTGGGGCTCTCTGGCTTAGGCATATTGCGGAGGTAATCAGGCGAGCTTTCGAAGAGACTACGACTGAGCGGTGGCCGGAGGAAGATGTAGCTTTTGGAATGTGGCGCCCAGGTGGTCGCACGCTTCAATACGGTTCAGAACGACCTCTCGACGACGAGTTGAAATGCAAGCCCTACCTTGCACTGCATCATGGGCTTTTCACGGGAAGCGTGGTTCGTTGGTATGTTGAGGGCGAAACAGAGTACTACGCCATACTGCACGTAATTCCTGAACCGTCCAAGGCCGGCATCGAGTTGGCAAACTTGCACGGAAACATAGAGACCGGTAAAGCTAATGTGGCCCTGAAGCTACGAGATTCTCTGAAAGAAGACAAAGCGCTGCGGCGCTTCAGTATGCTCTCTTTTGATAAGGATGTCGCGGCAAACGTTAAGTCGGTTCGCCGGCAAGTAGAGCAAAAGAATATTGTTGGATTCATTGCCGCCCACAGTCCAGACTTTGAGTTCTCTAATTTTACAATTGAGGAGCTCGCCGAAGTCGCCGCTCGGATCGACGAAGCAAACGGCGTCTCCGGGAAGGCGGTGCGCAATGCGAATTGGACTGGTATAGCCAGCGGCCGGGCATTCGAGGCAAGATATGTGGAAGTATCAGATAGGAAGCCACGTGCCATCAAGGGCAAAGAATGGGGTGAGGCATTGGCGGCATATGCCCTCGATCAACCAAACCGCCAAGACAACGGGGCCGAGCGCCCGTTCTGGCGTGAGATTCGTGCTGCCATACAGGGAAGAGTGGCACATTACGACTTCCAAAAGGACCACTTTGTATTTAACCCTGACACCTTTGAATTGATCGGCCTGACTCCATAGTCAGTATAAGGAATTGGGGCAATGATACAAAGACATGGAAGAGAACCGGGTATAGAAAATGCCCAACGAGTGGGTGCACCCAATCGCCCACACAGCGGGCTCTGGGTGACCCTGGTGTTATAATCATTTCCTCCGGTAATTGCCAACAATTTCATTTTTCAAGACCCGTTTGTTCGTAGGTGCTATACGTACCCCGTCCGTACCTCAAGTCTTTGAATTTCCATTTCTAATAAGTGCGTCATGAATATTGAGGGATAGTGGGATACACCTGCACCCTTCTTACTTACTAAGGAGTTTATAAGTAAAGCCACACCCCCTCACCCTTACCCTCTCCCGCCAGGGGAGAGGGAATCAATTAGCTCCCCTCCCTTTTCGCCTCGGCGAATCCGCCTGAGTGCGGAGACGGGAGGGGATTGAGGGGAGGGTGTTAAATATGCCCTTACTTATGAACTCCTTATTAAGAGGGTGAAAGATAGATTACGGACTATACAAAATGGCATATAATATATCCATGAACAAAAGCTTCAGGAAAGCGCTGAAAATATTTTTTGTAATATGTTTTTCTGTTCTTATTATTCTTGCGTTGCTGGGATACTTTTACTATCTCGACTTTAAGAAGTCATTTATCCAAACGTTATCCGGGAAGTCAACCGCATTTATCGGACAGCCTGTTGAGATAGGCGACCTTTCGTTCAGCCCTTCGTCGGGAATAAACCTCTACAATGTCGGCGTCGGAAACCCGGAGGGCTTTCAATCGGGCAATCTTCTGAGGATAAAGAGGATATACCTCAACACGAAGTATAGCGAACTTTTCAGCGGGAGGTTCTATAGCAGAAATATTACAGTCTATGCGCCCGAGCTTACTCTTTTAAAAGACGGGAACGGCAGGTTCAATATCTCGGATAAGCTCATGGAATTTTTTAAGAAAAAATCGTCGCTCACTTATCATGTAGATGAATTTAATATAGAGTCAGGGCGTATTGATTTTAATAACGATAAAAGGTATGGAAGCGATAATATCTCCATGCATATCAAAAACCTGTCCTCCGCTCCCGGAGTGAAAACTCTTATGAAAGGTGCAGCAGGCTATGCAGGCGGCACAATAGCTATCGACGGCTGGGCTTATCTCAAGGACGAACCGAAAAAGTTTAGTCTTGCTGTTTCCTCGGGTGAAATATCTCTCTCAACCTTCAAGGGAATGTTAGAGCCTTATAAGGTATATGCCGAAAAAGCCGGCCTTAAGGCCGACCTTTCGATTGAGGGTGATACCGACAAAGGAGTGAAGCTCAAGGCGAATTTTCATATAAAGGATTTGGGGTTTTGTTTTGTAAAGGGAGCGCACCCGGTGACGCTAAAAACGGACGCCTTCCTTGATCTTCAGGACAATTCTCTTCATATCGATTCATGTTCCCTGAATGCGGAAGGCATACTGTCGGCTGACGCGAAAGCCCTGCTGAAAAATATCATGAAAAAACCCTCATACAATGCCGAGTTAAAGATAAACGGTTTGTATCTTTCAGCTTTTGAACTTCCCGGCAAAATAAAAGCCGAAGGGCTGCTGACCTCTAACAAAATAATTATTGAAGGGAATGCAGAAAAGAAATATCCGATAATTTTCGGCTCTGTAATACTGCAAAAATTTTCATTGATGAATGAGTTTAAAAAAAATATCCTGAACAATGCCTCGATGAATTCGGAAATAAAATTTAACGGCAGTGACATGAATTTCAGGACGGATATGCATGCAGGAAAGATAAGCCTTGCAGCGGCAGGAACGGCAAAAGATATTATGGAGAAGCATAGATCAATCAATGTTTCGCTGAAATTGCCAGAGGTGAAACTGATCGATATCAGGGAAGCTTTCTGGGACGTCTTCCCGGACAAACTCCTTTATGCAGGACTTGACGGCTCGGTTCTGTCCCGGCTTTTAATTGACTACCGCGCGGACAATATAAAGGTCGGCGGTGAAATAGCCCTGAAAAATATCGTCCTGCAGGGCGAAAACGGCGAATACACCCTTGGTCCCATAAACGGCGCTCTGCCGCTTGCATATACACAATCGACCGGAACGGATTCTTCTCCTTCGCTTTATCGGGAAGGCATAGACAAGAAATTCCCGCATTTTGAGCGGGCGCAATTCAATGATCTGAGGCAATACTTTTCCCGAAAAGCGGATGAAAGCGGATATAGCACAATCACTATCGATTCGTTGGGCTACGGCTTCCGTCTGTTTGATAATATCAGCCTCAAGGTGAAGCAGGAAGGCGCTGTTTTGAACGTGGAACGGTTTAATGGTAACATATCAGGAGGAAGGATGAACGGCTCGGCTTATGTTGATTTATCAAAGGGAATGCAATACCATGCGGGCTTTATTCTGGAAGGGTTCAGCCTCACAAAATTCTGTGAGGGCATCGAACCGATCAAAGGGTATATTTCCGGTAAGGTGGATGGCGTGGCGAACCTGAAGGGCTCGGGTCCCGGGATTGCCGGCCTTATCGGGAAAGCCGATTTCTGGACATACAGCGCAGGCGATGAGAAAACAAAGATAAGCAAGCAATTCCTGCAGAAGATAGGCGGCCCCGCACTTAAGACCTATCTGGGTGACAGGCGTTTTGACAAAGGCAACATCAGCCTGTATCTGAAAGACGGTTTTATTATATTTGATGAACTGGAGATCTCAAATAAAAACCTTTTGGGCATTACTGATCTTTCCGTAAAAGTTGCGCCGTTTAACAATCGGATATCTATTGACCATCTCATGTGGACAATAACGGAAGCTGCAACGAGAGCGCAAAAAAAGGAAGATGGTAAATGAACCCGTTAGTTGCATAAAATGAAAGACAGAATTGAATTTACATGAATCAGAAAATCTCCCCTTCCCCCTCTTTGCCAAAGAGGGGTATAAAACCTCCCTTTGGCAAAGGGAGGTTAGGAGGGATTTTATAAATAATGTCGCTATTATTATGAGACTGTTAATAAGATGATAAGAATTTGAGGAAGATTTGGAATTGTTTTTTGTAAATTTATTTAAAATGGAGGATGGTCATGAAAAGTAGGATTAAGATTGTTTTGGCAGGCTTGTTTTTTGTTCTTGTTTCGTGTGCGGTCATTACGGTGAATATCTATTTCCCGGAGAAAGACGTAAAAGAGGCTTATAAGACGCTCGAAAAGGACCTAATGGGACCGGACACGAAGAAAGACGAGAAAAAACCGGAAGGCAAGCCGCAGAGTTTTCTGAACTTTGAAATTATAACGCCTGCATATGCACAGGAATCCGGACTTGCGGATAAGCTTTCAGAGATGATGAAAAAGATGCCCGACGTCGTGAGCGCCTATAAAGAGATGGGAGCAAGGATAGCGGATATCGACAGGTTAAGGGACGGCGGGACGGTCGGAGAAGGAAAAGACGGACTCCTTGTCGTCAGAGAAGGGGCATTAAGCAGCGGGGACAAAAAACTTATTGACCAGGAAAATCAAAACAGAAAGACCGTTATGAACGGGATGGCGAAGGCCATGCTGCGGACCAACAGGGAAAAGGAAAACGAGGCAACTCTCAAGAAGGTGATGCCGCAGGCAGTTGAATACTTCGCCTCATTGCGGCGTGATTCCGCCAAAAAGGGTTGGTGGATGCAGGACGCAAGCGGGAACTGGGTCAAGAAATAATAGTTGATTTAGCCATCGGTCGGATAATCCGGAAGGCAGACATGATAAATCCCGAAGCTTTCGGGACCTTTCAAATTGAAAACTTGTTTTGCAGCGTGCGTGATTAATTACTGATAAGACCATAAGTATGAAGACATTGATTATAAAATCCCTCCTCGCCTCCCTTTGCCAAAGGGAGGAAATGCGTCCCCTCTTTGGCAAAGAGGGGATAGGGGAGATTTTTCAATAATGATGCCTTACTTATGCACTTTTAACATATATTGAAATATCTTAATACCATAAGATTTATAGGTATTTGTACTATAATTATTTGTGCTGCGGGTTTTTGTTTTTCCCCTTGTGAATCCTCTGCCGCGCTTACAAAGGCGGACAAGGTGCTGGTTTTAAAAAGCAAAAGGGTCATGACTTTGCTGAGAAAGGGCAGGGTCTTAAAAACCTACAAGATCGCTCTTGGAAAACAGCCGGTGGGGAAAAAATATTGCGCCGGAGACAAGAGGACGCCCGAAGGGAAATATGTGGTCGATTTCAGGAAAGCGGACAGCAAGTATCACCTGGCCCTTCATGTTTCTTATCCGAATGAAACAGATATCCAAACTTCGGAGAATCTCGACGTATCGCCGGGCAAAGATATCATGATACACGGATTGCCGAGCGGCTATGAAGACGTGGATGAATTTCACAGGATAACCGACTGGACCGACGGCTGCATCGCCGTTACCAATGAGGAAATGGAAGAGATCTGGATGCTGGTGCCCGATGGAACACCGATAGAGATAAAACCCTAAGGAGAAGAATTAGATGGCGAATGAGGACCTTTCGAAGCTGAAGATAGACAAGACAAGCGAAATATTACGGCCGCAGAAGCGGCGCAAATTAATATATGCGGCAGCCCTGATATTGCTTGTTCTATTGCTCGGCATACTTTACACAAAAGGAGTTTTCAGCCCTGCCGTTGAAGTAGAGGCCGTGAACGTAACACAGGTCTATCCTTCACAGACCTTTACCCTCCTTAATGCAAGCGGATATGTCGTCGCCCAGAGAAAGGCTGCCGTTGCCTCAAAGGCAACAGGCCGTCTTGTGGCGTTAATGGTGGAAGAGGGAGGCAGTGTAAAAAAAGGCGAGGTCATCGCACGCCTTGAAAATGACGACGTCATTGCTGCAAAAGACCAGGCAGCGGCGAACCTCAATGCGGCCCGGCATAATCTGGAACAGGCAAAGGCCGATTTGCAGGAAGCAACGATTACGTTTAACCGGTATAAGGAATTGATAGGCCAGGGTTATGTGTCGCAGGCGGAATATGACGCTGCAGAAGCGCGTTTCAAGAGGTCCTCTGCAGCGGCAGCCTCTTTCGAAGCCGCTATAAAAGCGAGCGCCGCGGCTTTAAAAGGAGCGTATGTATCTCTTGAATATACGTTGATACGGGCGCCTTTTGACGCCGTTGTTCTGACAAAAAATGCCGATATCGGCGATATCGTTACCCCTCTGGGAGCTGCAGCGAATGCAAAGGCTGCCGTGGTCACCATAGCCGATATGGATTCCCTCCAGGTTGAAGTTGATGTGTCCGAATCCAGCCTTAATCAGGTGAAAATAGGTCAGCCCTGCGAGATCCTGCTTGACGCCTTTCCCGATTCGCGTTTCCGCGGCGTAGTCCATATGATTGTTCCGACGGCAGACCGCACCAAGGCTACCGTGCTGGTAAAAATCCGTTTTATTGATAAAGACAGCCGAATCCTGCCTGAAATGAGCGCAAAGGCGGCCTTTCTTTCAAGGGAGGTCACAAGCGATGAACAGAAAGCCCGGACTGCCGTCAATCCTGCCGCACTCATAGACCGCAACGGTAATAAGGCTGTCTTCCTCATAAAGGAAAACAGGGTGGTTGAGACGCCGGTAACCATGGGAGAAAAACTCGGCGATATGGTTGAGATCCTTAGCGGCGTAAA
The DNA here is from genome assembly GCA_041658585.1 of Thermodesulfovibrionales bacterium. Classification (GTDB taxonomy): domain Bacteria; phylum Nitrospirota; class Thermodesulfovibrionia; order Thermodesulfovibrionales; family SM23-35; genus DYFC01. The sequence goes on from JBAZZX010000058.1 coordinate 10,396, forward strand.
GTCGGGAGACCGGGTGGCGCTCAAACCGCTCAACAAAATGAAAAACGGCCTGCGGATAAAGGTTGCAGAAAAGTAATGGACAATGTATCACCTATCGTCGAAATAAGAAACCTTTCCAAGTCGTACCGCCGGGGCAGTCAGACGCTCCCCGTGCTGATTGATATTTCATTAGATATTGACAAGGGCGAATTTCTTGCGCTTATGGGTCCGTCCGGCTCCGGCAAGACGACGCTTCTTAACTTAATAGCGGGGATTGACAAGGCGGACAGCGGCAGTATTAAAGTGAGCGGGATCGAGATAACCTCTCTCTCTGAAACCGAACTGGCGCTTTGGCGCGCTTCCAATGTAGGTTTTATCTTCCAGTTTTACAATCTCATTCCCGTTCTGACAGCCTATGAAAATGTCGAACTCCCGTTGCTCCTTTCCGGGCTTACGAAGAAGGAGCGGAGGTCTCACGTAGAAACGGCTTTGAGGGTGGTCAACCTTACAGACCGTATGGACCACCGGCCCGGACAGCTTTCAGGCGGGCAGCAGCAGCGTGTTGCGATTGCGCGCGCCGTTGTGACCGATCCGACCATCCTTGTGGCGGATGAACCTACAGGGGACCTTGACAGAAAATCCGCCGAAGAGATACTGGACCTTATGGAACGTCTGGTGCATGAGATGGAGAAAACGATTATCATGGTGACCCATGACCCGAGGGCTGCAAAAAAGGCTCATAAAGTAAAGCATCTCGATAAAGGCATTCTGAATGCATATCTTCAAACTGATTTTTAGGAACGCCTTCCGCCACAAACTGAGGACCTTTCTGACCGTCCTCGGAGTAACAATCGCAATCCTTGCATTCGGTCTTTTGCGCACCGTCATCAGCGCATGGTATGCGGGCGTCGAGGCGTCCTCTGCCACCCGTCTCGTTGCAAGAAATGCGGTGTCATTGGTCTTCCCGCTCCCCCTATCGTACAAGGACAAGATCCGGCAGATCGAAGGGGTAAAAGGCGTTTCCTACGGCACATGGTTCGGCGGTATATATATCGATGAAAAAAATTTCTTTGCAAACTATGCCATGGAACCGAAGACATATCTTGCAATGTATCCGGAGATTATCATTCCATCAGAGCAGATGACGGCATTTCTCAGGGACCGGAAAGGCGCAGTTGCAGGGCGGAAGCTTGTCGAACGGTTTGGCTGGAAGATAGGCGATATCGTTACATTAAAGGGGACGATTTTCCCGGGAAACTGGGATTTCGTCATCCGGGGCATATACAGGGGCAGGGACAACACCGTGGATGAGACCGCATTCTTCTTCCAGTGGGATTATCTCAATGAGGCCCTGAAAAAAGCCGGACGTTCATGGGCTGACCATGCAGGCTGGTATTTGATAGAGATTAAAGACCCGCATATAGCTGCCGATGTCTCGCTAAGGATAGACAAAACTTTCAAAAACTCTCTTGCAGAAACCCTGACCGAGACGGAAAAGGCATTCCAGCTCAGCTTTATCTCGATGACTGAAGCTATTATCATCGCCATAAAGCTCGTATCCTTTGTGATTATCTTCATCATTATGGCGGTCGTTGCCAATACGATGGCTATGACTGCCAGAGAACGGATAGGGGAATATGCCATTTTCAAAACACTTGGGTTCAGGGGATTCCACATAGGCGGTCTTATCTTTGGCGAGTCAATTATCATAACAATGATAGGCGCCGTATTCGGCATTATGCTTACATTCCCGGTGGCTAAGATATTTGCTCACGAACTCAGTGCTTTTTTCCCGATATTCAATGTGGAGACAAAAACCATATACATGGACCTGGCAGCGTCTTTTGTTGTGGCATTTGTAGCGGGTATTTTCCCGACATGGCGCGCCGCAAATATCCGTATCGCGGACGGATTGAGAAGGATCGGATGAAAATCCCTTTTTCATACAGCTTGCGAAATCTCTGGACACGGCGACTTACGACGGCGCTTACCATAGTCGGCATGGCCCTTGTAGTCTTTGTTTTTGCAGCCGTACTGATGCTGGCCGAAGGTCTTCAGAAGACGCTGGTGGAAACCGGAATCTATGACAATGTCGTGGTTATCAGGAAGGCCTCGGCAACTGAGGTCCAGAGCGGAGTCGACAGGCTGCAGGCTTCTATCGTTGATACACAACCGGAGATCGCTACAGGCGCGGATGGGAAGCCGTTATTGGCAAAAGAACTGGTGGTCCTGATCACACTTCCCAAGCGTGGGACCGATAAACAGTCCAATGTAGTCATCAGGGGCATTTCTCAAAGTTCAATGGGTTTACGCCCTCAGGTCAAGCTGATTGAAGGCCGTATTCCGAAGCCGGGCTCATCGGAGATTATTGCGGGACAGAGCATTGCAAAAAGGTTTAAGGGAGGAGGCGTAGGGGAAACACTGCGCTTTGCCATGAGAGACTGGACAGTGGTGGGCGTATTCGATGCAGGCAATACCGGTTTCAATTCGGAGATCTGGGGGGATGTAGACCAGCTTATGCAGTCTTTCCGGCGGCCCGCCTATTCTTCAGTCATCTTCAGACTGCGCAATTCCTCGGAGTTCGAACAGGTCAGACAGCGCATTGAAAATAATCCCCGGCTTACACTTGAAGCAAAACGGGAGACAAAATATTACAGAGACCAGTCGGAGATGATGGCAAAATTCCTCAGGATTCTCGGGCTGACCCTTACCATAATATTTTCCCTCGGCGCTATAATCGGCGCTATGATTACCATGTACGCTGCGGTTGCAAACAGGATCGGCGAAATCGGCATATTGAGGGCCCTCGGATTCCGTAGACGCAGTATATTAACGGCCTTTGTAATAGAATCGCTGCTCCTCGGTTTTCTCGGCGGCTTCATCGGATTGTTCTTCGCCGCCTTCCTGCAGCTCTTTACCGTTTCTACACTCAACTTTCAAACCTTTTCCGAACTTGCCTTCAGCTTTTCACTGACCTTCGGAATTATTTACAAGGCGATGCTGTTCGCTTTATTTATGGGATTTATCGGAGGAGTGCTACCGGCAGTAAGTGCGTCGAGAATGAATATAGTAGAGGCATTGCGGGCAAGTTAATAATTATTATAGGTTATAGCGTTTACTTATCTCTTGAAGGGCAGATATCGAAGAGGACACATTCCTTGTGTTTCGGTTTTTTTGCCTGACAAATCTTTCTGCCATGATATATCAAAAGGTGTGAAAGAGTCCCCCAGTTCTCTTTGGGCGTCGCTGCCATGAGGTCTATTTCTATTTTGACGGGGTCCTGATATTTAGTGAAGCCGAGCAGGTTGGAGAGTCTTTTCACATGGGTATCAACGGCAATACCCTCATTAATTCCATAAGCGCCTGACAGGACAATATTTGCAGTTTTTCTTGCAACACCCGGCAGTGTTATGAGTTCTTCCATTGTATCAGGAACTTTTCCGTTAAATTGTTCCGTGATTATTTTTGCGGAAGCCTGAATATTCTTTGCCTTAGTCTTGTAAAAATTTATTGAGTTCACAACCATCTGAAGTTCTTCAAGAGAGGCATTTGCATAATCTTTTGCCGTTTTGTACTTGTTGAAAAGCCGTTCGGTGGCCTTATTGACAAGGACGTCCGTAGTCTGCGCCGATAGTATTGTTGCGGCAAGCAGTTGAAAGGGGTCTGAGAAGTTAAGGGCCGTTTTCGGATCAGGATATTCTTTTTTTAAACGCTTCAGAATCTCCGATATTTTTTCTTTACCGGTCATTTGCCTTTTATAAAATAATCCATTAATTTATGCCCTTCCTCAAAGAAGAGGGCTTCATCATTTTCGGTTATTGATTCATCGAATCCTATGCCTTTATGCTCCTTTTTTATCCGGCTGTCGTAGATGACAAAGGGTACGGGTTCTTCAGTATGAGTCCTGACGGCTAAAGGAGTTGCGTGGTCCGGCAAAATGAGTATCCTGTATTGATCAAAAGAATCTATCCCTTTTAATACAGTGCCCACCACCAGTGAGTCAAAATCTTCGATTGCCCTGATTTTATCCGCTACATTACCGGAATGGCCGGCCTCATCCGGCGCCTCTACATGTATATAGACAATATCGACCTTTTCGAGGGCCTTCATCGCGGCTTCGGCCTTGCCGACATAATTTGTATCCAAGTATCCGGTAATCCCGGGGACCTGAAGTATCTCAAAGCCGGCATTGATCCCAAGCCCTCTCATCAGATCTACGGCAGATACCAGAGCGCCTTCAAGGGCATATTTTTCTCTGAACGTAGGGATATTCAATTTTTTCCCCTGTCCCCAGAACCAGATGCTGTTTGCAGGTTTATTGCCTTTTTTGATTCTCTCCCTGTTTATGGGATGGCTTTCAAGAATTCCCGACGCCTGCAACATAAGTTCCCGTAAAATATCCTCGCCGTCTCCAACCGGAAGATAATCCGCAATATCTTTGCCGGTAATATCATGCGGCGGCGTGCATTCAATATCGGTAATGCCGGAAGACCAGACCATAATATGTCTGTAACTGACGCCGGGATAAAAACTGATTTGGTCCGAGCCGATTGAATTATTAATTTCGGTAATAAGCTCTCCGGCCTCTTCAGTCGTTATATGACCGCTGCTGTAATCATCCATAACCGCCCTGGTCTTTTCTTTATTGTATTTCAGTGTGACAAGATTGCATCTGTAAGCTACATCATCTTCCTTCAGTGCGATGCCGATGCTGGCCGCTTCCAGAGGCGCCCGGCCTGAATAGAATTCCCGGGGGTCATACCCGAGGATGTTCAGGTTTGCAACATCGGACCCCGGGCTATAGCCCGGCGGGACCGTCCTGATTTTGCCGATTATTCCGTGTTGAACAAGCCTGTCCATATTCGGTGTGGAGGCCGTTTGCAAAGGCGTCTTGCCGCCCAGTTCTTCCAACGGCCAGTCTGCCATGCCGTCTCCTATCATCACAACATATTTCATGGGATCCCCTTTAAGACTATTTAGAGTCTGTGTATAAAGTCCCGGTTTTCTGATTTACAGATGCAAATCCACACCCGGTGTCTTTCATTTTTTTAAACTTTGTTGAATGTTTGTTAAAATCATACGTCGCATCAGCATTTTCAATGA
>JBAZZX010000059.1:0-15020 GCA_041658585.1 Thermodesulfovibrionales bacterium
TTCATACAGCAACTCCTGCTTCTTCATCTGCAAGAATAGAAGCATAGCTGAAGCATGCCCTTATATCTTCGTCCGTGATATTTGGGTAAGCTTTCTTAATTCCTTCAAAATTTTCTCCTGCAGCAAGGAGATCAAGAATTATATGAACTGGAATTCTTGTTCCCTTTATACAGGGTTTGCCGCTGCATATCTTTGGGTCCGATACTATCCTCTCAACTAACTTGTACATTCTTCAACCCTCCTTTCCGCTTATTATTATCATCTTAACATGTTAGGTATTCCTTAAATATTCCCCCTCAGAATCTCAACCTCGTACTACCCGCCTAACACAAACAATTGCAATGCAAACCGTTTACCTGCATATTCAGGCTCTTCCAGATTTTGCTATCTTCTTTACACAAGGCTATTTTCATTTGTTTATCATGCTGTCTTATTGCCTGGATGATTGTTCTGAACATTGCCAGGCGGTGTTCTTCAGGATATCTTAGTTTTGACCCATCGTTAACTAATCCGGAATTGATCTTTAAAAGTGATGATTCTGGAAAGCGAGAACTGATGTGCGAAGCAAGGCCTTTTGAGGGGCGATACTCACCTATGGTGATTCGTTCGGGTTTGACGTAAGAGAATATCTTTTTTACGAGATCAACATAATCCTCTTTCCACGTTGAATAAAGGATAACCGGGTCTATCCTTAAACGTATCTCATATCCCGCTTGCTGCAACTTCCCCGCCGCTTGCAACCTTGCAGCGGGGGAAGCAGTTCTATGTTCAAGTTGCTGGTAAACCTTATCAGTGTTAATGCTGAAAGACATTATCGACCGACCCCCATGATTCAAATTCAATAAAGAATCTACCTTGGCGCTTTTTGTAAGGAAAAGCAGCTTTGTCTTGTAGGTTTCCTCTGCAGCAAATGGGATGATTTCTTCAGCAAATCCTGTTACATCTTCAACTGCCAGGGGGTCACATAATTCACCGAGATTCAAAATCCTTAGAATCTCCGGAATATTTGCTTTGTCAAATCTGATTATTTCCCGGAACATTTTGTCATAATTCACAAAGTGGGTTGAAATCGGCATGGTACGAAAGGTGAGATAGAGATAGCAGTACTCACACCAGAAATTACAGTTGTTATAAGCAGTTAATTTATAAAACTTTGCACATCTGCCGATTGGATGCTGAAATTGATCTATAAAAGAACTTGTTCGGTTTCTTAATAAAAGCACTCCACGTTCAGCCCTGAGCTTTTCTGTCCCCTTTGATCCGTTCAGAGCCGGCATTTTATCGAGCCACTGAAGAGGCAATTTTGCTTTTTTGGATATTTTCTGAGCTCTCAGCTCATCACAATGTCCGCGAATTGCCCAGAGTTCAGAAACAAGAGGTTCTCTATCCGGGGTTAGCGTATAAGCCTCCTCTGCTTCAGAAATCTGCAATATGCATTCGTTGTTTTTATTTAAATGGTTTTGTCGATAAAAGATCTTCATCATTAATCCTCAATTTTCCAGATTTGCTATATAGTTTAAGTCCCTCGAATCCCTTCAATAATTCTCTTATAGCCTTGTAATAATCGCCAGTCTTATACCGACAGAAAAACTCTTGCATAGCTGTAAGCTTTACAAATTTTCTGGTGAGGGTCGACGCGGGGTCATCGACGCGGGGTCAGGTCTTGTTTCTTGCATTTCGCATTTTCCAGTCAAATCAATTCTCCCGCTCATAAAGCTCAATGACTCCCATTATCTATATTCCTCTCAAACGACTGGGAAATAACAGCATAGGTGTTTAGGCTGAAGACTGAAGGCTGAAGTAAACTAAAAGCCTTTCACCAGCCACCTTCAGTCTATCCATGTGAGCACCCGAGTTGTAGCCCGTCAGTATGAGACTCTTTCTCTTCATTTTTCCAACTCGCGCCTGAACCCGATCGGCTTTTTCTTCGGCTCATCCGGTTTCATAAGTTGCCTTATCGCATCAAAGACAACTTTGAACTGTGCGTCGTATTTCTTTTCCATTTCGACAAGTTTCCGGGCAAGGTCTTTATGGGTCGACAGCATCTCCCGAAGCTTCACAAACGCCCGCATGATCTGAATATTTACCTCAATCGCCCGGTCGCTATTTAGCACAGTGGAGAGCATTGCAACTCCCTGCCCGGTGAAGACGTAGGGATTATAGCCTCCAAGATGTTTGCGATACCATGGAATCAATCTCCTGATCATTCAGTTGAAACATAAAATCGTCCGGAAATCGTTTCATGTTCCGTTTAACCTGCTCCCTTAGCCGAATCGGTTTGACATCGTAAAGAGATGCCAAATCTTTATCAAGCATGACCTTATGGCCTCGAATCAGATAGTTTTTTTCTCGATTATTTTGACGGGAATAAGTTCTTTCATTTATTCTCCATGTCTCCTGCTATCCAAATGCCTCTGTAGTGAGAAAAGCGCCCGGCCAAAGGCGGCGAGAGGGATGGATATTGTGATAAATGGAAATGATAAACTGCTTAGGCTTCTTAAGGAAATTAATCAAATTAATGGCTTGCGCGATCACTTTCTAACCGGTCCCCTTCGAGTCAAAAAAGTGATTAATGATAATACGTTATGCCTATCAAAGACAAGAACTATTTGCTTTATGCAATCCGAAAATGTTTTTGTGCTGTGTCAAGAGATAGGAAGTCCTGCTGAATGCGCCGATCTAATCGAGTCTGTCAGTTAGAAACAAAAATCCGCAATAGCTTCATCTCACGCACCTGCAGACTTTCAAGTGTACATGGAAAATTCGGATGATGTGCCTGATCTGAGGTGTTTAGGGGGAAAGTGAGATAGGTCTTGAATGATACGAAATCTATCATCCAATGTGAAATCTTGAACTGCCGCTACCTGACCTGTCAGACAACGTCGGTTGAAGTAATCATAAAGGATTCATCAATTTATTGCACCGGAGTTTTCGAGTAACTCTTTTTTTAAAGGGAGGGAAAAACAGAATTTACTCCCTTTGCCATATTCACTTGTTACCCATATCTCACCCTTATGGAGTTCCACATATCCTTTCGTGATGCTAAGACCGAGACCGGTGCCTTCATACTGACGTGATAATGTGGGATCCACCTGAACAAACTTATCGAAAATATTTCCTAAATCCTGTTCTTTTATGCCGATTCCCGTATCCTCTACACAGACTTCCGCGAATGCAGGTATCACTCCGGGCTTAATATTTATAGCCGAGGGTTTTGCACTTATAGTAATCCCGCCCTTATGTGTGAATTTAACCGCATTGGATAGAAGATTCGTTAAAATACGTTTGATCTTGTCCTCGTCACCGTAAATAAAAGGGAGATCCTTGTCTGTTTCGATGTTAAGTGTAAGTCCCTTTTGTTTAATTATAGAGTCAAAGGTCATAGTGACGGCCTCAATTAACGACTTCAGATCAAGCTCCCGGACTTCTAATTTTAGTTCCCCGCACTCCATCTTCGATATGTCGAGGAGGCTATTTATTAGCTGCAAGAGATGCCTGGAATGTAAAGCAACCTTCTTCAGGCTCTTCTCCTGCTCTTCGTTAACAGGCCCGTCAACCTTGTCTAATAATAGGTCCGTGTAGCCGACGATAGAACTCATAGGAGTTTTGAGTTCATGGGATACGTTTGCCAGGAAAGAGGATTTCAATTTGTCCAGTTCCCTGAGTTCTATTTTATCCTTTTCCAATTGCGCTATGAGCCTGGTCCTTTCCGCCACATTTGTCTGTAATTGCCTTTTATCATCGGATATCACCAGATAGACCTCATATATCCATATAAAGAAGAGCGTCAAAGTGGCTACCAAAAAACGGCTAAAGGTGTTAAGGCTTCCGCCAATGGCGTCAAGATGAAGATTCTTCCAAACAACCAGGTTACCTGTCGGTATAAGAATATGCTGCAAAATATGGCCAAAGGACCTGGAAATGGAAAACAAAAAATAGGTTGAGGAAAGCCCTATCATATATCTCCACAGCACATTGCCTTTGTCTCTTTTATAGAGTTTGACACTGGTAACGAGGCACAATGTCGAGAGTACAATAAATATAACGTTGCCTGCAATTTCTGTAAATAAGATCGGGAACAATGGCAAAAGAGCCGCTGTTGAAACGAGGCGCTCTTCAGGCCCCTTTTGAAGATTCTCTCTCAGCCAGATATAAAAAAATAACATGGCTATATTCAGCAATATAAAATCGAGTCTTCCGGCGTAATAGAAGTATTCCGCGCCTTCAATTGTTATTTGTCGTGCAAAATAGTGCCATCCCTCAGTATTGCCTATTATCTTTGATTTCTCTATCCACAATGCCTCCGCGATACGGCCGATGATTACATTTGCATTCCATAAGGCATGAAATATCGCGGCGAGAAAAAGATATTTCCATCTCCTTTCTTTATACAAACCCCGACGGATAAAAGCCCATAAAACAATAATCAATGCGACAAAACAAAAGACAAGCGACAGCATGTGGACGTAAATTGCGGGATACTCGTGGGGTACGAAGGCCCAGGCATTTACGGGCATCAAGACGAGAAAAGACAGAGGGAATAAAACCCGGATAATCTTTACGTAGGTTACCTCAAATTTTCTTAACAAGACTTTTTCAGCATGTCCGTACTTGCCGGATATAACGAGTGGGTTTATTCTTTTAATGACGGATTTGCAAGATGAGATTCTGAGGAAGCTTTGCCTTTTATCTTTATAATTCTACCCTGTACCTCAAGTCTGCCTTCTGAAAATAACCGGATTGCCTCGGGGTAAATTTTATGTTCGAGTTTCAATATCCTTTCGGAAAGCGTTTCTTCCGTATCTTCATGATAGACGGGGACGGCGGCCTGTATGATTATCGGTCCGGTGTCCATGCCTTCGTCGACAAAATGAACGGTACATCCCGAGATTTTTACGCCGTATTCGACCGCCTGCTTCTGGCTGTGCAATCCGGGAAAGGATGGGAGAAGGGCGGGGTGGATATTCATTATCCTGTCGGGAAAGGCGTCTATCAGGGGTTTGCCGACGATCCTCATGAAACCGGCTAAAACAACGAGCTCCACGTCTCGTTTCCTGAGTTCATCGGCGATCATTAAATAAAAATCATCTTTTGTTTTGCAATCCTTGGGCCTGATGACAAGAAATTCGATGCCGTGTTTCCCGGCGCGTTCAATTGCAAATGCGTTAGGATTATCGACTATCAGAAGGCGTATTTTAGCGTTGAGTCCGCCTTTTTCGATTTCATCGATAATGGACTGAAAATTCGAGCCGCGTCCCGAGGCAAGTATGCCAAGATTGAGATTCGAAGAGGTTTTTACGGACATCTACAACCTTATTTCTATATGCGCCTTTTCTCTTAAATCCTTGATAAGGCTTTTATACTTTTCCATAAACTGTTGTTCCGTCAGTTGTTTCCTTATGTTTTCTTTTATATCTTCCGTGCTCTGCGCTGATGATTTGTCTTCGAGCTTGACGATATGAAGCCCCTTTTCCGTCCAGAAAGGCAGGCTGATATCTCCTATCTTCATTTTGGAAAACGCCTCGATAAATTCTTTAGCAAGAAGATTTTTCTTCACATAACCGAGATCGCCGCCCTGCTTTCCCGAAGGGTCTTCTGAAAGTTCCTGCGCAAGTTTTGAGAAATCTTCACCGGACTTCAATCTCTGAAGGATGAGAGACGCCTTTTCTTCTGCAGCTTTTCTTTCGGCGTCCTCCTTGGGTTTTTTCAGGAATATCTGCCTTATTTTAAAAGACTCATCATTAATAAGATTTGTCTTATATGTGTCAATCTGACTTTTTATTTCATCATCGGAAACGACGATCTTGCTTCTGACCTGTTTATTTAAAAACTGGTTTACCAGAATCTGTTCGGACATGGATTTTTTGTAGTTCCCGATATTCAAGCCTTCCTTCGCCAGATTTTCCTCGAGAGATTTATCGGTCAATGAATATTTCTGTTTTATATTTTCTATGGCCTCTTTCACCTCTTCCGGCGATACATCAAGGCCGGTCCTTTTTGCCTCCTGCAACTGTAGCCTCATATCGATTAATTTATCAAGGAATACGGCCTCATTGTTTTTGAAGACCCTCATACGGTCTTCTTCACTCAAAGCCTTCATCTGTTCCGTTGACTCATATTCCATCATCTTATAAAGCTCGCTCCATGTGATGACCTCTTTGTTGACTACGGCAACAACACGGTCAAGGAGCACGGCGGCATGCGATGCCTGAAACAGGATACACACCAGAATGAATGATATGAATATGAGACGATGTTTGTTCATGTGAATTATTTTTATAACACAATATCAAATGTAAACACAAGAAGGCCGGAATTCAGCCTTACAGCCTTAAGCTGATGCTTATATTATGTTGAAAGGTATTTTTAAATTGTGGTAATATAGCATTAACCCTCCGGACGGAGGTTTTTTTTTCATGAGATACTTTATATATTTTATGCTAAAACTTTAGAATAGAGTATAGCTTTTTTCGGAAGCTGACCAATCGTCACTGAAAAAATGAAAGAACGTAACAACATAGAAGAGACCCTTCAGGACATGATGAATAGTTCTGCAAAGGAAAGGGAGAATATCATAAGCGTCTTCCAGAGTATTCAGGAGACCTTCGGCTATATACCTGAGAAAGCTGTGAATCTTGTCTCAATAAGGCTCAGTGTCCCGGCAAGCCGGTTATTCAGTATCATTACCTTTTTCCCTCAGTTCCATTTGAAACCCACCGGAGAGAATATCATCACTGTATGTCGCGGTGCGGCGTGTCACGTGAAAGGTTCAGAGAGGTTGCTGAACAGAATTTTGATAGAACTTGGCATCCCTCCCTCTGAGGATACCACGGAGGATTTCAAATTCACGGTCGAGAAAGTCAACTGCGTAGGGGCATGCAGTATGTCGCCGGTTGTTCTGATAAACAATGAAGTCTGCGGGAAGATGACATTTAATACATTGAAGAAAAAGATAGGGAAGATAAGATCAGGTGAATAAGAGGATTGAGATAAAGGTTTGTACAGGCATAGGCGGCGTTGCGGCTGGCGGGGAAGAGGTTTTTTCAGCTTTTCGTGATGCCCTGTCATCAGCAGGCATTGAGGCGGCGTATGGTGAAAGATGCTCTGCGCATAGAGTCGGATGCAAAGGTTTCTGTGCCAGGGACGTTCTTGTTGATATTGTTATTAATGGAGATAAGACTACCTATCAATATGTGAAGCCTGAGATGGTGGATAGGATCATCAGGGAACATATTGTCGACGGGAATCCTGTTGCCGACTGGGTTGTGGGAGATGATTATGAACAATATTATGAAAAACAGCAAAGGGTTGTGCTTTCAGGTTGTGGCGAGGCTGACCCAGAGGATATAGATATATATCTGAAAAACGGCGGTTTTGATGCCCTGCGGAAGGCGCTTGTTGAGATAGCTCCCGAAGAAATAATTGCGACTGTAAAAAATTCCTATCTGAGGGGAAGAGGAGGGGCAGGGTTCCCTGCAGGTCTGAAGTGGGAGCGCTCTTTCAGAATCAAGTCAGACGTCAAATATGTCGTCTGTAACGGTGATGAGGGCGACCCCGGAACTTTTAAGGACAGAGCTCTTATGGAGGGTGAACCATATGCAATAATTGAGGGGATGATTATTTGCGCGAAGGCGGTCGGATCTCACAGCGGATACATTTATTCAAGGGGTGCATACACATCATCTGTGCGGCACCTTCAGACAGCTATAGACAAGTGCTATAAGAAAGGACTTCTCGGCAGAGATATCTTGGGGGCAGGTTTTGATTTTGATCTGAGGCTTTTTAAGAGCGCCGGAGCTTTTGTATGCGGTGAAGCCACAGCTCTCCTCCATACTATTGAGGGCAAACGCGGCATGCCTACACCGAAGTTCTGGTCCGCAGCTGAAAAAGGATTGTGGGACATGCCGACGGTTGTTAATAATGTCGAGACGTTTGCAAGCATCCCCGGTATCATCTTGAAGGGAGCATCCTGGTACAAGAATCTCGGTATTGAGAACAATGGTGGTACAAAGGTATTCGCACTTACAGGAAAGGTCAAGAACACAGGGCTGATAGAGGTGCGTTTCGGCACATCCCTGAGAGAGATAATCTTTGACATCGGAGGCGGCATTGAAGGCGGCAGGAGATTCAAGGCAATACATATCGGCGGTCCCTCGGGAGGATGCATGTCTGAAGAATCTCTCGATATTGAAATAGACTATGAGCAGATTGCGTCAGCCGGCGCCATTATGGGATCGGGTGGTCTGATTGTGCTGGATGAGAATGATTGCATTGTGAACACTGCAAAGTTCTTCCTGGAATTTACTCAGGCTGAGTCATGCGGAAAATGCACTCCCTGCAGGGTAGGGACAAAGAGGATGCTTGAGATAATGGAAAGGATTACTGCGGGAGAAGGCAGGGAAGGAGACATAGAACTGCTCGAAGAGCTTGGTCATTATATAAAGGCGACTTCGTTGTGCGGACTTGGGATGACAGCTCCCAATCCTGTCTTAAGTACGATCAGGTATTTCAGACATGAATATGAGGCTCACGTGCAGGGCAAAAAATGCCCTGCGGCAGTCTGCAAGTCGTTGATCACATTCACTATTCTTGAAGACATATGCAAAGGATGCGGATCATGTAAACGGGTGTGCCCTGCTGACGCGATACGGGGTATACGCAAGATCCCTCACAGGATAGATCCCGGCTTATGCATTAAATGCGGCTCCTGTTTTGAGGTATGCAAATTCAAGGCGATATTAAAAGCATGAGGAATGTTACATTGCTTATGGTGATCTCATGGTAACGCTTAAGATTGACGGAAGAAAGATTTCTGTCAGGAAGCTGACGACTATCCTGGATGCGGCGCATAAGCTTGATATCCCCATCCCTACCTTATGTCATCACCCCGAGATCAGTCCGTTTGGCGGGTGCAGGTTGTGTATCGTTGAAGTTAAAGGCATGCCGAAACCTGTTGCGGCATGTACAACGTTTGTTCAGCAAGGCATGACTGTAACAACATCCAGTCCGTATCTTGAAAAATTGAGGAAGACAACGCTTGAGCTTCTGCTGTCCGATCATCCTTCTGACTGTATGTTTTGTGAAAGGGCCGGCGACTGTAAACTGCAGGAGCTTGCATATTTCTATGGAGTCAGGGAGAAGAGATTTGCCGGAGAAAAAAGGCCGAGTATTAAAAAAGATGAAAACCCTTTTATTGAACGTGCTATGGACAAGTGCATACTCTGCGGTCTTTGCGTCCAGGTATGCGATGAAATAGAAGGTGTTAATGCGATAGATTTTGCGTACAAGGGGTTTAAGACAAGGGTATGCGCATCATATGAAAAAGACCTTAACTGCGAGTTTTGCGGCCAGTGTGTGGCTGTCTGCCCTACGGGAGCGCTTACCGGAAAGATGTGGGCCAGGAGAGGGAGACAGAATTTCAGGGAGGTCGATACGGTCTGTCCTTATTGCGGCTGCGGCTGCAATATAACGCTCTTTGTAAGGCGTAATGAAGTTATAAGGATTTCTTCTAAAGAAAATACCATCAATAAAGGGTGGCTCTGCGCAAAAGGGAGATTCGGCTATGAATTTATCAAAAGTCCTGACAGACTGAAAAAGCCCTTAATCAGGATAGAACCAAAAGATCGTTCGGCGAACGATTCCGCGTTCTGCAGTCCGCAGTCCAAATTTACCTCATCCCTCGTTCCTCATCCCACGTCTTTGTTTAAAGAGGTAGAGTGGGATGAGGCCCTGGATTATATCGCATCAAGGTTAAAAGAAATAAAGGATAAATACGGGCCTGACGCAATAGCCGGTCTTTCTTCCGCGCGATGTACGAGCGAAGAAAATTATCTTTTTCAGAAATTCATGAGGGCTGTAATCGGAACGAATAATATCGACCATTGCGCAAGATACTGACATAGCTCAACAGTGGCCGGTCTGGCCGCGGTTTTCGGTTCGGGAGCAATGACGAATTCCATATCCGAGATTGAAAACCACGACGTCATATTTGTGATAGGGTCCAATACGACGGAGACCCATCCCATCATCGGCCTCCAGATGAAAAAGGCCGTAAGAAAGGGCGCTGAGCTGATAGTGGCTGATCCGAGGAAGATTGATCTTGTCAGATTTTCGAGCTTGTGGCTGCAGCACAGACCCGGAACGGACGTTGCCCTGCTGAATGCCATCATGCATGTGATAGTAAAAGAGGATTTTATTGACAGAAAGTTCATTGATGAACGGACGGAAGGCTTCGGGTCTTTTATGAAATCTCTGGACGAATATACGCCCGAGGTCGGAGAACGCATAACAGGCGTTCCAAAGGATAAGATAGTGAAGGCGGCCCTCTTATATGGGAATGCGGTAAGGCCGGGGATTTATTACACCATGGGAATTACCCAGCATACTCATGGAACGGACAATGTTTACAGTATTGCAAATCTGGCTTTAATGACCGGAAACCTTGGTAGGGAATGCACGGGCGTCAATCCTCTCAGGGGACAAAATAATGTCCAGGGCGCTACTGATATGGGATGTGTCCCTGATATGTATCCGGGCTATCAAAGGGTCAATGTCCCTGGTGTGAGGGCAAAGTTTGAAAAGGCGTGGGGTGTGAAGCTTTCAGAGAAAATGGGCCTCACCGCCACGGAAATGACCGGGGCCGCACTCGCCGGCGGTCTTAAGGCAATGTATATTATGGGTGAAAACCCCGTGTTAAGCGATCCCGATATGAAACATACGATAAAAGCATTAAAGAATCTTGATTTTCTGATCGTTCAGGATATATTTTTAACCGAGACTGCGGAGCTTGCAGATGTTGTGCTGCCTGCAGCATGTTTCGCGGAGAAGGATGGGACCTTCACAAATACGGCGCGTATGGTCCAGCGCGTAAGAAAGGCCGTAGAACCGCCGGGTGAGGCAAAGGCGGATTCTTCCATTATTATTGAAATGTCAAATAGAATGGGATACGAAATGAGATATAATCTCATAGAAGATGTTTTTTATGAGTCAGGGAAGCTTTGGCCTGCACTGGCGGGAATAACATATAAAAGAATAGCTTATAACGGTATACAATGGCCGTGTCCGACGCCGGACCATCCGGGGACGCAGTATCTTTTTAAAGGAGGATTTCCACGCGGCAAGGCTTCTTTCACTGTCGTTAAATACAGGGCCTCGGAGGAACTGCCGGACGATGAATTCCCCTTTCTCCTCTCGACAGGAAGGCAACTGTTTCAGTATCATACAGGCACAATGACAAGAAAAGTGGGGGCGATCAATGCTATTTCTCCCACTGCATATATTGAGATGCATCCTGACGATGCAGACAGGCTTGGTATCCATAATAATGAAACGGTAACGGTGTCGTCACGGAGAGGGTCCATAGATATTAAGACGTTGATTTCCGGAAGGCCTGCAAAAGGCATGGTTTTTATCCCATTCCATTTCAGGGAAGCTTCCGCGAATGTGCTTACAAATACCGTCACGGACCCCGTATCGAAAATACCCGAATTGAAAGTCTGCGCCGTCAGGATAGAGAAGAAAAAATGAAGACAGGACCCGAAGATTTTTTAGTCAATGTCAATTCGATTTAAAGATATTTAATCGCTAAAAGGAGGGAGTATCATGATGAAGCCTGAAATTTTAAAACAGCAGGGATTATTGCAGGACCTTGATGAAGCAGGTCTAAGCAAAATAGCAAACATAACCAAACAGTTTTCCATTAAAAAAGGGGAACCATTGTTCAAGGAGAAAGAGGATACGCAGGGCCTATGGCTCATACATGCGGGCAAGGTTGAGATTTCGAGGGTCACTGCCGATGGGTGGAGGCAGACTTTGGTTGTCCTGCCTGCCGGACATTTTTTTGGCGAGTTGTCCATTCTTGAGAACAGAAAACATGTGGCGTCTGCAACAGCCCTTGAAGATACGGAAATTTTTCTTATACCGAAAGAAGAGTTCGAGAGAATGATGAAAGAAGACTGCGGACTGGCCCTGCACATCATTAAGAGGATCGCTATAGTTATGAGCAAAAATCTCAGGAGAATGAACGACAAATTTTTGAGCGCATTAATAAGTTATTGATAAGGAGGGTTTAAAAATGCCGCTTGATCCGACGAAAAACGCAGATTGGCAGATTGCGGAAGCAGCCGAAGTGAATATGAAAACGGTTTACCAGCTTGGCGAAGAGTTAGGTTTGGAAAAACAGGAGCTTCTTCCGCATGGTCATTATGTGGCAAAACTGGACTTTAAGAACATCCTCAAACGCCTTGAGAACAAACCTGAAGCAAAATATATCAATGTTACGGCCATAACTCCGACGCCCCTCGGAGAAGGAAAATCTACAACGACCATGGGACTTACACAAGGTCTTGGAAAAAGGGGGAAGAGAGTCATCGCCGCAATAAGACAGCCTTCAGGCGGTCCGACCATGAATATTAAAGGTTCGGCAGCCGGCGGAGGTCTTTCACAATGTATCCCTTTAACGCCTTTTTCTCTCGGATTGACCGGTGATATAAATGCCATTATGAATGCCCATAACCTTGCTATGGTGGCTCTCACATCACGCATGCAGCACGAATTCAATTATACGGATGAGCAGCTCGGAAGGCGCAAACTGAGGAGACTGAATATCGATCCCCGCAATGTAGAAATGAAATGGATCATGGATTTTTGCGCGCAGGCTTTACGGGACGTCATCATAGGCATCGGCGGTAAGAATGACGGCTTCATGATGCATTCCGGTTTTGCCATTGCCGTGTCTTCGGAGATAATGGCTATTCTGGCGGTTTCAAAAGACATGAAAGATATGCGCGAGAGAATGGGAAAGATCGTTGTCGCCTATGACAAGGGCGGAAAACCCGTGACAACGGAAGACCTTGAAGTCGCCGGGGCTATGACGGCATGGATGGCCGAGGCTCTTAATCCCAATCTGATGCAGACTATAGAAGGCCAGCCTGTGCTTGTCCACGCAGGACCTTTTGCAAATATCGCCATCGGACAATCTTCAATAATTGCCGACCGGGTAGGTCTAAAACTTGCCGATTATCATATAACGGAGTCCGGATTTGGCGCGGACATCGGCTTTGAAAAATTCTGGAATCTGAAATGCAGATTTTCAGGAATGAAACCGAATGCCTCTGTCATAGTCGCTACGATCCGGGCGCTGAAATGTCATGGAGGAGCGCCGATCCCTGTTCCGGGAAGACCTATGCCTGAAGAATACGGACATGAAAATGTTGAATGGGTAGAGAAGGGCTGCAAAAATCTTGTACACCATATCGGGACCGTAAAGAAGGCCGGCATCAATCCTGTTGTATGTATCAATGCTTTTTATTCGGACACCGAAAATGAAATAAATGCCGTCAGAAGACTTGCAGAAGCTGCAGGAGCAAGGGTTGCCCTTTCAAAGCACTGGCAGTACGGAGGCGACGGCGCTCTTGAACTGGCGGATGCCGTTATAGACGCATGTAACGAACCGAATGACTTTAAATTTCTGTATGATCTTGCCATGCCGCTCCGTCAGCGAATTGATCTGATTGCAAGAGAGGTATACGGCGCGGAGGGCGCTGAATTTTCTTCCGAAGCCCTTTCAAAGGCCAGGAAAATGGAGGCTGATCCGGATATTTCCAGGCTTGGAACATGCATGGTAAAGACCCATTTGAGTCTTTCGGACAACCCGAATCTTAAAGGCGTCCCTCAGGGATGGAAGCTATTTATCAGGGACATTCTTACCTACAAAGGCGCGGGTTTTGTCGTCCCTGTTGCAGGCGCAATCAAGCTTATGCCGGGGACCGCATCAGACCCCGCATACAGAAGGATAGATGTGGATGTCGAGAGCGGCAAGGTCAAGGGGTTGTTTTAGAACAGGCCCCAATTAGATTAAAATACTAAGCTATGTTTTCGGTCTGTTAATCAAAAGAATTCCTCGAAGCTCTGCTTGGGGTAGTTCATTAGAGAAATGAAACCATGAAAAGGGTCGGCTTTATATATGATGACATATTCCTCCGGCACGAAATGCCTGCCGGTCATCCGGAATCAGCCGAGCGGCTGATTCATATAATAGAAGCTCTAAAATCGTCGGGCCTGTGGGATAAACTCATACATTTAAAACCCAGGGAGGCGTCCGAAGAAGATATCCTTGCGGTCCATACCAAAAGTTATTACGATAAGATAAAGACCTTTACCGGTTATTTCGACTCCGACACCTTTATTTCATCAAGGTCCTTCGAGGCTGCGAAGTTTGCGGCAGGCGCTATGCTTGAAGCCGTCGACAGATGCAAAAAGGGAGAGATCGACAGGGCCTTTTGTGCGGTAAGACCGCCCGGTCATCACGCCGAGGCAGACGGCGCAATGGGTTTCTGCATATTCAATAACGTCGCCGTAGCCGCACGCTATGCGCAGAAAATCGGGTATAAGAAAGTATTTATTATTGATTTCGACGTCCATCATGGTAACGGCACACAGCATATATTTGAAGAAGATGATACGGTCTTTTATTTCAGCACACACCAATACCCGCATTATCCCGGAACAGGCCGGGACACTGAGAGAGGAAAAGGAAAAGGGGAAGGCTGCACCTACAATATCGCCATGCCTTCAGGGTCCGGAGATAAGGATTATATTTTTGCCTATAGAGATATTCTGCCCGGGCTTATTAGGAAATTCCGTCCCGACATTATGCTGGTGTCCGCAGGTTATGATATTCACGCATCAGATACCTTGTCGAGCATTTATATAACGCAGGAAGGAATCAGGCATATTGTAAGAGGGATTCTTCTGCGTTCCACGGCAACATATATGCCTTCGCTCCCCTATGTCTTCGTACTCGAAGGCGGATACGATCTGAAAGCCCTGAGTGAATCCGTAGTAAGCACGATTAAAGAACTGCTTGAAGATTAAGAAGGGGTCAGCCGATCTCTAAATAGAGTCTGTGTATAAACACTAACTCCTCAACAGATAAAAGAAAATGGTAAAATTGCAGAGAAATCAAAAAGGAGGAGGAAGAATTGAAACTGCTGAATGATTTAAAACTGCAATTTGAGAAA
>JBAZZX010000060.1:0-14796 GCA_041658585.1 Thermodesulfovibrionales bacterium
GATAGTGTCAAGTCTTTTCTGCAAATTCTCATCAGGGCTTTATTCTCAAGGGTTTTCATTGGTACGATTATGCCGCAATCCTTTGCATCCTTGATGCCTGGATCCTTGTAAGGATTGCCTTTGCCTCCTTGGTCATGCTCACCCCATTCCATCTGAGTTCTTTGAGCTGCCAGTAAACCATCGTGAGCGCACGCTCCTCATTCTGAAACCGGCCTGCTACCTTTACCCTTCGTTTCACCTCCTTAAAACTTCGCTCCACGATATTGGTCGTCCTTATCCTAAGCCAATGCTGGTAAGGATACTTGTAATAGGTCAGACAGTCTTCTATGTTTTTGGTCAGGCATTCTACTGCTGAAGGATACTTCATGCTCCACTTCTTTTTGAACAGTTCTACGGCCTCCTTCGCATGCTCATAGGTCGAGGCGTAAAATACTTTCCTCACGGACTCCTTCACCGACGCCTTGTCCTGCTCCAGTACTTTATCCAGCACGTTTTCAGTCCTGTGCTTGGTGCAGCGCTGTTTGTCCGATTCAGGGAAGACTTCATCCACCGCCTTGATAAGGCCGGGACAACCATCTATAACCGTGAGCATCGGGGCGCCCATTCCCTGCAGCAGCAGACCCTCCAGAAAACCCTTCCATGCATTGTACGATTCGCTATTGCCAAGGGACACGCCCACAAGCTCCCGGCTGCCGTCCTCCAGAAACGCCCAGGCCACCAGCACCGCCTCTTTCTGCGTTGTGCCTCCCCTTACCCCCAACCGTACTCCGTCAAGGACGAGATAGACCACCTCCAGCATCGACAAGTCCCTCTTTTTCCATGCATTGAACTCATCGACGATCCTGCCGCTGATCCTCATGACATTTTGATGGCTCAGGCCTTTATTTCCTATGAGCTTGCCCACCGCTTTCTTTACTTTCCTGCTGGACAGGCCGTTCATGTACAAAAGAGGGATGATCTCCTGTATTTCATCCATCTGTGTCATCCGCGGCGGCAGTATCCGGGAATGAAATGGTCCGCCAGCTTCCCTTACCTGCGGCATCTTTAGGCCTATGTCGCCGCTACCGACCTTCACTGATCTTGGTTTAGACCCGCTCCGGCTTCCTTTTGCTTCGGCGTTCCTCTCGTAATAGTCCCTCTGAAGATATGCCGTCACTTCTTCCTCCAACGCCGACTGTAACATCATCCTTGCACCTATCCTCGTCAACTCAGTTAACGGCGGCATCTCCATAAACTCCTGTACTCCATCCTCGATGACTTTTCTCGCCTTCTTTGATAAAATCTTCTTCATGGGTATAATTCTCCTTTCTCTCCTTGAGAGATTGTTTTTTGCCATTGAGAATTATACCCTGATTCATATTTGCAGAATTGATGTTACACTACCCAGGCATTTAAAGGTTACTAATTTTGTCCCCATAAAGAAGGACCGGCGGCTTTTGTGTTTTTTATGTAAGCATTCACTTCCTGTCTGTAAAGTTTCCTGAGATATTTGGATAAACTTCCTACGGGATACTTCCGGTCGTCGAGTTTTGAGACCGGCATGATCTCCATAGTTGTGTTGGTAATGAATACCTCCTCTGCCTCATAAATGTCTTTTTTCATGAACTTGCCTTCTTTGACTTTCAACCCTTCTCTTCCTGCAAGCTCTATAATCAGACCCCTGGTGACGCCGTCAAGTATCCCGCATGAAACGGAAGGAGTGCAAAGGGCGTCGTTCCTGTAAAAGAACACATTGCTGACCGTGCCTTCAGTGAGTTTCCCTGAAGCATTAAGCATTATCGCCTCATAGGCATTCTTCTTTTTTGCTTCAATCTTTGCGAGGATATTGTTCAGAAAGTTCAGGGATTTTATCTGCGGGTTTATTGCCTCTTTCAGGTTTCTTCTCGTTTCAGCAATAATGAGGCTTAGCCCGTTTTTGTAGTAAGCTGCCGGATATTCCTTGAATTCCTGAGCGATAATCACGGTAGTAGGTTCGGGACAGAAGTCCGGGTCAAGGCCTATCGGGCCGCGTCCCCTTGATATGGTCATCCTCACATAGGCGTTCCCGAGCGAATTGGCCATGAGCGTTTCATAAACGGCGGTTTTCAGAGAATCTAAGTCAGCAGGGACCGAAAGTCCGATCAGTGACGCGGAACGATAAAGTCTGCGCAGATGCTCGTCGAGCTTGAATACGACGCCGTCGTAGACCCTTAAGGTCTCATAAATTCCGTCACCGTACAAAAACCCGTGATCAAAAACTGAAACGACCGCCTCTTTTGCCGGGACTATCCTGCCGTTCAAATAAATATGCATAATTGTAATTATATCATTAATACGTTAAGGGTGATTTTGCGCATTTTTCTATCTTTTGAAATTCCATTCATGTGTCAGGTACTTTTCAGCTTCAAGTTTCCGTGCAAGAACTATTTCTTCATCATAAGGCGATGCTGATACAAAATGTATGTCAAAAACCTCCTCAAAAGAAACCCTGATAGCGTCTTTCAAATCGCCCGGTTTTATATCCGGCATAATATCTTTTAATCCGCGCGATTTGTTATTCGACTCCGACGACGGTTGTATCCCGAATACCCTGCCGGTCTTTTCCCTGTCAGGTGAAAACGGGATCGATCCCTGCTGGAGGAGCCCGTCCGGCCAACGTTTCTGGGCGGAGCCGATAATCTTGCCGCTCATTACGGATATTTCCCCGTATGATACGGACTGAAAACAGAGCGGGCTTTTCCTCATATCTTCAGTCACCGTATGCCTGTTATCTTTCAGAAGCTTCAATTCCGGTGCAAGGCCGATTTTCAAAAACGCATTTTCGAATGCGGCGCTGATCTTTTTGTAGCTGTCAAGCAGGCCTCTTGAAAAAAGGCCGTCGTTTGTTTTTACGGAAAAACTATATGTGATCTCATCGCCATGCAGAATCGCGCGGCCTCCGGTCGGCCTTCTGACGAAAGGTATGTTGCATCGTCTGCAATACTCCGTATCAATGTCCCTGATTTTCTGGAAACATCCGATGCTTATGGAAGGCACATCCCATTCGTAGAATCGCAGCGTAGGAGGCGCATAGTCTGCTCTGACAGAGCCGGCAACAGCCTCATCCAGGGCCATATTATAAGATGCGCCGCATGGTCCGGAGTCGATAAACCGCCATGTATCACTCATAAGGAAATATAGAATGAATGAGTCGGTTTAATCAATAATAGCGCCGGAGCTTCTATCTCTCTCCCGGGCGCAACTCTCACTCAGAAATCAATAAAAATATATCCTCTTTTAGGTATAGCTGATGTCCTAACCGGATAGGGAGCAAGAAAATTGCTTACAAACTATAGTATTTGGTATAATTATTAAAAAAGAGGATAATGGTGGGCACAAAGAAAACTGCTCTGATCAAACGTAAATCTTCTATCTCCAAGCGACCTTTGCCTGATAAGAAATCTGCAAAAGTCACACCTTCAAAACGTGGGAAACTGTCTAATCGATCAAAATCAAAACCTCCTGCTGCAGAATATGCGGACGAAGAAAAAAGACCTGTTTCAGGATGTCCTGTTATCGGTATAGGTGCTTCAGCAGGCGGGCTGGAGGCACTGGAACTCTTTTTCACCCATATGCCGCCTGATGCAGGCATAGCCTTTGTCATTATCCAGCATTTAGACCCAAAGCACAAAAGCATCATGGATGAACTTCTGAAGAGGCGTACCACCATGAGGGTCTTACAGGCAGGGGACGGTGTAGCGCTTGAACCGAACTCTGTGTATCTCAACCAACCGGATAAAGATGTCGGAATTTTTAATGGCACATTCCAGTTGACAGACCCGGTGGAGACTCACAGGGTAAGGCTGCCGATTAATCATTTTTTCCGCTCTCTGTCCGAAGATCAGGGTGGAAATGCTATTTGTATCATCCTTTCCGGAAGCGGATCAGATGGAACCCTGGGACTGAAGGAGATAAAGGGTTCCGGCGGCATGGTTATGGTCCAGAATCCGGAACAGGCACAGTATGACAGTATGCCAAGAAGCGCCATAGAAACAGGTCTTGTAGACTATGTTCTGCCGGCAGAAAAGATGCCGAAGGAACTCATCGGATATATAAAACAACCCTATGTGAGAGGATATAAGATTGGTATCGGCACTGAACACCTTGACGCTATCCAGAAGGTGTTAATGCTGGTGCGGTCCAGGACCGGCCACGATTTCAGCCACTACAAACAGAATACTATATACCGCAGGGTTGAACGCCGCATGGCGCTCCACAAAATTACCGATATACGGACTTACGTCCACTATCTTAAAGAAACCCCTGCTGAAGTGGATAGCCTGTTTAAAGACCTTATTATCGAGGTGACCAGTTTTTTAAGGGACCCCGAGGCCTTTGAAGTCCTCGACAAAAAAATTATCCCTGCCATAGTAGACCATAAAAAACCTGATTCTGCAGTGCGCGTATGGGTCCCGGGCTGTGCCGGTGGTGAAGAAGCCTTCTCCCTTGCCATGCTTTTTCGGGAAGCCATGGACAGGTTGAACAAACATCTGAACGTACAGATTTTTGCCACAGACATAAACAAAGAGACTATCGAACAGGCCCGCACAGCCCAATTCCCAGAGGGCATTTCAGCGGACATGCCGGCAGAGCGGTTAGGGCGGTTCTTCATAAAGGAAGGCAAGGTGTACAGGGCCAAGAAAACGATTCGCGACATGGTGGTCTTTGCCGTCCAGAACCTTATCTCAGACCCTCCTTTTTCAAAACTTGACCTGGTCAGTTGCAGGAATGTACTTATTTATATGGATTCAGTGCTGCAAAAGAAGGTAATCCCGTTATTCCATTACACCTTGAATCAGAACGGGTATCTTTTCTTAGGCTCCTCAGAGACCATAGGAGAGTTCAGCGGTCTTTTTTCACCGGTTGATACAAAGTGGAAAATATTCCAGCGCAAAGGCATTGTTGTGGGGAAGGCGCCGGATTATCTCCGTGCTCCGAGTGATGACGCTCATCCGGCATACCTGAAAACACTGGAGCCGCCTTTTCTCAAAGAAATTAATATGCGGGAAATGGCAGAAAGGCTTATCCTTGACGAATATGCCCCTCCCTGTGTTTTCATCGATGAAAAATATAACATCCTCTATTTTCATGGTTCAACTGACCGGTACCTGAGACAACCACACGGAGAGCCAAGCTTTAACCTTATAACAATGGCGCGCGAAGACATTCGCTATCAGCTCAGTGCAGCGCTCAATAAAGCCGTGAAACAAAAAAAGTCTGTTGTCCGCGAAACGCTCCAGATAAAACAGAAAGAAGGGTATCAGACTATTGACGTGGTAGTGCGCACGATACCGCAGCAGACTCTGAAACAGAAAATAAAGATGGTCGTATTTGAGGAGAAAACACCTCCTGCTGAACAGTTAATGAAGAAGAAAAAGACTGCCGGGCCTCAAAGAATGGGTCTAAGGGTATCAAGCCTTGAGAAAGAGCTTCAATCAACAAAAGAGTACCTCCAGACAACCATCGAACAAATACAGACAACCAATGAAGAACTGAGATCTGCAAATGAGGAGTTGCAGTCAACCAATGAGGAATTGCAGAGCACCAATGAAGAACTTTCAACTTCAAAGGAGGAGCTGCAATCGACCAATGAGGAACTGGTCACCGTAAACTCGGAACTTCAGGACAAGATAGAGGCGTTGTTACGGGCCAACAGCGATATCAATAACCTTCTGGCCAGCACAGACATCGGCACCATCTTCCTGGACAATGATCTCAAAATCAAGCGGTTCACCCCGGCCATGTCGAACTTCTTTAACCTTATCCAGACAGATATAGACCGTCCAATCAGTGACATCACTTCAAAAATCCCCTTGGTCAATATTTCTCAGGAAGTCCGGGCAGTGCTGAAAGATTTACAGAAAAGAGAGTTCGAGATGCAGACCGAAAACGGCAACTATTATTCCATGCACATTCTGCCCTACCGGACAATTGAAAATACCATTGACGGGGTTGTTATCACGTTTATGGATATAACCCAACGTAAGAAGGCAGAGCAGTTGGGAGAATCTGCCAGGATCTATGCCGATAGCATTGTTGAAACAGTGCGTGAGCCCCTTGTGATCCTTGATGAGACTCTGAGAATAGTATCAGCGAACAGGTCTTTCTATAAGACCTTCAAGACCTCACAGGAAGAGACTGAACATATCCTTATCTACAATCTTGGAAACGGTCAATGGAATATACCAAAACTTCGTGAACTCCTGGAGGAGATTATTCCAAAAAATAATTTATTCAATGACTTTGAAGTCAATCACAATTTCCCGGTCGTCGGACAGAAGACGATACTCCTGAATGCACGCATGATCGATCAGGCAGACCAACGGAAGCTCATTCTCCTTGCCATAGAGGATATTACAGGAAGAGAGCAACCGAAGCTGCCGGATAGCAAAGAGAAAGAGGGGACCGGATGAAATCAAAGAAACCGGAACAGAAAAAGCCTTCTGAACTTCGTCAAAGAGCAGAGGAAAAACTAAAATCTCAAATAACCCTGCCCAAGGCAATGTCTGATAAGGAAACCCGGCAGTTAATCCATGAACTGCAGGTGCATCAGATTGAACTGGAAATGCAGAATGACGAGCTTCGTAAGTCACAGGCAGAACTTGAAGAATCACGCTCAAAATACTCTGACTTGTATGACTTCGCCCCTGTCGGCTATTTTACCTTTGACAAAGACGGATTGACGCTTGAAGCAAACCTGACTGCTGCAAAAGAGTTAGGTGTTGAAAGGAGCCTTCTCATTAACAAGCCATTTCGGGCTTATATTGTTAAGGAAGACAGGGAGATATTTGATTCTCATCTGTGGAAGGTCTTTAAAAGCGACGACCGACAGACCTGTGAGATAAGGCTGAAGAGAAAAAAAGGTACCGAGATTTATGCACAATTAGAAAGCATAGCGGTGTTGGACTCCGGAGGTGTTAATGTATGCAGAACATCATGTATTGATATAACCAGCCGCAAACGAACGGATACAGAGCTGTTGGCTGCTCTTGCAGATTTAGGAAAGCGTCATGCTGAAATCTCGGGACTGCTGGAAGGTTCCCAGGCGGTTGCCAGGTATCATGATTTTAAAGGAGCAGCAGAATCCCTGTTCAATTCATGCAAGAAATTAATCGGAGCTACCTCAGGCTATGTTGCACTCGTGAGTAAGGATGGAATGGAAAATGAAGTCCTCTTTTTAGACTCCGGCGGTCTGCCCTGCGCAGTTGATGAAACCTTACCCATGCCTATTCGTGGACTGCGAGGAGAAGTTTTTCGCAACGCTAAGACAATATACGATAATGATTTCCCTAAAAGTGAATGGATGCAATTTATTCCTGAGGGCCACACAGCCATTAGTAGTGTCCTGTTTGCTCCTATGGTTGTTGAGGGAAAAGTCCTCGGGCTGCTTGGCCTTGCGAACAAACCGGGCGGGTTCACTGCTAATGATGCCCACATGGCAACAGCATTCGCTCATCTTGCCTCAATTGCGCTCGTCCAGAAAAGGACTGAAGAGGAGGTAAGACGCAGTGAAGAATATTTCCGGCTGTTAACTGAAAACGCCTTGGACATTATCACCATTCTTGAAGCAGACTGGACAATTCGGTATGCAAGCCCGTCATTGGAACAAGTGCTCCAATATAAGCGGGAAAGTCTAATTGGGACACATTTTTTTGAATTTATTCACCCTGATGATTTGCCTGATGTAATGAAAACATTTAATCAGCTAATCAAAGACCCCGGGTTCATTTTATTCTTGCAAGCACGTTGCCGGCATAAAGATGGCTCATGGCGTATTCTTGAAATAATGGCAAACAACCTTATTGATAATCCGGCAGTAAATGGTATTGTAGTCAATTGCCGTGATATTAC
This sequence comes from Thermodesulfovibrionales bacterium, assembly GCA_041658585.1. Lineage (GTDB taxonomy): Bacteria > Nitrospirota > Thermodesulfovibrionia > Thermodesulfovibrionales > SM23-35 > DYFC01. Next base: position 7,870 of record JBAZZX010000060.1, read on the forward strand.
CGGGCGCAAGAGGGCAGAGGAAGAATTGAAGCGCTCCAATGAAGATTTAAAACAGTTTGCCTCTGTAGCTTCACATGACCTGCAGGAGCCTTTGCGTGGGATTGAAAGTTTCATAAAACTTTTGGAGAAGCGGTACAAGGGCAAACTTGATGAAAAGGCTGATGAGTATATTGATTATGTTGTTGATGACGTCAAGAGGATGCAGCTGCTCATTAAGGACCTGCTGGAATATTCACGGGTAAGCGCAACGGATAAAGTTTTCAGCCCTGCAAATTGTTCAGTGGTCCTGGAACAGACGCTGAACAATCTTCGTTCGGCCATTGAGGAAAGCGGGGCCGAAGTGACCTATGATTTACTGCCGGTTGTAATGGGTGATGCCGCCCAATTGACCAGGTTGTACCAGAACTTAATCGGCAATGCGGTCAAGTTCCGTAGCCTGGAGCCGCTCAAGATCCACATCGCAGTCAAGAGAGAACGAAATGAATGGCTATTTTCAATCAGGGACACCGGCATAGGCATTGATCCGAAGCAGGCTGAGCGCATATTTGTTATATTTCAGCGTCTGCACTCGAGGCATGAATATCCGGGTACGGGCATTGGCCTATCAATCTGCAAGAGGATTGTTGAACGGCATGGAGGAAGAATTTGGTTAGAGTCAGAGCCTGAAAAGGGGGCGACGTTTTACTTCACAATCCCTGCGATTCAGGCAAATCCCGCAGACTTGATAGGAGAAGAAGAGCCTTGATAAGAGTTCTCATCGCTGATGATCATATGCTACTGCGCGAAGGACTGAAGCTGATACTTTCCGATACGGAGGATATTGTTGTAGTTGCTGAAGCCTCTGATGGGCAGGAAGTTCTCGATAAAGTAGAGAAAAACAATCTTGACGTCATTGTGCTGGATATTAATATGCCAAGGAAAACCGGGGTTGAGGTATTGGCGGAATTAAAAGCCGGAGGGAATAAAATACCTGTTCTGATATTAAGTACGTATTCCGCGGAAGATTACAAAGATCTCGCAATAAGAGAAGGCGCATCCGGGTATCTTTCGAAAGAGGAAGCTCCTGAATTACTTATTGATGCTATAAGGGATGTGTTCCAGAATAAATAGGATGTCTCCTTCATAGACAGTGCCGGATCTAAATGCTGTCTATGTGCAGATGTACTTCGCACTTATTGTAAACCATCCAGTAGGTGTATTTGATGAAGGAGCCGAGAAAAATAATTTAGATATACCTAAAAACAAAAACGTTTCTAACACCTGCCGATAAACACTCCGGCAATCGATAAAAAAAGATTTCCGAAAAAAAACAAGCAGTGATTACCCGGGTCCTTTTGGTAACTGAGACTCTTCCTTTTTGTCTCGTTGCACTGAGCATCCTTGATGTTTTAAGTAATTCCAGCCGCTTCTTCTATCTGAAGTCACTATATTATGATAAAATAAAAAAAAGAAAACTTTACTATATCGAGGATTCTGTTATGAATGTATTTGAAGGTATTTTAGAACGGATCGAAAATAAAAAGAATGATTACCGGCGTTATGATTTCTCGCAAATAGAAAATATTGCACTGATGACCTTTTTCGATCTTGCGCAAGAGTTTGACAATGTTGAAGATTTCTATAACTTGTGTGTTGCAATTCCTGAAAGTTTTTTCAACCTTGATGCCCGTCTCTATCTTATGGACTCTAAAACAAATACTCTGCTGCTCAGCGCAACAACTAACCGGGGAGAGCAGTTACATACTCCTCCTCCCCCCGAGGTTAAGCCCGGCGAAAGTCCTTATTATACAACCAATAAAAGCCTTGTATTGACCATACGCGGGAAAACCCTCCCGAACGATCAGCTCCCTTTTCAGGCCATAGGCAGCGTTCTTGGGCTATTAGTGATATTTCAGATTCATGATATAAATACGCACAATGAACTCTTTTTTGAAAAATATGCAAACCGAATCGGTTTCAATATGCATAATAAATTTCTTACCCGGAAAAACATTGAACATCTGAAATTTATTCGCTCCCTTGTCTCCGATATTGAACATAATGTAATAGTGCCCAACATGGTTTATCAGCTTTTCCTGAAACGTCTAAATGGGAAAATAAAGAATAACGCGGAGATAGAAAATCGTCTTGCCGAATGTTTAACGAACGGACAATGTGATGTGACCGTTATTGAAAATATTTTGAAGGAATTGGCCGGGATCAACGAAGGGTTAATGGAAGAGATAGGGAATATCGAAAAACACTATAAAAATATGAGCCTGTTTCTTGAAACACTATTTCGAAGAAGCCATTTTGACCAGGGAAAGCTTGTACTTCGAACTAAAGCATGCAACATGAAAAAAGATGTAGTACAACCTCAATTGGAACGTTACATAGAACAATTTCAAAAAGCAGGCGTCTCAATAGATGATCGCCTCAGCGGTATCCCTGATGAAGAAATCATAAGTGTCGTGGATGTTGGACTGGTAGCCCAGGTGTATGCTAACCTTTTCTCAAATGCCCTTAAATACACGCAAGAAGTAACTACTGAAACAGGTAAAAAAATGAAATATATATCATATGGTCATGAGATCATCCCTGATCACTTTGGGCACGGCAAAGATGGAATAAAATATAACGTTTTCAGTACAGGACCACATATTGCCGTTGAAGAGCGGGGAAAGATATTTGAAGAGGGATATCGTGGCAGTAATATTTCAAACAAACCGGGCACAGGGCATGGTTTGACATTCATAAAAAATGCTATAGACATGCACGGTGGTGTGGCAGGTTATGAGGCTACCCAATATGGAAATAATTTTTATTTTATTATTCCCGGATCAAATTGAATAAGAGTTATTGGATGAGGCTCTTGCAAAAGTCACAGATTGTCATTCCGAACGAAGGTGAGGAATCTTATATCCAATTGATTATAAAAGATTTCTCCTTTCACTCGAAATGACAAATTGGCCTGTTTTAGGACTTTTGCAAGAGCCTCGGATGGAAGAACATAAAAGACCGTCAGGCATAGAATCGCAGTAAAGACCAGGCTGAAACCCATCAGAGGAGAAGCAGCCGGTTTGTTTTTGATCTCGATTCTCCGATATTCGTGACATATATAGCCGGCCGGTTACCGACCGGGCACTTTGCCTCGCAGATTCCGCAGCCGATACAGCGGTCAAGGTCTATATGAGGCTGTTTGACTATTATTTCCTTACCGCTTCTATCTTTTACCATCGACTCCTCGAACCATATTGACTTCGGAGACGTGGGGCAGACCTCTTCACAGACGATGCAAGGAGTCGAATGTGCGTAGGGAAGGCATCTTCCTTTATCAATCATGGCAAGACCTATCCTTGTTTTCATTTTCTCCTCAAGGGGCAATTTCCGTATCGCACCCGTAGGACAGACCTGCCCGCAGAGAGTGCAGCGGTATTCACAGTATCCTATCCTCGGGATGAGCCTCGGAGACCAAAGACCCTCCAACCCTGCTTCGAGAAGCGTAGGTTGAAGTCCGTTTGTAAGGCAGACCTTCATGCATTCACCGCATTTCACGCACCGTTTAAGAAACTCCGTTTCTTCAAGTGAACCGGGAGGCCGGAGCAAGACGGAATTCGAAAAGTCTGTTCGAGAAAAAGGCGTTGACCTGACCAGCGGCACGGTCAGCATTCCTGAGGCAAAGGAAAGCATCACCTGCCTTCTTCCAAGATCCATGGATGGATGTATTTTTCTCCCCAGACTAAAGGTTACCGCTTTCTGAGGGCATACATCGTCGCAGTCGAAACAGGCAAGACATTCCGTGTTATTCCAAACATCATTATTTTCATGAATTGCACCCCCCTGGCAGCGGCTTGTACAGATGCCGCAGGAGGTACATCCCTCGCTCACTTCCCTCTTGAGCAATGAATATCGGGAAAGAAGTCCCAACAGGGCCCCCAATGGACAGAGGTACTTGCACCAGAATCTCCTTTCGAGAAAATTCAGGCTGAGTATGGTTATGAACAGGGAGCCGATAAAAACAGCCTGGAGATAGTAAGTCTCCGTGAAAGAGAGAAAGCGTCTTTTCAGGAAATCGTAAACCGGTTCAGAGAGGTTAACTATTACGGGTATGTTCGCATTGTAAATGGAGTCGAAGAAAGCCCGTATCCCGTGGTTCAGGAGAGGGAATATGCTCAGGGAAAAAGATCTGATCAGAAATGATATAGGGTCCATGATTCCGGCTAATTGAAGGGTGAAGATAGACGATGCGATAAGCACGAAAAGGATATAGTACTTTGCTTTGTACCACCCGGCGCGTATTTTTTGTGGATATCTTCTTTTCAGCGAGCCGACGATGTTGTGCAGGGCGCCAAGCGGGCATATCCATCCGCAGAATACTCTGCCGAGCACCACTGTTGCGAGAATGAGCGACAGAGATAGAAAAAAGGCCAAAGGGATTTTTTGGCCATGCGAGGCGAGTAGGGTGGTAATAAAAATTAATGGATCAAAGTCCAGAAAAAGTTTGACGGGATAGCCGAGCGTATCATTACCTTTTGATTCAGTCTGAATAAAGAGGAAGAGGAAAAGGAGAAGGAAAAGGCCTTGGGTAATCTTTCTGAGGGTCTTCTTAGACATTCAGCTTTTTAATCTTCAGCCTGGAAAGGTCCATAACGCCCAGTCCTGCCGCTGCACCCGCTTTCACATAGGAAAGATCGCTCCCTTTCATGCCGAACAGGGTAGCACCGTAGGAGTCAATGCCGACCTGATCTATGCCGACGATTACCGTATCCAATCTCTTTACATCGGCCGGGCTTCCACCCTGCGGACCGTTTGTGGTAAGAACCCGAATCGAGTCGAGTACCGTAAGAGTGGGTTTCACTACCAGACATATATCAGCGAGGCACTCACCAATTTTCTGATGAATTCTTCCCCTTTGTCCTCCCATGATACCCATCCAGTTTTTCATCGACATCGTAAGTTTTGCGAGGCCATGGTGTTTTGCAACAGGAATGTTGATGAGCTTATCGGCCTCTAATACGTCGGTGTATAACGGCCATGAGGTGAGAACTTGTCCCTTTATCGATACATCTTTGAATCTCCTGTCGTCAACGAAGCTGACCTCGGCGCCGAGTGAAGATACGGCATCCGCAATACCGCTTTGTTTGTAGCACCTCCGCGGATCATTTACACTTCTGTCAAAGACTTTGACTTTTTTGGCGCCTGCGTCAAAGCAGAGTTTCACAATGGCGGCAACTACTTCAGGATTGGTATTAGCAGCCTGTTCCGGGGTCCTGTCCCATCCGATGTTAGGTTTGATTACAACAACATCCCCCCTTGAGATAAATCTCTTCATACCTCCGAAAGCGTCAACGGCGGCTTTTGTAATGAATGAGGCGGACTTCCCGGCTCCCCGGGCAACGACTAAATCATAGCGTTCAGCCGCCTCTGCCGGAGTGATTAAATCGAGTCTTTCTCCAAGAAATAAACCGCACCCCGCTATTGCGGAATACTTTAGAAACTCCCTTCTTTGCATTGAAGCCCCCTTTTTATAGTGTTCAATTTATCATTTAATTTTACCTTGAGCGGATATTTAAAAAATAGAGAAGCTTGTTTACTTCGGTATCGCCGAGTATGGCTGAGCCCGGCGCGCCCATTCGCTCTGAGGATACTTTTCAGTAAGTGTGTCGTATGCCCGGCGAAGCGCGCTTGCCTCGTGAGTCTTTTTATATTCAGCGACGCCAAGGAAGAAGGTCGCTTCGGGAGCCACTCCCGCGTTGGGATGCTCTTCAATGACCTGCCTAAACCGTTTTGCCGCCTCCTCATGACGTTCCTTCTCGAAAAAGACTATGCCTTTGCCGAATTTCAGCTGTGCGAGAAAGTCATCTACAGGAATGTATCCGACAAGCTTTCTGTGCACCCTGCCCCCGAAGTCCTGAATCAGGAACGTAGGAGTCCAGGCGATGTCGAACTGTTTCATAAGTTCCGTCCGTTCCTTCCAGAAACACTCGCTCTTTAAGGGGACGTACTCCTCCTCAATGAACTTCTGAACCTTCTCATCTGAATACGGACCCGCATTCATTGCAGCGCAGCCGACTCACCCGTCGAACCAGAAGTCATGGAACACCGGCTTGCCTTCTTTCTTCGCCTTCGCTATAGCAGTCTCAAAATCCCTTTCCCATTTAATCTCGGCCATGTCATACCTCCCTTATTAATTCATCAACACCTTTTTAAATTATATCATGAAAAAGTGCGGGATCATCTTTTTATGCCCTAATACTTGAGGCTCTTGCAAAAGTCACAGATTGTCATTCCGAACGAAGGTGAGGAATCTTATATCCAATTGATTATAAAAGATTTCTCCTTTCACTCGAAATGACAAATTGGCCTGTTTTAGGACTTTTGCAAGAGCCTCACTTAGAAAAAATTAATTGCCTATTTATTAATTCACTCCGAGCAAGTCGTTGAAATTGACAAACTTCTGATATTCTGATACTTTAAAACTTATCAATAAGGCGGAGAGGTCTGAATGAACATCGAAAAGCGCGATTTTGACAAGGAGGCAGCCACCTGGGACGAGGCGCCGGCACGGGTCAAGCTGGCAAACGATATAGTAGCTGCAATATCAGACGAAATCGTGTTGACTTCCAATATGGATGTCCTGGACTTTGGTTGCGGCACAGGGCTATTGACCCTCCGGTTGCAGCCGGTAGTCCATTCCATAACAGGAGTTGACAGTTCCCAGGGAATGATTAATGTTCTTAAAGCAAAGATCGACAAACAAAATCTTCCCAATGTAAGGACTCAATACATAGACACTGAAAAGGGCAATATTCTGGGAGGTAATTATAATCTGATTGTAAGCGGCATGACCCTGCATCATGTTAAAGAAATCAGATCTCTAATTGATCGATTCTACAGGATTGTTGCGCCTTCCGGATATCTTTGTATTGCCGATCTTGACCTTGACGA
>JBAZZX010000061.1:0-14704 GCA_041658585.1 Thermodesulfovibrionales bacterium
GACGCAGTTTCACTACCTGCCTACGAATCTGATACTGCGCATCCTGACTTAGTGTCCGTGCATCGATCTTTTCCATGCATGTATTTTAACATAGTATTGATCTGTTTAGTTGCCGGGTTAATAATAAAGGTTGTAACGAAATTCATCGGCATCTGGCCGACAATGGAGCTGTTTAAATTCACGAAAAAAGAAAATATGTATACAACACTGTTAATGTCAACCGGTCTCACATTCGGCTCAATCTCAGCGTTGTTTGGACTTACACACGGGATCATCAATCAGGAACAATATACAATACTGCTTACGGCTGTTATACTTTCAGCAGTAGTGCCGACAATTATTGCACAGAAGTGGTTTCAGCCTGATTTCAAAAAGGAGGATAAAGTTGTTTAAAAAAATATTAGTTGCAAATGACGGCTCTGACGGCGCTAAAAAAGCTCTTAAGGTTGCTATAGACATGGCACAAAAATATAACGCAGAGCTGCACAGTATTTCCGTTGAAGAAGGCGTCCCTCATTATGCTGCGACCATCGGCGAAGTGGAGGAGTACAGGAAGGAAGCGAACGGCTTTTTCCGGAATATCAATGACGAGGCGGTAGAAGAGGCTAAAAAAGGTGGTATCACACTACATGTGAAGGTTCAGGCAGGACATGAAGTCGAGACGATTGTAAATTATGCAAAAGAAGGCAATTTCGATCTGCTTGTCATAGGCTTCATGGGACATTCAAAGATATTCGGCAGGGTCTGGGGGTCCACTTCACAGAATATCGCCAAGCTTTCTCCGTGTACCGTGATAGTTGTGAAATAATGAAGGGTTTTTTGTGATTTACTAAACCTAAATTGAGCGATATTTATGTATAAACCGTTAAAAATTGTCATTCTGAGCGAAGCGAAGAATCTCTCTTTAAGTGTGTAAGATTGCCACGTCGCTCCACTCCTCGCAATGACAACCTAAAAGAATCGCTCAATTCAGGTTAAAAAAAGTTGTTCTTTTGTTTGTCAGTCGATATGCAGTACCACGGCAAAGCTGTTGAATATTGCCCACACCCGGTCATTTTCCTTAAATCCAGTCAAGCGTGCATTTTCAGTGGTAACAATAGAGCACAATTCCGTTCCGTCCGCAATGCGCACGACATACTCTGTTGTTATTTTGCCTTTATTGATGCGCGTAATGGTTCCGATAAACCGGTTTTCCGCTGAGGATTCGGGTTCCCTATCGTTTTTCTGCAGAATTACCCACGGAGCTTTTACCTCCGCCGTAATCAAAGATCCCGTTTTAAGTCCGAGTCGTGAGAGGCTGTCATTGGTGATTACTGTTGTTACCATATCTCCGCTCGGAGTAATCATCTCTATTTTTGCCTGAATGTCACCCTTTTTTATTGAACTGATTTTGCCGAAAAAGTTGTTCCGGGCGCTTGTTTTCCGGCGTGATTCCTTTTCAATAAAGTGTTTTGCCACCTGCCGCATATCAGCATCGGAAAAGTCAACATAGGAAGCCGTCAAGTTGAGTGTGGAATGGCCCAACATCTTTTGGACAACCGGCAAAGGCATATTGCTCTGCATCAGTTCCACGGCACGGGACTTACGTATGATTTCAGGAGCTCCTGTGGCCGGTGAAAAGCCGGATTCAACTGCGCGTTCATAGAATTTACGTCGAACATGACCGGGGTCAACCTTGAACAAGCTGCCCAGATATTCTTTGAAGGAAGGATTATCCAGTGCGGACTTCAGCTCTTCGGAAAGCGCTTCGGGTATCTGTACTTCACGCAGCGGCCGTACATTTTTCTTTTCCGTTTTACCCAGAAACACTAGTCTCCGTTCAAAATCAATATCACGGAAGGGGTTGATTGCCAGCACTTCATTTAGCTTGGCTCCGGTATAACGTATTAAAAGAAATATCAGAAGGATGCGCCTACGGGACAAACAAATGTCGGCACGAGGGGATCCGTCTGCCCACTTACGGAATGACTCCTCCATTCGATTTAACTGAACAGTATCAAGACAAAAAGTTTCACTTGGCATTGATACAATGCGTGCGTGGCTTGTTCGCTCAGTTACAGTGGTCTGCGGCGCCTGTTTTTTATACCGAAGCATTATTCATTATTATAACAATCAAACCCGCGGATTGCTTGCCTAACCCGGATTATTCATAAAATTGGCAACAGCAACTGAGGATAGCGTATTTGAGCGGTTTTTTTTGCCGATAGTCAAATACAGTATTTGAAAATAAAGAGGCAAAAGCCTCGCAGGGAGGAACGACCGAGAATGAGCGCAAATACTCTATCCTCAGTTCAATCAGAAATATTTATGAATAATCCGGGTTAAACGTTGCATAAACAGCAGGGCAGACACGATAAAAAGTCTTGTAATGCAACAACAGATTATTTTTTAAACACATAAATGCAGATATAATTTTGGTATCTTTCAGGAAAAGGATAGCTCTTAACATAAAAGAACGCTAAGGTGTAGCTACAAGACCTTTTCATCGCATCAGTCCTGCCGTTTGTAATAGTTTTTTGCAACTGATAAGTTTATCCAGAACAATAATTTGCATAGTGTTCCGGAGTATTGTATTTTTATTCAAGGTGCTATTGACATCTGATATGTTATATGATATTTTTTATTAACACGATAAATAAATTATTCGTGTTAATAGTTTAGTATATTTAAAGGAGGTTCTTATGTATTTCGAGACTGCCGGAGTCGAGGTTGCTCCCTGGATACCTCCCCTTGTTGCGTTGGTTGTATCTTTCTTCACATCCATGGGCGGAGTTTCGGGTGCCTTTCTTTTGCTGCCGTTCCAGATGAGTTTCCTTAATTTCACAAGCCCTTCTGTTAGCGCCACCAACTTTGTCTTTAATATCGTTGCAATTCCAAGCGGCGTGTACCGGTACCTTAAGGAAGGCAGAATGGCATGGCCATTGACGTGGGTTGTCATTATAGGCACCCTCCCCGGCGTCTTCATAGGATACTATCTAAGAGTTCTGTATCTTCCCGATCCGAGGGCTTTCAAACTCTTCGTAGGATGCGTACTGCTCTATATAGGCGTGCGTCTTATCTATGAACTGACGGGAAAAGCCTCGGCAGGGAAGACAAAGATGAAGGCCCTTGAAGATAAATTCAGGGAAAGGACAAAACAAATTAAAGACCAACAAAAAAGCAGAGTAGCTTCGGGACTTCCGCCTGAGGCTGTAGTAAAGACAGTCTCGGTAAGCCTGAGAAAAGTGGAATATGAATTCTGGGGAGAAAGGTTCTCATACAGCACAATAGCCATGTTTGTCCTTGCTTTTTTTGTAGGAGTCATTGGCGGCACTTATGGGATAGGCGGAGGAGCGATTATAGCGCCATTCTGCGTTGCGGTCTTCCATCTTCCAGTTTATACAATTGCAGGGGCCGCCTTAATGGGGACATTGATAACTTCAGTGGCAGGGGTAGTTTTCTACAGCATCATTCCCGCAAAGGCCGGGATGTCTACTTCACCTGACTGGCTGCTTGGTTTTCTTTTTGGCGCAGGCGGATTCATCGGCATATACCTTGGCGCACGGTTCCAGAAATTCGTGCCCCAAAAGGCTATTAAATTAATGCTGGGTACGATTATTATTTTCCTTGCCATAAGATATATTTCACAGTATTTTCTAAATTAGATGCTTTGCATAGACGTTGCATAAACGGCAGGGCAGACACGATGAAAAGTCTTATAATGCGACAAAGTATTATATTTCAATTACATAAATGCAGAGCTAACCTGTGGCGACTTTCGAAAAGGTCGGTTCTTATTCTGAAAGTACATTAATGTGTCGCTACAAGACCTTTTCATCGCATCAGCCCTGCCGTTTGTAATAGTTTTTTGCAACTGATGAGTTTATCTGAACGGAGCGGTAACCCAGGCGGTACATTTTGGAAATCATATATAAACCGATAGGCATAATTCATTCCCCTTTTAATGACGTCAAAGGAATGCCCATACAACCAACTGGAGCTATAGGTGTTGCGGGCACGGTAGAAATAAGTCCGGATTTTATAGAAGGTCTGAAAGACCTCGATGGATTCTCACATATTATGCTGATCTATCATTTTCACCTGTCTGAAGGATATGAGTTGTCGGTTAAACCTTTTGTCGATGATAAACTCCGTGGAGTTTTTGCCACCCGTGCACCGAAGCGGCCAAATCCTGTAGGGATATCTGTTGTCAAACTCATAAAGGTGGAAGGGAATCTTCTTTATATAGAAAATGTAGATATCATAGACGGCACACCTTTATTGGACATAAAACCTTATATCTCAGAAGTTGACGCGCACGAAGTAGAAAAGACAGGTTGGCTTTCCGGCAAAGCAGAGAAAATGCATAGTATGAAAGCCGATGAGAGATTCAGACATTAATACGTTCATAAGGAAAGCCACATTTAAACACCCTCCCCTTAATCCCCTCCCCTCAAGGGAGGGGCTCCTAAGTCCCCTCTCCCTTGAGGGGAGAGGGCAAGGGTGAGGGTGTGTGGCTTTTCTAATGAACTCCTTAGTAGGTTTTAATTGACGAAGTTTTCTGCATATAATGTCAATACTACCGGCTATGCCTGTGGTGCTGACTTTTAATGGCGTTGCATTGTCATGAAATCTAAGGATAAAAAGTTTTTCGGTTTCGGCAGGAATGTCTTCATTGCCGGGCTTGTCAGTTTTTTTATGGATGTAAGCTCCGAGATGATCTATCCGCTGGTGCCTCTTTTCCTTGCGAATGTTCTCGGCGTCAATAAATCTGTTATAGGTCTCATCGAAGGCATTGCCGAATCAACCGCAAGCTTACTCAAGGTATTTTCGGGCTGGTTTTCCGACAGGATCGGCAACCGCAAGTGGCTTATGGCTGCCGGTTACGGCATATCTACTCTGAGCAGACCGATTGTTGCGCTTGCAATGGGCTGGCAGCATGTTATGGGTTCACGCTTTATAGACAGGTTCGGCAAGGGCGTCCGTACGGCGCCGCGCGACGCCATCATTGCCGAGTCTTCGGAAAAAACGCATCTCGGCAGGGCATTCGGTTTTCATCGTTCAATGGATACAATGGGCGCCGTGGTCGGGCCTGCACTCGCTTTCTTCCTTCTCGGTCTATTCTCAAACAACTATAGATGGGTCTTCTGGCTTTCGATGATTCCCGGAGCTATAGCAGTGCTCCTGATTATCCTTTTTATCACAGAAAAGAAGAAAGCTTCCCTCCCGCATTCTGAGAGACCGAAACTGACGCTCAAACATTTTGATAGGAGATTCAAGTTTTTTGTGGCAATCGCAACCCTGTTTGCCGTAGGCAATTCAAGTGATGTGTTTCTTATACTAAGGGCCCAGCAGATCGGGGTTCCGACTGTCATGATTCCCATACTTTACCTCCTGTTCAATCTCATCTACTCCTTATCTTCTATTCCTGCCGGTATCGCAGCAGACAGGTTTGGGAAGAAGAGGGTGATACTCCTCGGTTTTGTACTATTTGCGGTCCTCTACTATGGTTTTGCCGTTGCCGAGGATGCAAGAGCCGTCTGGATTCTATTTGGCTTCTACGGTCTCTTCATGGGGCTTACGGAAGGAATTCAAAAGGCATTTCTTGCCACCATCATCCCTCAGGACTTTAAGGCAACAGCCTTTGGTGTCTTCAATACAGCAGTCGGAATTGCAGCGTTTCCTGCAAGCCTCATAGGAGGGTGGCTCTGGGATCATATCTCCCCATCGGCAACATTCTATTTCGGCGTGATAACAGCGGGGTTGTCGGCGATTTTGTTTGTCGTGTTTATTGCAGTTGTAAGGAGAAACAGCTATGCCAAATGAGTCGATGATAAATATGACAGACGGCATCCATTGCTGTAAAATAGAAGATAATCATGACAGAATATAATAATGAGCAATTTGATGAAGTCTTTCGGTCTTTTGTGGCGGCCATGCAGAGAGTAGTCGAAAGAATAAAAAGATTTAAATCAGGCATGAACACTCCGGCGTTTAAAGTGTATGAGGATGCCGGATGCCCTTACGGAAATTCACCTGCAGGCTTTCAGCTTTGGATTGAAGACCAAAGCAGGCATTTTAAATCCCTGAACGATAGGAAGAATTAATTATAAAAGGAAAGGCATTGGGACCAGAAGATTCTCTTCCTGCGGAGGGTGAGGGAAAGACTACATATACACTTGCAAGCCTGACACAGAGTATTCTGGTTCTTTCTCAAACTGAGTGGGTAAAGTCCCTCTCCCTTGAGGGGAGAGGGTTGGGAGAGGGTGATTAAATCAATGGCAAAAGGATTAACGCACCTTGCAAAAGGCCTCAGAAAAAGATCAACTGATGTGGAGGAGGTATTAAAGAGTTCATAAGTAGATGCACATTTAAACACCCTTCCCTAATCCCCTCCCCTCAAGGGAGGGGATGTAATTACCCACACAAAATGAGAAAGAACCAATATTCTTATATGAATCAATCATTAACAGATCGACTGGAAAAATGTGAATGTTGCCCGCGCAGATGCGGGGTGAACAGACTTGAAGGTGAAACCGGTTTTTGCGGGGTCGGTTCCGGCATTCAGATTTCCCATGCAGGCCTGCATTTTGGTGAGGAACCCCCTATTTCCGGCACCAATGGTTCGGGCGCCATTTTTTTTAGCGGGTGCAATCTCCGATGCGTGTTTTGCCAGAATTACCAGATCAGCCAGGAGTTTCAGCAGGGCCGTACCAGGACTTTGACTACGGATGAGCTTGCAGTTGAGATACTGCGGCTTCAGGATGAAGGCGCTCATAACATCAATTTTGTTTCACCCTCACATATGATCTTTCAGATGGCAGCCGCCATTCAATTGGCAAAGCAAAATGGGCTTATTGTGCCTGTTCTGTATAACTCCAATGGTTATGATTCAGTGGATGCGCTCCGGCAGATCACGGGCCTTGTGGATATTTATGTTCCGGATATCAAATATCTGGAACATGGACCCGGGGGAAAATTTTCTAATGTAGACGATTATGGTGATATAGTCCCCGGCGTTCTCAGGGAAATGCTGGATCAGGTGGGCCACCTGGTTATGGATCACGATGGCATCGCCGTGCGCGGATTGCTGGTCCGTCATCTTGTGTTGCCGGGCTACCTGGAGAACAGCCGGCAATGCCTCGCATTTCTGGCGGACCTGTCTCCGGATATTCACGTCAGCATCATGTCGCAGTATTCTCCTCAATATAAAGCATGTGATTTCCCGGAGATAAACCGGACCCTAACAGAAGACGAATATGATGAAATCACGGACTATGCGCTTGAGCTCGGCTTGGAGAACGCATTTATACAGAAACTCGAAAGTCAGGCCCATTACCTGCCTGATTTTGATCAGGAACGACCCTTCAGCGTTACACCATAAATGCTAAAGAAAATAAAACGGGTATGCGCAGTATGGGGTGAGGGTCGCATAAAGTAATATGAGTGCTATAGACGATAGCTTCTTCCTTGTAATCGACACTTTTCGAATATTATACAATCGTGCGGAGTACGAATGTTACTAAGGAGATCATAAGTTAAGCCACATTTAAACACCCTCCCCTTTATCCCCTCCCCTCAAGGGAGGGGCGATTCTTAAGTCCCCTCTCCCTTGAGGGGAGAGGGTAAGGGTGAGGGTGTGTGGCTTTTCTTATGAATTTCTTAGTAATCGAAATGGGGATATGAGAAAAGCCGGGGAAAGAGAGAGGGAAATAGGGAATGTTTCCCTTAATGTCGATGAAAGTTGAAACGAATGTGCGAACACCGCCGCAAGCGATACGGATTCGCAATCTGCTGATCGATCCGCCGCTTCTCCTTGCGCCGATGGCAGGCCTTACCCATAGCGCCCTCAGGCGGATTATGATCGGCTTCGGCGGGGTCGGCCTGTTGTCGACCGAAATGCTCTCGGCAAAAAGACTGCCCACGGAAAATCCCCGCATCTCCCCGTATCTGATCAGAACCGAAAAGGAAAGCCCACTTTCCTATCAGTTCCTGACTTCCACTGACAAAGAGATAGGCCGGGCCATTGATGCGCTTCATGCATTTAAGGCTGACGCTGTTGATTTGAACATGGGCTGCCCAGCGCGCGCGGTCGGCAAGTTCGGCGCGGGCGGCATGCTGATGGAACGACCGGATGAGGCCCGCCGCATCGTGGTCGAGGCCAGAAAGCGCACCGCCTTGCCCCTGAGTGCGAAAATCCGCCTCGGCAGCGACGCCGACAACGGGAAATTAAAGACGTTCTGCTCCATGCTGGAAGGTGAGGGCGTTGATATGCTTACGGTGCACGCCCGGTTCAAGCATGAGCCCTTTGCAAGAAATCCGCGATGGGCATATATAGCCGAAATAAAGGAATGCATTAAAATACCCGTTATCGCCAATGGCGGAGTTTTCTCGGTAGAGGATGCGGAAAAATGCCTGAGAGTATCCGGCGCCGACGGATTGATGCTCGGACGGGGGGCGGTGATAAGACCCTGGCTCTTCGCCGAAATTGCCGGAAGTGTATTCGGCGGCGATATCACGGAGCGCGTAGTGTCGCTGCCGGATGTTTACGCGGCCTTTCTCGAAGCTTTGAACGCGGATTATCGCCCGATCTATCGCTTGGGTAGGCTGAAGGAATTTACCCACTACTTCGCCCGGAACTATAAATTCGGACACTCTTTGGCGTCCAGGATCCAGTCAAGCAGCAGTATGGATGAAGCAAGGGAGAGGGCCGGAACGTTCTTTGCGAACAATAGTAAGGAGAGCATGGCCGCGACAGGGGCCGGAGTCGGCGACAATGAAAGCAGTGGATAACCGCTTGTGTGAGGATTTAGCTTTATGCAGCCACCTAAATTGCATTCTTATTAAACTGCACATATCTTCCTGAAAGAGACACCGCAGAGCTGCTTTACAAAAGTAAAGAGTAGAAACAAAAATAATTGAAGTCGGCGAATAAATAAAGTTGAAGATTATGCACAATCAATATAGTCATTTTCAGATATAAGCAAATGTTTTATAATGAATCCATTAGGTTAACATGATTAAACTTATCAAGAAATACTGGGCTGATCCCGTATGGAGCAAAGTAATCGCTGGAATTATCTTGGCTATTCTAACGACCATTTATTTATTATTAGAAAGTCTGGTTACACAGGTATCCTTTGCAACTGCTTTCTTTCAGTTGTTAGCTTGGTTGAAAAGCTATTCCCGCATCAATAATCTTGTAATTGTGTCGGTAATTTTTTTTATTGTCTATCTTATTTATAAAATGATCGTCACCTCAAAGAAGCGGAATTCTAGAGACAAACCGACAGAGGAAGAGTTAACTACAACAGTCCCCAAGAATATCGGTTATCCCTTTGAAAGACAGTCGTTCAGAATAGACAGAGCAAATCTTCAGACAGTTATAGAATCTTTACTAAAAAAGGAAATTGGAAGCGGTGATAAAGTTTCATTAAACGCTATCCTCGAAACAATTAAAAAGTTTAATGCAACCCAGGGCTTTGAATTGTTTGAGGAGATTCATGGACACTATGGTCGATATCGATTCGCATTGACTCTATTAGGAAGGCCAAATTTTCAGGAAGGAACCTGGGGTTTTTCGGAAGATGGATTCAAACTTTTTGTGGAAACGCTCAAATCAAGAAATGCTTAAATGCCGATGCAGCGCGCCTCGTAAGCTCGGCAGCTATTCCTCCCATTATGCGGATTTCTTATGTGAATTCTCATAAGTTCTTGCCTTTTGAGAATCAACAGTTGTAGGTATTGTCAACAAACAAACTGTATGTATAGCGTGGTGGATATGCGCGGTTCAAGAAATCCGCTAACTTTTCCCCTGCCACCCTGTGACAGCATCTCGTCGGATTGGGTGGCAGGATTGCAGTGGAATGAGGGGCGGGTTTCACTGGAATATGCATTCAGGTTAAACTATCAGAAATATGATGCATGACCGAAAGACGCAGATTACAATCGATTGCTATTTATCTCAAGGCTGTCAGTCAGAAGAAGCCCTGAAGATTAGCATTGCCACAGCGCTTGAAAGAGATGGCATAAAAGCAGACGTCAATTTCCACAGACTTAATGATGATGAGGCATCATCACTCGGACTTTCAGGTTCTCCTTCGGTGTTCATCAACGGAAAAGAATTGCAGCCATTGGGTACTGCGGGGTTCTCGTGAAGGATGTTCATGGATGAGTCCGGGAAACTCGTGAATGTCCCCTCAGTGGAAATACTATTAAAAGCGATGAGGAAGAATAAGAGAGACTAAAAGTAAGCCTGCCGGCATTTCCGAGGGTAACCCCACCTTCACCTCCCCTTAACGTAAGGGGAGGGTAGGAGGGGTTATCTTCTTCGTCACTTCAGCCAAAACGCCGCTTATGTTGAGTAATACCTCATGATTCCAAAATCGTATGATATCAATACCATGAGCTTTCAGGTACTCTGAACGGGTCGAATCGTATATCCGGCTTTCGTGCTGCGTATGCTGTCCGCCGTCCAATTCAACGGCAAGCTTCATGCTTGGACAATAGAAGTCCAAAATATAGGGACTAATACTGTACTGCCTTAAAAATCTCAGCCCGTAGAACTGTTTGTTCCGCACGTGAGACCAAAAGGTCTTTTCCGCTTCAGTCTGATTATTTCTCAACTCCCGGCGCCGTTGTTTCAATGTGGGATCATTCTTCAGGAATTTCATAACTCTCCCTAACCCCATCCCAACATAACCCCACCTTCACCTCCCCTTAACTTAAGGGGAGGAAGTAATACCCCCCCTCTTAAGCTAAGAGGGGGCGAGGGGGTGTTATGCGGATTTGACCGCTTTCCGATGAACCGAAAAATTAAACCTTTCCCTCAACAATCCTGATCTCATCCTCTGTCAACCCGTATAGTTCATAGACCAACTGATTTATCTGTTTGTCGGCAGCATCAATCTGCCTCTGAAGAGATGTCTTCTCGTGATCGGTTTTGGTTGTCTGAAGCTGTTTGTTGAGCGAAAGCATTTGCTCAACCAATGAAACCATTCTGTCATGACGGGCTTTGGCTGCGGGGTCGGAGAAGTTGATGGAACGAAGGGGAAGTTGTTCTACGTGATGTTTCTTAACTTCTGCCAGTGCCTCACCTTTTTCAGGGTTCATGAAACTATAAACAAAACCAAACAACTTTGAGTTCATAATTCCAAGTATATAGCGAAGGTCATAGGTCATGTCATGAGGTAGAAGAATGTGCAAATTATTGCGCGCAATGAATTCATTATTTACTAAAGTTGCAATAATAGCGTCGCCTGTCTGGCGAACCACGATCTTTAGTTGCGCGGCAAATATTGAAGGGTCTCGTGGAGCAGCAAGCCAGGGGCCATACTTAATCCAGTAATCCTGATTCCACAGATTCTTATAGCGGTGAATAAGACTCCCTCGCAAGAGAGGGGAAAATGTTTTATCAGGACATAGCCCGTCTTTTACAAATGGTTTTTCTTCCATGATTTTGTCGGTTTGAGGAGGGGTCCCTTTGCCTTTTTCGAACGGCTTTACTCCATTATATACTTTGCATATATGCAGCAATGGTGATGAAATTCCCTGAATTTTGCGGAACAACATCTGAGATTCCGGAGGAACAATTACATTTATTGGTTCACCATCCCTTGGTATGAATTTGCCTGACAAGGTGTGCTGGAATTCTATTTGCCTATTCTTTCTAATGTCAATTGCGATAACATCGTCACTTGAAACCCCTGCTTCATTTTTTTGATAAATTAAAACATGCGTATCAACAACAGCTGCAAAAACCTTTTCCGGCAGATGAAGTACGCGGCGCCATTTGTATGAAGAAGTAAGATACTGTCGGATCTTCTTAAATGTTACTGATTGCAGCCATGTATTTGAAACGATTACGCCAAGTAGCCGATCTTTTCCGAGTAATTTTTGATAACGCTCAAGGAAAAGAAGGTAAAAATCTTTTTGATAATCTTGATGGTTGTATTTAGACTGGAAATATTGCTGTTCCTGTGGAGAAATCATATATCCATACGGCGGATTGCCTATTACTGCATCGAATCCGCCCGATTTCATGATCTCCGGAAACTCTGCATCCCAGTCAAAGACATTGATGCGGTAGCGCTCGTCTTCGTCAAGTAGGGTTTGCTGGTCATAAAAATCAGGACCTATAAGAGAGTTGCCGCATTTGATATTGTTTCCCAAATCAGGCAGAGCGCGCTCATGAAAAAATTTGAACTGCCTTTCGAGTGTCTGGTTGTTTTCACCTTCAAGGACCTTGAGCAAGAGGGATAATTTTGTGACCTCAACAGCCTGAGAATCTATATCAACGCCATAAATATTGTTTAAGAGGATACGTTTCTTTTCCGCAGTAGTTAAATGCCAGTCGCCGCCCTGTGCCTGATACAGTGTGGGGTTTTTGCCGGTTGCCCATTTTTGAGGGTCATTATTGGTATACCAGTCGCGGTGCCAGTCGAGAAGATGTTGATATGCTCCCAACAGGAATGATCCTGAACCGCACGCCGGGTCGAGTATGCGGAGGTTGTTCACCCGTTTAGGAATTGTACCTTCCAGGAGCTTGCCGACAGTATTCTTTACGATATAATCGACAATATAGGTGGGCGTGTAATATACTCCTCCTGCTTTTCTCACTTCCGGCTTTTCTTCCACCACAGCACGGTGCTCGGAGGTCAATCGGATAACCTTGCCGAGGAACTGTTCGTATACATAGCCGAGGATGTCGGCGGGAAGGACTGAAAATTCGTAGGGACTCTCAGGATAATAAAGACGCTTGATGATGTCCTTAAGCAGCTTGTCATCAATTATGAGCATAGGAGTGAGTTCGTCCGGCAATTCGGGACGGTCTTTTTCCTTCTGAAAATGAAAGAGACCGGAGTTGTAACGCTCGTCTGCATAGCGGAATATTTCCAGCAGACGCCGATAAACATTAGAGCCATTCAGCAGCGCCATGAGCCTGCCGTAATCCTCTATGCCTCTGTCTTCGCAGATACGCAGAAAGACGATTCGGTCAATAATGCGCTGTACCGAGAAGTTGAGTTCCCTCTGGGTGATTGAATTGCGGAGGGCTATATTGCGTGCAAATATGTCCCGCCATGATTCGATCTCCTTGAGAAATGCGCTATCGACTTCAGCCGTGCCTTTCTTGTGCCTGGATGTCTCAGCGTATTTGTCGAATGAACCTTTCAGCACTGCTTCACGGGAGAATATCGAATTAATATCGTTCCATCGCCGGATATATTCATCATAGGTAAGATAGAGAATACGGGATGCGGAAGCCTTGTCTGTCTTTACAGGCTTGACACGGCAGTCGTAGACTGCAAATTCTTCAAAATCCGTCAGGATGCTGAGCGGCAGCTTTGCAGACCATGCATAACGCCGCAACTGAAAGGCAGGGTTTACATCCTCCTTGATATTGACTGACGGCTTTTTCGTCTCGACAAAAAACTTCCTCGTGCCGCCTATACGAAAACAATAATCAGGAGCTTTTACGGCGCTGCCGATTTTTATGGCGTCTTCGTGAATTACGTCCTTATATGCTTCGGCATACCCCTGTTTGTTATCGACATCCCATCCAAGTATCCCGAAGAAAGGATCAATAAACTCGCGCCTGAGCTGGGTTTCATTATATTGCCCCGAGCGGTAGGCTTCTTTGTTATCCTCAAAGCGTTTGATGAGTTCAAATATCTCTGCCGGTATTTCTGTCATGCTTTCACTCATTACCATCACCTGAATGGTATCAGTATAAATATACAATAAGAAATCTTTCAATGCTATTTCTCTTTAGGGGTATTCCATCTCATCAAAACCCCTCCAACCTCCCCTTGCAAAGGGGAGGATTTCAGACACGCACAACTGCAGGATAAATGCGCAATATTGACAGGTTGTAATAAATGATATACGATATATACAATATATACATCAAGACAGATATGGAGGTGTTTGTATGTCAACTCAGATGATGATAAGGATAGATCCTGAAATGAAGGAAAGGCTCACTAAACTGGCAAGGGTTGAGGGTAAGACCTCAAGTCAGATGGTCAGGGAACTTATCGAGGATTACATTAAAGAGCGTGATATCGGGTCATATATTGATGACCTATGGAACAGAGTAGGGGGTAAATTAAGGTCAAGAGGTGTAAAGCCCGGCGATATAGAAAAGGCAATTAAAGAAGTTAGAAGAAAACGAGGATGAAGGTTGTTATTGACACAAATATCTTTGTCTCGTCTTTTTTCGGCGGAAATCTGCGAAGAATTATAGATTTATGGAAAACTGAAAAGATCACCCTTTGTCTTTCTAAGGATATCCTTGATGAATATATTGAGGTTTTGCAGAGGATAGGGCTTCAGGACGAGGATGAACTGGGAGAACTCCTGTCTCTTTTTAAAAGAGGTTTCAATATGCTGTTTACTACAAAGACGCCGAAAGTGAAGGTAGTTAAGAATGATCCTGATGACGATAAGTTTATAGAATGCGCGGTGGCGTTAAAAGCGGAAGTCATCGTAACCGGAGATAAGGCAATAGAGGCGGTAGGCGAATATATGGGGATTAAAATCTTGACGCCCCAACGGTTTTTGAAAAGCTATGAAAAGTTTTAATAACAAAGAATGGACGATTTATTATAAGATAAAACCACTACCTCTGGTAGTGGTCCAGTAAAGCGGTTTAACCGTAAAAGTAATTAAAATGAACCTCCCTGAAAGGTACCAAGTGAAGGGAGGTTCAAATGAGTAGATTCAA
>JBAZZX010000062.1:0-14386 GCA_041658585.1 Thermodesulfovibrionales bacterium
GCAAAAGTCCTAAAACAGGCCAATTTGTCATTTCGAGTGAAAGGAGAAATCTTTTATAATCAATTGGATATAAGATTCCTCACCTTCGTTCGGAATGACAATCTGTGACTTTTGCAAGAGCCTCGATTGATAATTATTTTTTCCCTTCTTCCGCTTCCTCTTCCTTCTTGCCTTTCTTGACTACCTCAGGCGCGGCAGGTTCAGCAGGCGCGACAACTTCAACAGGCGCGACTACCTCGACTGTAGGCGCCACAATGTTGACTATTACTTCGTCAGGGTCTGTAAGGATCTTTACATCCTCTCCGAGATCGATTCCGCTGACATGGAAAGACTGCCCGATCTCAAGTTTTGATATATCGACTTTAACATGTTCGGGTAACTTGTCGGGAAGGCATTCGATTTCGATCTCTCTGATGACATGCTGCAATAACCCGCCGTCCCTTTTGACTCCTATAGGCTCCCCGATAGTGCCTACATGCACGCTGACCTTGACTTTCTCCGTAAGGGAGACCTCGAAAAAATCCGCGTGAAGCAATTCCCTGTTGACCGGATCGACCTGAAATTCCTTCATCAGCGCAAGTTTGTTTTCACCGTCTGCAAACTTAAGGCTCACCATAATCTGATTGCCTGCCGTTGTATTGATGAATTGTGTGATCTCTTTTTTAGGGAATTTTATCGGCAGGGAATCTCCGCCTCTGTAAAGGATTGCGGGGATCATCTTGTTCCTTCTGAGAGACCTCGCAGCTCCCTTCCCTTTTTCCTCTCTCCTGTGCACATTAATAGTAATACGTTCCATCTTGCTTTTCCTCCTTTATACAAAAAGCGAACTTATTGAAGTTTCCTCATGGATCCTTTTAACAGCCTCTCCGATAATAGGCGCTATGCTCAGAACGGTCAGTTTTCCGCACCGTTCTTTCTTGCTGTCGAGATTTATCGTATTGGTTACGATAAGTTCTTCCAGTACGGATTTATTCACATTTTCAACCGCATTACCCGAAAGGACCGCATGGGTGCAAGCGGCAATAACACGGTTTGCGCCTTTTTCTTTCAGGGCGGCTGCGGCCTGAATTGTAGTGCCGCCGGTATCCACCATGTCGTCAAGTATTATGATATCCTTCCCCTGCACGTCTCCGATTACATTCATTATCTGAGATACATTTGCAACCTCGCGCCTTTTATCAATGATTGCAATCGAACATTCTAATTTTCTGGCAAAGGACCTTGCTCTTTCAACGCCGCCGGCGTCGGGAGATACGATGATAAGACTTTTTGAATCATACTTTTTCTGCACATACTCAAGAAGGACGGGCGCCGCATACAAATTGTCGACCGGGATATTGAAAAAACCCTGGATCTGGGCGGCATGCAGATCCATTGTAAGTATTCTGCTGGTGCCTGCAGCGGTTATCAGATCGGCAACGAGTTTTGCGGAAATCGGCACCCTCGGCTGGACCTTTCTGTCCTGCCTTGCATAGCCGTAGTACGGGATAACGGCCGTTATTCTGCCGGCCGAAGCCCTCTTCAACGCATCTACCATCAGGAGGATTTCCATAATATTACGGTTTACCGGCATACAGGTCGGCTGTAGTATGAAAACGTCGGAACCCCTTACATTCTCGTTAATATGAACGCTGATCTCTCCATCGCTGAATTCGGTTACTGAAGCATTACCGACCGGGATATCGAGATAGCCTGAAATCTCCTTTGCAAGTTCTTTATGAGCATTTCCGGTAAAAAGTCTTATTCCCTCAGGCATCGCACCTCCAAAAAACAATTAAGAGTTATAAGTTAAAAATTAAGAGTTAAAAAATCCAAGCCTGCTTTTTTGTTTTGTTTTAACTCTTAATTCCTAATTTTAATTCTTCATTCAAGAATTTGCAGGGCAAATTCTTGTTGGCTGGGGCGGGAGGATTCGAACCTCCAAATGGGAGATCCAAAGTCTCCTGACTTGCCGTTTGTCGACGCCCCAAACTTTACATAACAATGCAAAAGTCAAATTGTTCAGACAAATTTGTAATTTGTATTTTACAATTTGCATTTTGCAATTATATTTATATCAGCGTTTCGACAACTTTACACCAGTGAGGCTGCATCGTCTTTGCCGCCTTTTCAGCCTTTTTCCTGTTTTGAAAAACGCCAAAGACTGCGGAGCCGCTGCCTGTCATAGCAGAAAGCATAGCCCCTGATTGCATTAATCGGGTCTTTATGTCCTTTATTACGGGATACCGTTCGGCAACCGCATATTCAAGGTCATTGTTAATTAGTGTATCAAGAGAGGCAAAATCCTGCCTGTTCAAAGCCTGAATTAACAGTTTAATATCAATAGCTTTTTTTGTCAACTTAAGGAGTGCGTCATAAGAGGTATAGGCCCATGCCGTTGAAACGGATACTGACGGTTTTACAAGCAGAAGGACCGTGGAATAAAGGACTTTCAGCGGCTTCAATATTTCACCGCGGCCTTCAATCAGGGCGCAGGTACCCTGCAAAAAAAAAGACACATCAGAGCCTATTTCAGCGGCTATCGAAGACAATTCCGTACTGCCGAGTTTTAACTTCCACAGCATGTTCAGCCCTTTGAGAGTGCAGGCAGCATCGCTGCTTCCGCCTCCAAGTCCGGCGCCGGAGGGGATATTTTTTTTGAGGCTTATCTTTGCGCCCTTATCACAGGATACCCGTTTCCCGAGGGCGGAAGCCGCCTTACAAACAAGATTCTCTTCCGGAGGAATATCCATGCCGCTGATTAGATCGAGCCCGTCCGCCTGTGCGAAGGTGAGTTCATCATAAAGACCGATACACTGCATAAGGCTTAAAATATTATGGTAGCCGTCGTTCCTTTTCCCGGTTATGCTCAGAAACCAGTTTATCTTTGCAGGGGCCCTGAGGACGAAGGACGAAGGATAAGGGATGACGCACGAATTTTTCATTTCAGATTAAGGAGTTTTCCCCCGACTCTCTCTTTCAGTCCTTCTTCTTCGCTTTTAGCATGAGAATCAACGGACTTCTGCCAGTATTCCCTTGCCTTTTCTTTCATTCCCATTGAGTTATAGACGTCGCCGATATGCTCCATCACAACAGGGTCATCTTTCACTTTTTGGGCGGCTTTGAGAAGCAGATCGAGAGCTTCACTGTTTTTCCCCTGTTTATAATATACCCACCCAAGGCTGTCCATAATATAGCCGCTATCCGGTTTGAGCTCGAGCGCCTTTTTAATCAGGGCGACGGCTTCTTCAAGATTTATGCCTTTATCCGCGTAACTGTAACCCAGGTAATTCAATGCGTCGGCATGTTCCGGATTTATCTCAATGGTTTTCTTCAGACAGGCAACCATTTCATCGAACCTTTTAGTCTTTTCGAACATAAGTGCAAGATTGAAATTCAGATCGTCATTGTTCGGGAAACTTCCGAGGGCGTCCTTCAATACGGTCTCGGCCTTCTGATAGTTTTTCTTATGCAGATAGACTGCGGAGAGATAGAGATAGACCTCCGGTTTTTCTTTTTCAAAGCCCAGAACTTCTTCATACAGTGAAATGGCTTCATCATCCCTGTTCAGTTTTGCATAGATCAACCCGAGGTTGAGAAAGGCGCTGATATGTTTGGGATCAACCTGAATGACCTTTTTAAATTCCAAAATTGCTTGATCGTTCCTGTCCATCTCCTCAAGCGCAATCGCAAGGTAGTACCGTATCGATGTATTATCCGGCTTTGCCTCAAGAACGATCCTGAACTCTTCCACAGCCTTGTCATACTGTCTGTCATCAAAATAGAGTATTCCAAGGTTCATATGGACGTCTATATTGACCGGCGCCTGCGTGCTTATTTCTTGATATTGTTCTATAGCCTTGCCGGTATCCTTCTGCCTGAAATATATCTGTCCCAGTCTCTCCCTTGCCTGGAGGTTATGCGGGTTGACCGCAATCGCCTTATTGTAGTAATCCGCGGCTTCACTTATCTTGCCCTTCCGCTCCAGGATCATTCCCAGATTTAAATAAGCGGCGTCGAAATTAGGCCGCCGGGACAGGACCATTTCAAAATATTTTGCAGCTTTGTCGGCGTCGCCCTTTTCAATAAGCATTGAACCCAGATAATAGACGGCCATAATATTATCCGGCGATTCTTCGGCAAGCTTTTCAAGAATAGCAATAGCCTCGTCATATTCTTTCCTCGAAGCGTATAGCAGACTCAGAAACAGCGCCGCCTCCCGGTTGTCGGGCTCCATCGCGAGCGCCTTACGATACATCTGAATGGCCTGATCCGGCTTCTTCTGACTGTTGTAAAGTTCGCCAAGCAGCATGAGAGCAGGGACATATTCAGGATCCGCCTTTACTATTTCCTCGGCAGACGACAAGGCCTCGCTTACCTTCCCGAGCCTGAGGAGCACAAAGCTGATCTCCGTCTTCAGATAGACCGATGAAGGGTCATGCCCGAGAGCCTCCCTGTAATGCTCAACCGCATCCTCCCATTTCCCGTCTTTTTCGGCACTGTAGCCGAGTAGAAAAGAATAATAGGCGTCCTTGGAAGGCAAGGGCTTCGCTTCCTGCGCCTTGACCTGCGGCGTCGCACATGCTGAAAGACACGTTATTATCAGCAAGAGTAATATTTTTCCGATCCACATAATTAAATTATGCCACAAAGATAAGACTGTTCACAATGTGATAGAATCTTCTATGGAATTTTTTGACGTCATCTTTCCGGTAAATATAGGCCCGCTCACATACAGATGCAGTGAATCATTTGCAGGGCTCCTGAAGCCCGGCATGATGGTCGGCGCACCCCTGAAAAACAGGCTCGCAAAAGGGATAATTATAGGTAAATCACCTGCAATTCCCGCAGGAGAAATAAAGGATATTTATGAGATCCACGGCGATGAGCCTCTGATGGGAAATGGCATGATGACGCTACTGAAATGGATGTCCGAATATTATATGGCGGAACAGGGGCTGGCGCTGCGAAACATGCTGCCGGAAGAAGCCTTTAAAAAAACAAAAAAGAGGACGCGAAAAATCCTCCCTGCCGCTCCTTTTCCAAAAGAAAAACCGCCTGCCTGCAACCTGAACTCTCTTGATCTCGCTAAATATGATTTTAACGGTTTGATGAAATCACTGAATGAAGGGATATATAACGCATTTCTTCTCCATGCGCCATCCGCCGACTTTGAATATTCACTGCCGGCAACAATACTTCAGGAAACCGGCAACGCAATAGTCCTCGCACCGGAGGTATCGCTCGCCGAAGGGCTTTTCCCTGCTTTCCTTGAAAGATTCGGAGACAGGGTTTGTCTTTTCCACAGCGAACTGAGCAAGGGCTCACGATCCGAGGCGATAGAGCGTATCCGTTCAGGCCGTTCCGATATTGTTCTCGGCACAAGGTCCGCCGTTTTTGCCCCGCTGAAAAAAGTCTCTCTGATAGCCGTATTGCACGAGCAAAGCGGTTCTTACAAAGAAGAGAAAAATCCCTGCTACAATGCACGGGATGTTGCGGTTATGAGGGGCTTCATCGAAAAGGCGACCGTCCTTCTTTCCTCCGTCTGTCCGTCCATAGAATCCCTCCATAATTGTACGACCGGGAAATATACCTTATTAAGGCCGGGAAATGACGGGAAAAGACCGGCTATAAAAATATTGGATATGCGCTTTGAAAAGAAGTTAAAACCCTATCTGGCAAAGACGGTCATAGACGCCGCTGCAAAACATATTCATAAAGACAAAAAAGTTATGTTCATCATGAACAGAAGGGGATATTCAACTCTCCTGCAATGCGATGATTGTGCTCACACCGAGGAATGCCCTCAGTGCAAAATCCCCCTGATCTTTCACAAAAAGGACCTGTCCCTGAAATGCCATTATTGCGGCTATGCTCTGTCTCCGGTCCCGGAACGCTGCAGCAGATGCAAAAGCTTTAATTTGAAAATGTTAGGGGCAGGCACGCAGCGGGTACAGGAAGATTTGGAAGAGCTTCTCGGGATCAGGGCGCTCAGAATAGACCATGATATCTCATCAAAAAAAACGGAACTGAAAAGTCTTGCAGAAAACGCTTCCGAAGCGGACGGCAGGGTCATTATCGGCACCAAATTAATGACCAGAAGGCTTGTCTTCTCCGGGAAATTTTCCATGGCAGCCGTCCTGAATGCAGACCTTTTTATGAACATCCCCGACTTCAGATCCCCTGAAAAGGCATATCAGGAAATATCGTCGATTATTGAGATGCTCGATCCGGGCGGGGAAATCTTTATACAGACGCGAATGCCTCAGAATTATCTCTATCGATGCCTGAAAAATTATGATTATCTCTCTTTCGTGAAAGAAGAAAACCAAAGGCGCAAAGAACTTAATTACCCTCCTTATTCAAGGCTCTTACTGATTAAATTTACAAGCAAGAGAGAGCTTTCAAAAGAACTATCGGATATCTCCGGTAAAATAGCCGGTGATATTCAGATACTCGGCCCGTATGCGGCAAAAAATAAAAGCGGCGGAAATGAATTCAAACTGCTCCTCAAGTCCGCTGTCCGCGGCAGTCTCCATGCAGCAGCCAAAATTTTTCTGAAGGCGTTCAAAAATGTAAAGGAAGTAAAAATAAGAATTGACGTTGACCCGATAACGATATAACTATAAAATCGTTCTTCCCTCAAACTCCTCCATCTTCTCCGCAAGGCTTTGCCAGTTGCAGTTTTGAAGAAGTTTGACGACATGATGGACGTAGCCTGTTTCAATAATCTTCCACCTCTCCGATTCTTCGCGAACGCCGTAAAAAGGGAGCATGATGAAGAAGGCGCGGTCTATATACTTTTTAATCGGTGTAAGGACGTCTTCCCTGCGGGTATAATAAGGGTCTTCGCCCTCCGCACACGGACTTCCGAAGACATTAAATTGTCTGCAGGCGGCCGGTCTCATCGCATGGACCGAGCAGGCAGCGTCGATCAGAAAAGGACAGGCGTCATTTTCCTTGTACTCTCTGAGACGGGTCTTAAGTACCTCGCGAACGGGACCATTTAGTTTCTCGGTCACATACCATGAAAGGCCCACCAGTTCCAGGGGATATACGGGAATGGTCTGATGGGTCTTGCAGCAGCTTGAACAACCTTTGGAACAGGCGAGTTTTCTGCCCTTCCCTGCCTCAAGTTTTAGGGCCTCTGCAATTCCCCTGTCTATTATGCAATAGGCGTCAATAAGCATGGAAAGCCAGGGGTGAACCTTAATGTCCATAGGAAAGCTAAGCCTGCCGGGATGGACGAATCCCGTTTTATTTTTCTTTTTATCTTTCATTGCCGGTCCTAAAATTATAAAGCAATAATACGAGTTAAATCAGCATCCTCAAATAATCCCCTCCTTTGCAAGGAGGGGATGGGGAGGTTATAATAAAACATTATGGATTTTCTTTTTGTTTCTATGCCCTATTCAAGATTTATCTCACGGTGGTTTGCAAACATACCGAACATCAACCTCGGCATCATGCAGGCGCTGCTGAACAAAAGAGGAAGAAGCGCCAAGACCTTTCACTTTCACCTCGATTTTCTGCCCTATCTCAAAAGCGTTGACGCCCGTTACTGGGAGAATTTTCTGGAAAGGTCGGAGCGGTTCGGCGTCGAATATATGGGGATAGACTATGCCTTTGCCTCATTGCTCTTTGAGAATACTTATGCGAGGTCGAAAAACCTTATCGGCGACCGCCTTGAATCAATGGGCTTAAGACTTGACGACTTTGAAACCATGAGGAAGTTGGCAGGGGCTTTTTCAGAATCCGCATACCGTAGGCTCTCGCCTTACCTGAAAGATACAAAACTCGTCGGC
Source organism: Thermodesulfovibrionales bacterium (assembly GCA_041658585.1). Lineage (GTDB taxonomy): Bacteria > Nitrospirota > Thermodesulfovibrionia > Thermodesulfovibrionales > SM23-35 > DYFC01. The sequence continues at coordinate 7,785 of JBAZZX010000062.1, forward strand.
TTCAGTTGTTCCCATTACCAGTTGAGCGGTTCACTGCTTCTCTGTTCACTCATCAAGAAGGAATATCCCCATATCCGCACGGTCCTCGGCGGAAAGGACTGTTCGGGAGCTTTTGCATACGACATTCTTAAAAATATGGACTGCGTGGATTATGTGGGGTTCGGCGAATGCGAGGTGACTGTAGAGAGCTTGCTGGAGCATATTATTGACGACAAAGGGAAGGCTTTTTACAACGTTGTCTACAGAGATAAAACCGGCGTTGCAAAGGCGTCCGAAGCAAAACCCAACCTTTCGATTAATTCCATGCCCTTCCCGGAGTATCACTTTGAGGAATTCCCTTTGCCGCTGCATGAGATAATCCTGCCCATAGAATTCGGAAGGGGATGCCCCTGGAAACGCTGCACGTTCTGCCCCGATGAGTCATACAACATACAATGCCAGAGCAAGACGGCTGAACGTTTAAGGGAGGAATTTGAATTCTACAGGGGCCTGTCAAAAGAACTAAATAATTTTTTCATCCTCGATTCCGATGTGCTGAAGTCCGGGAAAGCGATTATTGATATCTCCCGCTATCTCGACGGGAAAAATCTCAATTTCCATTATGCCGAATTCCGGGCCGAACGGATAGACAGAGGAATCATGAAAGCGGTCCTGCATTTCGGCAACTGGGTATCGAACTTCCAGATCGGCATAGAGACTTTCAGCGACGGCTTGCTGAAATTAATGAATAAGGGCGTAACCATGCTCAAAAATGTCGAGGTCATCAAGGCCGCTGCGGAACTGAAAGTGCCCATACAATTCAACCTTTTCACCTGCTATCCGGGCATGACTAACGACCATATGGTTGAAAACCTGAGGGTGCTTGATATGATTACCCATCTGCTGATTTATGAGAATATCCAGATATTTCCCGGTGAATTCTATCTGCCTACGGACTGTCCCGTCTTTGAAAATCCCGGGGAGTACGGCCTTCAGAAACAGGATGAGAATATCTTCTCCTTTATATTTGATAAATTTAACTTGCCATCCTATTCCAACTATCCCTATCCGTACCGTTTTGACAATGATGAGGAACAGTTCGGGATGTCCGAGGCCGTAAGAAAAAAGGTGGAAGAGATTAAAGGGAAAAAGCTGGAGGATAACTTTATGGTTTTTGAAAAAACAAAAGACGGCCTTTTGATTACGGTAAGCCGTGACGGGGCAGGGACCTCTTATCTCCTAAAGTCGCCTGAAAAGGATGTCTATCTGTCTGCCGTGGAAACAATACAATCCGCAAACAGTGTTACAGAAAAACTCGGCCTCCAGCCGGAAGAAGTGGCCGGCATCCTGAAAGGCTTCGAACAAAAAGGACTGGCCCTCCTCTCACCCGACAAAAAGTCCTACCTGTCCCTATCGACTTTAAGTAAACATTGCAAAACAAGTTCTCAATTTGAAAGGTAGATATGATAAAAAAGCTTTTTGGCGACTCCATAATGCACTATTATCACTGTTCGATATGCATTTATCTAAAAGGCACATCACGTTAAAAGTGCCGTCAGGTGAATATAGATAAATTTTTGTCGCGTTTAAAATGTTTTTTATCATATCTACCTTTCAAATTATGCAACTGTCGACTTTCCTCTCCCTGCTTTCAGAGAAAGGATTCCCAACGAGAAGACAACTCCGGTTGAATCTATCAGCCAGTCATAAATAGAACCTGTTCTTGACGGGATGATGGTCTGAACGCCCTCGTCAAGCAATCCGTAGCAGACGGCGATAAGACCGGCTGAAAAAATCCATTTCCACTCCCATATCTTTTTCCCTTCACGGAAAGCCCTGAATAAAAGAAAGGCGAGGAAGGCGTAGTTGAAGAAGTGGGTAAGCTTCCGTATAAAAATATGCACGGCTTCCACAGAGGCTTCACCGGCATGAGGAAGAAAAAACTTTATGATAGGATACAGGAAATGGGATGTATATTCCGAACTCAGGGTTTTATTAGCAGGGGATATAAATACCATCCAGAGCAACGGCGGAACCCAATAGAGCAGAAAGCTTTTCATATCTTTACGCATACATTACCGAAACAGAGTAGAACAAGTTATACCCCGGATTATTCATAAAATTGGCAAGAGGAACTGAGGATAGAGTGTTTGAGCGGTTTTTTTTGCCGATAGTCAAATACAGTATTTGAAAATAAAGAGGCAAAAGCCTCGCAGGGAGGAACGACCGAGAATGAGCTCAAATACTCTGTCATCAGTTCAATCAGAAAGGGAGAATGGATATACCGTGCTTAACATACCACTCGTATGTGCTTCTCAATCCGTCCCTTAAGGATATGCGGGGCTGCCAGCCGAGAGCCGCTATCCTGCTTATATCAAGAAGCTTGCGGGGCGTTCCCTCGGGTTTGGCTCTGTCCCAGAAGATTTCGCCATTATAGCCGACAACCTCTTTTATCATCCCGGCAAGTTCTCTGATGGTCAAATCAATTCCCGTGCCTATGTTTATGATTTCGCTGCCATGATAATTCTTCATGAGAAAAACACAGGCGTCTGCAAGGTCGTCCACATGCAGGAACTCCCTGAACGGGCTTCCCGTGCCCCACACCTCGACGGATTTGCTTCCATGCGCCTTTGCCTCATGAAACTTCCGGAGAAGCGCCGGTATGACGTGGGAATCCTGCAGATCAAAGTTGTCACCGGGACCATAAAGGTTAGTCGGCATACCCGAAATAAAGTTTGTCCCGTACTGCCTGTTATACGACTCGCACATCTTTATCCCGGCGATCTTGGCAACGGCATAGGGCTCGTTCGTTTTCTCCAGATAGCCGGACAGGAGATATCCTTCCTTCATCGGCTGGGCACAGTTGCGAGGATAAATGCAGGAACTCCCCAGGAACAGAAGTTTTTTAACTCCGGAAAGGTAAGCACTGTGGATAAAGTTTGCCTCTATCATAATATTACCGTATATAAACTCAGCCGGATAGGTATTATTTGCAAGTATCCCGCCGACTTTTGCAGCGGCAAGAAAAACATATTCGGGCCGCTCTTTTTGAAAAAACAGCTCCACTTCGGACTGGCGGGTCAGATCAAGTTCTTTGCTTGTCCTGAGGATAATATCTTTAAACCCTTCAGCCTGCAGTTTCCTCAGAATTGCGGAACCGACAAGACCGCGATGACCGGCTACGTATATCTTTGAATTTCTATCCATATCCCTGACCTCTTCTCTATTTCAGCACCTTTCCCGTATCTTCTCATAAAGCGAAAAATCATGGTTGGTGTAAGAAAAACCTTTCTTCTCACATATCCTGATGCCTTCACCGACAGGGTCCAACCCAATAAGCTTCATATCATAATCAACCATTATCTTAACCAGTTCATCAAAAGTAGTCCTCGGCGCCCATCCGAGTTTTTGCCGGGCCCTTGAGATATCGGCCTGTAGAAAGTCGACTTCGGTGGGTCGGAAATATCTGGGGTCGATCTCTATTATTACATCCCCGACTTTCAAGGCAGGGTTTAAAGCAGAGGACAGGGACCTGACAATTCCTTTTCTGTCAATACCTTCTCCTCTCCACTCTATTTCGATTCCGACATAGTTAAAAACTTTTTCCAGAAAATCTTTCACCGAACGGCTTTCTCCCGTACCGACGGCATAATCATCCGGCTCATCCTGCTGAAGCATCAGCCACATCATTTCAACGTACTCGGGAGCAAACCCCCAGTCTCTCTTTGCGTTGATATTTCCAAGATAGAGTTTCCTCTGTTTCCCTTTCAGTATATTTGCTATAGCCCTCGTTATTTTCCGGGTAACAAAAGTTTCTCCCCTGCGCGGCGATTCATGATTAAAAAGGACCCCATTGCACGCGAACATTTTATATCCTTCCCGGTAGTTGACCACCATCCAGTAGGCATAAACCTTTGCCGCTGCATAGGGGCTGCGGGGACAAAAAGCGGTGTTTTCGTCCTGGGGAGGCGGCGCAGCGCCGAACATTTCCGATGAGGAAGCCTGGTAGAATTTCGACTTTATCCCGCTCCGCCTGATCGCTTCAAGCAGCCTCGTTGTTCCGAGCGCTGTTATGTCACCGGTATATTCGGGCATATCGAAACTCACCCGCACATGACTCTGAGCGCCCAGGTGGTATATTTCATCGGGCCGGATGTTATAAACCAGATTAACAAGCTGGCCCGAATCGGAGAGGTCGCCGTTGTGCAGAAACAACCTCGTGCCCGGCATATGCGGGTCGGTATATATATGGTCTATCCTTCCCGTGTTAAACGTGCTCGCCCTTCGGATCAGGCCGTGCACTTCATAGCCTTTTGACAGAAGAAGCTCCGTCAGATAAGAACCGTCCTGACCCGTAATTCCCGTCACCAAAGCCTTTTTAGACATATTTTTCTCCTGAACTGCATCAATTTCCAATCAATCTATTATAGCCTTCTCGACCCAAATCTACTATTTCCCTCGACTTGCCTCCCCAAAAAATAAATGTCTTTTATAAGCGCTATTTTATTCTAAAATGAAGGTATCTTACTAACTCTCTTATTTTTTCATAATCCGTTTCAATATCTTTTAGTTTCGGTATTATACCCTACTCTTTTTATATTATTTTTTTACTTTATCAGATTCTTTAGGTAAAAACCATCTCCGCATTTTCTGCTTGATTAGAACTTCTTCTGGCGGGATTCCCATTTTCCCCTGAAGGTTATCCAGAAGGAAAGGAGAATTAGTTCGAGGTCATACAGGAAGGACTGTTTTTGGATGTACATAATATCATATTCAAACTTACGCCAGCGGGGAGCATCCGAGGGAAGATAAACCTGGGCGATACCGGTCAATCCGGGCCGCACTTTCAACCGTTCATAATAGCCTGGAACATCCTCGATCGCCGTACTGTCACCGCTTCCGTGGACTTCCTTTTCCTTGGGCCGCAATGATCTCGGTCCGACAAAACTCATATCTCCCTTAAAAATATTGACGAGCTGCGGCAGTTCGTCCATAGCCGTCTTTCTGAGGATTCTCCCAACCTTCGTGACCCTCGGGTCGTTCTCCACAGCCTGCACAGGCCCGGTCGCCTTCTCCGCATCCTTTATCATAGAACGGAATTTTATGACCCGGAAGATCCTGCCGCCTTTCCCCACCCGTTCCTGTGAATAGAATATGGGCAGTCCGTCTTCGATTACAATTGCCAACGAGAAAAGAAGCCATAACGGCGCGGAACCTATGAGGCCCATGGAAGATAAGGTAATATCAAACAATCGTTTTAACATATGTTATTAGCACATAGCTCATTGCAGCCATGAGCTATGTGCAGCTTTTCCCCATCCATTCTTTCACACGCCATGTTATAAATTTCAGGTAGTTCAACGGCAATGTCCAATTCCTTCCGTCCCGGTAGAGTTCTCTGATTGCCTCCGGGACGGGAAATAGAGTCTTCGGGAAAGATAAGAGAATATCGGACCGACTGTCAAGGGCAAACCGCGCTATAAGCTTGTCCTTATATATATTTTGTGCTTTGTCTTTATGAATATCCATCCGGAAATATGATAAAACAATTGAAGGAATACTATACCCTGTATTGTTGATCCCCCGCTCCAAAGCCCGGAAAGATTTTAAATCATATGGAGCTTCCTTCCACAGGGTTTTTATCTGATGCAGTGAAATCAAAGTTGTTTTCACAAGACCGGCCTTCCTGATCTTCATCGCAAAATGCCGCCAGTCGATAACGTTTTCATATCTGTAAAGAGTCCACAGTATATCAACGAGTATCTTCAACTCCCTGAATGAGTGTGAATGATGGTGTATCAGAAGCATGACAAGCGTCATCTCGGGCGATAACATCATCGCACCCGAATCATTCGCTTTAACTTCCCGCCATATCTCATCCGACGTCAGTCTGAAGAAATAGGGAACGCCGAAGTGCCAGTGGATTTCTACAAGCATATTATTGCCGGGATGACGGTATATCGCATGATGGATGCGGGAGAGACAGTATTTTACGGGAGCAACGGCATCGCCCTGATATCCTTGTTCACGAAGGATACGGTCAACCTTTTCCGCATCAAATCTCGGGATAAGGATATCAATGTCCGATGAAACCCTGCAGTTCGGATCCTGAAATATCTCATTTGCAAGCCGATTTCCCTTGATTACCATCGACCGGATTCCCTTCTGTAAAAGCAGCGACGTGACTTCATTCTCAACCGCCTCCTGCCGCACGGACCTCGATACGCTTTTCAGATAAAGGCGTTCCGTTTCCTTAAGAAAATCATCGACTCCCTTTCGGTTTTCTATGGAATTCCCGAGATTTTGCAGACAGGCATATACAAGCGGAAATAGATTATGTCTGATGCCGAGCGATTTGACGACTGAAAGGTCTTCACCTGTAAATTCCGTGTCGGTCAAAGGCAAAGGCCGGATTAGTTTCAGGAAAAGCGAACTCATTCCTTTTTATTCCTTATCTGAACCAAGCAAATCATCTTAATTACATATTTAAGCTTTGACCCATCTTCTACAGTTGCGCCCTAAAAAAGCACGATCTCAAAAATAAAAACCCAGTATTTAAGCCTACTTACGAGAAAAGCAATTCAAGATAAATTCCAAACATAGTGCCACGTTAATAGCATTAT
>JBAZZX010000063.1:0-14325 GCA_041658585.1 Thermodesulfovibrionales bacterium
AGTATTCCCTCAACATGTTTTTAATTCTCTTTTTGTCTCTGGAAAGTTCACGGTTAGCGAGGATGCCGATGATTATTATGAAAAGAAAAATGCCGATGAGGTATTTCATTTAATCTGAATGCTTACTAATCCGTCGTTGCTTCGGATAGAGAGAATGATCGCTTTTAATAGCGCGAGAAACATACTTCAATGCTTTAACCTACTACGAATAATTATATCAGGTTTAAAAGGAGAGTGTTACAAGAAGTAGCTGAAAAATTAGTTTGAGATCCCCAAAAGGCAAAAAACTTTCTTACACCTGCTAATGCGCTCCTCAAATATGTTGTAATTATTTTAAATTACTGGTACAAATCATTTATTCAAGTTGCCGGGGCGATCAGCGGAAACACTTTTTTCTTGATCCTTGCAACAACCCGTTCGACCTCTTCCCTTATCATCTCTTTTCTTGCCCCCTTTTCCTGATATTCCTCGTCTCTGAGCTTCCGGTTCCTGAACCCCTCAAGGGGATATTGTTTGAGGAACGCCTCCGGCAGTTTATCCGGCGGATCGACGTTATTCATGATAGCCCAGGCGAGGGTCCATGCCTTCGCCACGTTCGTTATATCGTAGCCTCCTCCTCCGAGGGCTATCCACCTCGGTGAAAGATCTTTCATTTTTCTGACGACTTCGCAAAATCCGTTGGTTGTATAGTTCAGGTGGGCGAGCGGGTCTGTGAAGAATGAGTCGACGCCGAGCTGGCTGACGACGATGTCCGGCCTGAACCTATCGACCAGTGGCGGAACGACCTCGTTGAAGGCGTAAACAAAAAGCCCGTCGTCAGAGGAAGGAGGCATGGGGATGTTCACGGAATAACCTCTCCCTTTTCCTTCGCCTGTCTCACTTTCGAAGCCTGTGCCTGGGAAGAGGTACCGGCCGGATTCGTGGAGCGATATCGTCAGCACCTTATCGGTAAGGTAGAATGCCTCCTGCACGCCGTCGCCGTGATGGGCATCAATGTCTATATACGCGACCCTTCTTCCCTTTTTCAGCAATGAGGAGATAACGATAACAGGGTCGTTGATGTAGCAGAACCCGCAAGCGCGGGACGCGAGGGCATGGTGGAGGCCGCCCGAGATGTTGAAGGCGATCGGGACCTCACCGCTGTCGACAAGCTCTGCGGCCTGAAGAGATGCGCCGGTCACAAGCCTCGACCCTTCGAAGACCCCTTTGAATACGGGGTTGTCTCCGAAGCCGAGACCGTAACGTTCCTCACCGGGTATCTCGATCCCGCTGTTTGCAGCCTTCAGGATCTCAATGTAATCTCTCGTGTGATAAAGGAGCAGATCGTCTTCCTCCGCCGGTTTCGCCTCAATAACACGGACATCCGGGAGATAGAGGAGTCCATACGCTTTTATCAGATCATGGGTGAGCTTCAGCCTGAAGGGCTTGAGCGGATGCTCCGGCCCATAGTCATACTTTGCAAAGTCGTCGGAGTAGATGAAGGCGGTCTTCATGTCTTTTCAGATTATAGACGGAAAATGAGGAGAATGGAAGTCGGAGGGCTTTTCTTTTTCTCTTCATGGTAAAGTGATATAAGTGCTATCGCCATAAGTCAATAGTCAAGTCCGACCCTATGTGCTTTCCCACAGGGCAGAAGCCTGAAAACCTGCCGGAGCGGGGTTACGTTTATCAGTTGTGTAGACCCTGATGGACCCTGTCCAAACAATGAGATAGCTTTAAGATATTTTGTTCCTGCAAAGAGATATATTCGGCGTATGACGAATAACAATGAATATGATTTAAACCAAACACTTGTGATGGTCTGGGGCAGATTTTATCAGTGCATACTTCTATTTATATAAAACTTTTGCTTTGTGGTAAAATCTCTAAGAGTGAGAGGAAAATATTTATAGCCACAAAGCAAAAAGGAGGTAAACATGTTTGAAAGAGTGTTAACGGCAACTGATATGTTAGGAGCGTGTGATTCAGCAGTAGTTACCGCTTTGGAAATTGCCAAAAAAGATCAGGGGAGGCTATTTGTTTTGCATGTACTTGAACCTTCTTATTTCCATGAGTGTGGACCATTGGAGTCAATCAAAGACTTTAAAACAGGTGAGGAAACTGTTACAAGTCAAGAGTACAAAGAGAGAGTAAAACAGGAACTTGATAATAAATGTGGAGGGGCACTGAAACCATACGGCAATTACCAGATTGATATATCTTATGGAAGGCCGGGCATCGAGATAAGGAAGTGGGCGAGAAAGATAGGGGCTGATTTAATTGTACTTGGTCCACATGCTGGAAAAATCGAAGAGGAGCAAGAGTTGATCGGGTCACCGATAGGGGATACCGTGGAGGATGTTATTATGTATGCCACTTATCCTACGATGATAGTAAATCGTCTTATTCCAAAAGAAAGGCTGCATTTCAAAAAGATAATGGTTTGTATTGATTTCTCTAAATCTTGTGAATATGCCGTTGAGTTTGCTGTAAAATTGGCCAGGAAATATGATTCAAAGCTTCTCCTCTTTTATATGTTAAGTACATCGCAGTCGGGCAAGAATGAATCGGAAGTCGATATCGCTTCTTTTAATGAAAAGCTTAGGGATTTTTGCAAAATCCCAGAAGAGATAAAGAATGAATATAGTATTTGGAAGGGATCACGACCATATTTAGAAATTTTGAAATACTCGCACGAAAAGGATGTAGATTTAATAGTAATGGGGTCTCATACAACAGGGGATGACAAAAGGTGGTATGTAGGTAGTACTGTAGAAGAGGTAACTGCACAGTGTCTATGCCCTGTGGTTGTTGTTACTCATCCTGAATTATTTCCAAAGATAAAGAAATAATTGATTATCAAAGGAAAATAGAAACTACATCGATTGGGCGAGTTAAACACTCGCCCTTTTTGTGACAGATTCGAATAAGCGTCATTCCGCTGCGAAGTTGCGGAATGACGCTTATTCGAATTAAACGAAATTTCAGACCTCTTGAAATTCTCTCTTTGTAGGGGCTATACGCAAGCAGCTCTGGAGGGTATGACTCGTTAATGAGTTGCTTTTTGCCGATGGAGGATTCTGCGGTAGTTCACTCGGTGGGCTGTGAGAACCATTCTTTTGAGCAACTATTTGGGCAACCTGTACAGCCAGTTTGAGCCCCTCTACCCTACGGGTCGTAGACGAGGCGTAGACTTGCAAAGGGGAGGATTCAAAACACCGTTAACTATAGGGTTACATATCGAACCTAAAGTAATGTTGACTTTTCATTAAGTTCGATATAAAGTAAACAATGGTTTGTACAAGGCGATGAAATCTATGATATATAAAAGATCGGTTGCCGATGAGATAGCCAGGTATTTTGGCACAGACGACATCATTGTTTTACACGGTGCGCGGCAGGTCGGCAAGACATCCCTCCTCTATTACTTTCTAACTAAATCAGCTTAAGGAGAATGGAGAAGGCACATACTATATAGATCTTGAAGACTCACGTTTTGTAAGGATACTTGATGGCGGGGTGGCAGGGCTTCTGAAACTGCTCGATGAAGAAGGCGTGAGACCTGCCGGGTTGCGCAAGAAGGTCTTTGTTTTCATAGACGAGATCCAATACCTGTCGGACCCTTCTTCTTTTCTGAAACTGGCAGCCGACCATCATAAGGACATAAAACTTATAGTCTCAGGCTCCTCAAGTTTTGCTATTAAGACCAAATTCAAAGACTCCCTGGCCGGAAGAACAGTGGACTTTGACATCTTCCCCCTGTCATTTAGGGAGTTTCTTGTTTTCAATCAATATAGCTTTGAGGAAGGGAAGGTATATACGGACAAAAAAATCGGGGAAATGAAAGCCCTGTTCAGGCAGTATATTCTTTACGGCGGCTACCCTAAAATTGCTCTGACGCCGGAAATCGACATGAAGGAAAAGTATCTGCAGCAGATCATCGATACATATGTCAAAAAAGATATCAGAGACCTGGCCAACGTGAAGGACATAGACAAGTTCAACAAGCTCCTTGAGGCCCTGGCGTCTCAAAGCGGCCAGTTGCTGAATATCACGGAGCTTTCTAATACAACAAGAATCGCTAAGCAGACAATCGAGAAATATTTGTTTATCATGGAGAATACGTATATCCTCAAACTGGTCCGCCCTTTTAGCCGCAACATCCGCTCAGAGCTCTTCAAACTTCCGAAGGTATATTTTTATGATACCGGACTTATGCAGATGCTCTGGCTCAAGGGGCTTCCGAAGGATATCATCGGCAATGTTTTTGAAACCGGAGTTTTCTCGGAGCTGGTGAAGAAATATGAAAAGGATTCAGTCTATTACTGGAGGACAAAGGACAAGAAAGAAATTGATTTTGTACTGAGAAGGAAGAACGAGGTGCTTCCTATGGAGGTCAAGCTCAATTTTGAGCAGTTCAATCCGTCGGCTATTAAGTATTTTACTGAAAAATATGGCTTGAAAGCATATTCAGTAATCGGCCTGAACGGACGGCCCAAAGATGAATTACACAGATATCCATGGGATGCATAAATGGTCTTTTTAAGGAGGTGACAGCGATTAAATTGTCATTAATGGTTTTAGCCGCAGCAGGGTGTTACGATAACGGTCCCCTGGAGGGAATTATTGAAAAAGGATTTAAATTTATCATGTGATAGAATATTATTCATAGATATGAGGGTATATTTCAAAACATGAGCTTTATAGAATCTATCACAGCTATTCAAGTCTTAATCGGAGCTGCAATAATGCTGTTCTCCATAGCAGCAGGTCTCAAGATTAAGAAAGATGTTTCAAAAAAACTAAGAGCTAAATGGACAGTTACTTTATCTCTTATGTTTTTCTTTTTCTTTGGATATATTGTCACTGCTATGGTTCTTATACTGGACATAGCTTTCGCTTTGGAAATAATTACAGGCACTATTTTTCTTGGAGGTGCTTGCTTTGTTTACTTAGTCATAAGACTTTCGCAATTGACTATTCGCGATATCAATGAAAAGGATAAACATATAAATGGATATGCTAAGAGTCTTGCCGACAGGACCTCAGATTTAGAAAAAGAAATTACAGAACGAAAAAAAGCTGACGAAGCATTGAAGAAAAGTGAAGAGCAATATCGTTCATTAGTGGAGTCAACTGATGATTCAATATGTGTAGTAAATAGAAATTATAGATATGTTTTCATTAACAAAAAACATCTAACAAGATTGGGCTTATCAGATGATGGATATATCGGACGATTATATAATGAATTCCATTCACCTGAAGAAACGAAAGCGTTTATTGAAAAAGCAGAGGTAGTATTCAATCGAGGAGAGTCCGTCCACCATGAATATCAAAGCCTTCGGGATGGCAGATATTTCCTTCTCACATTAAGCCCAGCACAAAGAGTAGATGGAACAATAACAGCTATTACAGTTATTTCCAAAGAGATTACAGATTACAAAAAGATGCAGGAACAACTTCGGGAATTGTCTTTAACTGATCAACTCACATGTATTTACAATAGAAGAGGTTTATTTACATTAGTTGAGCCGATGTTAAAGCAAGCCAAACGGCAGAAAAAGGGAATATTTATGCTGTATGCTGATATAGATAATCTGAAAGAGATAAATGATACTTTTGGCCATAAAGAGGGTGATGCAGCATTAATTGAGACCGTAAATATCCTTAGAACCAATTACAGGGAATCCGATATCATTGCTCGTATCGGTGGTGATGAGTTTGTTGTTATACCAGTGGGAACTGCTGGTGACAATATAGCGAAAATCGTTGATCGTTTGGAGAAAAGCCTTGAAATTTATAACTCTGGGAGAAAGCATGATTACAGACTTTCATTAAGTATCGGTGTTACATACTATGATCCAGAAAATCCTTGCTCTATTGAGGAGTTATTAATCCAAGCAGATGAATTAATGTATAAACACAAAAAGAAAAAAAAGAAATCTTAATGCCAAATGGTCATCTTTGACTTTTTATATACAAGCAGAGCTCACGCAAGGTTTTTTTCGCTAAACGAAATATGCATTTTTAAAGTTTTGATTAATACTCTCTTACACCAGACCAAAATTAGAAGCTGGTATAATTGCGTATATTACGAATGGTAATTGATAAATATCTATATTCGCTTCCACTTTTAGGAAATACACAAGTATGAAAGATGAAAACAGGACAAAAAAACAGCTTATAAATGAATTAGTAGAACTGCGTCAACATACTGTTGAATTAGAAAAATTAGAAACCAAATACAAAAATGCAAAGAAGGAACGTGATCGATTATTCAATTTTTCAATCGATATGTTATGCATCGCCGGGTTTGATGGCTATTTTATACAACTGAACCCCTCCTGGGAAAAGACGCTTGGCTGGACAAAAAAAGCACTACAGTCTAAACCATACCTCGATTTTGTTCACCGGGAAGATCGCGAAGCAACAATCAATGCGGCTAAGGGTCTTAAAGAGAGAAAGAAGATTATCACTTTTGAGAACCGCTATTTATGTAAGGATGGTTCTTACAAATGGATTTCCTGGAGTGCCTTTCCATTAACTGAGGAGAAACTCATTTTCGCAATAGCACGTGATATTACTGAAAAAAAGAGCGCAGAAGAGGAATTAGAGCGGGCACACGACGAGCTTGAATTAGATGTTAATGTACGGACTGCCGAACTGAGAAGAAGAACAGAGGATCTACTGGAAGAAAGGGCATTTACTGACAATGCTTTGAATGCTTTGAAGGATGTATTCTTTGTGTTTGATCTAAAAGGCAGATTCCTCAGATGGAATAAGCCGATGAATGAGATCTCCGGATATCGCGACGAGGAAATATCCTCAATGAAACCGACTGATTTTTTCCCACGGGAGGACATTCAGCGAATTGAGGAAACAATCACCAAAATAATAAACGAAGGCTATGCAAGTATTGAGGCATCAGCCGTTACCAAAGATGGAACGCATATACCCTTTGAGTTTACCGGAAATCTCCTTAAGGATTACAAAGGGATTCCAATAGGTATTTGCGGAATTGGGAGAGATATCACCGAACGCAAGATGTTCGAAGAAAAAATACAACATTATGTCTCTTATGACATCCTCACTGCGCTGCCTAATCGTGCCTTATTTTTAGACCACCTGAAAGCATCGATGGCACGTGCAAACAGGCAAAAAGATTATAAGTTTGCCGTTATCGTCTTCAACATCGACAGGTTTAAAAATATCATTGACAGCTTGGGCCATAGCGCAGGCGACCAGCTTCTGATGGAAGTGGCAGCACGATTAAAAAAGCATTTACGCTCGTATGAGACAGTGGCACGGATTGAATATGATGCAGTAGCACGGCTTGGAGGAGACGAGTTTGCGGTTCTTTTGTTAGATATTAAGAATATCAGGAATGTGATAAGTGCGGCCGAGCGACTTCACAACTTCATCAAACTTCCTATAAAAATACAAAATCATGTTGTGTACATCACCGCAAGCATCGGGATAGTGGTGATTAAAGCGGGGTATAAAAATCCCGAAGATATCCTGCGGGACGCTGACATCGCCATGTATAAAGCCAAGAAACTCGGCAAGGCGCGCTATGTGATATTTGATGAAATCATGCACGGACAGGCAGTATCATATCTGCAACTGGAAAACAGTTTACGGCAGGCAATCGAAAAGAATCAATTTCTTTTGCATTATCAGCCCATCGTTCTGTCTGAGACCAATAAAATTGTAGGATTCGAGGCCCTGGTGCGCTGGAAATCTCCGAAGCGGGGTTTAGTTTCACCGAACGAGATTATTCCAGTAGCGGAAGAGACAGGATTGATTATCTCCATAGGCAGATGGGTTCTCTTTGAAGCATGCAGGCAGATGCACGCATGGCATGAAGCGTTTCCTGCACATTCGCATTTGACAGTGAACGTGAATATCTCGGTCAAACAATATACCCTTGATCTTGTGAAGACGATAGCGCAAATCCTGAACGAAACGGGTCTTAATCCAGCCTGTTTAAAGCTAGAAATCACTGAAAGCCTTATCATCAATAATCCTGAAACCGCTGCGAAAATATTTTCGGACTTAAGGGATCTGCATATAAAGGTACAGATGGATGATTTCGGGACAGGTTACTCCTCATTGGGATATCTTCACCAGTTCCCTTTCGATGCCCTGAAGATTCAGCAGTCTTTCGTCCAGTCAATGTGTGACAATGAGTGGGCTATGGAGATAGTGAAAACGATTATTACCATGGCTCATAACATGAAGATGGAAGTAATTGCAGAAGGGGTGGAAACGATTGAGCAACTTGAAGAATTGAGAAAGCTGAAATGTAAGTATTATCAGGGATATTGGTTCTCAAAACCTTTGGGCAGGCAAGAGGCTGAAGTATTGATAAACAAGGATATTCAGTAAACTGCGTCAAGACAATCCGGTGCGATGCTGCGCATTTGCGCCGTATCTGGTTCTTCCTTGTTTATTCCAGTCAAGATAAATTTATATGTGCATATGGCTCTTAAGGTATCTTCTCGTAGGCGGATATCCCCCATCTTTAATATGACATCCTACCCAACCCTTGTAATTTGAAAGTCGTATTGAACGCTTTTACCTTGCTTAATTGGAGTTAGAATGTCGACGGGGAGTTATGTATTCTGAAGTCGAAGGTCGTATCTGCGCCTTAAAGGAAGAAAACGATAATCTCCCCGCCTACGTGAATTATAACTCTAAGCAGCCTTTCTCATCTCCTCCTTTCTCTGAAATTCGTGATTTAGTATGAATTCAGTGTCATCCCTTACAATTGCAAATATGATCCTCAACAGTTTCCTGGATACTGCTACAAGCGCCATCATACTTTTCATTCCCCGGCCGATGAGTCTTTGGTAGTAGTCATGCATAATGCCGTTCTTTCTGATTGTCTGCATGGCTGCATAAAACAGTATTTTCCGTAACAGGCTTCTTCCTCTCTTTGATATCCTCCGCTGTCCTCGTCTTTTCCCGGAGCTTACCTCGTAGAGGTCAAGACCGGCAAGCTTCGCTATCTCGGACTGCGTCGTAAACTTTGAAAAGTCACCTATCTCACCAATAAGCCCTGCTACCGTTACTATCCCAAGCCCTTTGATTGACAGGAGTTTGCGACTGTAGGGTATGCGCTGCAGTGTTGTCTCCATCTCGTGCTCCAGCTCTGCAATGAGACGATCGACCATCTCCAGTTGGACGAGGGCGTGCTGTATATCCATAACTAAACCGGCCAACCCCTCTTGAATACCGATTGAGGTCTTTGCATAATTGATCAGCGCCGCAGCATGTTCTACCCCGAACTTGCCCCTGCTCCGTCTCCTCATTTCCTCTCCAAGTTTCTCTATATTTTCACTGCATACCTTTGCCGGTGTCGTATATTTCTTGAGTATATGTAAGGCTGTTTTGCAGAATATCGTTTTTATTATTCGTGTAAATTCCGGGAATATGAGAAACACAAACTGCTGTAATTGATTCAGAAGAGCGGTGCGCTCTCTAGTATGTCTCTCCCGTGCATTATTTAGTCTTCTCAAGTAGGCTGCATCACCTTCCGGTACCACGACGCTTAAGGCGTGCCCTATCCGTATGACATCCGCGATTACCCGGGGATCCTTACGATCAGTCTTTAATGGAGAGTTGTCATTGATTTCTCTCATCCTCTTCGTGTGCAGTGGGTTTACTTGTACAATCGTTACCGGTTTTTGCTTAAGATAGTGAATCAGCGGTTCTCCATAAGGTCCGGTGGACTCATATCCTATAATTACCTCGTTGCATTGAAATCCGGTTTTACTCGCAAGTACCATGTTCCACAGTATATCGAGCCCCTCTCTTGTGTTATCAAAGCTAAATGTCTTTGTGCTCCTGCCATCTGCAGTGGTACAGCACCCATGGTTACTTACCATCCCAATGTCTACAGCTACTATCAATGTCCCTTCCTTTATCGTGTTTACCTTTTTTGTTCTTAACCCTTTCATCAATATCTCCTCCTTCTTTTCTTTGCCGGATAAACAACCCTTACCTGGAAGATATATCGATCTCATCACAAACTACAATATAGCAAGCTGTAATGTTGATCTCCGAATCTTACCCCTCAATAATGCATTTCAACCAGAAATCAATAATTTGTAGGTTCTTTTGCTGTAAAATATAGTCAACGATTTAAGTACAATGATATGAACAACCAAACAAAACCTCAATTGCAAATTTTATCAAGAACCCACAAGTTGAATGTATGCATGATTGTAAGCGACGAGAAAAGATGCTTCCCCGTTGCCTTAAAAGTGTGCAAGGTGTTATTGAGCCAAGCACTACGTTTAGTCTTTCGTGGTTACGACCTATCTATGCAGCATTGCGATCAAGCCGTCGAACTTGGAGTAAAGGTTTAGCCGGAATTTTTAGGAATTTAAAGGCGAAAAAGGAGAAGATTTATCATGGAATTTAATGAGGAAATTAGAAGACACCCTATGTGGAGGGAGATCCAAGAATTCATTGAGAAGCGAGGCGTGACGATTGATGAGTCTCGCGGGCTTTTGTATATCGTGTCGATGATGGCCGGCTTTTTGTTCTATCGTTCCATCAAAGAACAGGCCAAGCTTCCAGTGGTCCGTCCCGAGGAAGAAAAAGCGGACGAAAGTCGTATGGAAAAGCTTGGCAGGGTTCTGGAGTACGAATGTCGTCGACTCCACATCGAGTTCCAAGAGATCATATCTGAGTTGGTGTTTCCTATGGCCGGAAATAAGGCTCTTACGGAACCGATTCTCCGGAAAGTATACGAGATGCTCGATTCTGTAGTCCTGTCCGACGGTTTCCGCGAAGGTGTGGAAAAAGAGATCGAAAATACCGAATTTTGGGGTGATAGCCTTACGCACTATGCAGACCGGAAAGAGGACTATTTTGAAGGGGTTAAGGAACTCTTTGCCTTTCTCTTGGCTACCGCTCGACCAAACGTCACTGAGGATTTGGGAAAAACAAACGACGAAAAAAAACTTGAAGAAATCAGGGGAAAATATGGGATTGAACCTGATGATTTTTGGAAACTCAGACGACGAACAATAGAGTTTTTTAAAATTGCATTTGCCACTCATTTAGGGATCGTATTCCAACCCCTAAAGGAAGAGGCAGACGAAAAGATTTGTGGGTCGATATCCGATTAACATCTGTGGCAAAGTTGGGAAAAAATGAAAGTGCTGGTTTATGATAAGAGGGCCTGCTGGGAAGAGATCTCTTGTCAGCGATGGGCCTACTGTATAGACGACTAAGAAGGGATGACAAAGCCGTTGGTGCATTCGAGGAGTCACTGCTGTTAATGCCGCTTCCCAGTTAGGACTGGAGGTGGCTGCAACAATGCCTCAACCTCTATAATTACTATACTTAACAAGATGGCTGATTGACACCTGATGAAACGCCTATCGAAGGTGAAGATGAAGTTATTATTCTGAATCTGTAATATAATATCAAACTAATTAATCAAGGGGACCTGTCCCTAAATATCAAAAACTGTTAAAGGAACGAACGCAGTAGATTCAAAACTAATACAGCATATCTAACACGTTGCCTGTGATTGGGTGGAGTGAATATTTTTTCTCAAAATCCTCAGCTTTTTGGAATTGCCGGATCAGTTTGTTAGTAGGAGGTGTAACACGCAAGCAGCTCTGGAGGGCATGACTCGTTACTGAGTTGCTTTTTGCCGATGGAGGATTCTGCGGTAGTTCACTCGGGGGACTGTGAGAACCATTCTTTTGAGCAACTATTTGGGCAACCTGTACGGCCGGTTTGAGCATGTCATAAGGCCAAAAGCAGTAAGCTGTTAATCACCGTATTCCACCCTCATAACCACAAGATATCCGAAACCGAATGATGCTAAAATAGAAGACTATCACGAGCGGGAGAACATTGCATGAAAAGTTATCGTAAAGAACTATGGTTTAATGTGCCGGAGCGGCGGGCCTTTATTAATATTACCGGCGAAATCGAGGAATGCCTTAAGGAAAGTGGGATTAAGGAAGGTCTTGTTTTGGTGAATGCGATGCATATAACTGCCTCTGTATTTATCAATGATGATGAATCAGGGCTGCATCATGACTATGACGTCTGGCTTGAGAAACTCGCTCCTCATGCGCCGGTCTCGCAATACCGTCATAATGTCGGAGAAGACAATGCCGATGCCCACATGAAGAGGCAGATTATGGGGCGGGAGGTTGTGGTCGCCGTGACTGACGGCA
This sequence comes from Thermodesulfovibrionales bacterium, assembly GCA_041658585.1. GTDB lineage: Bacteria > Nitrospirota > Thermodesulfovibrionia > Thermodesulfovibrionales > SM23-35 > DYFC01. Next base: position 12,192 of record JBAZZX010000063.1, read on the forward strand.
GACTGGATTTCGGCACGTGGGAGCGAATTTTTTATGGTGAATTCGACGGCAGGCGAAAGAAGCGGGTGCTGGTGAAGATTATAGGAGAATAGAGAGATATTGTGTCCCGAAGATTACCGGAAGAATTTGAAGGGAAAGAGCTTGTACCCCTTTGCCTGGCATTGATGTTAAAAAGCTGAAACAAGACGGTACAATTCCGGATATTCGTCCTTTGTGAGAGCGGATTCTTCTTTCAGCAGCCTCAGGGCTTCCGGTATATGTTTAAGAAAATATTTCTTCCCTTTTACCATTGACAAATATCCATAAGCGCCGAGGGCCTGCATGTGGCGCTGCAGGCGGCATGGGAGGATGGTGTTTAGGGGTTCAACCTTCGATAGTCTATTCATATAATAATCAAACAGTTTTTCTCTAACCTCATCTTCAAGCCTGTAATACGGGTCCCATAATATCGAAGCAACATCATATGCCGGCGGGCCGATCCTTGCTCCCTGATAATCAATAATGCGCGGGGCGCCTTCTTTTGTAATCATTATATTCTGCGACTGAAAGTCGCGGTGAACGATTGTTTTCGGGAATGCGTCAACCTGTGATGCAAGTCCGTGAAATTCGTCTTCAAGAGCCGGCAGATTCTTAACATGAATATTCTTGACTCCCCTGACAAACCTCTCGATGAAATACTTTGTCTCCCACCTTAAATGGTCATAATCAAAAACTCTTTGCTGCAGCAAAGGACATTCCGAAACATGTCCGGTAGCAGTTGTGTGTATCAGGACAAGTATATCAATAATCTTTTTGTACATTTCTTCAATGTCATCCTGATTGCGCGGACATTTCAGCCAACTGTAAAGGGAGAGGTCGCCGAGGTCTTCAAATGATGCGCTCATCTTTTCTGAATCGACGTCGATTAAATCAGGCACAGGAATAGAATGCTTTCTGAAGAATCGCGTGTATTCCAGTTGTCTCCGGAAATCAGGGTCATCTTCCCTGCACTGCATAAGGACAACCGACCCCTTGTTTTTTCTGACACGGTAATATTGTCTGTCAGAACCGCCGGTTCCGATCAGAATGGCGTCACCATTGGTATCTCCCCCAAGCATTTCGGACTCGTTCATGTCTATTTTGAATACCGGGCCGAGGATACAGTTTTCGAAAGACAACCCCCCCAGCCCCCCCTTATCAAGGGGGGGATTAAAGTGATTGTTCTTATCAAGGAGTGGCTGATTGGGATTGGCCTTGTCAAGAGGGGGAGAAAAGGCAGTAAAGTTTGCTCCCGGCAGGACAATACAATTCCTTAAGCGAATCCCCCCTTTGATAAGGTTAGTTCCCTTCATCCCCTCCTTAATAAGGGGGGGTTGGGGGGGTTGTTCTTGCTTTTCTATAACAATATATCCATCCATTCCTATCCGGTTGCACCAGTTAACTGAGGGATGGAAATAAACCGTCTCTCCGTTCTTTCTCAACTCACTGAACACGGTCCTCGCATAGGAAAGCGGCGCGCCGATGTCGCTCCAGTAACAGCCTGTTACATTCATTGTGCCGATCTTTTGGCCTGAAGAGACGGCTTTGAGCCAAGCATGAATAACGCTTGAGTTCCCTTCCGGCAGAAACTGAAGAAATTCCGGGTGGTAGACGGCTATGCCTGTAAATGCAAGGAGGCTTGAAGATGGCGGACAAAACAGGGAACACATTGTTCCGATTTCAGACAGATAGCCGTTGTCGTCAATAATAAGGTTATTGAATTCAGGATAATTATGTACGGCAAGGGTGGCAAGGTTTCTGGATGACAGATGGAACTCAATCAGCCTTTCCAGATCGATATCCGAATAAATATCCGAGTTATGGACAATAAATGCGTTTTCTTTTAAAAAGCCTTCCGCATTTTTTAGCGCCCCGCCTGTGCCGAGGATCGGATCTTCAGGGAAAAGGTTAATAGAATTGTTGAGGGAAGATTGTTTTATCCAGGCTTCGATCAGCTCTTTTTTATAATGAAGATTGATGCCGATTTTATGTACGGACAGCCCGGAGATTCTTTCGAGGACTGATTGAATAACGGGGTTCCCGAGGATCGGGAGCAAAGGTTTTGGTATATGGTCGGTGATCGGTCTCAGCCTCTCGCCAAGACCGGCTGCAAGGA
>JBAZZX010000064.1:0-13981 GCA_041658585.1 Thermodesulfovibrionales bacterium
AATTTTCGGGGTCTCTTGCCCATTCGACGAACCGAGATCGCTTAATACAGTGCATTCTACGCATTCGTTTTTTCCTGCCCAATCCATAATATTTTGTCAAGTGGCTTTTTCTACAGCTTCAACGTTATGCATGAGGGGCGCGGGCCACGAGGGTTTGAAGGAAAGACATGCCCGGCTTGTCCCGCGTCCCTCTCGATGCAATTGTTAAGTCATATTTTTTATCCATTTGTATACTGAAATACAGAGCGCAGCGTACCAAAAGATCAAGCCGCCTAAATACAACAAGTCAAGTCCTAAGCTATGGCTTATGAAACGAGATATTTTCGTCGAAAGCGGTTTATTTGACCAACCCAAATACGGCCTGTCTGGATTGGCACGACGGTAGGCTTGAGTAGCTTTTTCTTCGTCATGTTTCAGAGGGGTCTTATGTTGTCTACTGAAAAAACCCGATTGTAATTCTTTTTCTGTTAGCCCCCAGTAACGACGTTCTATTTCGATTCCACGATGGGCAATATTTGTAAATAATGCTCTACTTCTGAGTTCAAGGATCCAAAGACAGATGGTGAACCAACACGCAAGGATTGAACCGGCAGCCCTCATAGACCAATCCACATCTTGCTTAAAAAGCGCAGATGCGAGAAAGCCCATCGCGGCTACATATAAACCGGTAATGGTGAATCGACTATTCACTAAAGCGGTATGATAATCAACACACGCTTTATGTTCCGCACGAGCCTCCTCTGGGCCATATGCTTCTTTCATTTGTGTTTCTTTATCCATTTTGACTTAACAACAAAGCTAAGGGACGCGGCGGCTTTATGCCGCGTCCCTCTTGAGCGATTCGTTAGGTGTTTTTCCGTTCCATATTAGGATGCTGACCTCTATCCTTATTTTGTATCAAGGTGCTATTTCTCCTCGCTTATATCCCACCGATGCAATAACACTTATTACAGCTACAACGAAGAAGATTGAAATGCAAACTTGACTGTTTATCAACCAAGATGGACAAGAGGATAAAGAATCAGGTCTTCCGAGTGTTGTTGCGACTTCGAAGCTTGCTTGAAAAAATTGTGTCTTACAGAAAGATGAGATACAATAATTCATATAAAATACTCCAAAAAGAAAAATAGACTCGGCAAAGTTGATTAAACTCTGGAAAAGTATACGTCGGTGACTATGTACCTTGTTTTGCTTACGAGTTCTGCATGGAATTAAATCATCAAACCACAAAACACGTGAATTATATGCAATCATATCAACAACTAAATACATTGCTAAGAAATTGGAAGAATGCTTTGTCGATATTAAAATAGTGATTAATACGTGAAGGGATACGCCTATATCATGCCACAACGGAGTAACTTTCTTATAATTATTGTCGTAAGTCCAAGTTTTGTTAATAAACTCTCCCAAATGAAACCATAGTCTAGTAAATGTTGTCCATTCAGAAAGGTAAACTATCCTATAAAGTAAATAAATGAGCCACCCATGATAGTGATGGATATCTTCCAGCTTTGTATATACTATTTCGTTATCATCATTACACATAGGTTATCTTTTATCACCTAACGAGTCTGTAGAAAAAGTCTTTCATTATCCAAATGGCCGTAATTGTGTGGGTCTTCTACCCCTTCGACGATCCGAGATCGTTCAATACAGCTCATTTCACGAAGCCTATTTTTGCTCGTCCTATCACAAATATTTTAGTAAGGACTTTTCCTACAGCTTCAACGCTCTGGCTGACCCGCACGGGCAACCAGCTATGTATTAACCATAGAGGCTTAACCCGTGTCGGGTCGAGCCAGTTGATACAATCTTTATGTCTCTCCATTTATTTAGCTGATAACTGATGCGGCCAACCAAATTCATAATCTACTTGTTTCCAATTCTTGTCTGGAGTATAAATAAAAAATATTCTGAAGAATGCTAATCTATTATCCTTTGCAAAAAGTATTTTTACCTTTGCCGAATAATAATGTGTGTCATTGTTATATTTTGATATTTCATATTCTAGGAATATGTCTCCATCCTTGGTTTTAGCTATATATTTATTTGGTGCTTTTGCTATATCTTCCCAGAATGTCCATTTAGAAAATCCATTCTTTTCTTGAAGCTTAATTTGAAATTCTTGTCCCAATAATTTAGAAATCGTCTTTCTTAATTCTGCTTTTAGCTTTTGGGAATCATAATTAGGATCAATTGATTCCCACATTTTTTTAGCGAGCTCGGCGTCAGATTTTTCTTCTTCTTTTTTTAAAGCTAAAGCATATGGAATTAATGTTTGCAAATCATCTTTTATATCTGCAACAAAATACTTTGTAAAATAGTTTGCAGCTATTTTGAAATATTTGTCTTCAGCACTTTCACAACCCAAAGTTACAAGTACAATTAAGAAGATAATTATATTTATTGTGATGATAGTATGTTTATTTATACAATCAGTGTATCGACCTAAATGAGGCGCAGGGGCAATCACCTTTGCAAAAATCAAAGAGGCTATTCCCTGTCGCCTCGATTTGTTTGTTATGCCTATTCTGTTTAATCTTAATATTTGCCTGTATGCCACCATTTATCGTAATGCCACCCGTAAGTCTTTGTTATGTGCTGATAACACTTCACTACTGCTACCTCTATGTTGTGAAATAGCCCTTTGGTGAAGGTGTCATTAACTCGGCTGTCGATCTCTGCGCGATGGATCACTTGATGACGTAATTCAGTCATTTCTTGAAGTGATTTGAATAATGATATTTTTCTTCTGCGATATGGCTTTTGCAGAATGGAACAAAAATTAAGTTTTGAATCGAGTGCGGTGAAATGTGTACAAATTGCAGAGATTCGCTGAAAGGGCATCGTCTCTGCAAAAGCGTGCTCAATAGAAAATTGGCCACATGAAACGGAGGCAAGCCGTTCGGCGGAGATACGTCCTGATTTTAGAATAGTTTCCTTTTTCTTTGAGTAGCTGAGCAATGCAATATATGTAGATTTCCAATAATCTTCAAAGAGTGACACTAAGAATGGCAACAACAGGTTATTAGAAATCAGCCATGGATTCATTTTATCGAGGTAATTAATACCAGATGCTGGATGTTTTGGCCCCTTATAATTCCGATTCATAAAATACACATGGCTGGTGATAAGATTAGCTCCAAATCTTTGAAATGCTAAATGACAACCAGATGCGGCCGGTGTTGGAGGGCCACTTCTTAGATTCAAATATTGTCCTTTTCCTTCATCTGTAGAGAATGAACCACCGAAATTTTTTCTTAATAGTCGGATAGTTCGATTTTGCTGCTCCAGATCAAAATAGCTCCTGCCAACAGGCGTTCGTGTTTCAATATTTATAAGACCACCAACCTCATAAATGGATAATTCGACACCTGACCAAGAATGATAATCTTTTTCGTCAAACCAGAAATAATCGCGAATTTTACCCACTTCGCCCGACCGAAGTAGCCCGGTGCATTTATATCCAAGAAGATCGATTATCTCAACTATATCTTTGACCTTTGCATTGGAATTTAGCTTATTTAAGGATGAATAGCTCATGTATAATTATTCCTTCTATTCAGGCATAGCAATGATTATACCCAATTGGTTTTATCTGACAAAAGTATAGCACAGTAAATCTCGAAAAAATTCAATTGTCCTTTAAATTAATATTTCGGAATTATATACATGACAAACGCTCCAAAGAGCCCTCTTGATGTCCTTTATCCTGAAAGAGGTAGTTGACGCAGTTTTGGAGAAAGCAGATCCGCTTTTTAACACTTCTAATACGCATTCAGCCTGAAAATGTTCTAAAATAGAAGCAGTAATTAAATATGACGGATTCGTAAAAAGTCCTTTTTTAGTCGTCATTCCCGAAGTCCTTAATCGGGAATCCAGTCTTTTTGAGAAGTTGTAACTTGGATACCCGCCTTCGCGGGTATGACGACTTCTTAAGAGTTCGTCAAATAAGGAGTAAAAATGGCAAAATACACTACGACTATTGATGAAGATACGCGTCAGTCTGCCTTTCAGATTAAGAGCTTGTTTTGCAACGTTTAAGTAAAGTTATGGAAAAAAGCCGGATTCTGGTTACCTGTGCAAAGGGGATAACTCCTTTTTTAAGGGAAGAAATCCTTCATTTGGGATTTCCCGTGCTCTCTGAAACTATTGCAGGCATAGCTACGGAAGGAACTATGGACGATACGCTCCGGCTTAATCTCTTTCTGCGCACTGGACATCGCGTCCTCTTTCTCATCAGGGAATTCACTGCCCGTGACGCCGACGACCTCTATAACTCTTTATCGGAGATAGCCTGGGAGGATTATATTGCCGAGGACGGGTATGTCTGCGTAACATCCAGCGTGGACAACCCGAGCATCAAAGACACAAGATATGCAAATGTCAGGTGCAAGGATGCTATTGTGGACAGGATCAGAGAAAGACGCGGACAACGTCCTGATTCAGGGCCCGATAAAGACAGAGTTGTCGTGAACCTCTACTGGAAAGGTGATATCTGCTCGGTATATTTTGATACTTCGGGGGAACCCCTGTGCCGGCGCGGGTACAGAAATATTCCAATGACGGCGCCCATGCAGGAGACCCTTGCGGCTGCCGTTATCATGGCGTCAGGATGGAAAGGCGCCGGCAATTTTATCAATCCCATGTGCGGCAGCGGCACCCTTGCTATAGAAGCTGCATTAGTTGCTCTTAACAGGGCGTCAGGTCTCTTGCGAAATAATTTCGGGTTTATGCATCTGAAGGGATTCAACGAACTTTTATGGAACGATCTGCGCGCACAGGCAAAAAGAGAGGCAAAAAAAACCATTAATTGTCGTATTATTGCCGGTGATATCAGGAAGGAAGCGATTGAGGCGGCAAAGAAAAATGCCGCTACTGCAGGCGTAGAGCGTCTAATTGAATTTTCCGTATGTGATTATTCCGAAACAATAATTCCCGAAGGGGGAGGGGTGGTAGTGCTCAATCCCGAGTATGGGGAAAGAATGGGGAAGCTCAAAGAGCTTGAGAGTGTGTATAAAGGCGTCGGTGATTTCTTTAAGCAAAAGTGCGGGGGGTATACGGGATATATTTTCACGGGAAATTTTGAACTGGCAAAGAAGGTGGGATTGAAAGCAAAACGAAGGATCCCGTTTTTCAACAGCGGCATAGAATGCAGGCTTCTTGCGTATGAGTTGTACGAGGGCAGCAGGAGGAATAAGACATCGGTTCTTTCTCAAACTGAGTGGGTAAAGTCCCTCTCCCTTGAGGGGAGAGGGTTGGGAGAGGGTGATTAAATCAATGGCAAAAGGGTTAACGCACCTTGCAAAAGGCCTCAGAAAAAGATCAACGGTTATTCATTTTTGGGATAATGACGTGTTGACGAATACAAGCGGAGTTCTTGAAGCAATAAGGGAGAGGCTTCATATGACACCCTCCCCTCAATCCCCTCCCCTCAAGGGAGGGGGTGTAATTAATCAAACAAAATGAGAAAGATTAAGACATAGATGTGTGAATTCTGCACAAAACACGGTGAAGGAAAGATATGGTATAAGAATGCCGCAAACTATGCCCATGACCTTTTGTCTGATTTAAAGCGCCGCAACTATATCGAAAACTTTTTATCTTCCGCTTTCAGCGAAGGATTCAGAACGCTGGGAAGGCTTGAGACCATCTTCAGGAAAAAAGGCCGAATACCGAAGGCCGTAGAAACCGCCATGATCAACAAGGCGAAGGAAGAGCACTTCGGACAGGTGCTGCCGATTGAAGAGATTGGAGATTTGGTAAGGAAGTCCGATACTGTCGTCCGTATGCCATGCGCCTGCCGGTGGGATATCGGGAAGAAAGAGGTGCGCTGCTGTTATGCAATCAGTTACGGCCCCGAGGCCTGGTATGAAAATATAGACATGAGCTACTTCGGAAAAACATCCGATGAGGGCCTCGAATCCCTTAGCGCCGACACGGCCATACAACAGATGGAGGAGATGGAAGAGCAAGGCGCAGTTCACACCATCTGGACTATGATGACGCCTTTTATCGGCGCAATATGCAACTGTTCTTTGGATGAATGTCTTGCAATGAGGACCCTGTCACGGATTCATGTCGAGACTATGTCAAGGGCTGAACATGTAGCCGTCGTCAATGTAGAATTATGCAACGGGTGCGGCCTTTGCGATTTATACTGTCATTTTAAGGCTATCGACGGCATAACAGAGAGCGGCAGATCGCTTGCCCGCATTGATCCGCATAGATGCTTCGGATGCGGATTATGCCGCAGGTTTTGCGGCACAGGGGCAATTTCACTGGTTTTGCGATAATATTACAATCCAAAAGAGGCGATTCTTCTTTGTTTGAGGTTTAACCCGGATTATTCATAATTTGTTGATTTATCTGAGGATAGAGTATTTGCGCTCATTCTCGGTCGTTCCTCCCTGCGAGGCTTTTGCCTCTTTATTTCCAAATACCGTATTTGACTATCGGCAAAAAAAACCGCTCAATTACTCTATCCTCAGTTGCTTTTGCCAATTTTATGAATAATCAGGGTTAATTCGCAGTTCCTGCAGATTAACGGTTTCTTTCATAAGCTGCTTAAGGTCTCCGGGCCTGAACGCCCCTTTTTCCGTTATGATGGCGGTCACATATCTGTGCGGCGTAACATCAAAGGCTATATTCCTTACACGAACGCCCTCGGGCGCTATCCTGTATTTGCCGAAAATATGGGTGACTTCCTCCGGTCCTCTTTCCTCAATCGGGATATCTTTTCCGGATTTAATCGTAAAGTCGATGCTGCTGAGAGGGGCGGCTACATAAAAAGGTATCTTGTGTGTCTTGCAGAGAACGGCAACCGTATAGGTCCCGATTTTGTTTGCCACGTCGCCGTTTCTCGCAGTCCTGTCCGTGCCGACAATGGCAAGGTCTATTTCGCCTCTCTGCATAATGGCGCCTGCCGTGTTGTCGGTAATCAGCGTCACAGGTATGCCTGCCTGCATAAGCTCCCATGCGGTCAGACGCGCTCCCTGAAGCACCGGCCTTGTCTCATCTGCAATAACCTGGATTCTCTTCCCCTGTTCCATTGCAATGAGCATGGGGGCGGTGGCAGTACCGTAGCCTCCAGTGGCGAGTGCTCCTGCATTGCAATGTGTAAGAATGGTGTCGCCATCTTTAATAAATTCAGCGCCCCATCTGCCGATCGCTTTATTGACCTCTATATCCTCTGCAAGGATATGCCTGGCTTCTTCAATAAGGATCTTTCTTAACCTGTCTATGGATTCATCTTTTCTGTTATGTAAAAGTTTCTTTATCCTGTCCACGGCCCAGCGTATATTGACTGCCGTGGGTCTTGTGGAGAGCAGTTCATGAAAAACAGGCTCAAGGTTTTTCATGAATTCCTGAAAATTACCGGCCTTTATCTCCTGTGCGCCAAGCGCAATCCCCATAGCTGCTGCAATGCCTATTGCGGGAGCGCCCCTTATCCAAAGCTTCCTGATCCCTTCGGCAACCTTCAGGTAATCCCCGCACTCGATGAACGCAACCTCCAACGGAAGTTTCGTCTGGTCCAGCATGATTACTTTTCCGTCAACCCATTCAATTGTTTTAACCATTAAAGTCTCCCGGACGGTAAAATATATGTGACAATTAGAAAAACCGTAAGTCCGACTATTGCAAGCACGGTCCCCCACGAGATGTAATTGTAACTCCTTGGATTGGTATAATCGCCCATCAGCCTTATGTCATTGACGAGCAATAAGGCATAAATCAGGACGAACGGGAGTAACAACCCGTTAAGGAAAGCGGACAACACCATAAGAAAAACAAGCGGGGCTTTCGGTATTAATATGACAACAGAGGCCAGCGCAATGGTCAATGTATAAATCCACATGAACTGCGGGGCTTCATTAAACGTTTTATTGACTCCTGCTTCCCAGCCCATTGCTTCACATATGTAATATGCCGTTGCAAGGGGCACAATGATCGCTCCAAGCAGTGACGCGTTGGCAAGGCACAGGGCGAAGATGAGATATGCATAGTCGCCTGCCAGAGGTCTGAGTGCAATGGCAGCTTCCGAGGCCTCATTGACCCTGATCCCATGAGGAAAGAGCAGGGCGCCGCAGGTGACGATTATAAAGAAACTTATTATATTGGTAATGAAACATCCGGCAACCACATCGATCCGTGACATCTTGTAATGCTCCTTTTTAATGCCCTTCTCGGCGATCGATGACTGGAGATAAAATTGCATCCATGGGGTTATTGTTGTCCCTATTATAGCGATGCTCAGCATTACATATTCGGACTTCCATTGCATCTGCGGCAATACCGCGCTTCTGAGTACGGGCACCCAGTCGGGTTTTGCCATAAAGCCGGAGATAACATATCCGAAGTATAAAAGGCAGGCAAAAAGGAGTATTTTTTCAACAAACCAGTAACTTCCCCGTGTGACGAGCATCCATATGACAATTGCTCCGGCAGGCACCATAATATATTTGTTGAATCCGAGTATCTCCATGCTTGCGGCCCAACCCGCCAGATTGGCGACGGTATTCCCGAAGTTTGCTATAAGAAGACCCAACATCATATAGAAAGCCGTTTTTATCCCGTATTTTTCCCGGATGAGGTCCGAAAGTCCCTTGCCGGTTATGATACCCATCCGGGCTATCATTTCCTGTATTACAACAAGAGCTATAGTGGTCGGAATTAAAGTCCAGAGCAGGCCGTATCCGAATCTTGCGCCGGCTACGGAATATGTTGTTATGCCGCTTGCATCGTTGTCTATATTTGCAGTTATAATCCCCGGTCCCATAACTGACAGGAATAACGCGATTTTTTTCCATAGGCTCATACCTTCCTCCTCTTGCGCTTTGCTGCAGGCGGGAGGATCCTGTCGACGACATCATCAATCGTGACGATACCGAGCATACAATTTTCAGTGTCCAGAACGGGGATTGCGACAAGGTTATATTTCGATACGATCTCTGCAACCTCGAATTCATCGGTATCCGGGGTGACTGCTTTCAATTTTGTTTCCATGATATCGGATAGCGTAGCATCATAATGCGCGAGGAGCAGGTCCCTTAACGAGACAACCCCAAGCAATTTTTCTTCGGGATCGGTCACATATATGTAGTAGACCGTCTCGACCTCGTCGGCGTCTTTCCTGAATTTTTCTATAGCGTCTTTTACGGAAGTTTCGGGAGGATATGAAATGAATTGGTTAGTCATCAAACCGCCTGCCGTATCTTCTTCGTGACTGAGAAGCTCCTGAATGTCTTCAGCCTCTTCTTTTTCGATCTGTTCCAGTATCTCTTTTGCCTTGTCAACAGGGAGGTCGCTCAGGACGTCGGCAGCCTCGTCGGGCTGCATCTCTTCGAGTATATCAGCGGCCTTGTCCGTATCCATCCCTGTTATAATGGCTGCCTGGACGTCCGGTTGAAGTTCCGACAGAGCTTCAGCCGCGGTTTCAACATCAAGACCCCTGAAAAAAGAGGCCCCTTCCTTATGCGAGACCCGGCTTATAATTTCAGCAAGGTCTGCGGGATGAAGCTCTGATACCATCTGACGCGGGACAGTGAGAGAAATCTTTGTAAGTTTAGGCTCCAAAGGCTGAAGATAATTCCAGCTTATAAGGTTGTAAGGCAGATGTTTTCCGAAAAGACGCATCATGTCTTCTCCGCCTCTTTCAACGCCGAGACGGCGCATAATGCCCCTGACGCCGACGTCAACCGCTATAAGTATGGCTTCCGTATTATAGCCTTCAAGCTTGACGTCGTTGACCCTGACGACCCTGGCGCCGTTTGCGTCAACGATCTGTTTATCAAAGATATCCCTGACTATCAGGAGGTCATTCTCGCCGAACTCATAAGGATGGAGACTGTCACTGTACGTTTTTGAAGATATTATTTTTTTGTTGAATATGTTCAGATCGGTCCAGAGAAGGCTGGTAGTCTTCTTTCTCTTCTCGATTATTAATGACGATATCCTGGGGAACGGTTCGCCCCTGACAACGATAACATCCCTTACACGTCCGAGTTCCTCGCCTTTCGGATCGAGCACAGGCTTTTTGAGTATTTCGCTGACAAAGAGTTCACCGAAAAAAGGCATATCAAAGCTCCATTGTTTTATTCCGACAGGGTAAACAGGATATAGTGAAGTATAGCTTACCGGTTTTTATTTGGGCAATATGAAAATTACCCGCGATGTAATCCTTCAGTTACGGGTTTAATCCCCTCCTTTGCAAGGAGGGGAAGGGGTGGTTTTAATTATATTTCAAAAACCCCTCCAACCTCCCCTTGCAAAGGGGAGGATTTCTCAACCCCTAACTGAAGGATTACACCGCAATTATATTCCTAATTACTTGCAATTAATATTATAATTTATGTAATAAATTTTCCGGGGTGCTTTTTTGGATAAACTTATAATACGCGGAGGGAAACGCCTTAAAGGTGTAGTGGAGATTAGCGGGGCAAAGAATGCCGCCCTTCCGATAATGGCTGCATCGCTTCTTTCCACGGGATATTCCAATGTCCTTAACGTTCCGGGTCTGAAAGACATTATGACTATGGGGCGGCTTCTCGCAAATCTCGGAGCGGGATTCCATTACGACAATTCAAAAGTCACAATCAGCACTGAAAAGATCAGAATATTCGAGGCCCCTTATGACCTTGTGAGGACTATGAGGGCGTCTATCCTTGCGCTCGGACCTCTCCTTGCGAAATACGGCAGAGCAAAGGTATCGCTTCCCGGAGGATGCGCCATCGGCGCAAGACCGATCAATCTCCATCTGATGGGTCTTGAAAAGATGGGCGCTGAAATAAAACTGGCTTCGGGTTATGTAGTCGCAAAAGCCAAAAGACTGAAAGGCGCTTCAATCTATTTTGATATGCCGACCGTTACCGGGACCGAAAACCTGATGATGGCGGCGTCTCTTGCAAAAGGAACCACCCTGATAGAAAACGCCGCAAAAGAACCGGAAATAATAGACCTTGCGAATGCCCTGATATCGATGGGCGCACGAATTAAGGGCGCAGGTCATAGCGTTATCGAAATAGAAGGGGTCGATGAATTGGACCCCATGAATTATACCGTGATCCCCGACAGGATCGAGGCGGGGACCTTTATGACAATTGCAGGGATAACATGCGGGGACGTCACTCTGAAAGGCTGCAGGCTTGACCACCTTGATGCAACGATCATGAAGCTGAAAGAGACCGGCCTTGCCTTTGAAGATGTTCCGGACGGAATTCGTGTGATCGGTAAGTCCAGGCCGAAGGCAACAAACATAAAGACCATGCCTTATCCCGGCTTTCCTACGGATATGCAGGCCCAGTTTATGGCGCTGATGTGCATATCGGACGGCACGAGCATAATAAAAGAAAACATTTTTGAAAACAGGTTTATGCATGTTGCAGAGATCCGGAGGATGGGGGCGGATATTACCGTTGAAGGCGGAACGGCAACGATAAAGGGTGTTGAAAAACTGAGAGGGGCCCCCCTGATGGCAACCGACCTCAGGGCGAGCGCATCTCTTATCGTCGCCGCTCTTGCGGCAAAAGGAGAGACCGAAGTGCACAGGATCTACCACCTCGACAGGGGCTATGAAAAGATGGAGGAGAAGCTCGCAAAGCTCGGGGCGGACGTGAGGAGAACGAAGGAATCATAAAACCGGCGGTGTTCCGGTGAAACTGCCGGAAACCGTTAACTTGCCTGTTCTTTCACACCCGCAACTTTCATCATAACCGGAAGCAGTCATATATATCTTAAAACTGCCCTTTATCGTGTTCTTCTTGGTATTCTCCGTCCCTGTAAATGTTTTCTTTGTTATCGCATTAACGGTAATATCAGTTCCAAATTTTTCACTCAGCATGTCTTCAATTAATGTTATGACGTCATCGTCATTGTTCTCTTGAATATCCTGCACCTTATACCCCGGAGGTAGCACGCCATTTTTCTTAACGTCACCTGCTATCCGCACTTCGATGAAGACAAAAAATATATTCACTTCATCAAGTCCGCGCTCTGAAGAACTTAAATAAAGTGCATGGTTCACTTGGGAATGTTCACTATCACAGAGGTCTGAAGGTCAATGATTATCTTGTAGTAACATTGCAATAAAAGGGAGAGTGTTTTACTTCGCCCTTGATGTATTTTCTTTGATAAAAAAATAACCTCGATACCACTGTCTTTGTTAAGCTTTTTTAGATTTGTTAAGCTTTTTTAGAAAAGAAAAAGGTCAACCGGATCATGAATTGGCTGCCGAATAATTTTTCTCTGACTAAATCATATAATATTCCAAGACTTTCAATGCACGAAGTCGCTTTGGATTCTTTAGTTTTTTAAACGCTGTACGCTCTATCTGCCTTACTCTTTCACGAGTGAGAGAAAAATATTCCCCTATTTCTTGAAGTGTATAGTCCTTATCAAAACCAATTCCGAATCTCATTTTTATGACCTGCGCCTCTCTCGAAGTTAATGTCTGCAAAATCCCCAGTATTTGCTCGGTGATTTCATTTCTCGCTGCCTCAAGGAATGGACAGGGACTATTGTTATCAGTAATAAACATTTCAACCGTAGCCCTATCTCCCGCAGGAGTCTGAAGAGACATTGGATCCTGCAGCCCTCTTAACAGAAGTTCAACTTTCTTTACGGGAACCCCTAATCTTTGAGCTATTTCTTTTTTTGTAGGCTCTATTCCAAACTGCTGTACCAATTCCTTAAACGCTCTGTTAATCTTATTATAAAATTCAATCATGTGAACAGGAAGCCTGATCGTTTTTGTCTGATCTATTAAAGCTCTCGTGATTGCTTGTTTTATCCACCATATTGCATAGGTACTAAATTTATAACCCTTCTTATAATCAAACCTATCTACAGCTCTGAATAGGCCGAAATTGCCTTCTTGAATGAGATCAAGTAAAGGAAGACCTTTACCTACATGACTCTTAGCAATATTGATTACAAATCTCAGGTTGTGAGTTATCAGTTTATTTTTTGCTTCATCAACACATTGCTTGGCTTCAATGATTCTCACACACTTCGTTTTGAATGTATCTATTTTCATCGCAACTTCTGACTCAATACGTTCATATTCTGTTTTCACTTCTCGCTCAAGTTCATCAAGCCGTATATAACCGACACTATTTCTGTCCATACCCTTTATTAGTTCTTTGAAATCTTTTGACGCTCCGTAAATAGCAATTTTATTCTCAACATTTCTGATATCTGTCATTAGATTGTTTATCACTTCTAGACTTATGATGAGAGCTTCATCTGAATTATTTAATTCCTTTTGTTTCCTCCCATTTAAACTTGATTTAACTTTCCTATACAAAGGCATCGTGGTAATTAATCCTTTAATAATCTGCTTTCCCTCTTTTATTGTTTTTGCAAGCTCTTGTTCCTCATTCTTAGTCAGTACTGACACCCTACCTATTGAATGAAAATATATCCGGACAAGATCTTCTGTCTTTTCATACCGTAACTGCTCCTCTTCCTCTAAAAGCTCTTCTCCATCAATATTATATTCTTGACTGTCTGCGACATCAGCACCCGTATCGTGTGAGAAATCTTCAAGGTTTTCTAACTCTACGGGCGAAACAAAATGAGAAGGAATAGTATCATTTACCTCAGCGTAAGGAAACACTCCTTGTGTCCTACCGAGATCGTTCATCTCTGTAAAGATATCCGTTTCTCTCATGGCCCTGTTCTTACAAAAATGTTTCTGTATTCATTTCATGCGGCATTGATTTCTTATTTAAACGTGACAGTTGATGATTACACTTTAAGAAATTAGTTATATTGTGACAGCGTTGTTTATAAGGTTACCCCACTCCATCCTTATAGTTGAGCAAAAACGTGTCTTGAAGGCCGGAGGAGTCCCTGATCTTCCCCCAATTTTCCGGACACTCAGTTAAGTTAGGCTGCCATAGCCTTCAGCTCAAATGATACCGGTGACAGGTATCCCAAGGCTGAATGCCTCCTCTGACGATTATAGAACATTTCAATA
>JBAZZX010000065.1:0-13740 GCA_041658585.1 Thermodesulfovibrionales bacterium
AAACCAAAGATTATACAAAATGTAGTGCAGAAAATCGCCTGATTTTCAACCTAACCTCTTGATATGATTGACTTTCAATTTTCAAACTGCGGAAGATGGGTTAAGGGTTCACGCACGGTGTTGATGATGCTCTCGGCGTACTCGCGGGCTTCATCTTCGGATATCTTAGTTACTTCCAGTTCTTTACGGGCTTTTTCCAGCCCCTTTTCTATCTCCTTGCGCTCGGTAATGTCCTCAATGGCGAGAAGGATCATCTGCGTGCCGACATCTTTCCGATAGATTTGGCGGGCATTTAGGAGCATTGTTTTGTGGCCGATGGTGGGGAAATCATGCTCAACTTCGTAGTTATCAAACCTTTTGCGTGTTGGGAGAATGTCCTCAAGCAATGTCCGAAGCGCAGGGATGTCCCACTGTTTGTTGCCGACATCGAAGATGAGACGTCCGATGGTTTCTCCCTGCTCTACCTTGAATATGTTATAGAAGCTCCGGTTGGCAGAGAGAATATTCAGGTTCGCATCCAGAACTAAAAGCGGTTCGCGGACTGTTTCGAGTATGTCTACAATTCCAAGAAAATCGTTTTTCCTCATAAGCACTATGATCCCCTTAGCTCACAGTGTAGCAGGGTTACAGAATAAGTCAACTACCACGTGTACGTATTATTAACTCGGCAACAAAATATCGCAAGCCGTCATCCTCGCTTGTCGGGGATCAGACGACATAACACATCGAAAACAAAGAAAGATTCCGGACAAGCCGGAATGACAGAATTTCAGTATTAAATTGCCGGATTAATAAAAGACAAAAATATTTCAATGATTTCTCATTGAAAGGGAGCAGGGCTGAATTAATTGGCTTAGATTAACAACTCTGAAAAGGTTATTCCCAATATTTTTTCTCGAATTGGCATCCAGCGTCTTCCAACCGCTTATAATCCGTTCTTAGACGTGTGTTTGCTATGGATATATTTTGTCTGCAAACGTCATAAGGTTCATCAACGAATCCGATCACATAAACTTTTGTGAGCTTGCCGGGTGCTCCCATTCCGGCAAACGAAAACGCTGCTTCAAGAAGGTATATATCCACTTCATCTTTAATCTCCTTGGGGTGGCTTGCATTGGCCTTTTTTGTGAGGATGTCCTTTTGTAGCTGAACTGACACCATCAATTTCTTTCCTTCCTTGGCGAGAATAATAAAATCTTCCAATCGAGCACTTTTTTCAGGTATTACGGCCATACATGACTCCTTTCTTAGGTATGGCTCATTGTGGAGGTAGGTGTGAAAGATGAGCCATAAATAATTAAATTGAGATAACATAAAAATAGCATAGAATAAGAAAAATAGATAATCAAATCTTATAATGAAAATGCGTAAGATTTTATATGGGAAAAAAGACACTTGCTTGATGAATATTGTTTCGCCAGCTTTCGAGTGAAAGCTGTGACATGGGGCATTTCATATATGAAGATCTTCTTTAAAAATACATACCGTTTATTTTTTTAAGTGAGCCTTTTATTCGGGAATCATCATATGCGCCAAAGGTTCATGATGAAACCTTATATGTGAACTGTTGCTCTCTACGTGGACTCCAAGCGCCGTTGACTGGAATAAAGGAAGGACTGATGCTTCTCCAGCTTCTCTGGAATACCTTGCATCTTTCGTCCTGAAGGTAACACGTCCTTTTTCTCACTGCCACCTACAAGGTGTTAAAAACGGAACAGCTCTCTTTCAAAGCTCTATTATCTTTGTTCTAAATGGCAGAGGTTATTTGAAGAGGGGGCTCCTTTGCATAATCAATCATACCTTGAAAGTCTACAACAATCGCAGGTTCATCACCAATCACCCAAGCATCATGCCCAGAAGGTAGCAAGGATACATCACCAGCTTTACACTCAAATTGAGTTCCATCATCCATGACGACCTTGAGTGTTCCTGATACATGGTATTGAAAGTGGGGAGCTTCACAACTTTTTGTCTTCGCCAATGGCTGAACAGAGGCAGACCACTTCCAACCCGGCTGAAATGTTGCACGTCCTATGGTAGCCCCCCCAATCTTTATCAATTCCAACTTTCCGTTAGGAAAGGTTCTTACATCGTCCGGATTGTTAAAACTTTTCAAATCGGCTTTGTCCATCGGCTTTTGCATGTTGTTACTCCTTCCTTGCCTTTTATAGTACTGCTCTATGTTTAATGATATCGCATACAGTTGCAATGTCAACATATATTTTCTGTTGGGGTAAGAATTATCATTAATAATATTCATCATCAGAGCAAAATAACATGCCGTTTGCTTCAGGAAGATAGAGAGGGCCACCTGGAAACGGCAGCGAATCGATGTTTTGTACCGGTAACCAACACAGTGATTTAAATTAAGCTTTATTAATGCTAAGATGTATCTAATCTAATATTCAAAAATAATATAGATGAGGGGGGCACATGCCAAAGAGATTATCAAGGATAATACTATTATTTTCATTTTCACTGTTTTTTATTGTATTTATTCTGCCTCAGTTCATTTCATTATATGTTGACTGGCTATGGTTTAAAGATGTCAAATTCGAAAAAATATTCACTACTAAATTAAATGCTCAGGTAATTGCTGCATTCGCAGGAGTGCTGACAGCTTTTATTATCTCATATATAAACATCCGGATCTCCATGCAGGTTACGAAGGGCAGGGCGCTTGTTCTGTCTTTTCATGATCAGGCAATACCACAGCTTGGTATCCTGAGACATTTTGACCGGATAAAAATTATTGTGCCGGTATTAATCGGATTGTTTGTAGGGTTATTGTTAAATAATAACTGGCTGACATTTCTATATTATTTAAATGGTGTAGAGTCGGGCTATTCTGATCCGATATTCGGGAAAGACATTTCTTTTTACCTGTTTACTCTCCCTGTCTACGAAATCATTTCTTCGGTCTTGCTGCTCATTTTGGTGTTATCTCTTGTTATTTCAGCCCTAAACTACGTATTGAAGGGCGCTGTATCCTTTACCCGAAAAGGCATAAGCTCTGAGCGGTATGCTTCAGCACATTTTTCCGTTATAGGGTTTTTAATTTTCCTTGTATTGGCATTTAATGCATATATAGAAATGCATACCATTTTATATTCGTCACACGGGCATGTAGCCGGTGCAACCTACAAAGACGTTTATGCAGTTATACCATTTCTGAAGGCAAAGGTATTTGTCGCTATTGCAGCAGCAGTTTTTTTAATAGGCAATATTGCTCTGAGACGCAAGCTGATTTCCATCGGTACTGTAGTGGTATATCTTGCGGTATCTTTTATAGGCAGTACTGTGTATCCTGCGATCCTGCAGAAATTTGTGGTAGCGCCGAATGAACTCGTAAAAGAAACCCCCTATATCACATATAATATATCTTCAACAAGGAAGGGTTTCGGCCTTGATAAGGTGGAAGAGAGGAATATAACCGGCAGCACCGCGCTTGACAGGAATGATATCAATAAAAACAGCGCAACCATAAAAAATATACGCCTCTGGGACCATAGACCACTGCTCGATACCTTCAGCCAGATTCAAGAGATTCGCACCTATTATGAGTTTACTTTAGTCGGCAATGACCGTTATATGATCAACGGGGAATATCGCCAGACAATGCTTTCGCCGAGAGAACTGTCTACAGAAAGCATCCCGACGCGAAACTGGATAAATGAGACGCTGACATTTACCCATGGATATGGGATAACACTTGGACCCGTTAATCAGGTAACACCTGAAGGACTGCCGGTATTGCTTATTAAAGATATCCCCCCGGTATCGACCGTGGCTGACGTAAAGGTCGGCAGACCGGAAATCTATTATGGCAAATTGTCCAGTAAATACGTGATTGTCAATACTAAGTCGAAAGAGTTTGATTATCCGTCAGGAGAGGAGAATGTCTATACTGAATATTCAGGTAAAGGCGGTGTTGTAATAGATTCATTTTTAAAGAAAATTGCTTTTTCCGCTTATTATGGTTCGTTGAAGCTGTTTCTCTCAAATGATATAACCCGGGAAAGCAGGATTCTGTTCCATAGAAATATTCTTGAAAGAGTCCATGAGGTAATGCCTTTTCTGATGTTTGACAACGATCCTTATATGGTCGTATCTGATGATGGACAACTCTTCTGGATATATGATGCATATACTGTAAGCGGCAAATTCCCTTATTCACAGCGGATAGAGAATGGAATTAATTACATAAGGAACTCGGTGAAGGTGACGATTAACGCATACGATGGAAGCATGAAGTTTTACATAGCAGACAAGGAAGACCCTGTCATCAGAACAATAAGCAGAACATTCCCGGGTACATTGCAACCTTTGTCGGAAATGCCGGCTGATCTGAAAAAACATATCCGGTATCCCCTGGATATGTTCGGCATTCAGACACAGGTGTACGCGACATATCACATGGAAGTACCGCAGATTTTTTACAACAAGGAAGACCAGTGGGAGATACCGGTTATGGGAGCAAGCAAAGAAGCAACGGCTATGGAATCCTATTACACGATCATGAAACTGCCGGAGGAGAAAAAGGAAGAGTTCATCCTGATGATACCCTTTAATCCGAAGAAAAAGGACAACCTGTCGGCATGGATGGTTGCCCGCAGTGATGGCGAAGACTATGGGAAGCTCATGGTTTATCGTTTTCCCAAGGACAGGCTCGTTTACGGGCCGAAGCAGATTGTCGCCAGAATAAATCAGGATACTGAAATATCAAGGCAGATATCACTCTGGGACCAGCGTGGTTCACAGGTTATCCAGGGGACACTGCTGGTTATTCCGATTGAAAATTCTCTCATCTATGTGCAGCCGCTGTATCTCCGGGCAGAGACGGGGAAGATACCGGAACTGAAAAGAGTTATCGTCGCATACGAAAACCGTATCGCTATGGAGGAAACACTCGATGCTGCGCTTTCGAGAATATTTGGAGATGTCAGGGTTTCATCAGAAGAAGCAGGGCCGTCCAAAGCTGTCCTGCTTCCTGTAGTTAAGGAGGGAAAGGGTCTTGCTTCAGTTGCTGGAGAGCATTTTGACCGCGCCATGAATGCCCAAAGGGAGGGCAACTGGGCTTTGTATGGAGAAGAAATCAGGAAGCTGGGCGAGATTATTAAGAAAATGCGGAAGTAATAGAGGAAGTAACATTGTTCATAGTCCGACTATTTTCTCTCTTTCTCTGTTACTCATCATACACCATTATCTTATCTTTCTTTTCATGAATAGATATTGCTTATTTATTTCCATATTGGTCCTTCTGTATCCCACTTGTCATCCGGGAATTCAAGGGCAATTGTTGATGTCCATCAGTTAAAATATACATGTGATACAGGTCGGCAATCTTTCAAAGGCATATGGGACACAGGTCATTTTCGACGATGTCGGTTTTACGGTCAGCGCCGGCGAGCGGATCGGGCTTGTGGGGAGGAACGGGCATGGGAAGACGACCCTTCTCAGGATGATAATCGGCGAGGAAAAGCCGGACTCGGGTGTCATCAGTATTCCCAACAATTATATCGTCGGCTATCTTTCCCAGCACCTTCAGTTCAGCGAGGATTCGGCGCTGAAAGAAGGGTGTCTCGGTCTTAAACCCTCTGATGACGGCAGGGATGAATCTTATAAAGTTGAGACGGTACTGATGGGACTCGGTTTTTCGCCGGCGGATTTGTCGCGTCATCCCCTTGACCTGTCCGGAGGCTTTCAGGTCCGCTTGAATCTCGCTAAGCTGCTTGTCTCCGGACCGGACCTGCTTCTCCTTGATGAGCCGACAAACTATCTTGATATTGTCTCGATACGATGGCTTACCCGTTTTCTAAAATGCTGGAAGGGGGAGCTTATCCTGATTACCCATGACAGGGATTTTATGGACGGCGTCACGACCCATACCATGGGCATCCACCGCCAAAAGATACGGAAGATAGCAGGCCCTACCCATAAACTCTATCAGCAGATACTCATGGAAGAGGAAGTCTACGAGCAGACGAGGATCAATGAAGATAAAAAGCGCAAGGATATAGAGCAGTTCATAAACAGATTCAGGGCCCAGGCGAACCGGGCGAGTCTGGTACAGTCAAAGATAAAGGCGCTCCAGAAGAAAGGGAGGCTTGAAAAGATGTCCGGGATAAAGGACCTGGAATTTGAATTTGTGCCGGCGCCTTTTACAGGGAAATGGCTGATAGAGGCGAAAGACCTTTCGTTTTCCTTTGGGCCCGAAGGGCCTCCGCTCATAGACGGTTTGAATCTGGTCGTAGGCAAAAGTGACCGTATAGCGGTTATAGGGAAAAACGGTAAGGGCAAGACGACGCTCCTGAACTTGCTTGCAGGGGAAATGCAGCCGCTAAGGGGTGAAGCGGTCCGCCATCAACACTTAAAACTTGCCTATTTCGGCCAGACCAATATTCAGAGGCTCTCCCCTGAAAAGACGGTGGAAGAAGAGATACTTGAGGCGCGTCCCGATTATAACAGGGGCGCCGCGCGGACCATCTGCGGGATTATGATGTTCGAAGGCGACACCGCGCTCAAGAAGGTGAAAGTGCTTTCCGGCGGTGAGAAAAGCCGGGTGCTTCTTGGAAAACTTATTGTCAGCCCCGCCAATCTGTTAATGCTTGACGAGCCCACCAATCACCTTGATATGGAATCCATAGACTCGCTGCTGGAAGCGATAGACGCATTTGAAGGCGCCGTCGTAATCGTCACTCACAGCGAGATGATCCTTCATACAGTGGCCACAAGACTCATTGTTTTCGATGATGACAGGGTCAAGGTTTTTGAAGGCACATACCAGGATTTCCTCGACAGGGGCGGGTGGAAAGAAGAGGGCGTTGCCGAAGTCCGCGCAACCGGGTATTCAGAGCAAAGGGGCAATGGCGCAAACAGAAAGGATCTAAAAAGGACCAGGGCGGAATTGATCAACAGCCGCTCCAGAGTTCTTGTGCCGCTTCAGTCAAGGATATCCGGAATAGAAGAGACGATCACACAACTCGAACACGGGCTCGATCATGATACACAGGCGCTTATCGAGGCTTCCGTTAAAGGGGACGGAGCATCCATCAGACGGTTGTCCATGTCTGTCCGCGAGGCGGAAGGAAAGATCAACATCCTATTTGACGAGCTTCAAATTCTTACCGATGAACTTCAAACAAAAGCAAGGGAATTTGAGGAGAAGCTTGAGGCTCTCAAGGCGGCAGACGGGTAGCGTATATAACCTAAACGTTGCACAAACGGCAGTGCAGACACGATGAAAAATCTTCTAATGCGACAAAGGACTATATTCTGAACACATAAATGCGGACCTGACCTGCAATGTCTTTCAGAAAAAGCCGTAGCGCTGCATTAAAGTATATTAAGGTGTCGCTACAAGAGTTTTTCATCGCATCAGCACTGCCGTTTATAATAAGTTTTTGCAACTGGTAAGATTATTTATGTTTCAATTGAGACTACAGTTTTTACATAGTAAAGACAGCCTTGCGGATTGCCTTGAGGATATGACGGGGAAACCTGTTTCTCTGTCCATTACCGACAATGCCGCCAGTCTTCTTTCGATAAGGACAAAAGGCGATTCGTTTTCCGTAAGAATGCACTGGATGTTCCTCAATGCCGGAGAAGAGATTATAAGAGAAATAGCCGGATTTATTAAGACCCGGAAGGGCCGGACGCCGCTCATCAGAAAATTTATCGGCGAAAACCGGGCTTTTCTTAAAAAGAAAGAGCGGCCTGCAAGCCGGCTCAATCTCCGGACTGAGGGTAGATTTCACGATCTGAAAGAGATTTTTGATAACCTCAATCATGAGTGTTTTAATGGAAACGTCACTGCGTCTATCGGGTGGGGAAAACAACATGCACGGAGGCTGGTGAGAAAACGCACTCTGGGAAGTTATTGCAGGCAAGGCAATACGATACGGATAAGCCCTGTTCTGGACGGCAAAAATGTCCCCCGATATTTTCTTGAGTTTGTTGTTTACCATGAAATGCTTCACAGCGACATGAAAGAGGAAAAGAAAAACGGAAGGAGATTAGTGCATCCCCCTGAATTTCAAAGACGCGAACGGTTGTTCAGGGAATATGAAAAAGCGGCGGCATGGGAAAAAAGGCGACTGTAATTCAGGGTTGCCTGCCTTAACCAAAAACACATTCCGGCGATTTCTTATAAAATAAAACCTTCACCTGCAAGTGAACGTTTTCCATCGCTTGAAATTATTGAGAATTGCTGGTACAAATATGTATGTCGATGGGAGGCATCAAACTAAGAAGGGGAACAAGTGCAGAATCGCTGGGAAGGGTGGGGAGACGAAAAGATGGGTCATAATATAGTGCAAGAAACAGACCCTTATTTCTCGTATTTCTCATTTTCCCAAATTAGGACACTACCATATTTTGCATTGGTGTCAAGGTCATAGGAGATCTATTTAGTTGATAACAATTGAGAAGCTTAAAGAAGATTACGAAGCCAGCTATGCACTCTATAAGGATTTCACAGAAGAGATTAGCAATCAGCTAAAGATAATACTTGAAAGTCATGAAATGGTGAGAATGGCAGAAATAAGCCGAAGGGTTAAGAAATTCGATTCAATTGAAAAGAACATCAGTGATTATAAATTCGATCCTAAAATACCTGAACATCTAGGGCTGATAACAGATTTGGCCGGAATTAGGATTGCGTTATTGTTTAAAAAATGTATCGATCCAATATGCACCTCTATCGACGAGGGTTTTGAGATTAAGGAAAGAAAACATATTTTTCATGGGGATGACCAATTTGGATATCAATCCGTGCATTATGAGGTGAGTTTCAAGAGGGATTCTTGTCCAGCAGGCATCTTTGATAAGTTTGGTCATCTGATTGCGGAAATTCAAGTTAGGACGCTATCGCAGCATTTGTGGGCTGCTGCAGCACACTATCTAAATTACAAGGAAAGAAAAGATGTCGGCAAGCCTCTTCAGCGGCCTCTCAGCAGAATATCAGCTCTTTTAGAGCTTATTGACGAGGAATATGATCGATTGCTGAATTTAAAAGAGGAGTATTTGAAAAACGCAGATATTAGTGATTCTGTTGAGACGCTTAATGTGGACTTGCTTTCAAAGATGATTAAGGAAGAATTTCCGACTACCAAAGGCTTCGCTTTGAATGAAGATATGAGTGGGATTTTGGACGATTTATTTCTCTTTGGAGTGAAGACAGTGAAAGACTTTCGAGAGCTTCTGAATAAACAGAAAGCGAAGGTACTTGAAAATCAGGAATCTGCCTCCAAGACATTGCGTGAGATTGAACCTGCTATAATGCCTAAGTCAATGAGTTATTCGATACAAGGCATTATAAGGAAAATACTTGATTATGAATTTAGTAAGAAAGATGGATTCGAGTTTTTTGAGAAAATAAGTAGACTGCCACCTGGAATTATGGAAAAACTTATTTCAACTATGAAAAAGAAAGATGATGAAAAATGAAGCAAAATATGAGTTCGGGAAATCTCTTTTAATTAACAAGGAAGCCGGTTTAAATCCTTCATGGAATATATAGTTATGCAGAAGATATATAGATGAAGATGACGACGGATCCCTACAGGGTCAGGTCTTTATCGGAGCATAGTTCGTATTTGTGCGTTTGTAACAATTACCTCTGGTACTCCATAGGATAGTCCGGGTGATCGAGAGCATCTGTTCCTGTGAGGAAGGTAAGATATATCTGTAACTGTTTTAAATTCCTGTTTATATATGTAAGAAAAATACTTTCTTCAATCCGGGGTGGGAAACCCGTATCAAACAAAGCCACTGTTTTTAGGAAAATCTTTTTTTGTCTGAGCTATCCTCGGCTTCTTCTCAGTACTTTGGAAAGAAAGGGCGGGCAACTGTCATAGTTCTCTGTTGCGCAGAAATCTTCCTTTTTGCGCTTGTCGATGTAAGTAGGCATTATTAGTATTTCCCCCTGTTGCTTAAAGGAACTATTTTACCTTTTCTTATTACACCCATCCACAAGCCTGTGTTTGACATCCAGCGGCAGGCGGTGATAGTATTACACATAATGTTACACATATCTGGAGGCAAGTGATGAAGAGGACGAATGTCATTCTTACCGATGAACAGCATAAGAGATTGAAATCCCTCGCACGAAAAGGCGGGAGGACCCTCGGCGAGTTAGTAAGGGACGCCGTTGACGCAGCATATGCGAAACGGGATGTGCTTGAACAGAGAAAAGCAGCGGCTATCGACTCATATCGGGAAGGTTTTATCAGCCTCGGCAAGCTGGCCGACGCCCTTGGCATAGACACTGTAACCGCACGTATCTATCTGAGGGAGCGCGGTATTGCGGTGAATGTTCAGGATGCGTCGGAGATAATCGCAGATGCGGCGAATGCCTGAGGTTATTTTTGACAACTGCGTGCTAAGCAACTTTTCCTTGTCTGATTCCCTCGATATCATTAAACGGCTGTATGCGTCCTCGGCCTATATAACCGACTTCGTTGCGGCTGAAAACCTGACCGGCATCCTGAAAGGTCACGGCAGGCTGAAAGATATAAACAATGCCATTAGGGAAGGTTGGCTTAAGGAGACAGCCCTTTCAGGTGATGAAGAGAAGCGGCTTTTCGAATATCTCGCCGTTTCCCTGGGGTTCGGCGAAGCGTCGGCCATTGCCGTTGCAAAGATGAGAGCATATATTTTTGCCTGTGATGACAGGGCGGCAAGGAGGGAAGCTGCTTTGCTCGGAGTAAGATTGACGGGAACATTAGGTATTCTGATTAAGGCGACGAAAAAGAAGATCATAAGTGTGAAGCGAGCCGATGAGATTTTGGGGCGGATGATCGAGAATGGATTTTACGCTCCGGTAAGTTCCTTAAAGGAGCTTCCGTTCAATTAATAACTATGCGATATGCCGCAATAATAATCGTCTTGCCCTTTCTCTTTGTCTTGTCATTATCTCCCGATGTGAATGCGCTATCGGCGCTGCAGATTGTGCTTGACGGCGTGCATAAAATCTCTCCGGGTGACGACCCTGCATGGGCTCTCCCGGAATATAACGATTCACAATGGCAATCCGTCATAGTGCCGGGAAGCTGGCAATCACAAGGGTTCCGGCCTGTTAAAGGTATGGGCTGGTACAGGATCCATTTTACCGCCCCGGCAAGTTTAAAAGATTTACGGCCCGCCATATTGCTGGGTCGGATAGGGGATGTGGATGAGGTTTTTTTAAACGGAGTTAAAATCGGCGGAGAAGGTCTGATCGGCGAAAGATTTGTTGAGGCAACAAAGGTACATAGGCTATACGGGATTCCATCGACCCTTTTAAGATATGATGCGGATAACGTCCTGGCAATCAGGGTGATGAATACCTATCTGAACGGCGGGATATTTGATAAAAATGTAATGATAGGGAATTACAATGATCTTCTTACGGAAAAACTGAAAAGGGAAAAGAACGGCATAATAATAGAATTCTGTTTTTTCACATTCTTTGCCATGTTTTTCCTATCCTGCCTTTTCCTTTTTATTAAAAGGTTGAGGGACCGGGAATATATATATTTTTGGATTTTCATATCTCTGTACGGCGTTCTTTTTGTTCTGGGGAGTCTCACGTTCTACAACGCAGGACTTAAGGACTCTTTTGTCCAGCAGGTCATCAATATCTTTGCAACCGGGCTGCCGGCCATCCTCCTTATATTGTTGGCCCATGTTTATCAGCTCAAATACCATGTCCCGATAAAAGCGGCTCTGCTCATATACCTTGCCATATCTCTGATGGAACCCCTATTCCCGGATTACGGTCCAAGGACGGTACTTCTGGTCGTCTGGAAAGTGTTGTTCATCCTTACCGCCGGTTATATCGTATTCCTTTCCATAAACGCATATTTAAGGAAATTCTATGAAGCCGGCCCCATTCTTTTAGGTGTTACCGGATTGGTAATAGGTCTTATACTGGAATCCATCGGCGGATTAGACCTTTTGCAGACCACGGGTTTTTTCCTGTGGGATTATTCAACGATCTTTTTTATGATATGCGTAATGTATGCCCTTGCATCACGATATACGCGCATCCAGAATGAACTCCGGTCTTCAGCGGCAAAGATTTTTGACGCTCATGAAGATGAACGGAGGAGGGTTGCGCGGGAACTCCATGACGGCGTTGGGCAGTCCCTCCTCTCAATAAAACTGAAAATGAAAATGCTTGGTGCAAAAACAACGGAAAATAAACCTGTAGAAAAGGACATCCTCTCGGAGTTGATATCCGACGTATCCTGTTCAATCGAAGAATTAAGGGCCGTGGCTATGGACCTCAGGCCCGCTTACATCGAGAACGCCGAACTTGCCGACGCCATCGCCTGGCATTCCGGAAATGTTCAGGAAACAACGGGGATTACTATAAACATAGAGGCTGGGACAATATCGGGCCTGGATACAAAAATAAAGGAAAATATGTACAGAATATTTCAGGAGGCATTAAGCAATGTAGTTCAACATTCACAGGCGAGCAAGGTTGATGTAATCCTCGGCATGAAAGAGAAGATGTTGCTATTAGAGATAAAAGACAATGGTAGAGGATTTGATCCGGCCCGAAAAGGTGATGGAAGAAAAGGCATCGGACTTTATACAATACGTGAGAGGGTTGAACTTATGGGAGGAATTCTAAGGATAAACAGTATCCCCAACAAAGGGACGGATTTATCTATCGAGGCGCCGATCGGATGATCAGGGTGATAGTTGCCGATGACCATATTATTTTCAGGCAGGGTCTTCTGAAGTTGCTCCAGTCCGCCGAGGGCATTACAGTTGCGGGCGAGGCGGGTGATGGAAAAGAGGCTTTGGCAATGATAATAAAGGAGTCGCCTGATATTGCAGTCCTCGATATATCAATGCCCGGACTCAGCGGTATTGATATATCAAAGGAATTGAAGGCAAGGGGATGTGCAACGAAAGTTGTTTATCTTACCATGCATAATGATGTGCTGACGGCCCAAAAAGCCCTCACATCCGGCGGTGTTTCAGGATATATACTGAAAGACGACGCTTTTGAAGACCTTCTCTACGCCATTAAGTCTGTTTCTTCCGGAGGGAAATTCATCAGTCCTTCAATCTCTGACAAGATACTTCAGCCATCTCCCCTAAAGGCGGTTGAAAAAAATATCCTCACTGAGCGTGAGCGGGAAATTCTGAAGCTCATAGCTTCCGGTCTGACAAACAGGAAAATTGCCGACAAACTTTCTATAAGCATAAAAACCGTCGAGACCCACAGGGCAAGGATATTGCAGAAACTTGATTTCCATACAACCGCAGAACTCGTAAAGTATGCGATAAAGACCGGATTGCTGGAGTAATTTAACCCTTTTTTCTGCCTATATACAGTATTTACCCTACAAAAATACAGTTCTCACCCGATTGAAAAGCCGCTCTTGAATGTCTAATATATCATGGTGATATTGTAATAACAATATTTAAAAGAATTGTAATAATGATATAAAGAATATAATAAGCAGTTTTCAGGGCAAAGAATGATCGAACTCATAGACAGAGAAAATCACCAAAAGCTTTATCTTCAGCTTCATTCAATTATTAAGAAAAAAATCGAAGGGGGAGAGTGGCCTATCGGTACTCAGATCCCGACGGAAGAAGACTTGTGCAAGATGTTCAGTGTAAGCAGGGCAACGGTGAGAACTGCCGTTCTTGAACTTGTACGGGAAGGTTATCTGAAAAGACAGCAGGGCAAAGGGACGTTCATATACAAAAGTGCCGTGTCCGACGGGATATCCA
>JBAZZX010000066.1:0-12940 GCA_041658585.1 Thermodesulfovibrionales bacterium
CTGCCGCATTATGATTATGTCCTTTCCTGCCATCCTGCCTCCTCCTTAAAAGGAGCAGTTTAGCATTGTGCAAATAGGACATTTTCATTTTGCTCTAATAGGACATTATCACGTTGCTGTTACAGAGAAATTTTAGGGTGAAATGTAAACGTTCAGTGGGGAGGGGATTATTTCCTGCGTCTGTTTATGACATAGCGGCTTTCGTTAGATTTCTCGGCCATATCATAAACGGAAAAATATTTGTATAAGTTATTTCCGTAGGCTAAACTATATTGTTCGGATTAACCCTGTTACGGTTAATTATTTTTCCGTGTTCCCGGTTGTTGAATCTTGAAAATACGAAAAAGATACTATGGAAGATATAGAAGAATTAATAAAACAGTACGGTCTTGAAGAAGATTTGGAGCATGTAATTATCCCCTATACGGATAAAAATGGCGCCGGGAAACGCCGTTTTATATTGAAGAGACCGTTTATCAGGATCATGTATGATACGGGTTATTTTGTCGATTATCCTTTATCGGATGTTATAAAAGCTGCCGTAAAATATCCCGAAAGCTCATTGAGTGAGGCCCTCTACCGGATGAATCAGGAAGCAATTATGGCTGCGGCTGATACCGACCCGGATAAAGAAAAAGACACGCCCTAAAGTTGCGAATTTTTTCCGGCAGCAACTAATGGTTTATTGCAGCCCCGCGGGAGTATTCAGGCCGTACTTTTTCATCTTGTATCCTATCTGCCTCGGCGTAAGACCTATCATCCGCGCAGCCTTTGCCTGAATCCAGCCGGTTTTTTCAAGGGCGTCAAGGATGCTCGATTTCTCGATATCCTGAATGCCTGCCTGTAAAGATTCCCGTTGCAGCAACTCTTCATGTGAAGGCAGTTTCAGGCTGATCGGGAGATCAGTAGGTCTGATGTTATTTGAGCCGGACATTACCACAAGCCTCTCTATAGTATTTTCGAGCTCCCTGACATTTCCAGGCCAGTTGAAATCCACAAGTATCCTGAGGGTTTCAGGTGAAAAGGATACCTCTTTATTGTTTTCCTCGTTGTATTTCTTAAGAAAGAATTCCACAAGCAGGGGGATATCCTCTTTCCTTTCTCTGAGGGGAGGCATAAATATCGGGACGACATTCAGCCTGTAAAACAAGTCCTCCCTGAATCCGCCTTTTGATACCAGGTCCTCAAGATTCCTGCTGGTGGCGGCCAATAGTCTTACATCAACCTTTATTGTTTTTTCTCCGCCTACCCGCTCGAATTCCCTTTCCTGGAGGACGCGCAATATTTTGGGCTGAAGGTTAATGGGGAGGTCCCCGACCTCGTCGAGGAGTATCGTCCCGCCGTTGGCAAGTTCAAACCTGCCTTTCCTTGCGTTAATAGCGCCGGTAAAAGCGCCCTTCTCGTGTCCGAAAAGCTCGGATTCAAGCAGTCCTTCGGGGATAGATGCGCAATTGAATTTTATAAAAGACCCTTTTGAACGCGGGCTCATGTAATGGATCGCTTTTGCTATCATTTCTTTTCCCGTGCCGCTTTCACCGTACAAAATGACGGTTGCCTTTGAATCCGACACCCGATGAACGGACTCGAATACCTCCTGCATCCTGTCCGAAGCGCCGATGATATTGGGCAGGCTGTATTTGCCCTTGAGTTGCAGCCTGAGATGTTCCCGCTCCTGCTCCGATTCTTTATAGTGCTGCCACAGCTTTACATACTGGGCGATGATCGATGCAATTATCTCAAGGACCCTGATATCTTCATCAATAGTTATGTCCTTATCTTTAAAAATCCTGTCAACGCTCAGGACCCCGATAGCTTCACCCTTAAACGTTATCGGCACGCAAAGGAATGAAATACCGCCCTTTTGGATCCTTGAACCCGTCTTGTTCATGAACAGAGGTTCGGCGCCGACATTGGGAATGACCATGGGAGTGCCTTTTTCCAGTACCCTTCCTACGATCCCCTCTCCTATCTTATACTTGCCCTTTTCAATCTGTTCCTTAGTCAAACCCTGGGCGGCGACTATCTTCAGTTCCTTGCTATTCTGGTCAAAGAGGAAAACGGACCCGCGTTCCATTTCAAGGAAATCCCCGAGAACGCGCATGGTCCGGGAGAAATTTTTTTCAAGGTCGAAAGAAGAATTGAGCACCTTGCTGACTTCAAGGAGCGCTAAAAGGATCCGGTTTTCTCTGGCAAGTGATTGTGCCATAAAATTAAATGTTTTCTACCATCTCCCAGACGCCGCACGGACAGACGCCTGCGCAGAAGCCGCAGCCGATGCACTTGTCATCGTCAACAACATATTCATAGGAACGGTCTTCATCCTCTACCCTGCTTATGGCGCCCCAGTAACATGTAGTCTCGCACATATGGCAATCCCTGCAGGTAGCGCAGGACATACATTTATTTGCTTCCCGGTCGGGGCTGAAATCTCCCTTGCAAACCTCATAATATTCAGTCCTGATGCGTTCATACGGGATGACCTGCCTTGTCTCAGGCTGGCGGGGCGCATGCATGATCTGGTAATGGATGGTTTCAGCGGCAATCCGTCCCTGGCCAATGGCGTGTGTAACCAGGCCTAAACGTGTTGCGTCACCTATTGCAAAGACCTTCACATCGGAGGTCTGGCCGATATCGTTTACAGCCAGCCACCCGCGTTCGGTATGCACGGATGGCGGGATGAAGTCGAGTATCGGTATATCGCCGACGGACATGATTACAAGGTCCGCCTCAAGCGAACTGCCGTCTTTAAAATACAGTTTCTTTTCCGCATGGTCATAGCGGTCGGTAAATTTCGGATAGATAATTTGCGTCCCTTTTGCAACCGCCGTTTCCATCTCTTTACCGAAGGCCGCCGGTTTCTGAATATCTACGGCAATAACGGATTCGGCCCCGCAGTTGTATGCCTGGGACGCCACATCCATGCCGACATTTCCGGCCCCGATTATGACGACCTTCCGGCCCTTCAGTTCGGGTTCATTCCCGGTGTTCATACCCCGGAGAAAATCATAGGCGGAAACGATCTGCTCCGAACCGGGGAACGGGAATATCCTTGGTTTATGGGCGCCGCATGCAACGATAACGATTTCATGGTATTTATATATTTCTTCAAAACGTTTTTGGTTTATTTTTGCATTCAGATGGATATTGACGCCGATTTCCCTAAAACGTGCAAGCTCCTTCTGAAGCACCTCCTGAGGCAGGCGTTCCCTTGGGATACACAATTCAAGCTTCCCGCCGAGCTTATCCGTCGCTTCATATAAATCAACGGTATGTCCTTTTAAGCCCATTTGCCATGCAGCGCTTAATCCCGCCGGGCCGCCGCCGATTACGGCTATTGCATGTCCGGTAGGAGCGGCTTTTTGAGGCGCAGGCAGATCAAGTGCGAGCCTGCCGAGTTTATCAATGCTTAGAGGTTTATCGATCCTTCCGCGCGTACAGCTCTGCATGCAGAGATTAGGGCATATCTGCCCACAAACCGTTGCCGGTAAAGGGCTGTACTGCAAGACCAGTTCGAGGGCCTCATGGAATTTCCCCTGCCGCATGAGGGTCGCTCTCTTGTGAGACGGGATGTGTGTAGGGCAGTTGTATGCGCAGGGCGGCAGGTATTTTTCATTCGCCCATACAGGTCTGTTCCGCCTGTCTTTGCCGGTAGTGATATACGGAAGGATAGTGACGTCATGTTCAATATACGGCCCGAAGATGCCGCCCTGTCCGACTTCCTTTTCCCAGACATTTTTTCTGAAGTCTGGAAGCTCGATTTTAAACCATTTGCGGTCCCTTTTCTCCCGGGGGGTATAGGCAATAAGCTTTTTCCATTCATCGGCAGAACGGGTCAGCTCTTCATAATAAGACTTTCTGTCAACGGCTTCGAGGTAAGGCTTCATGTTTGCGCAGAGCCATTCCCAGTCCTGCGGGGTAAGCTCAAGCAATTTTACGTCTCGGTCGCTGTACTCATTGATCGGTCCCCTGAAATATATCGTTCCGCCTACCATCCCGACACAGGGACGATATCCGAGCACCGAGCCGGAATTCCGTGAGTCTACGCCGCAGACGACTGCTATGCCGCCTGCCTTGAACTCCGCAAAAGAATCTCCGACGTTCCTGAAATACCATGACCGGGGAGGATCGAAACGCGGGTTGTGCTTTGTCATAGTGTCGCACCGTGCGCCGCCGCTTCCCTGGACATAGAGCGTCCCCTGGGCCGCGGCATTAAATGCGCCGTTTGTGACATCTCCCAGAACGGTTATCTTAGCGCCGCAGTTGATCCAGCCTGCATCGTCCGAGGCGCTTCCTTTTGCAATAATCTCGGTGCCGGCCATTCCCATGCTTCCAAGCCTCTGTCCCACCGGCCCTTCAACAGTAATCTTTACCGTCTCGCCTCTCGGCCATATCCTGCCCCCGATGCCGTGTTGTCCATCGGCTAGGATAAGAATATCCCGCGCCCCGTCTTTTACGGACTGCTGTACCTGCTCCTCAAGGATACGGGAAGGCACACGCCGGCCTTTTATATTTCCGTAAATGGTTACATCGGACGATGTATGAAGTAAAACGGCAGAGCCTTGTGACACATTTTTCGCTCCGTTTATTTTCTTATGTTTTACTTCCGTTTTCCGTTTTCCGTTTTCCGGCTTCTGTTTTTTAGCACGCATAACTTATTTCCAATCTGTCTGCTATAGCTTTATCATCGACACTTAAGCCATCGGACATGCCGATGGGCAATTCCGTGCTTCTTCCCATGGGTGCAAATATCTTCTTCAGTTCCACATTGGCTGTTTTGAAGACCTCGACGACGCGCTCGGCAACCTTGTCGGAATCAAGCCTTCTGTAAAGTTTCGGGTCCTGTGTGGTTATGCCTCTCGGACACTTGCCTGTATTGCACAGGTTGCAGCGGTTATACTCATCGCCGAAGCAGTTAGCCGCTGCCTGCATCATATATTTGCCGATTGAGACCGCCGATGCTCCGAGCATGATAAGCGCCGCGGCATTGGCCGCCAGGTTGCCTTTCTTGGCAACTCCGCCTGCCGCGATCAGCGGCAGTTCATTCTGCTTCCCCTGTTTGACAAGGTCGAGATAGCATTCCCTTAAATTAGAAGCTATGGGATGCCCCATCTTGTCTAAAGAAACATTATATGCAGCCCCTGTGCCGCCGTCCTCGCCGTCGATTGAGAGCGCCGCAGCAAAGGGGTTTCTCGCGAGGTTATTGAGCACTGCGCGGGCCGTCTTGGTCCCTGAAATCTTCGGATATACGGGCACTCTGAAGCCCCACGCCATTGACATGGACTGTATCATCTTTGCCACCGCCTCTTCGATGGAATACTTCGTCTGATGGGTCGGAGGCGATGCAAGGTCTACAAATTTCGGAACGCCTCTGATGCTTGCAATCAGATTGAGGACCTTCTGTGCCATGAGAAGCCCGCCGTCGCCAGGTTTCGCGCCCTGACCATACTTGATCTCAATGGCGGCGGGGTCTTCGACCATATGGGGTATGGCATGGATAATTTCATCCCATCCGAAATATCCGGAGGCGATCTGTATGATAAAATACTTGAGAAAACGCGATTTCAAAAGTCGCGGCGGCACGCCGCCTTCGCCGGAGCACATAACGACCGGCAGACCTTCCATTTCATTCAGATACGCGATGCCCATGGCAAGGCCTTCCCACATGGGAGGCGAGAGAGCGCCTATGGACATGCTTCCTATCATGATCGGGAAAATTTCCCTGACCGGCGGAATGAATTTATCGCTATTGTTATCGGGCATCAGTGTGCCGTTTACATTTTTCAACGGCAATTCATCGGCAGGCAATATCCTGCCAAGGAGCGTTCTGACCCGGAACTCATGCCGTCCCGCATCAAGGGCGGGGTCGGTGAGCATCGAGATCCTCGTGAATTTAAGCCTGTCAAGCGTTGAGATGGACGGGTCGTTCCTCCGCCCTCCCCTCTTGTATCCTTCTCCGCCTTTATTTTTGTAATGAAGGAATTTGTTCTGCGGATTATACTCGGGTTCTATAGCGTCATTAGGACAGACCAAGGTGCACGTCCCGCATCCCGTGCAGTATCTTTCGATATCTGTAACCTGCTCGACAACCTGGATTATCTTTCGGGTTGCCTGCGGTTCCGGCAAGGGTCCTTCCGAATAAACGGTCCTCTTGACCTTGACGGAAGGTTCGATCGCCTTGACCGGACAGACTGCCGTGCATCTGCCGCAGCGGGTGCATCTGTGGTCGCTCCACCGGACGATATAAGGAAGCTCTTTTAAAGAGAGTTGATGATTATGGTCTAACTTTGAAGCTGGTTCCATACCGTTACCTCCTCTGCATGAGGTTTGACAATAACCATGTCGTATTTCATCGGGAAGATATCCGTTGCTTTGTCGCGTTTGGGTACTGCGCTGTCAAGCCCGCACTCTTCGGACATCAAAGCGTATTTGCCTTTTACTCCGCCTACTACCCCGGGCCGCAGTTTCTTGGCATCATGGACCATAAAGCAGGACCCGTCAGGGGTAAAGCCTATAACGACATTCGGACCGTCGATGCACAAAGGTCTTAATGACTGCTTTATCAGCTTCAAAGCGGCCCTGTCCCGTCTTCTTTCCGTTTCCGTTTCTTTCAGCGGCGTGATCACATCTTTATAATAGGTCAGCGGAAAACCGAGCTGCCTTACCGTGTAATGGAGTATATGCGTAAATACCTCGCTGTCGCTGTTATAGCCTGCGTAACCGGGAAGCCCTCTGCTCATTAAAAATTCCCGTATGGGGACAAAAGCCGTATTCTCGCCGTTTGTCATTGAACAATATCCCTGAATAAAGAAGGGATGGCAGGCGTACAGATAAATCGTATAGTTGGTGTTCTGTCTGCCCTGTGCGAATATGATTTTGGCCTTTATATGGTCGCAATCAAGACCGAAAAACTCGCCGACCTGCAAAGGGTCTCCGACTTCTTTCAGGGTAAGCACATCGGGATAGAAGGAAAAGACGAAGATCGATTCGTCGGGCTCGCCGATCTTCCTCAATGCGATACGGACATTCATGAGGAGGTCTTCCTTTTCTTTCATGGGTTTGTGCACATATGAAGCCGGATAGTCGTATATCCTTGCAAAATAATGGTCGCGCTGCAGTATCCCCTTTACCGGTTTTATCTTGGGGGCCCAGATGTCTTTGAGCTTGAACCCGGCCTTATCCATATAATCGTCCAGTATCTTGGCCCCTTTTTTGGAGCATATACCCGAGAGTATCGGATAGGCTTTGAGTTTTTCAAAATGGCCTCCGAGGTCTTTGAGTGTAAGGCCGAGACCCGAGCCGTCGTGCCCTTCTTTCATGGTCTCAAGGGCAAGGATGTTTTCCATCGGAGAAAAATATTTGACTGATGTTATTGCGGCAAGTCTGCACATAGCGATTACCTCGATAAATATTGAATAGAGTTACACTGTTTTCCTGTTCTAATTATGACAACATCACAAAAAGTCCTTTTCATGGCTGTCATTCCCGAAGTCTTTAATCGGGAATCCATTCTTTTCAGGAAGTTGCGCGCACATGGATTCCCGCCTTCGCGGGAATGACGACTTTTTACGAGTTCATCAATTATGCAAGCTTACAGACTGAAAACGCAGGCCGAAGCCTGCGGCTCATGGTTATTGCGATAACCCTTGCATAATTTGCGCTACCCTTCTTCACAAAGTAGACGGCAACCGTTTGCCGTCTACTTTATATTACAAATTTAAAGACATTTTTGGCAAGCAAAAAACAATTTTGTTCGGCAAACCTCGCTTAGGCAGATGGATTATTCTAAAAACATCAGTTCATTTACAACTGAGGCACAGAGACACAGAGAAAACAATGGGTTGTAGAATACTAAGGAGATCATAAGTAAAGCCACATTTAAACACCCTCCCCTTTATCCCCTCCCCTAAAGGGAGGGGCAATTCTTAAGTTCCCTCTCCCTTGAGGGGAGAGGGCAAGGGTGAGGGTGTGTGGCTTTTCTAATGAACTCCTTAGTAAATGCTTTCTCTATGTTTGTAAATCACCCCTCTTAGATAATTTGTCCTTTAATCCCTATTTTAGTTTTTTCCACCGGTATGTGTTTCCCGGACTCATTAACCGCTTCCTCAACAAGCTTCACCAGACCTGCACAGCATGGCACTTCCATATAGGCAATTGACACCGCTTTTATATCGTTATCCTTCAGAATAGCGGCAAGTTTTTCCTTGTAGGCGCATGCATTGTCAAGCTTCGGGCAGCCGATTGCAACCGTGCGCCCTTTGATAAATTTATTGTGAAACCCGTCATATGCATAAGCGCAGCAGTCGGCAGCCACCAGCAGGTCCGCTCCCTGATAATACGGCGCCTTGAGCGGCAGGAGATGAATCTGCACAGGCCAGTTCCCAAGCCGGGGATTTTCTTTCTCTATGCTGCATAAGGTAGCAGCCGGAGCAACTCTATCTATTGTCCTTGCCATACTCCCCGGACATCCGCATGGGAGGGCCTTATGCTCATGTGGCTCATGCTTTTTCTGCGCCTCTTCCATCCTCCGGACCGCTTCCTTGCCCCCGGTTTTTAACAGATACTCCTTTGTGGCCTCGACGTCAAACGGCTTCGATTCCTTCTCTTCAATCTTCAGCGCCCCTGTAGGACACTCACCTATGCAGTCGCCGAAACCGTCGCAGAAATCCTCCTTCACAAGCTTCGCCTTGCCGTCAATAAGCTGCAATGCGCCTTCGGAACAGCCGCTCACGCAATTGCCGCACCCGTCGCAGAGCGCTTCATCAATAGTTATTATCTTCCTTTTCATGTCATCCCTCCTCTTGGTGTTCTTGTCTTAAGTATATGCCGAACAAATAGAAGAGTCTTTGACTTTAGTCAAGGGGACCTTTAATCTCTCATAATCATCTACTCCGCAAGAACGATAATTTTTTATACTGGTGCGACTAATACCTGCTTATCACCATGATATGCCAAGTTGGTATATAGGAAATTTGGTGGTGTCTCACTTTGAATTCATGTCCTTTATTATGTAGATATTAAGAAAGCAACGTGGCATAATAAAATTATGCCTAAAGGACCACAAGGACAGAAGAGACCAGCCGATGTTATTGGAGCCGCTGTTATGGTAGCAAGGATAGCTACGGGAGAAGTAGAAGAAAAGCGCACCGAAAAAGAATATACTCGAAAAGCCGGAGTAATAGGGGGTAATGTTCGAGCTGCTAATTTGTCTCCTAAAAGGCGTAAAGAAATAGCTATAAAGGCCGCACAAGCCCGCTGGTCTAAAAAATAATATCTTACATTCCTAAAACATCTTAAGAAATCCTTGCAATTGGTATTCAAAGCCTGAATCCTCATTACAACAATTGTTTACTTAACAAACGAACATATGTTCACTATCTCAGTAATCATCAGATAATTACCTCTCTATAAGCATAGCCGCTTATGTTTAATATTGAACGCTTATCTATGGCTTGACTTTTTGGTTGGCTTGCATATATTATTAATAGAACAAAGCCAAAGACTTTTACTATATAATGAGTATATCCAAGAAAGGAGGGAATGAATGACACAAGATGTTGAGAATATCATAGCAATGATCGACAGAAAGATTAATGCCTTAAATCAAGCCAAGCAAACTTTGAGATCGGAATTTGGAAATGGGAACGCAAATATGACGGTTAGTAGTGTCCCTGTGAGTTCCACAACCAAAAACAAAACGAAAGGCAAGGTAACTCAGAAAGACAAAGTAATTACGGCTATCCGACAATATGGGCCATTAGGGAGAAAAGAGATTCACGAAAAAACTGGGGTTCCGACAGGTACGATTTCAGCCGTAGTAAATGACAGGACTATGTTTGTCTCTAAAGATGAAAAATGGCACTTAATAGAAAAGGAGGAAAAAGAAGAAAGTCCATTGGAAACTACAGAAAACTAAAGGCGATCCGTCATGATCGCCTTATAGTCTAAATCGGTAGCCCGACTGTCTTTAATCAGTAGGACTGTGGTAATTGTTGCTGGCACTTCAATTATAACAAAATCCCCCTGAATAAAGTCAAGGGCTTCCTGAAACAAGGAGGTTCCATGTCTAAAAAACATAAGACCATTCGCAAGAAGCGGCGGAAGCTTCCCATCTGGCTTAGATGTAAGACTATACGTTAATAAGCTAAGATGAAAGCGAGGGGGGAGAATGCTCCCCCCTTAAACTACTAACCATTAAAAGGGAGATAAAAAAATGAAAACATATCTTATTACTTATGATCTCAATAGACCTGGACAAAAATATAATGAACTTTATGAAGCTATCAAAAAAATAGGAACTTGGTGGCATTGCCTCGATTCAAACTGGATTGTTAAATCTAATTCAAGTGCTGCTCAAATAAGAGATTTACTTACACCTCATATGGATTCAAATGATGCATTATTAGTTGCACATTTATCGGGAGAAGCAGCTTGGAAAGGACTTTCTACCGAATGTTCTGATTGGCTTACAAATAACTTGTAATTATTTTCATTTGTTAAAACATTACAATCCTGTGCCAATTCAAACGGTAATCCTTTAATGGTGATTATTGTTCCTGTTGGTAAAGTATGCTGTATCATTCATGCCCTCCTGTTTATAAAATTATTTACATATACAAACGTATATGTAAATAATACATAAATGGAATATTTATATCAAACTGAAATTAATGCTTGACATTTAATTTCAAGTTCTATACAATAAAATCATGAACAAATTAACAACATCAAAGCGGGTTCAAATCTTGCAGATGCTTTGTGAAGGTTCTTCTATGCGGTCTATATCCAGAATCGTTGATGTCTCCATCAATACCGTAACAAAATTACTGGTAGACGCGGGGATCGCATGTTCTAATTATCAGGATAAAGCATTCCAGAACCTTACTTGCAACCGGATTCAGTGTGATGAAATTTGGAGCTTTTGTTATTCAAAAGAAAAGAACGTACCCGAAGATAAAGAAGGCAAGTTCGGATACGGAGATGTTTACACATGGACAGCGATATGCGCTGACAGCAAACTCGTTCCTTCATGGTATGTCGGAAGACGTGACTATCAATCCGCAAATCATTTTATTAGTGATTTAGCTGGTCGCCTTGCTCATAGGGTTCAATTGACGACTGACGGCCATAAGGCATATTTGCAAGCCGTTGAAGATTCTTTCGGAAGTGAGATTGATTATGCACAGCTTATAAAGCTTTACGGTAATGAGGTTGAAGCAGAGAAGCGATACAGCCCGGCAGAATGCACAGGAGCGATTAAGGAGAGGATACAAGGCAATCCTGACATGAAGCATGTTTCTACCAGTTACGTTGAAAGACAGAACCTTACAATGAGAATGAGCATGAGAAGATTTACCAGACTGACAAACGGTTTTTCAAAGAAAGTCGAAAACCATAGTCATGCACTCGCGCTTTATTTCATGTTCTATAATTTTGTACGTATACATAAAACGCTGAAGGTCTCACCTGCAATGGAAGCCGGGGTTACAGATCGGTTATGGGATGTTGAGGACATTCTTGCCCTTCTAAACTAAAAAAGAGGAAGCGAACTTAAGTTTGCTTGGATGGCGCATGTTTATCAACATCAGAAATAGGGTATCCTTTCAGCTTCAATATGCGGTCTCGTAATAAAACTCCCAATACTGACATAATATCCTCAACGATAAGTCCACGATTATAAGCTTCCTGCTTTACTGCCAGCAGTTCTTCCTCATTGAGCAAGGTCAGCATTTTCTCTTTGGCAATCTTCATGGATGCCATTTGTATATCGTAAGCATTTTCCGTCTTTTCCTGTTCAATTTCTTTTGTCAACTTGAGAAAATGCTTTTCCAAAATGGCATCTGCTTTTATCTTCTCTTTTATCTCCTTACCAACTTCTGTTAAAGTAATGGGACTCAATGCGGCTACGGTTCTCTTTGAGCCTAATGTGTTCTCATAAATCAAGTCTACCTTTGTTCGCATTACTAATACTTTATCAGCAAGGCCCTCTATTTTCGCTATCTTCTCATCGTGATGTTTGAATATTGCTGTCCATAGCCCAATTTTGTAAATTGTCCAACCAGTTGCCCATAAAATGGCAAGCAGAACGAAGACGCTACTATTTAATTGATCGATAAGTTGTTTTAAAATAGTTTCCATAGGTTAATCCCTATATCCGTTCCGTTATTAATTTTATCAACTGCCGGGAAATAATAACATATGTCAAAATGTTTTATCTATCAAAAGCACAAATACCGCATAAGAGACAAGGGAGAGATTCCCATTCTCTCTTATATATAGTATACCATAGCGAAGGAAGATTATAATTTTTCCACAACTTATCTTAAACTGAGACACTACCGGAAATTTGTCCATATTGATTTTCGAGAGTAATTAACAGCCCTCAACTCGATACTCCCCGTGCGGGGCCATCATTTGGCGCGGTTTGCTAAATCCCGTTCAACCGTTCCCACCGCATAAATCGGCGCCAAGCAGCGTTTTCCTTTGCATTCGCTATTACGCGCAGACAATACGTACGACCGTTCCGGATGATACCGCGCTTCAAAAACACCAAGGCTTTTCGAGTGCGTCACTCTTCCCGATTTGACTTCCAGGGGAACGATACCGAGGTCGGTTGAAAGCAGAAATTCAACTTCAGCTGTTTTTCCCGTCCAGCAATACAGATTTGCCGCCCCTGACGCTTTCAATTCCTGGGCCACAAAGTTTTCGGCAACATATCCCTGATAACTTCCGAAACCGTACTGCAATATCGTCGCCGGTTGAATGTCGCTGATTGCGCCCAGCATTCCAACATCAAACATATAGAGCTTAAATTTGTTTTCGGAAGCATATGCGGAAAGCGGTATTGCCGCCGTATCTATTGTAAAGGTTTTAAGAATAAGCCCGGCATTTGCAAGCCAGTCGATCGGGCCGCTTAGCCTTTCAAAACCGCGCATACCCGGGA
>JBAZZX010000067.1:0-12634 GCA_041658585.1 Thermodesulfovibrionales bacterium
GAAAATCGTATAGTCAGCTGTTTAACAAACGGCAAAATCAGCCCAAAAAGCTGATTGAGGTTGCAGCG
The DNA here is from genome assembly GCA_041658585.1 of Thermodesulfovibrionales bacterium. Classification (GTDB taxonomy): domain Bacteria; phylum Nitrospirota; class Thermodesulfovibrionia; order Thermodesulfovibrionales; family SM23-35; genus DYFC01. The sequence goes on from JBAZZX010000067.1 coordinate 69, forward strand.
TGAAAACCGGACATTTTCATTTTGCCGAAAACCGGACATTTTCATTTTGCCTTGACACAGCTCTGATTTATTCTTTCCGTTCAAATGCCCTGCCGCCTATGAGCACAAATACTACCGATGTAAAAACGATAACCATTAAGCTTGTTAAGATGGAAAAATCAGGGCCCATTTGTCCTGTTTCGGCAGGCAACAAGACGTGCTTTATTGCATCAATTCCGTATGTGAGCGGGTTCAGCTTTGCGACTATTTGAAGTATCGCTGGAAGAAGCTTTACCGGATACATTGCTCCTGAGAGGAAGAACATCGGCATGATGATGAAGTTCATGATAACGCTAAAGCTCTCATAACTGTCATAGAACGTTGCAATCACTATTCCAAAAGACGATATGCAGAAAGCAAGAGAGGCGCAGATAAAAATGGCGGCTATAATCTGCAAAACACCGAGATGAAAACCCAGAAACGGGAAAAGGGCGAGAATAATGACTGCCTGAATAGTGGATATGATTGTGCCGCTCAATGCCTTGCCGATGACTATGGATAACCTTGATACCGGCGCCACAAGGATTTCCTTCATAAATCCGAATTCCTTGTCCCATATGATGGAGATCGAGGAAAAGATTGCACTGAAGAGAATGGTCATGCCGATAATTCCGGGGAAGATAAACTGGGTATAGGAGACGCCGGCACTGCCGGGGACGAGGCGCGACATACCTGAACCGACGATGAAGAGCCAAAGCAATGGACGGGCTATCGCAGAGAAAAGACGGCTTTTCTCCCGTATGAATTTCTTAAATTCCCGTGCAACGATAACGTAGATAGCGTTAAATTCCATATAAACCTCAATTGTAATCCTTCAGTTACGGGTTTAATCCCCTCCTTTGCAAGGAGGGGTAGGGGTGGTTGATATTATTTTTCATAAACCCCTCCAACCTCCCCTTGCAAAGGGGAGGATTTTTAGTCAATGTTTTCTCCTGTATGCCCTTATCGACTCCCTCACTGAATCGCCTGAATTTATCTCTTCATCTCTTATAGTCTTTCCGGTCAGTTTCAGAAATACGTCATTCAATGTGGGCCGCTGTACTTTAACCGACAATACCTTATCTCCCAGAGATCTTATCAACTCGGGAATGCAGGTATCTCCTCTGTTGCATGTCATATACAGTTCGTTCCCTTTTTCTGCAACGTCGAGCTTCAGAAGATTCTCTATCTCTTTTCGGGCTGTCAGATTATCAGTCGTGGTTATCGAGACAACATCGCCGCCTACGGTCTTTTTTAATTCATCAGGAGTGCCTGAGACAATAATCCTTCCGTTGTCGATGATGGCAATTCTGTCGCATACCTCCGCCTCTTCCATATAATGCGTGGTCATAAAAATGGTCACCTTATGCCGGCGCGGCAACTCCGTTATGAATTCCCACAGGTTTGCCCTGCTCTGCGGGTCGAGTCCGAGAGTGGGTTCGTCAAGAAATAGCACCCTCGGCCTGTGGATCAGCCCTCTTGCCACCTCGAGCCTCCTCTTCATGCCTCCGGAGAATTTCTTGACGAGATCATCTTTCCTGTCATTAAGATCGACAAACATCAGGGCTTCATGTATCCGCTCCTTCATCTCACTTTTGGGCACATTATACAACCGGGCATGAAACATGAGGTTTTCGTAGGCGGTGAGGTCTTTGTCGAGGGTTGAATCCTGAAAGACTATGCCTATGGCCTTTCTTACTTCGGAGGGTTCGCCCATGCAGTCATGTCCGGCGATAGATGCATTTCCTGAAGTAGGAGAAAGTAGCGTGCAGAGGATGTTTATGGTTGTAGTCTTTCCGGCTCCGTTGGGGCCGAGGAAACCGAAGATGGTCCCTTCATCAACATCAAAGGAAATATCATCAACTGCGGTAATATTTCCGAACTTCTTTACAAGATGGTCTACTTTAATAATAGGCACATAAAAAGTTTAACATGTATTTATGCTTTCTTCACATTTTACGTTCCTGAATGTTACATAAACGGCAGGGTAGATGCGATGAAAAGGTCTTGTAGCGACACCTTAATGTACCTTAATGCAGTACTATGGCCTTTTTCTGAAAGACACAGCAGGTTATATCCTCATTTATGTGTTCGGAATATAGTCTTTTGTCGCATTAGAAGACGTTTTCATCGCATCAGCCCTGCCGTTTGTAATAAGTTTTTGCAATTAGCGAGTAAAAGCGGAGCGTCTTAACATTTCTTTTTACGAGTTCCCGACTCTTTATAGTTTGTTCTTCAGGTGGGAACTCCCATTTTCGGAAAGATGAAAAGAACGGCAACCAGCCATACTACCAATACGACGGCTCCTAAAATCCAGTCCCAATTCATAGTTCTATCCCTCTTGTTTCATCAGTTGTATAAGATGAAAGGCAGATATGATAAAAAACCATTTAGAACGCGACAAAAGATAATCCATATTCACCTGACGGCACTTTTCACCTGATGTGCCTTTTAGATAAATGCATATCGAACAGTGATAATAGTGCATTAAGGAGTCGCCTAAAAGCTTTTTTATCATATCTGCCTTTCAAATTGAGAATCTGTTTTGCAACATTTACTAATGAGTTCATAAGTAAGGACACCTTTAAACACCCTCCCCTTTATCCCCTCCCCTCAAGGGAGGGGCGATTCTTAAGTCCCCTCTCCCTTGAGGGGAGAGGGCAAGGGTGAGGGTGTGTGGCTTTACTTATGAACTCCTTAGTAGGTTACTTCTTATCTATCAATGCCTTCATTGCATTTGCATCTCTGTAACCTGTTGATACCCTGCCGTCAGGGAGCACCAGTGCAGGCGCGCCTGTGATGCCGAGTTTCTCCGTAAGTTTTACATTCTCATCAACCACGGAAGTCTTGCACTTTGGAGAGGGCAAAGGTTTTTTCTCATAGGCGTCTTCAAGAAGTTTTATGCTTTTCTCACAGACGATAGTTTTTGATTTTTCATACGCCCCAGGGTGCATTTTCAATGGAGACATCTTGATATAAAAGACGACGTCTTTTCTCTCTGCTACAAGCTTCTTCATCTCCTGATGAAGTTTTGCGCAGTAGGGTCATTCAGGGTCGTCGAAAACAATGAGCCTGTTTTTTGCATTTTTATCGCCGAGCACAAGCGCGTCCTTCAGAGGTATCTTTGATACATCTACTTTATTCAATTCCGAGAGGCTGTCCCGGGTCAGATTCTTTTTCCCCTGGATGGAAATAAGCGATCCGGAAAAGATGTTCTTTTTGGGAAGGTCGATATAAACCGGAATTTTCTTGCCTTTTGTTTCGATGTCTATTTCCCAGAGATATTTTACAGGCCCTGTTTTTACATTCAGGACTTTGACGTCCGGGTCAAAGGTTTTGAGCAATGCCTGTGCCTCGTCTTTTTTAAGAGTGTGGCATTTAAAGCAATTCCGGTCTTTTTGTGGAAAACCATATGATGCCGATAATAAACATAGAACGGTCAATAAAATAACGGTAAAATAAATTCTTTTCATTCAGCGACTCCCGATATATTTATACTACCATAAAAATATTTGTATGCGTATGACACTAATGCTATTATATTTCCATGAATGACAAAGAAAACGGCAAGGAAATGCTATTGGATATTCTAACTGCCGATGGTTTGCTGAATGCCGTGCAGGTCCAGCTTATCAGTTCAAAAGAGGCTTTGCTGAGATCAAAGCTTTTGAAAGCAAGGACTCAGGGACAGCGTCGTCATGCCGGCGAACCGTCTGTAGTGACCCTCATTGATATTATTGAATCGCTGAAAATTACGTCGCCGGGCGCTGAAGGCAAGCTTCTGACCGCGGAAATCATAATGATGACGGTGGCAAACCACCTGAATAAACCTTTTCTGAAAATCGATCCATTGAAGCTTGACTATGAAGTCGTTACACAGGTCATATCTAAACCTTATGCAATAAAACATCAGATAGTGCCCATAGCTTTGTCCGACAACGTACTGACGGTTGCTACGGCAGACCCTTTTGACAGGGAAGCGGTTGACTGGATTCAGAGGAGCGCCGGATACAAGGTCGATATTGTTGTAACAACTAAGGCGGATATCCTCAAAATAATTGCGGAATTCTTCGGGTTCAAATCCGCGATTACCTCTGCGAACAAAGAGATCGGTTCAAAGACGGACTTTGCTAACCTTGAACAGTTCGTCAATCTTAAATCCATCAGTGAACTTGAGGCGACCGACCAGCATATCGTAAACGCCGTAGAATATATGCTCCACTATGCATATTCAAGCAGGGCTTCGGATATACATATCGAGCCGAAAAGGGACTTTAGCCTTATACGGTTCAGGATAGACGGCATCCTCCACAATATCCATAAGGTCCCAAAGGCCGTCCATCCTCCGATTATATCGAGAATTAAAATGCTTGCGAGGATGGATATTGCGGAGAAAAGGCGTCCGCAGGACGGAAGGATCAAGACGGCGCACGAGGGAAAAGAAGTGGAACTCAGAATATCAACTCTGCCTGTGGCCTTCGGGGAAAAAGTCGTCATGCGAATCTTCGATCCCGTTATTCTGATGAAGGAGATAGAGGATATCGGATTTTTCCAGAAAGAAATGCAGCTTGTGAAAAATTTCATAACTAACACAAACGGCATTATCCTCTCCACCGGACCGACGGGAAGCGGCAAGACCACGACCCTTTATTCCCTGCTCAAGATATTATCTACATCCGAAGTTAATGTATCAACCATTGAGGACCCTATAGAAATGGTATATGAGGGTTTTAACCAGACCGCCGTGCATCCCCAGATTGATCTTACCTTTGCAAATTGTTTAAGAACTCTCCTGAGGCAGGACCCCGATATACTCATGGTCGGGGAGATCAGGGACCTCGAGACTGCGGAAAATGCGATCCAGGCGTCGCTTACGGGTCATCTCGTTCTCTCGACGCTGCATACTAATGACGCGCCAAGCTCGATTACCCGGTTGATAGACCTGGGCGTCCAGCCCTTCCTTATCAATGCGACGATCATAGGCGTTATTGCACAAAGGCTGGTTAGAAAAGTCTGCATGCACTGTAAGGAAGAATATAATCTTACCAAAGATGAATGCTATATCCTGAAGCTTGATTATGAGAAAGTAAAGAATTATAAGGTATCAATCGGCAGAGGCTGTGAAGAGTGCAGGAGCACGGGATATCTTGGAAGAACGGGGATATTCGAGGTTATGGAGATCGACGAAAAAATACGCGAACAAATTCACGAAAAGGCGTCGCCCCTGACCATTAAAAAAACGGCCCAGGCACAGGGCATGAACACGCTCAGGGAAAACGCCATCAAGAAACTGCTCCAGGGGATAACCACCGTAGATGAAGTCATCAGGGTAACGGGGTTGTCTTATTAACTAAAGGGAGGCTGAACATGAAAGTCCTTGCATTTAACGGGAGTCCGAGGAAAAAAGGCAATACCTACCAGGCCATTCAGACGGTTTTTGAAGCGCTGAAAAAAGAAGGCATCAGGACCGAGCTTATCCAGCTTGGCGGCGCAAACATCAGCGGGTGCAGGGCTTGTTACAAATGCTTCGATAAGAAAAACAACAAGTGCATTCAGGATGACGCGTTTAATATGTTTATGGAGAAAATGATAGAGGCTGACGCTATTATTATCGGGTCCCCGACCTATTTTGCGAATGTTTCTACGGAAGTAAAAGCCCTGATCGACAGGGCAGGTCTTGTCGCCATTGCCAATGATTATCTCTTCAAAAGGAAAGTCGGAGCAGCGGTTGTGGCCGTAAGAAGGGCAGGAGGCACGGACGTCTACTCGGCGATCAATTACTTTTTCGGCATCAACCACATGATCATACCCGGGTCATCTTACTGGAACCTGGCCTTTGGCAGAGACCCCGGAGATATGCAGAATGATAAGGAAGGTTTGTCTACTCTAAGAGATCTGGCGGAGAACATGGCCTGGCTGATGGAGAAGCTGTACGGATGATATTATATTATTTAAAAAAGGCCCGCAGTGAGTGCATAGACACTACAAACTTGCGACGATGTTCGCGGCGTCAGAGAAGGCAGATTGAGAACTGATTGGAGCATTCCCGCTGCCGAACTTCTTCAGCAACTGCAAACAACTCCACTCTTTCATACGCAAGTTTATGGTGACTTTCGGTCTTCTGAGTTCCGTGTTTGACTATCTCACCTTTTGAGTACTGTTTTTCATCTTGCATGCCTCACCGGAGGAATTCAGGGCCGGCTGGTTTTTGGAATCAGTCATCTCAGCGTCATTAGTTGTGCTCGTTGTTCGCACAAGGATGCCCTTCTTTAAGAGCATTCCCGGGAAATATCTGTTGACGGCAACACTGCTGGTCATCTGCGTTACACTTGTTTTGCCTTTCACTGAAATTGGAGGAAGGCTTTTTAGCTTTACAACATTGCCAATTTCTTTTCTTGTATTAATGGCAGTAATCGTGATTCTGTATATTGTCTCTGCCGAAGTGTTGAAAAAGGCATTTTACAAAAAGGTGAGATTTTAAAAATAATTGTGAATATTGTAAATAGAGTCTGTCCATAAATTCAGGTTTTGTCATCCTCCGGCTTGACCGGGGGATCCAGTCCCGAAAGCTTTCGGGATTGAAAAGACTGGATTCTCACCTCGGCGAGTCGCTGAAGTGACCCGCCTTCACGAGAATGACAACCCGAGGTATTTACTTGCCGAAGTAATAGCAAGGTATGGACATATATCCAGCCCGGTGCTGTTGCTGATATGGACAGTGTAACTGCGGTTGACGGTGTACTTGTTGCTCCACAATTTATTATGAGAGAGACATTTGACGGAGCAGTGGTATCAGTTGATATTTCGATAATATTGTTCGTCTCATCAGTTCCGCGACTGTATTGTCTGCATCAATCACCGCAATAATATACTTGTCTGAAATCGTTATACCGGAATCGACGCTTCGCCCTGTCGCAAGCTGAAGATATTAGATTGCGCTGTTCACCTGCAAGGTCGCATAGGGAGCATACGATGAAAAATGATGATTTGCATTTGTAATATTGTGTTTCTGTGGAAACTGGTCAATTAGGGTGCTTATCGTTTACTTATACTCATATTTCAAGACCTGACCCTATAGTCTTATGGTGCATTAAAAAAGCCATACATCTTCGATAACATAGGACAGGATCTTCTTTCCACTCTTCGTGATACTCTTAACGTTTCAGATCGTGCTGATTTCTGCTTAGGCTATTTCAATCTCTGGGGATGGAACGTAAAAGGACTTTGTTGTCGTATTTTCAGGTATACTATATTTTATTTAGTTATGCGTTATTTGGATTTTTTAAATGACAAAAGAACAGAAATTTTATAATGCACTGAGAGACATATTTATTGGCGCAAAGGTTGAGGGTGAATCCGGATACATCAACCTGATGCGGACCAAGTCTCGTTACTATGAAAAAGGCGTATTTCCGAAGCTCCGTGAAGATATAGAAAAGGCATTGAAGCTGTTTCCTCATTTACGTGATGAACTTTTCGACAAGCTTTACACTTTCTTTTACCGTTATTTCAGTGAGAGCGGTTCAATCTATTTCCGTTATACGCCATTGCATCAGAATGTCTATGAGAAGGTATATACCGACGATAAAGACGTAATGCTTTTCTATAAAACGCACATGCTCTACTATGTAAAAACTGACTGCTTATTCAAAAGCCTTGAGGTAGAGATAGATGGGCAGAAATTCTTCTTTGATGTTTCTACCCTCGAACATAAGAAGGCAAATGAAAAACGCGATATTATCTATTCGCTGAAGGATACAAGAAAAGACGGCACTATCGTCTTTTCTGTGGCTCACTCGGAGAAGGGAAGGAAGACCAGGGTTGACGACATTTTCAAGACATTGAAGAAAAGTGGGGTCAAACTCAATGAAGAGCTTCTTGATCGTGCATTCCGGGTATTCGAGCGGCAGAGCGAAGTTGATTACTTCATTAATAAGAATGCCAAGGCTTTTCTGGAAGAACAGTTTAAGCTGTGGCTCTATCAGTATGTCTTTTCCGGTGAGAGCGAATGGACAGAGACCCGCATCAAGCAGCTTCAGACGTTGAAGGATATCGCTGCTTACGGCAACAGGTTATGTCTTGGACTTCTTCGCTGGTTCCGGTACTACCGGATTCGGTTGAATTTGCCGACGGCGAGATAGTAGACTTGAAGAATCCGGACTATAAACTTATTAAACCCTTGATATGGTGGTGAGTATGGCAAAATTGGATAGTATCAAAAAGATAATCAATGATCACAGACAGGAACTAAAGGAAAGATTCAAGATCACAGAAATCGGGATATTCGGTTCTTACGTGAGGGGAGAACAGAAGAGAAGAAGCGACATTGATATCCTCGTTGAGTTTGGAGAGCCCGTCAGCCTGCTCGACCTTGTTGGGGCTGAGAATTATATTTCCGACCTGATAAGAACAAAGGTTGATCTTGTTCCCAAAAAAGATGTAAGGCCTGAACTGAAAGAAAGAATTCTGAATGAGGTGGTTTATATTTGAAACGTGATATCTCGCTCTATGTAAAGGATATTTTAGCAGCGATGGAAAAGGCCGAGAAATTCGTCGAATCCATGAGTTATGAGGATTTTCTCATAGATGAGAAGACAAATTTTGCTGTTCTCAGGTGTATAGAAATCATAGGCGAAGCAACAAAAAACATCCCTGACATTATTCGGGAGAAATATAAGGAAATCCCATGGCGCGATATGGCGGGCATGAGAGATAAAGTGAGCCACTTCTATTTCGGGATAGATTTCGAAAAGGTATGGCTTGTGGTCAAGAAAGACATCCCCCGGCTGAAACCCCTCATTGAAAAGGTACTGGCTGAACTTTCGCCTGAAAAGCGTGAAGATAACACTTGAAGATATTATGATGACCTGAGTTCTTACCCATCGTGACGACCTGATTGAACATTTTAAGACACTCCTGAATGAGTTTAACGCATCGAACAGCGACCTATTTATCCACATTAGAGAGCTTCGGGAATATGCAGAAGCCAAACGGAACAATCCTTCACTCTTTAAAGACCGCGAGATAACAGTCTTTTATTACCGTTCGGACAATCTCAGCGATGATCAGAAAGAAAAGATCATTGATTTCAGAAACTATGACAACGGGGGTAAATGGTATATTCTGCTGGATGAAGCACACAAAGGAGATAAAGAGGATTCAAAGCGGCAGCACATTTATTCCATCCTTTCAAGGAATGGATTTCTCTTCAACTTCTCAGCTACGTTTACCGATTCACGTGACATTGTAACAACTGCCCTCAATTTCAATCTCTCCGAATTTATTAGGACCGGATACGGGAAACATATTTCGGTCCTCGATCAGGAGATGCGCGCTTTTAAGGATGATGAGGATTTTCATTTCGGGTTCGGCAACGTCCTCAGTAAATGCCTTTACTTCGTATCCCCTTTACCTGAGGAGGGTAGAAAGCAACACGGCGCCAAGTCGCGGTATAGGAAACTTGCTGAAGATATGCAGGCCGGGTGAGCCCGCTTCGATAAATACACGCGGAAAAGAGATCTTAGGGAAACCGGTGAACCTGTGGGGAAAAAGAAAGCAAGCAAAGATGCATTGAAGTTCGTCGTTCAGAAGCATAACTCTTCACATCTGCATCATGATTTCCGAATTATTGGGCTGACTCGTTAGGAATATCGTTAAGAGTCTTCAGGCGCTCTCATAAAAAAACAGAAGTCTGTTCGACACCCGGCAAAGCCGTTATTAAAATTAACAAGCGGGGTCCCGGTCATAGGGAACCCCGCCTATATTCTTGTTCTTTATGCGAGAATTTTTTTACTAAAATCTCACGCCGAGGCCGAGCCCGTAAATAAACCGACCGTCGCTTTTAAAGGATTCCGCAACGGGGAACACATATTGGGCCAGCGCGCGAATGAAGGTGGTTTCATTGATAAAGATTTTCACCCCGGCTTCAGGCCCGGCTCCCCACTGGTCCTCAATCCCGTCGCCATAGCTATAACCCATACTCGCCCCGATTAACGGCTGTACGCGGCCTAAATTGAAATGGTAGTCGATGGCAAGAGCTGTTGCGCCGTCCCAGGAGCTGTCCTCACGACCGTTGAGACCAATGTCCTGTCGGAGGGATCCCTCAAAATTATTTGTGAAGAAATACCCAAAACTCAATGACGTTGTAAAATCAGTACGCCTGAGACTATGATCGCTTGAGCCGGATCCCGAAAGAGTGAATTCGCGGTCTCCTTTATGGAAACCATAGGTCGGCTGTTCAGCGAATACGAATGCCGGCAATAAAAGTAATGCGACAACAACGATACACACTTTGGCAATCAGAGGCACTTTGTTATTCATCATAATCAATCTCCTTAACTTTTGATTTTCATTTTAATCGCACGAGTTTGCACCAAGAGAAATCTTTTTTGTTCTTCTTCCATGCCCGGTGCGGTCTGTCCTCGACCCGGTACCAAGAATTTGCTTTTTCGGAATTACCCGTTTCACCTCCTCGATTGTTAATTTGGGCGCCATAGGTCGTGCCCGCAAAGAGACAAAGCCTCATAAGCGTTATGCTCTCCACTGTTAGTGCTCGAATTCTGAATCCTTCTTCACAGGGATAGACCTTTCGGCGCTATCCCTGTGAAGAAGGAGGGCTATCAATTTAATTGTAGCATCATAAAAGAAATTGTCAATAGGCCTCATACCGCACGGATGTCTATCCATTGGCTGTATTGTACATTTTAATACATATAAAAAGAAGTTGACAAGCGATAAATATTTTGATAAAAAAATAAATATGAATTATAAAAACAAAACAAAAGAGCAACTTATAAATGAATCAGCAGAACTGCATCGGCGTATTGAGGATTTGGAAGCAGAAACAACCAAACGCGAGAAGGCAGAGTTTATTAGTAATGTCTATCTTGTTGATCACAAGAGAAGAATCTTCATATTGGATAATAATAAATGAGCCAAGGGATGAAAAATAACCCCATCAGTATCCTGCTCGTAGAAGACAATCCCAGAGACGTCGCTTTGTTAAAGGAAATGCTTAGCGAGGTAAATACGGTTCAGTTTGAGTTGACCCACTGTAATATGCTAAGCAGTGCACTGACATTGCTGAGCAAAGAGAGCTTTGGAATCATTTTACTGGACCTTTCACTTCCGGATGGAAATGGGCTTGATACGGTCGTACGCACGCATGCTGCTGTGCCGAATGTCCCCATTGTGGTGATGAGCGGTTTGGGTGATGAAGAGCTTGCAGTCCGGGCATTACATGAAGGTGCACAGGACTACTTAGTGAAGGATCAAGTTGACAGCAACCTTTTGATTAGGGCAATAAGATACGCTATTGAGCGCAAGCAGGCGGAAGATGCCCTGCGAAAAGCACACGATAAGCTTGAGTTACGTGTTCAGGAACGGACTGCAGAGTTGATGAGCACAAACGAGCGACTCTCGCAGGAAATAGAGGACCGCAAGCAGGCGGCAAACTCACTCAGGGAAGCGCTTACGATAATCAAGCAATTAAAAAACGAATTGCATGAGGAGAATATCTACCTTAAGGAAGAATTTAATCTATTGCACTCACACGAGGACATCGTAGGCAACAGTGAAGCGATCAGGACCGTTTTGAAGCAGATAGAACAAGTGGCGCCGACAGACTCGACGGTTTTGATCCAGGGGGAGACGGGCACCGGAAAGGAATTGGTCGCAAATGCTATCCATGGCCTGAGTTCCCGCAAGGGCCGGCTTATTATTAAAGTCAACTGTGCGGCCTTGCCGCCGACCCTCATCGAAAGTGAACTGTTCGGCCGCGAGAAGGGTGCTTTTACCGGCTCACTGTCAAAGCAAATAGGCCGTTTTGAGCTTGCGGACGCTTCAACGATTTTCCTGGATGAGATCGACACCCTGCCGCTGGAACTCCAGACCAAGCTGCTTCGGGTACTGGAGAGCGGCGAGTTTGAGCGTCTGGGCAGCCCCCGGACCGTGAAGGTCGACGTCAGAATCATTTCCGCGACGAACCGCGATCTTGCCAGGTTTGTCAGCGAGGGCGGGTTCCGGGAAGACCTTTACTACCGTTTGAACGTTTTTCAGATTACCGTGCCGCCTCTTCGTGAGCGTCGGGAGGACATATTGCCGCTTGTATGGTCTTTTGTGCAGGAGTTCAGCAAGAGGATGGGCAAGAGGATCGAATCAATACCGCAGAAGGGCGTTGAAGCCCTGCAAGCCTATCCCTGGCCGGGCAACGTAAGGGAACTTAGGAATGTTACCGAGCGTGCGATGATCATCACCACCGGACCTGTGCTGCATCTGGATGTACCAAAGATTGCGCAGTCAGGTGCAGGTGCAGACCAGTCCGGGACTCTCGAAGAGGTTGAGAAACGGCACATTATCGAGGCTCTGAACGCCACCGGATGGCGGGTAAGCGGCAAGGACGGTGCAGCAGAGATTTTAGGCATCAATCCAAAGACGCTTGAATCGATGATGAAAAAACTGGGCATCGAAAGAAGTAAGAAAAATACCTGATATATCAGGAGACTCCTGATATATCAGAAGTCGGCGCCTTTCACAGTATCATTCCCTCA
>JBAZZX010000068.1:0-10123 GCA_041658585.1 Thermodesulfovibrionales bacterium
GAGAAAATCGTATAGTCAGCTGTTTAACAAACGGCAAAATCAGCCCAAAAAGCTGATTGAGGTTGCAGCGTGAAAACCGGACATTTTCATTTTGCCGAAAACCGGACATTTTCATTTTGCCTTGACAAGTTCCCAAAAAGATCTTGACATTCATCAAAGTTCTGTGATAATTTAATTTTGTAGCAGGCCACGAAGGCTGAAAAGATGACCAGAAGGTCAAAATAGTTTTCGCGGCTTTTTTATTTTCGACGGTAAAGACGGTATAGAGAGCGCATCATTACTGGTTAATTATATGTTCAGACATCTTTCTTAAGAGACAAAAAGGCACAACGGGCTCTTTGAAAAGGCCCTGATGAAGATTTAAAGTTAAGCCCTGAAGGGCTAAAGCAAAAAAAGAACATTTAAAGAAGATTTTAGAAAAAGCCATGAAGGCATTTCACCCGAAGGTGATCTTTCATGGCTTTTTTATTTGGAGGGCATATGGTGAAAACGGTATTAGAGAAGGCTGCTGCCGTTCAATACTGGGACGGGAATGCGAAGTGGCATAAACTCTGGGTCGAACATAATAACTATCACGATGATATCATCAGGACGCTCACCTCCTTTGTAAAACCGGGATGGAGAGTCCTCGATATCGGGGCAGGTAATGGAATTCTTTCACTACCGTTAAGCGCTATCGGATGCAAGGTTACCGCCCTCGAACCGTCATGCGGTATGAGGGAGCTCCTCAGGCAAAAAGCGACGGCAAGGGGGATTGCATCGCTTCAGATAGAAGCCCGGAGATGGGAAGACATGCCTCTAAGTGAATTGATGAATGATGAATTATGATCTAATCGTCGCATCGAACAGCCTCCATCTCACAGCACAGAGACAGGATTTATGTCCGCTCTACAGAAAATCTTTCTTGCCGGACCGCGCCACGCATTCATCATCTCGGAAAAGCAGTTTTCTGATTTCTCTGCGGAAGATGTCTGCTGCGGATATGAGCGTTATTTTGAGGAACAAATGGACACAAGCATTCGCACACTCATGGGCATTCTCATAAGCATCCGCATGTGCATGTTCAGGAGGAGAAAAAAGAAAGCCAAGAGCTTGCTCATACGCACGAGCATGAACACGAGCACGAGCATCTCCACGAACATGAGGACAAAGGCACATCCGGTGAGCATGAGCATCCCGGACATGAAAAAGAAATCCATAAACACAAAGAGAAGGATTAAATGTATTTTCCTCCGGACACTTGTTACCCCTCCGGAGGATTTAGGGTGCGGGTAGCAAGACCCGCACCTGCTTTTTTATAGGGAATATCAAGGAAAGAATAACTTATAAACGCGGAGAGTGAAAGCCCGCAAATGAGAAATCAGATTGACATGAAATAAATGAGGTGAAAACCGCAGGAACTGTTTTGAAAGCATTTTACAGAAAAAGTTAAAACCTGAAAAATCAACACGGGAAAAGAATAAAGCTCAATACGCTTCACCAGAAGGTGAATTTTACAGGGCTTTAGATCTGCAAAAGTTTTCTCTAAATTAAGCTGAAGCTTGGACATCTTCTAAGAAAGGAGATATAAAATTCTTAGGAGGTAGTATGACGGAACTGGAAAAAATAGGAACATTGATTGATCACTGGCAGGAACATAACAATGAGCATGCCGAACTATATATGGACTGGGCGGCAAAGACCTCGTCACTCGGGAGGCAGGAACTGTCGAGGATTCTCATAAGGCTTGCCCTTGAGTCAAAAAGATTAAACAGGTTTTTTAAGGCAGCGAAAAATACGGGCAATTAATTAGAGGTGCTAATGATGCAGTCAAGTTTACAAGTCTTTTTAAAATGGGGTGAATGTATTTAAGGGTTTAAGCGTTTAGATTGATGATGAAGAAACCAGGACGAAATAATTAGGAGATATTACTTGATCATTGAATATATAAAAGATTTCCTCCGGAACTTGCTAACCCTCCTGAGGATAGAGGGTGCGGGAGCCATACCCGCACCCGGATTTATCATTCATCGCAGGTATTTTAATAAATGATAACGAAAAGGAATACAAACATAGAAATGAACACATACGGATTGGGATACACACATGAGCAGCGTTACGGGCTGATAACGTCACTATCCATCCATTCGCTTATCTTTATTATATTTTTTGCCATCTCGCTTCATAAAGACGGTGATGTTAAAACATTTTATATCCAGTTTACCCAAATCGGGGAAGAAACAGTCCAAGCGCCTCAGCCCGCCAAAGAGATGAAGAGACCCAGAGCTACTGAACCGGAAAGGAAAGTGGTGAGAGAGGAAATACCGGTAATAAAGGATACTCCTGTTGAAGTGCATGAAGCGGTGATCAGGGATAACGCAATTGAAACTCCTGACGTGGTCAAAGTGGCAAGTGCTCCCGAACCCGCGCCACAGCCACAGGCAATTCATCGGCAGAGTGGAGAGAGCACAGCAAGTAATGTCGCATTTGCCTCATCTGGCACTTCTGCAATTATCGAAACAGAATTCGGTTCTACCGGAGCTCCTGCTTTTGTAAACAGGCAAATGCCTGTTTATCCAACAATGGCAAAGAAGCTCGGCAAGCAGGGGAGGGTTGTTTTAAGGCTTCACATAAACGAGAAAGGACGGCTTCTGAATATTGAAGTTGTTGAACCGGGAGGCTATGGTTTTACGGAGTCTGCCATGGAGGCGGTGAAAATGTCGACCTTTTCTCCCGCGCATGAAAAGGGGGTAAGTGTTGCATCAAAGGCATTACTGTCAATACGATTTATTCTGAAAAGGGTTTGATTTAAAAAGGAGAAATACGAATGGAATGGCTTCATGCAGCAGTTGATTATGGGATCATCGGGTTACTGATATGTATGAGTATTATAGCGGTTGCTCTTGCATTGGAAAGACATCTCGTTTATAAGAACATCAGGCTGGGAGACTTCGAAGACAAGAAGTCCCTTGAAATAGAGCTCACAAAAAAACTGCATATCATAGCAACGATAGGAAGCAATGCGCCTTACATAGGCCTGCTCGGCACGGTGCTCGGCATAATGCTCACCTTTTACACAATAGGCAAGGAAGGTATGATCGATACGAGCAAGATCATGACTGGCCTTGCCCTTGCACTGAAGGCTACGGCGATAGGACTTGTTGTTGCTATCCCCTCTATTGTTTTTTACAACTTCCTTTTGCGGAAGGTAAAAGTGTTGATAGCCCAATGGGAGATAGGCAATGGAAGAAAAAGAATTTAACTATATGAATGTTATTCCGCTGGTCGATGTGATGCTCGTACTGCTTACGATCGTCCTAACCACATCGACGTTTATCGCCTCGGGAATGATAAATGTATCATTGCCGAAGGCGTCTGCCGAGCATAAGGAGATCCTGAAAAACCAGACCATATCGATACATAAAGACGGGACAGTCTATTTGAATGCCTCTTCAATGACGCTTGATGAATTGAGAGGAAAAGTAACCATTCTGGACAGGGAAACCCCTATGGTTATCCGTGCAGACAGGGACATCAGGCTTCAGGTATTTGTGGATGTCCTTGATATTATCAATAACCTGGGATTCAGGAGAGTCGCAATACAGACAGAAAAGGGAGGTGAAAGAAACATATAAATAAAGTAACAGGCTGTAGTAAAAGGGGCAGGGGTAACCTTGGAACGGACCCCCTGCCCCGGAGGGAAACGCTGCACATTACAACGCCCCTTTTTATTTTAGCAGAGAAGGGGGTGTGAAGAAAAAAGGAGGGATTAATGAGAGATATTCTGAAGATTATTTTGTTTGCCCTTTTGGGTTTGTTGATTTCCGCTTCATTAGCAATGGCAGAAGAAATAGAGAAAAAAGATATCGAGAAAAAGACAAAAGAGAAAGAAGCACAACTTGAGGAAATCGTCGTTACCGTCACAGGAAAGATCGTAGACGAAGCCACTGTTAACATGCCTGCTGTTGTAGAATCGCTTACTCCCGAAGGGATCGAACGGATCAACGCTATTGACACGTCGGACATTTTCAAGTACATGCCCGGCTCCTATTTGAGAAAGCTGTATCCTGGTTCCAACAATAGTCCGCTGGTTATACGGGGAAACAACTCAACCATGACTGGCCGGACCCTGGTTATTGCAGACGGACTTCGTCTCAGCGATTTCACCGCCACGGGCAACAGCAACGCGCCGAAGTGGCAGATGGTCTTCCCAGGCGAAATCGAGACCATGGACATGATCTATGGACCATTTTCAGCGGCGCTTAGCGGCAATTCGATGTCAGGAACCGCCGTTATCACCACTCATATGCCGATGAAAAGGGAGGTACAGGCGGATACCACCTATACCTTCCAGAGCTTCAGGGAGTTTAAGACCGATGCCGACCTCAATAGCTATAACGCAAATGCATACTATGGGGACAAGATCGGACCGCTGTCGTTTTCGATCTGGGCTGACCTCCTGAAAGCCCGCGCTCAGGGAACCAGTTATATCACTGTGCTTGAATCCTCCGGAAAATCCCCCGGCAATTCTATACCCGTAACCGGATGGGTGAAAGACGAGGACTCCAAAGGTCGAATGAGGTATATCCTTGGGGCTCAGGGAGTGCAGGACATAGCGAACACCACAGGGAAGATCAAGCTTGGCTATGACTTGACGCCTGAGTCCCAGGTACGCTTGACCTTAGGTTTTTGGGACAGCACGCTGGAACGCAACAATCCTCAAACCTATCTGCTGGACTCCAATGGGAATCCCGTATATTCAGGTAATGTGAACATCAACGGCAAGAGTTATACACTGGGTGCAAATGCATTCACTTATACAAAATTGGAGAAGCAGGATCTTATCACCGGTCTTACTTATTCGTACAACTCTCCCAACGGGATCAAAGTCTTCGCGGGGGTGAGTTCCTATAGCAGCCCCACGGACATCACCAGCACATCAAACACCAGTCCTCCGGCATCCGCGCATGGCGGCACCGGCACGGTTACGGACAACGACAACGGATGGTATACAGCCGATCTGAAAGGTTCGTACGAGATCAAAGGAATAGGCGTCCACACAGTGGGGGCCGGATACCACTATGACCGTTATTATATAAATTCCGAGGCCTGGAATGCGTCGGACTGGAAAAGTGATGCCAAGACGACCCTGAGCAAAGGGGAACAAGGAAAGACACAGACCCACGCCCTTTTTATCGATGATACGTGGGATATCAGCAAGCAGTGGTCCGTATATCTGGGTGGCAGATATGAATGCTGGGAAGGCTTTGACGCCTCCAAATCGACCGACTCCGCATCAGGGCGTCTTACCAGTCGCCTTCCGGATAAGAACGACAACGGCATATCTCCCAAGTTATCGGCGACATTCAGACCCTCAGATGAATGGAGAATCCGCTTATCCCTTGCCTTAGCAACCCGTTACCCGACAGTGGGAGAACTATATTACGGAGGGATTACTTCTTCAGGGATTATCAACAATGGAAACCCTGACATGAAGCCGGAAAAGGATTTTGCCAAGGACTTCACAATCACCCGCACTATAGGAGAAACAGGTGAAGCCCGTCTGACCTTCTTTGAAGACTATGTAAAGGACGCCATCTACAGTCAGACCAATACGTATACGAACGTGACAAATTTTCAGAATGTAGACAAAGTGAGAACCAGGGGTATCGAGGTTGCTTTTAACGAACGGAAATTCCTTATTGACGGACTTGGGGTCTTTGCAAACCTGGCATGGACCGATTCCGAGATACTGGCCAACGAAAATGTGCCGGCGAGCGTCGGCAAGGACTTTCCGCGTGTACCGCATTGGCGTGTCAAAGGAGTCCTCGACTACACACCTACCGACCGTTTGTTTATGACATTTGCCGGCCACTACTCGGGCAAGCAGCATGACCAACTCGACAACAGCGACAGTCGTGGCGGATATGGCGGACTTGACGAATTCCTTGTTTTCGACACGAAGGTATCCTACCTAGTCATGAAAGACATGACAGCCTCCATCGGGATCGACAATATTACCGACCAGCTTTACCACGTGTCGCACCCCTATCCCCGGCGTACCTATTTTGCCAGCCTGAAGTACACTTATTGAGGAATGCCTTAGCAGGGTAAGAGTAATATTGGGAAAACTAAAAAATAAAATCTAAAAGGAGTAAATATTATGAAAAAAAATAGACATAAATTCTCTTTGAGCATCTTTTTGGTATTTGTTTGTTTCCTTATGAATTCCAGCCTGGCAGTTGCACATGACCTGTGGCTTAATGTCGATAACCATTATCCGGAGCCAGGAAGCAAAACCACAGTAAAGGTAGTGTTCGGCCACAATTACCCATATTACGATATTCTGATCGGCAGAAATAGTCTGGCTGAGTTTTCTTACCTTGGACCTGACGGACAAAAGAGGGAGATCACAAAGACCTGGGAAGATAAAACGGGAGAAAGGTCAGGCGCTTTGATTGGAGAGATTACGCTTGACCAGAAAGGTTCATATGTAGTTACCGCTTCCCGGAAGAGAACTGGAGATAAACAAAATGTAGCATCTGAAAAGTATGCCAAATCAATTATCTCCGTTGGTGAAGGGACCAAGAATATCAGCAGCCCATTCGGCCATCGGATCGAGATTATTCCTTTGAAAAATCCGCAGGAGATAAAAGCCGGTGAATCACTTCCTGTTAAGATTCTTTTTGAAGGAAAGCCTTTATCCACATATCTGTATGCTACCTATGCAGGCTATTATTCTGAAGATGAACCGTTCCCGCTGTTTACGAAAAGCAATGAAGAGGGAATTGCCTATATAAAGATCAGTCAGCCCGGCGTATGGATGTTTGTATGCAATCATAAAGTAGACTTCTCCGCATCGCTCACCTTTAAAGTAGCTGGAGAGCCTAAATAGAGAACACGGAGGGATCAAAGCATGAAAAAGAAAGTTTTTTCAGCCATAGTTCTTGTCTTGCTGTTCACTCAGGCAGCCTTTGCCCATCATCTCTGGATCGAAAAAGAAGGAAATGTATTTAAAGTATTATGGGGCCATCCACCGGAGATAAACCCTTATGACCCTGAAAAGTTGAAAGAGGTAAAGGCTTTTGACAATAAGGGAAAAGAGACAGTAGTAGAAAGAAAAAATGACAAGGAAATGGTTTATATATCATCAAAGGCTGATATTTCGATGATTGTTGTTTCCTTGGAAGGCGGTTATCTTGTCACCACACCTGATGGAAAAAAGAGGCTTACAAAGAGAGAGGCTGCAAAGGCAGGTCTTCAGGTAATAGACTCAGTTTATTCTTCACAATTTGCCAAGGGTTTATTTACCTACAGCAATAGCATAGCAAAGCCTTCAGGATTAAGGTTCGAGATTGTGCCACTAAAGAATCCCTATAAATTAAAACCGAACGAGATTCTGCCTGTCAGGATATACTTTGACGGGAAACCCCTTGAAGGAGCAACAGTCGAAGCAGGCAACCACGCGGAGGCGGGCAAGACGGATAAAGAGGGGAATTACAGTCTGAAAGTGCCGGAAAAAGGCATGCAGATTATCCTGGCAAAATACAGGATTCCAACAAAAGATAACCCTGATGCCGATTATTTGTCCTATACCACAGTTCTTACCTTTGAGGTTAAGTGATGTCAAGATGTCTTTTGATGACACTGCTTCTGCTCCTGATATATTCAGGAGCAGAAGCCCATTCTGTCCACTATCAGGTCGAAAACAAAGGCATCAGCGTGCGGGTGTTTTATGCAGAGGATGATCCGGCGAGCTATTCTTCCTATGAGATTTTCGGACCGGGGGACAAAATTACCCATCAGAAAGGGAGGACGGACAGGAACGGGTTCGTCTCGTTCCTGCCCGACCGTAAGGGGGAATGGATCATAAAGGTCTTCGGTGAATCCGAACACGGGATGCACGGTGCCCAGATCGAAGTCAACGTCAACGAGAATCTTTTTATGGATTCCTTCAAGAAACCTTTAGTCGCAAAGTATACGAAAGCTTTTGTCGGGATAAGCTTAATACTTGCACTCTTCGGATTATGGGCGTTGACAAGGTCATGGAAGAAAGGGCGGACGGATGAGCAGAGGAAATCCTAACCCGGATTCATAAAATTGGCACGGCAACCGGGGATAGAGTATTTGAGAGGTTTTTGCCGATAGTCAAATATTGACTAAAAGTCATTTTAGTGATATACATATAATTAGAAAGGGAGGTGATGATAAATGTGCTGTCATAACAAGGATAAGCATGAACACGAGCACGAGCACAAAGAAGCGTCTCATTCTCATGATGGTCACGAGCATAAACATTTAGGAGAGAAACATAGTCATGAGCATAAGCATGATGACGACCATCACAAACATGAGCATAAGTGCTGTCATTAAAGGGAAGCCATAAGTTTTAGAGAAACAAGCCACGAAGGCTGAGACTGGGTCAGAAGACTCGGGCGGTATTCGTGGCTTCCCTTTTTGTGAAGAATTTTGAAGGCCCTGAAAGAACGTTCCATTCAGCCTCTTTAAATATCTCCCTGCATTGCCGAACATTCAATCCCCTCTTATCTTCCGTGTCTTTTTCGGTATCACGAGGGTTTGATCCTGTTTCTGCCCATATCAAATTAGCCCCTGCGGCAACACCGATAACATTGGGTTCATGTGTGCAATTTCCCGGAATATCGTAGCCGGTTACCAATCTTGTAACTGCAAGTATATGAGCCATTCTCGCTTCGCTCACTGTGCCATATTTTTCCATTTCCGTATTTGGAATAGGGATTCGTCTCATAGCGCCACTGAAAACAGGTTTCGCTTCTCTTGTGATAATGGTCTTTTCGACAAGCTCATTAATACTATGTTCCCGCCCAATGGGTTCAACACAGGTACCAAGAAGTAAGCCCGCTTCTTTTGCATTCCTGAAAGTTTGGAGTCTCCTTTCAGGGGGAATAGTTGTATCTCTTCCTTCGCCAAGTCTCAAAGCATGATACACACCTGAAAACCCCGTATCTTTTAATTGAACGGCCTGTTTTTCCGAGAAATCATCAATATTGGCCACAAGGATAGTATCACTCCTCAGTGATTTTCTGACTTCCTTTGCCGTTTCAATAAACTTCTCAAAGAGATATCTTGCCGTGGTCATAAGATAGATTGCATTCGCTCCATCATTTTCAAAATCACGGGCACGATTTACAACCTCTTCAACAGGCAAGGCAACATTTTCAGAGAAAACGCCGTTGCAGGCTGCAAAAGAGCAAAAAAGACAATTGCGCGGGCAAGGGGCAATGTCAAGGCCAACCTGTGCATGCACCTCTGCAAAACCATTTGATGTCTTTTCGCACATACGCCTTGCAGCAGCCTGAATAAATGATGAATCATAAGAGAACATAGGCACTTCAAATAACGGAGATATCTCCTCTACAGTAAGTGTATCACCTGATAATGCTTTCTCAACAATCTTCCTTACCATGTATCACCTCACACATAAAATAACTGTCTCGAAAAATTAATATCTAATAGTTATTTTCAATGTATGGAAAGGAATTGATAGATTTTGCTCATTCCTTCAAATAAATTGTTAACCGGGGCAATTGCGTGACTGATTGACAAAGGCTATATATCATTTTTATACTTCAGTGTATTCTTTCCAAAAGGGAGGTGAACAGATGACCGCGAAGTTTATATGTGGACTTTTTC
Organism: Thermodesulfovibrionales bacterium; assembly: GCA_041658585.1. GTDB lineage: Bacteria > Nitrospirota > Thermodesulfovibrionia > Thermodesulfovibrionales > SM23-35 > DYFC01. Next base: position 9,652 of record JBAZZX010000068.1, read on the forward strand.
AGACAGGCATTGGCTGAAGTAGTAGCGTCAGCCTTGGTCAAGGGTTTCCGAACACTGAATGTTGCGGTCATCTGAAATACACTCCCATCTCTTTATCTCCGATTTACTGAAACACCAGACTTGCCGTACGCATCCAGTCGGGAAAACATCTAATTTAAAGAATCGAGGGGTTTCAGGGTTGGTACCCTGCTCGGTCTATGTCTATAAGCCCAGCGGTATGGCAACAATGCCATATGAGATGCCTAAGCAGAAATTTAACTCTCTCATCTCTGCTTGATTCCCATCTCAGGAAGCCATGGTGGGTTCAATTCCCTCTATACACCCCAAAAATACATGAAAGGAAGGCTAATTAGAGTCTGTGTATAAAGTCCCGGTTTTCTGATTTACAGATGCAAATCCACACCCGGTGTCTTTCATTTTTTTAAACTTTGTTGAATGTTTGTTAAAATCATACGTCGCATCAGCATTTTCA
>JBAZZX010000069.1:0-10022 GCA_041658585.1 Thermodesulfovibrionales bacterium
AGAATGCACTGTATTAAGCGATCTCGGTTCGTCGAATGGGCAAGAGACCCCGAAAATTACGGCGATTTATATCACAAGGACTTTTTCTACAGACTCGTTACTCATTAACAAAACAGGTGAGGTGCCCATCCGTGTAAGAAACGGCGAACCGGCTGTCTATAAATTTGGCAAGGCAATCAGCTACGCTAAAGATGACAAGCGGTCGCTTCATCGTACTGACTTTATGGGCGATAGCCTCGTAAATCTCTTTCCCGCCATCGAGAGGTTTGGCCGGTAGATATACATAAATAAAATCAGCTGCTTCAATCGATACGTTAACAATGTCGTCGTGAATCCACTCTACACGCTCAGCGCTAAGCCCAAGCGCTTGTTGAAAGAGTCGACCGACACGAATCATTTCGGAAGAAAGCTCGATTTGGATTGTTTTTTGGTGTGGGCAAATGCACTGTAACAACAATCCCTGTAGTCCATTTCCTGCGCCAAGGTCGGCGACGATTGAATCAGGCTTGATAAACTGCACTGCCTTAATCAGAGGTGAAAGACCCCCAGGGTAGCATGAATATCCTTTTCTTTTCGTAAGTGTTTCCCTTTCTTGTGGAGAATACGTAGAGCCCGCACCATGCAATCGTATATATAAGTTGAGCAAAGCCCTTTCGATGGTGGGAAGCTCGCCTTTTTTCAGAGCGCTTTTAAGATTTTTTACATAATGATCTATTTCCGGTATTTCCGCATTAACAGCGCTGTTAGTCGCAATTTTAAGCAGAGCCTTTGTAATAATAGATATCTCTTTTTCCCAACTTGTACTTTCGAAAAGGTTTTCCATATGTCAAAACTATTTCACTTTCTACGTGATTTCATAACCTATTGAATTTTAGGAGAATATTTATGGTGCGAGGGGGGGGATTTGAACCCCCACAGGTTGCCCCACTGGATCCTAAGTCCAGCGCGTCTGCCAGTTCCGCCACTCTCGCATGTCATTAATAATAAATGTTTTTTAGGCATTTTGTCCAACCGCCTGAAAAGGCAACATATCCTGATTGTTATAAAATTGTGATAAATAAGTCAGCGTAATCAACAAAAATCCCCTCCTTTTTCTCTTCAAAGGCCGGCAAATATCCTTTTTCCTGTGACAAGAGATTATTGTTTTTCAAGAGCCACAAGGATAAGGGGTTGGAAGGCGTTTTTGAAGTCGTTGAGTGAGCGCGGATACGGACAGGCTCTTCCGGAAGTCAAAAAAAATCCGGGAAGTATCTGTCCGTTACCTAGTATTCTGCACAGACCGTGGAATAACTAAATCATGGAAGAGTTTTATCAGTCCCGCGCCATACTGGATCGCCCGGGGACCTAAATCAGAGAACATATCTTCCGCAACTGACTGGTCGATTCTCGCCCACGTCTTCACCAGACCGTAGTTTGTCTCTCCCAGAGGTCTGGGATCGGCAGATGAGGTAGCGGAAGAGTAGACCGCCCAGAAAAGGAGGCCCTTGTTCGCTATTCTATTTCCGTGTGTCCCGTAGAAATAATGATAGTCTTCACCTGAAACTGCCGCAACCGGCAGATCTATTCCATAATAGATGTTCTTGAACATCGTGTTTTCGCTGAAATAATTCGCCCTCGTATAGCCCGACAGCTCGCGGAAAAAAGGGGCGATATCGATATCGCTCGGCTCCCCGGGCTGCCTCACCGCATCGCCCCCGGCGAGTAAAAACAGCTCCGCAGGGACCTTCGCCGCCATATATCCTTCGTAGTTTTCATAAATGATGTGCGCATCATTTCTCACATGGGCCGGCACAGTCATCTCCTCTAAAAGGTGCAGGATATGCCCCAGATATCTCCAGCCTTTAAGCGTATTGCCTTCCGCCTTTGCCATGGAGAAGTTTATCAAATTTCGCGGATCATCATTCGCCCATTTAAGCGCAGAGACGTTTCTGGCTGTATTCACGAAAGGCGCTCCGTTTGTGAGCCCATCCAGATCATCGTCGCTGCTCATAAAGTGGTTTTCGGACCTGTTCACCTCTCCTATGACGCCCTGCTGCCTGTCCCATTGCCATGATGAGAGAGGCTCGTTTGACTGCACATGGCTGTAATCGCCGACTGTCGAAGTACCTGAGATGTCATAGTCCTCCTCGATTGAACCAAGCACAATCTGCTGCTTAACTTCAGGCGGCAGGGAGGTCCCTGTTGAATGCTCGAAGAGTTGGATTGCCCGAAGCGCCAGCCAAGGATGGGTCTTCATGTTATTGTCATTCGTGACCTGTTCCGGCTTATCATGTTTCAACCAACTCTGAATCTTCACGGCCAGATCATCCAGGGAAAACCGACCCGAATGAGTGGCATAAGGGGAAGCGGCTGTAACGAAGACCAGTCCGGCCAGGCTTAACAGACCGGTCATTATCGCTTTTCGCATAGCAATCTCCTTCTTATTGTCATCAAAAGAGGACTTCCGTCAAAGACTTGACAACTTCCAGATGCCATCTTCCGTTATTATTTCAAAGGTCTCTTCGATCGCCTGCCCGTTGGGCAGTATAATAGTCCCCTTATACACAATTCTGTTTCCGCTTTCGCCGACCTTCTTTGAGCCCAGGACAGCCATGGCCAGCCGCAGCCGCGCTGAAGTGTCCAGTCTTTGAAGGGCGCCGCCGACCTTAGCCTGTGAGGCCTTGCCGACGTACGCGAGTGCGCCGGATATGTCTCCATTTTGCATGGCTGTGCTGATGCCTGTGATGACCTGCTGCGGAGAATTGCCGGTTGTACCTCCGGCATTTCCCGCTTGGTCACCTCCGCCGCAGCCCTGAAGCCATACCGCTGCAATGGAAAACAGCAGGACTATCAAAAGCTTTCTTCCCATCAGGAAATTTACCTCCTCGTTAAAGGTCAGGACTAATGACAGTGTAACTAACATGCCGGGATTTAATCCATCGTCTTTTTTGCTGCCGAAGTATGCCTCCGATAAAGCAACGCTTTCCGGCGACTGGAGCTTCCGTTTTTTGTTGTACCCTCACTCCCGACCCCGCGCAGATCAAATCAGGGACACATCCCGCATTTCGGGGTCCGTTGTCCCGGGCATCCCTGAGGGGGGTCGTTTTGTAAGCGGAGCATACCAGTGTTAATCTTTCGTAAGTCATGAGCCATTGTAACATGGGAAAGGGGAAAAAATTGCGGGGCGGAGGAGAAAAAGGGAAAAAGGACAGGCTGCTTTAATACACCCGGTTTGCTCAATAGCTTGAGTAATTTTACTCAGGATATTATGAATACGATCGAAATTAACACATAACGAAATGCTTAGCTGTCTAAGACCGCATCAGATGTTGTAGGTCAGTTAACGCAACTGATTAGATTTATTGAATTTAAATAGTCCCATGTCAAGGGCAGACTCCTTTCTTCTTTTTCATTTACACAGTATCTGTGCCAATAGATTTCTCATCGTCATTATTCAGCTAACATTTATTTTTATGCTGATTCTACATTTGATTCAAAGATTATACGCTCCCGGTTTCATTGTAAATTATTTGCGATAAAAGTGCTGATGAAAGTATGGTTTTTTTAAATATTATCGTTATTTTAAACATTATATAGAATACACACAATTATACAAACCAATATTCTTGTGGGAATTTTTTGCAGATTGCCGGTTGAACTATATATCTTTCAAGTTCAACTCTCAGGGGAGTGTAGGAGGAAGGACTTTGAGTCAAATCCCCACAAACATTTATGCGAACTGCTTCCCAGTCTTTTTGAGATACTCTCTTAAAGCATCGTTCATGAGTGTCTGATAGCCGGATTTCTTTTCCGTAGCCAGTTTCTTGAAAAACAACAGAATATCATTGTCAAGTCTGATGGTTGTAGAGACCTTCTTGGGTCTATAGAATCTTCCCCTTATCCCTTTGGAAAAATCGTACTCCTCTTTGAGTTCAAATGCTTCTTTCTTATCTAATTGTTTCATACTGTATCCTCTCATTTTGTTTGACTTAATCAATATGGATTCCCCATCGCCACTCATTTACATGGAATCGGTTGTATAATCCTGCTCCAGCGTGTTCAGCCGCTTGATGAAGTCACCATAGATTCTGAAGAGCGACGGCAATTCCCGGAGGCGATATTTGCGCATTAGTTTGATCTGGTTCTTCAAGGACCTTGAGCCGTTGTACAGTGAGATAAGTTCCCTGTAAAAGTCCTTTACCGGCAGTTTCGTCGGCAGGAGCGTATGGAAGAAATCGAAATAGTCGTAATTGGAATTGATGAGCTTGTCTTTCACATCATTATACATATCTGTTCCCGGCAGCGGAGTCAGTACTGAAAAGCCGATAAAATCAAGCTCCAGGCCGCGGCAGTATTTCCGCAGGTCCGCGAAGTCTTTCTTTTCGAATTCGGGCTTCACAATAAACATGGGGAATATTTCGATGTCCAGTCCCTTAAGTACCTGGAGCGCCCTTTCGTTGTTTTCGACGGTTGAACCTTTGCGGATCAGGTTCAGATCCGCATCCCGCATGAACTCAAGCCCGACAAAGACCCGCTCCAGGCCTATTTTCTTCCACTTCTCAACCAGTTCCGGATGCCTCGCGATCGTATCGCTCCTTCCGTAAAGGAAAAAACGCTTTTCAATGCCTGCCTGCCCGATGAGTTCCGCAAGCGTTTCCATGCGCTTGATATCAAGCAGCGATTCATCGTCCGAAAAGAACACATACTTCTCCCGAATCGTGCCAAGCTCTTCTACAATACACTCCGGTTTCCGGGTAAAATAGCGTCCCCCGGTCAATTTCCAGAGCGCGCAGAACCGGCATCTGAAGTGACAGCCTTTCGATGTTCGTATCGACGCAAGGGGTCTCATCCACTCGCTGAAATATGATTTTCTGTAGCCTGCGGTGAGATCTCTCCTCGGGAACGGCAGGGCGTCAAGATCGATGTCCTGATCTCCCTGATATATCACAATAGGGCAACCTTCCGCATGGACTGCCCCGGAAATCCCGGATATATCCATTTTCTTTTCCAGACGAGCAATGACCTCCCTGAAGGGAAAAACACCTTCGCCTGTAATAATCACATCTATAAACGGCGTATGAAAATCTACAGGCATTATCGTTGCGTGGTGTCCTCCGACTATAGTGACGATTTTAGGATTGAATGTCTTGATCTGCCGAAAAAGCATTTTCACTGTGTTTACGTGAACGGTATATGATGTGATGCCGACAACATCCGGACGGTACTCACGGAGCTGAGTGTCCAAGTCATGATCGAGCCGCATGTCCAGGATGCGGACGTCATGGTCACCGGCAAGCCCGGCGGCAAGTATTCAAGGGCCAAAGGCTCGTAAATTGCAAAATCCTCGCCTCCCAGTGCCTTCTCAGGTTTCACGGGTTGCACAAGCAGTATTTTCATTGATGACACCTCGTGATGCCCTTAAGGCATTGGCCGGTCATGGAAGCAAGGACATCCGAAACCATATCAACAGTCATTTCAGGTATTCGTAACAGCATTATGAGTGCTCCCATATACAAAAAGAAGATCGAAGCGGCGGCGATCATGGAGTCCACTTCAGGCCGAACCACGCCGCGCGTCTTTTGTTCCTCTATAATGTGAGACAAAAATTGGATATACTGTTCGGACAGTTTTGACATGATCGGGGTTTCGCTTGCGGGTTCAAATACTGTGGAGCGGATGAGAGCCCTGTAAAGGTCTCTGTTTTTGTCATAGAGTCTGAAAAATCCTTTCCACAAATGCATCAGGCGATCGAGTAGATCCGAGTCTTCGGGCATCGATCTTACGAGTTCAGAAAAAGCAATTTCAATATCTCCGCAGAGGGCCTCTTCAAGCAATGCCGTCTTGCTCTTGAAATGCACTACCACGGAGGCCGGAGACACACCGGCCTTCCCTGCTATGTCCCTGATGGTACATTCTTCCATCCCCTTTCGGGCAAATAGCATGCGAGCGGCCTTCAATATCAGCCGTTTGGTTTCCTTTTTAGAAGCTTCACGCCGGTTCATAATTTTTACATTAAACATGTTTAATTAGTAACTGAGTTTAATTTAATAATATTTATTTTGTCAAGAGCAGATTAAAACCCGGGACAATAAAGAGCGGCAGCTGGGACATCGGAATGCGGATACCGCAGGTGAGGAATGCCGGTCGGAATAGAAAGGTGCGGGCATGACCAAAGAGGCAAAGGCAATCTTTCTGGAAATATGAGCATCGGAAATTCAAAGGACTGCGGTTTAATCAAATTTATGAAAACGATGAGAATAAAGTCCCTATGAGAATTTTACAGAGGAGACTTGACGCATCCTTGCGCTTAACGATCAATAGAGATAAGGTGCGCATAACACCTATCGAACAGGTATCAAATCACAAAAGTAAAAACGGTTATCTCGCAAAACGATGTCTCCCATTGTAAATGCTATCCTTTCTCGGAATATCGGTCCATCGTATACAAATGAATGAAATTCTCCATTTTCACCACAAGGATCAACGGTAGAGGGAAGTTCAGATAAAAATTGCTCCTCAAAGACTCTACCCACAAATTTTTTGTCGAGAACATTTGAGTCAACACAAGTAACAACCGCCTTGAAACCCAAATCTATGAATGTATGTGCAAGCTCGGTAGTATCCCTTTTCCATATAGGGAATATCCCTTTCATATCTACCTTCGATAGATTGTCTTCTCGATACTTTCTTAAATCTTCCAAAAAGATGTCTCCAAAAACTACAGAGGGAACACCGGTCGCCCGATATTTTATCAGAGCTTCTTGCATTTTAGATTCATATTCTTCATTAGAAGTGTTTTTGGAAATGAATACTTTCTCAAGAGAAAGCCCCAAGGAGTCTGCTTGTCGCTCAAGCAAAATCCGTCGTACACCATGCATGCTGATTCTTTCATAGTCTTCTGTTATGGTTGTCAACAATGCAGACACTTCATAACTATGAGTCCGCTGTAGTTCGTAAAGTGCCATAGCACTATCCTTACCGCCACTCCATGTAAAAATGATTTTTTCAGCCATGTTGTACCTCTAAATATCTAATTTTTGCCATTTTCGATAACTTGTTCACAAGCGAATCTATTTCGCTTTTTGTCCTCCCAAGAGTGGTCAGTTATGGAGGAGAAATCCTCAAAGAGTCCTAAGCAAGCCTGGCGCTGATGATCAGTATGATAAGAGGCGCTGAATGTCTGCGCTACAGTTTTAGCCCCTTGAGTACTGATTTTTTCCCGCCAAAACCAGGGCGCTGCTCGACGGAAAACCCCGCAGCGATAAGTCCCCGTCTTACGGCTCCGGCAACAGTATAGGTGGCACAGGTCCCACCGGTCACTGTTTTTTCTCCAATCGCCATAAGAAGTTCATGCCGCCACATGGCAGGGTTTTTCTTTGGTCCATGACCATCCAGAAACCATGCGTCACAGGGAATTGTGAGTGCATGGACCATTTCGAGGGCCTCGCCAATCCAGAGATTCAAGGTCAGGATGCCAAAAGGCCGGGTGAGGTGCATCTGGTGCCACCCCGGTCTGGAAATTTCGACGCGGCTGTAGGTCCGGACAAGCAGATCAATAAGCGGACCGGCCTCTGTTCTGAATCCACCGAGAATGGACGCCATTCGCTCAAAAGTGACCGGATGCAGTTCAACGGAATTGTAGGTAATCGCTATATCCGTGATGCCGCAATTGTCCAGAAAATCCATGAGGGCAATGAGTAGACGGCCCGCGCCGAAGCCTGTTTCACCTATTCTGAATTCTTTTCTACCCGGCCCTGTGGCAGAAAGGATATCCATGATGCCGGTACCCCGAAAAAAGACGTGCTTCGCTTCTTCAATTGCATTGACCACATCAAAATAGCGGTCGTCATAATGTTCGTTCACAAGATAGGGAGGAATCTGCACGATCAGATCAATTCAGGGACAAATCCCGCATTTCGGGATCCGTTGTCCCAGGCATCCCTGAGGGGGGTCGTTTTGCAAGCGGAGCAGACCAGTGTTGATCTTCCGTAAGTCATGAGCCATTGTAACATGGGAAAGGAAAAAAAAATTGTGGGGCGGAGGAGGAAAATGGAAAAAGGACAGGCTGCTTTAATACACCCGGTTCGCTCGGCCGAGTCTGTAGGGGCGGGTTTAAAACCCGCCCCTACATTAATATTTAAACCGGCCACCACATTGTTGTTAATCACAATAATGCAATGGATGTGATCCGGCATAATTAAAAGGGACTATATATATCGGGGTGCATCTTTTGTTTCCTCATAGTATGCTTCAACACCTACTGTCTTCATCCGATTATTTATTTTTATCCATCTCTCTTTGAGATTAGGGTCAAAATTTGTTTTTTCACATTTCACACAGTTTAAACCACATGGGGAAAGACATTTTATTATTTCAGCGTATTGCATATTTTCTTCTTCAAACAAGATTGTTTTGCCTCAAGAACAGGACTGCCAAGCTCTTTAAAAAACTTCCTGGTGCACATGAAATTCTTAACTATTTCTAAACTCATCTTTCAACTCCTTACTTATGTTCCTACTTGATCTTAAACCTTTAAGCTTGGCTGAGATTACCATTAATAACATTTTATTATGAGATTGCCGTTTTGTAAAGGCAATCGATTTCACATAGATTTTTAATGACGCAATTCTTTAACTATGAGTACCTTTCATTTTGTGATAAAATATTATTGTAAGGATTTTAGGAAAAACGATGCCCAATCCGTCGAAGTATAGATCTTTGACGGAAGGAAAGAAAGGAGAAGGCAACATATGAAAAGGTCGCTTTACATAAGCAGTATAACTATTGTTATTGTTTTGCTTTTGTTACCGGTAATGATTCATGCACAATCTCAGCAGACGACAACAAAAGCCCCCCCTCCGATAGAGCAGCCGCTTGTCCGTGAAGGTAACTTCGCAGTCAAACTTGTCTTTGCATTTGCCCTGGGAGTTACCGAAGACGAGGTTGAAGCAGAGAATCTGTTAAGCTCGGCTGGAATCACACCTCGAAACGGATGGATTGCCGACTACCCTGTCACTCCCGATATAATGGGTGAGATATGGGGATCAATTAGTGATGCAGTGGATTCCCAAAAGTTATCAATGGCTAAGGATGAGGCTTTGAGGAGGTTTCAGGACGCCAAAGTTGACGTTGGTTTAACGATTAGAACTTATACATCCGGTGAACCCCATGAAATTAATGCAAGTTCCGCGTATCCCGAAACTTCCGTAATAAACAACTACTATTATAATCAGGGACCTCCGATAGTCACGTACTATGCTCCTCCACCTGATTATTATTACCTGTATGCGTGGGTTCCCTCTCCGTTCTGGTGGTATGATTTTTGGTTCCCGGGATTTTTCATTCTGAATGATTTCCATAGAACAGTCCACTTTCACCAAAGGTATGAATTCGTCTCGAATCATTTTAATGATTCCAGACATCACAGGGTCCATAGAATCGATCCAATAGACAGATTTCATGGAAGGACATTTGGAGGGATAGGCGCTCCAAGATCAAATAAATTTATTCCCACCGGGGTCAACAAAGGCGCCGAGTCTATCTTTAATCGTAACAGAACATCTCCCCCGCCATCGGGTAGCAGAACAATCGGTCGGCCTTCAGGCGGTAAGAATTTCAGTCAACCATCGGGTGGTAGAGCAATCAGTCGGCCTTCAGGCGGTAAGAATTTCAGTCAACCATCGGGTAGTAGAGCAATCAGTCCGCCTTCAGGCGGTAAGAGTTTCAGTCAACCATCGGGTAGTAGAGCAATTAGTCCGCCTTCAGGCGGCAGGTCATCCGGCCCTCAACGGGATGGTAGAACGGGTCCTCCTGATGGAAGCGGGAGAAGATAACCATCTATAGCGGATTAGTTTTTCTTCCGATATTGTGTGACAGGCAAAATATTAATTTTAAGTATGGACTATCCTCCACTAACTAGAGTCTGTGTATAAAGTCCCGGTTTTCTGATTTACAGATGCAAATCCACACCCGGTGTCTTTCATTTTTTTAAACTTTGTTGAATGTTTGTTAAAATCATACGTCGCATCAGCATTTTCAATGAT
>JBAZZX010000070.1:0-8745 GCA_041658585.1 Thermodesulfovibrionales bacterium
TAATAGAAGGCCATGGAGGAAGGATATGGGCTGAAAGCATACCCGACAAGGGCAGCACCTTCAGCTTCACCTTGCCGAAATAGCAATATAATATTTGGCGGGTAAGCAGCAGGGACGGTGCAGCAAAAATATAAAAAATGAACAACAAAAAAATTACTTCATCTAAACTTTTCCGTTTTTGGAAAGTACTTGGACCCGGACTTGTTACAGGTGCAAGCGATGATGACCCTTCTGGCATCGCAACCTACTCACAGGCAGGCGCTGCATACGGACTTTCAACTCTCTGGACTGCGCTTGTTACATTTCCACTCATGGCTTCCATTCAGGAAATGTGTGCAAGAATTGGATTGGTTACTTCTCATGGTTTGGCAGGAACCCTCAAAGCTCATTATTCAAAATCTGTTTTGTATTTAATGTTGGTGGTTAGTTTTTCTGCCATTGTCATGAACATTGGCGCCGATATTGCAGGAATGGGAGCAGTCGGCAATCTATTGTTCCCTTCAATTCAGGCAACGTATTTCAGCATTGCTTTCACCATCATGCTTTTAGTGTTAATTATTTATTTGCCTTATCAGAAGATTGCTGCTGTTCTGAAATATCTCTGCATCGTTCTTCTGGTTTATCTGATTATTCCTTTTTTATTCAAACAAGATTGGGTAGCAGTATTGAAAGCCACTTTTATCCCAACAATAAAATTTGATAAAAACTTTATCAGTATTCTGGTTGCCATCCTTGGAACTACCATTTCACCCTATCTTTTCTTTTGGCAGGCAACGATGGAAGTAGAAGATATGAAAAAGAAGAAAAAACATTTAGTGGTGAACAAAAGAATAATGCACGACATGCAACAGGATGTCGACTTTGGAATGTTATTTTCAAATGTTGTCATGTTCTTTATCATTCTCACCGCGGGGACGGTATTATTTAACGGCGGTATTCATCAGATTGACACCGTTGAACAGGCGGCTCAGGCATTGAAACCATTAGCAGGAAATTCAGCGTATCTGCTTTTTGCAATTGGTGTCATCGGCACCGGACTTATAGCCATTCCTGTTTTGAGTGGTTCACTTGCTTACATCATCACTGAAACATTTAGCTGGAAAGAAGGATTAGATAAGAAATTTCACAAAGCAAAAGCATTTTATATCATCATTGCCATTTCTCTGATCCTGGGGTTATCGTTGAATTATATTGGCATTTCACCAATTAAAGCGCTGATTTATTCAGCCATTCTTTATGGATTGACTGCACCTGTTTTAATTGCAATCATTCTTCACATTTCCAACAACAAAAAAATAATGGGCAAAAATACAAACGGAAAAACTTCTAACATTCTTGGATTTGCGACATTAGTTCTTATGACCGTTGCTGCTGTGATTTTAGTTTACATGCAACTAACGGAAAAGTAGAACTGCACACAACATCAGAATGAATTACCCCGCAGCAGAGCTGCGAGGAATTCTTTTGATTAAAGAAGAACCGGGGAAAGGTGCATATTGAGATGATTGATCTGCGGTGATTTGAACTGTTGGATACTTGATACATGACGCAGGAGATTATTTCGTGATAAAATAACAGATGACAATCATCAGGCATTTCTTTTTCTTCTTTCTGTTGTTTTCTGTCTTGCCCCTCAGCGGGGGATGTGCGACCCTGCCGAACGTCTCTGAAATGATTGATGAGGCGCCGATTGCCCAGGAACCTCGTCAAATCGTATCGGCCAAAGGACTGTTATCTCCCGAAAAAAGCAAGGCTATCATGGAACGGCTGAAGCGATCAGTCGACCCGACGGACATTCTGGAACGCCACACTGCCGTGGTAGAATCGGTCACCGAAAGCCCGCTGACGAAGGGGAACAAAGTCACTCTGCTCGCCGATGGTCAGGCTGCCTATGCCGCAATGTTCAAAGCAATACAGAAGGCCAAAGACCATATCAGCCTTGAAAGCTATATCATTGAAGATGATGAAACAGGCCGCAAATTTGCCGATCTGTTGCTGCAAAAACAGGCGGAAGGTGTCCAGGTAAATCTCATTTATGACAGCGTGGGCAGTTTCAGTACTCCCGCTCCCTTTTTTCAGCGTCTGCGCGACGGCGGAATTCAGGTTATCGGATTCAATCCGGCAAATCCACTGAAGGCCGGGGATAAATGGGGACTGATGCACCGGGACCACCGCAAGATTTTGATAGTCGACGGCAAAGTCGCCATTATCGGGGGCATCAACATCAGCAAGGTTTATTCGAGCAGTCCTTTCAAACGGAAACAAAACGAAAAGGGGCCAATTCACTGGCGTGACACAGACGTTCAAATTGAAGGCCCGGCTGTAGCTGAATTCCAGAAGCTCTTTCTTGACACCTGGCTGAAGCAGAAGGGACCGAAACTTTCCGAACGGAACTATTTCCCTGACCTGAAAGAAGAGGGTAATGCCCTGGTGCGGGTGGTCGGCAGCACCCCGGGACAGGACAACAGGATCCCTTTTATTGTGTATGTGTCGGCCATCACTTTTGCAGAGCATTCGATTCACATTACGAATTCCTATTTTATCCCTGACGACCAGATAGCAAAGGCCCTTACTGATGCTGCTGAGCGCGGTGTTGACGTAAAGATCATTCTCCCCGGTATCACCGATTCTAAGTTGGCATTATATGCACAGAGGTATTATTATTCCGGGCTTTTGAAATCGGGAGTGAAGATATACGAGCGCAGCACTTACCTGCTGCACGCGAAAACCGCGGTGGTTGACAAGGTCTGGTCAACAGTCGGCTCAACCAACATGGACTTCTTGAGCTTATTAAATAATGACGAGGTGAATGCGGTTATCCTGAGTCACGAGTTTGCCGTCGAAATGGAGAAGATGTTTGTCATGGACCTTGCGGATTCCAGACAGATTCAATGGGATGAGTGGAAAAAAAGACCTTTGTTGCCCAGGATCAGGGAGTGGTTTGTGAATTTATTCGTCCGATGGTTGTAACATTTCGTCAATGGTGGGCTCATTACAGTAAAAGTGAATCATGTGAATCAGATGCATAAGATGCATAAGATCGGAAACCTTCCGAAATTCTTCCTGTTCATGGTTGCAGTTGCGACTTTTTTTTCTGCCGGTTCCGCTTCATCTGTCGAAAAGCCCCGGCAGGGCGAAGACATCCTGCTCGACACCTATCACAGGAACATGGCCAAATTGGAGACAAGCAGCTTCGGCCTTCCTCTCTTTCTGGAGTCTTTTGAGCGAGACGACAGAGTGCATGTGGATGTCTACGGGATCTTCGATTATCCCTTCAGCAGCGTTGTCAACGTGCTTAAGGTTCCGGCAAACTGGTGCGATATCGTATCCCTCCATCCCAATGTCAAGGCGTGTACCTACAGGGAACTGTCGGGCTCCTGGCTGCTGACCTTTTACATCGGCCGCAAAGTCTATCAACCTCCGGAAGACACGCGTCAAGTCATTTACCATTACCGGAAAGTTGATCAGCAGCAGGGGTATCTGGATATCATTCTCAGTGCCGATGCAGGCCCTTTCGGCACGAAGGACCACAGGATGAGGTTCGAGGCCCTGCCCCTTGATGGGGGAAGGACTTTTGTCCACGTCAGTTATGCATACAGCGACAGTGTTGCGCTTCGCCTCGCGGGAAAGGTCTATTTTGCGACACTCGGTCGGGGCAAGGTAGGGTTCACGGTGACCGGAACAGACAGAAAGGGCAAACCCGTCTATATCGGCGGGCCTCGCGGCGTGATTGAGCGCAATGCTGTCCGGTACTATTTCGCGATCCAGTCCTTCATGAATACGTTGCGCTATCCCGAAAAAAGTCGTTTCAGCATGAGGACCATCAAGTGGTATGATCTTACGAGCCGCTACAGGAAGCAGCTCTTCGATATGGACAAGAAGGACTACCTCACATTCAAGACAAAGGAGCATAAGAACCAGGTGACGCTCCAGCGGCGGATCGGGACGGGTCTTCCGTAAGTGCCCGGACCCTCCAACCCTATGGCGTTGCACGCAGCGTCATAGGAAGGTACATTGAGGCAAATTGTCATCGAGAAGCGCCACTATTACATTATCATATCGTTCGCTGACAAGATCGAGCTTGCCTTTAATGGCAACCCGATTATGGTGCGTCGCAAGGGCGCAGTCCGTAGCGTCCGCCACACCGTCTGTGATCTTCCGCTGTCGCAATATCTTTGGTAAATTCAAGAAAATGCTGATATAATTACTCTTATGAAAAAGCAATCAAAACCAGGACGTACTAAGAAAGAACCCGCCAAACCCATATCAAAGCATATTCCATCCAAACAATCAGAAGATCGAAGCAACACAGGCAGTACGCTCCAGATCGTTGACATCCCCGATCGCAGGCAGGCCGAAGAGAATCTGCTTAAGGCGGGGGCGTTGCAGAGCGCGATTTTCAACAGCGCCAATTTCTCGAGCATCGCCACCGATGCGAAAGGCGTTATCCAAATCTTCAACGTCGGCGCCGAGCGGATGCTGGGCTACACGGCTGCCGAAGTGATGAACAAGATCACGCCGGCCGACATCTCCGATCCTCAGGAGTTGATAGTGCGCGCCAAGGCGTTGAGCATCGAGCTCGCAACCACGATTACGCCGGGCTTCGAGGCATTGGTCTTCAAGGCTTCGCGTGGGATCGAAGATATTTACGAGCTGACGTACATCCGTAAAGATGGCAGCCGCTTCCCGGCGGTGGTGTCGGTCACGGCCCTGCGCGATGCGCAGGACGCAATCATCGGTTACCTGCTGATCGGCACCGACAACACCGCGCGCAAGCAGGCAGAAGAGAAACTGCGGTGGACCGAGGAAAGCTTCCGGTTGATGATTGAGAGCGTGACCGACTACGCTATCGTCATGCTGGACCCGGAAGGGCGCGTGGTGAGCTGGAATACCGGAGCGGAGCGGAGCAAGGGCTATAGCGCGGAGGAGATAGTCGGCCAGCACTTTTCACGGTTTTATCCTCGTGAAGACATCCAGAGCGGCAAGCCCCAGCGCGACCTGAACATGGTGGCAGCCAAGGGACAATTCGAGGACGAATGCTGGCGAGTGCGCAAGGACGGCTCAACTTTCTGGGCGAACGTGGTCTTTACGGCGATCCGGGACCAGACCGGCAATCTGCGCGGCTTTGCCATGCTGACCCGCGATCTGACTGAGCGCATGATAATTGAAGCGGGCCTGCAGCAGGCCAAGGATACCGCTGATGCCGCCAACAGCTTGAAATCCGTTTTCCTGGCAAACATGAGCCATGAGATCCGCACCCCTCTCAATGCCATCATCGGCTTCTCCACCCTTGCCCTGAATACCGACCTCTCTGAAAAGCAGCATGACTACGTCAGCAAGATCAACGATTCCGGGGTATCCCTGCTCGGGATTATCAACGGTATCCTCGATTTCTCAAAGATCGAAGCCGGCAAGCTGGAGATGGAACAGGCCCGGTTCAATCTGGACGATGCGCTGTCAAGCGTCATAGCAGTTGTTGAACAAAAGGCGGTCGACAAGAATATAGAGTTGCTCCTCGATATATCGCCGGAAATCCCCTGGCAGCTCGTCGGCGATTCCCTCCGGCTCGGTCAGATTATCACCAACTTGGTGGGCAATGCCATCAAGTTCACGGAAAAGGGGGAGGTGGAACTCACCGTCACTCTCCAGGAGCGGACTGCGGGCAGGATAAAACTACAGTTCTCCGTGTGCGACACGGGGCTCGGCCTCTCACCCGAGCATCTCGCCAAGCTCTTTCAGCCCTTTACCCAGGCCGACGGCTCGATGACCCGGCGGTTCGGCGGCACGGGGCTGGGGCTCTCCATCTCGAAGCGGCTGGTGAAGATGATGGGGGGTGACATCTGGGCGGAAAGTGAGCCCGGCACGGGTAGCACCTTCAGCTTCACGGCCTGGTTTGACATTGAAAGCGCGGAGAACTCACCGCCGCGCATCCCTGAGACGCTGAATCGGATGAGAATCCTTATTGCCGATGCTAATGACACCAGTCAAAAGAAATTGGTTAAGCTCTTAAGCCGCCTCCCGGCAAGGGTAGATACCGTCAATTCGGGCAGAGAAGCCGTTTCCGCCGTCCAGAGCCAGGATCCAGCCGATCCCTATAAGCTTATCCTGATGGATTGGGAAACGTCGGAGATGGATGGGGTCGGGGCGGCCCTCCGCATCAAGGGGTATCTGACGCTGCACGCCATCCCCTCCATCATCATGGTCACTTCCTTTGGTGTGCAAACAGAACAGGCGGACGCATACAAGGCCGGCGCCGATTGTTTCCTGCGCAAGCCGGTTACCGCATCGTCTCTGTTTGACGCAATAATCGGGATACTTACCCCGGCAGAGCGATTGGCTGTCATGAGAAGCCAGCGCAGCGGTGAAACAGACTACAACTTCATGGCAGCCCACATCCTGCTCGTGGAAGACAACGAGATCAACCAGCAGCTTGCCATCGAACTCCTTGAGAGTGTGGGCTTGACGGTTGACGTGGCCAACAACGGTTGCGAGGCGGTAGAGATGGTTACGGCGGCGGGGCATCCCTACGACATGGTGCTGATGGATATCCAGATGCCCGAGATGGACGGTTATGAGGCGACCCGGCGCATTCGGTTGGATTCGCGCTTCAGTGCGCTCCCCATCCTCGCCATGAGCGCCCACGCCCTGGTGGAGGACCGGCAGAAGACCGTCGACGCCGGCATGAACGATCACATCACCAAGCCGATCGATCCGCAGGTCATGTTCAGGGCCATGGGCCGTTATCTCCGGCAGTCACCGGCGGGCGAGCAGTCGCTTGCCCACCGCAGCAAGGGTGCTGTGGGGCAGGTCGCCATCCCCGACATCCCCGGGGTGGACGTGACGGGAGCGCTCTACCGGCTTAACGGCAACGTAAAGCTCTACCTGCAGTTGCTCGGAAAGTTCATTTTGAACCAGACAGGCACCGCTGCCGCCCTTGAGTCGGCCCTCGGGTCGGGGGACCGCTCCCTGGCGGAGCGCCTTGCACATACGACAAAGGGGGTGGCCGGCAACATCGGCGCGAACGGGGTACAGGAAGTCGCGGCGGGACTGGCAGCCTCCATCAGGCATAACGGGCCGCCGGAGCTGACCCGGGAGATACTCAAGCGTTTTGCCGAGGGAATGGCAAACCTCGTGGCTACCCTGAGACTGGTGCTGGCCGTGCGAGGTGATGATGGAATAAAGGCATCCGTTGCCGCTGCTGATTCGACAAAGGTAAGGGCTGTCCTGGTCCGTCTGCTCCGCTACATCGAGGAGAATGACGGTAAGGCGGAGTACTATCTGGGTGAATGCCGGAGCGAGCTGGCGGGACTTCCGCAGGAGGATATGGAAAAGCTCGGGGCCTGCCTCGCGAACTTTGACTATGATAAAGCCCTTGCTGTTCTCAAGGCACTTGCGGAAAAGACGGGTATCAGCCTGGATTATTAAGACTAAATGTTTTTTTAAGGTTAAGACGAGGGAAACAATCATGATGGAAGCAAACTACGCACGCAGGACCGTTCTCATTGTGGATGACACGCCGGACAACGTCAGCATCCTCAATGCAGCCTTGATGGATGAGTACACCATCAAGGTGGCGACGAGGGGAAAGAAGGCCATCGAGATCGCCATGACGACCCCGGTCGATATCATCCTCCTCGACGTGATGATGCCTGAAATGGACGGCTTTGAAACCTGCCGGCGTCTGAAGGAAGAGCCGCAGACGCGCAGTATCCCGGTCATCTTCATCACGGCGCGTGGCGAGATTGAAGACGAGGCGAAGGGACTTTCCTGCGGCGGCGTCGACTACATCGCCAAGCCGATCAGCGCTCCCATCGTGCAGGCACGGGTGAGGATCCACCTTGCACTCTACGAGCAGAACCGCGTCTTGGAGGACAGGGTGCGGGAGCGCACTGGAGAGTTGGTCAGAGCAAACCGGCAGCTCATGCGGGAAATAGAGGAACGCAAGAAGGCAGAGGAGTCACTGCGGGAAGCGCTCAAAGAAGTCAAGCAGTTAAAAGACCAATTGCATGAGGAGAATATCTACCTTAAGGAAGAATTTAATCTATTGCACTCACACGAGGACATCGTAGGCAACAGCGAAGCTATCAGGACTGTGTTGATGCAGATAGAACAAGTTGCAGAAACAGAGTCGACGGTCTTGATCCAGGGGGAGACGGGCACAGGAAAAGAATTGGTCGCAAATGCTATCCATGGCATGAGTTCCCGAAAGGACCGGCTCATGATTAAAGTCAACTGTGGGGCCTTGCCGCCGACCCTCATCGAAAGTGAACTGTTCGGCCGCGAAAAGGGCGCTTTTACCGGCTCGCTATCAAAGCAAATAGGCCGTTTTGAGCTTGCGGACGCTTCAACGATTTTTCTGGATGAGATCGACGCTCTGCCGCTGGAACTCCAGGCCAAGCTGCTTCGGGTACTGGAGAGCGGCGAGTTTGAGCGCCTGGGCAGCCCAAAGACCGTGAAGGTTGACGTCAGAATTATTTCGGCGACGAACCGCGATCTTGCCAGGGTAGTCAGCGAGGGCGGGTTCCGGGAAGACCTTTACTACCGTTTGAATGTTTTTCAGATTACCGTGCCGCCTCTTCGTGAGCGCCGGGAGGACATATTGTCGCTCGTATGGTCTTTTGTACAGGAGTTAAGCAAGAGGATGGGCAAGAGGATCGAATCAATACCGCAGAAGGGCGTTGAAGCCCTGCAAGCCTATCCCTGGCCGGGCAACGTAAGGGAACTTAGGAATGTTACCGAGCGTGC
>JBAZZX010000071.1:0-8732 GCA_041658585.1 Thermodesulfovibrionales bacterium
TTACTGCTCACGTCCGGTGAAGACCCTGAAAGTGTTCGAGTCTACCCCGGAATCAGTGTTCGAGTAACTCCGGATTAGGTGTTCGAATGATTCCGGAACGGGTGTTCGAGTGGGTCCGGCGCTATCACTATACAGGGGAAATATCTTTTAACAAGCTCCTCAACTTCCCGCAGCCACTCTTTTCTCTGCCCCTCGGTACTGGTCACAATCACCCCGAACATTTTGCGATAAAAGTTCTTTACACCGCAGAGGTCGAAGATGCAGTTTTTCCAGATCGCTTCAAGCGGGTCTCTGAAGACATTTATCTCACGTTTTTCAATTGTGTTGGATGTATTGAAAACCAGCGCTGTTTTAGCCTTCAGCAAGCCGACAGGCAGACCTTCGCCGCTGTCGCCTTCGAGGAATTCATAGGCAACACCGGGGCGGATTACCCTGTCTATCCATCCTTTTAATATTGCCGGGGGCTGTCCCCACCAGTTCGGATGAACGATGATAATGCCGTCAGCATCGGTTAATTCATCGCAATATTTTTGCAGAACAGGATCAATTGCAGCGGTTTTTGTTATCTCTTCATATGGAAGGACCGGATCAAATTTCTCCCCGTATAAATCATGAAAATAAACCTCTTGACCATTGGTTTGGAGCGTCTTTACAACAGTTTCCGCAATGGCGTGATTGAAGCTGCCTTTTTGGGGATGACCGAGGATAACGAGTATTTTCATTGGTCCTCCCGTTTCTCCGCCAATACCACCGATGTCTCTACCTGCCGCTCCGGTATCGTCCAGTATTTTCTGAGAAGTCTTTCTTTTTCTGCTTTTGAAACCTTTCTGAATCCGTGCTTTTCATAAAACCGTATAGCCCATACAGCATCAGCCCATGTGCCTATGAGAATCTGCCTGTCTGTCAGTACCCGAAGATGAGCCAGCAGTTTGCTGCCTGTCCCTTTATTCCTCATATTAGTCCGGACATAGGCGTGTCGGATCAGCGTCACATCCTGCATATCCTGAATACCCATCACGCCAATGAGTTTACCGTCTTCTTCATAGCCCCAGAATATAACTCCATCATTAATTTCATGGTGCAGTTCTTCTTTCAGCATATACGGCTCTTTCCAGCGATCAGCCGGAATTATACCCCTATATGCCTGTGCAGCATCGTTTATGATTTCATACATCAGTTCAAAGTCAGCATCATTGCACTGTCTAATCAATAGCGCCTCCTGTCATTAAACCGGTATCTTCGGGCACATTTCTAATCAAATAGTTTATCAGGTTTGTTGTCTTTATTGTTCCTGTATTTTCTATAGTACCCCTTTCATTCGGATGCGTTTAGCCGCTTTAATTGACTTAAAGGGGAGCTAATCATTATAATCTTCTTACCGAATAAAACCACGACACTCAAGGATTTTGGGATCAGGTTGCCAAAGGAACGCAGGCTGATCCCGAATGCTTTCGAGACTTCGGCAATCATACTATAATATCAGGCTAAAAGAACCATGGAAGAAATTAACGAACTTATAGAACAGCGGATCAAGAAGCTTGAAGAGTTGCGCCAGGCCGGGGTCGAACCTTTCGGCAGCGCCTTTTATGCGGAAGACCATGCCATGGACCTCCACGATAAATACGGCGCCGTCTCAAAGGAAGCCCTTGAAGCCGGACCTGTGCAATGTTCTTTGGCAGGCAGGATTGTTGCCATGAGGGACTTCGGCAAGGCTGCTTTTGCCCATATTCAGGACACCACCGGAAAGATACAGGTCTATTTCAGAAAGGACATGCTGGGCGAAGGTTACAAGATCATCAAGAAGCTTGATATAGGAGATATCGTCGGCCTGAAGGGCAAATTATTCAGGACAAGAACAAATGAGCTTACGGTTGATGTTGATGCCTTTGAATTTCTCACAAAATCCCTCAGACCTTTGCCCGAGAAATGGCATGGGCTGAAGGACATCGAGATAAGATACAGGCAGAGATATGTGGACCTGATCGTAAATCCCGAGGTCCGGCAGACATTTATCAAGAGAAGCATCATTATAAAAGCAGTAAGGGATTTTCTTGAAGCGAAAGGTTTCATCGAGGTCGAAACCCCCATGATGCAGCCTATCCCGGGTGGCGCTACGGCCAAACCTTTCAAGACCCATCATAACGCCCTTGATGTGGATTTATATCTCCGGATCGCTCCTGAACTCTATCTTAAGAGACTTCTGGTCGGCGGCTATGAAAGGGTTTATGAACTCAACCGGAATTTCAGAAACGAGGGCATCTCAACAAAGCATAACCCTGAATTTTCGATGCTCGAGTTTTACATTGCATACAGGGATTACAATTTTCTGATGTCTTTTACTGAGGAGCTAATCCTTTATTTGGCTGAAAAGGCCCTTGGGACTTTAAAGATACCATATGGAGAGACAGTCATAGACCTGACCCCACCGTGGCCGCGTATACCGATGCTCGAAGCATTGACGCAGAAAGGAGTCCCGCAGGAAATATTCAATGATGCTGAAAAGGCGGTTGCATGGGCAAGGGAAAACAGAATAGAGATAGAAAAGGGCGCGAACCTTGGCAAAGTCCTCGACGAGATATTTAAGGAAAAAGTCGAGCCTGAACTCATCCAGCCTACTTTCATTACAGACTATCCGGTCGAGCTTTCTCCGCTTTCAAAAAGAAAGCCCGATAACCCCGCACTGGTTGAACGGTTTGAATTATTTATTTGCGCAAGAGAGATTGCCAACGCCTTTTCCGAGCTGAATGATCCTATGGACCAGAGACAGCGGTTTCTGAAACAGGTCGAGGCAAAAGATCAGGGCGATGAAGAAGCGCATTGGATGGACGAGGATTTTGTCAGAGCGCTGGAATATGGTATGCCTCCTGCGGCAGGGGAGGGCATTGGTATAGACAGGCTTGTCATGCTGTTGACGAACTCCCAGTCCATAAGAGATGTGATACTATTCCCGCAATTGAAGCCGGAACAATAAATACCAATGCAAAGTGATAAATGTGAAATTCAACTCTATGGAGTCGCTTAAAAACTTTTTAATCATGTCTGCCTTTTATTATTTCCAATGCTGATGTTAACAAAATACCATAATTTTACATTTTGAATATTTTATGAAATTACCATATCAATTATTTATAGCCCTCAGATACCTTAGATCCAAAAAGAAACATAAAGGTATTTCCGTTAATACCCTCATATCCACGGGCGGCGTTGCCGTGGGTGTTATGGCGTTGCTGGTTGTGCTGTCAGTGATGAGCGGGTTCCATGAAGACCTTCAGAGGAAAATACTCGGGGTCAATGCCCATATAGTCATCCTCAGTTATAAAGGCACAATGCCGGAATATCATGAGGTCAGTGAAAAGATAAAAGGGGACAAGGATATCCTTTCCGCTACGCCCTTTGTTATGGGACAGGTGATGGTTTCAAACGGCAACAGGACGCACGGGGTTTTCCTCAGGGGCATAGATCCGGAAAAAGAGATAAAGACAACGGACATAGCAAGGTTTATGAAGGAAGGCAGGCTTGAAGACCTCAAACCAAAAGACGAAACCCCCGGCATTATCATCGGAAAAGAGCTGGCGGCAAGCATCGGCGCCTTCAAGGGTGATATCATTACTGTCATGTCTCCTTTCGGGAAGATAGGCCCTCTCGGTATGCTGCCTAAGGTGAGGCAGTTCAGGGTTACGGGTATCTTTGAGGTCGGCATGTTTGAATACGACTCGAACCTTGTCCTGACGGACATCCGCGCTTCCCAGGATTTTTTTGATATGAAAGACAGTGTGACCGGCATTCAACTAAAGATCGAGGATATCTATAAGGCGTCGGCTGTCAGAGAGAAGATAAATCAGAAATTGCAATTTCCCGTCTATGCTAAAGACTGGATGCAAACGCACAGGAATCTTTTTTCAGCCCTTAAATTAGAGAAGTTTGCCATGTTCATTATACTGATATTGATTATACTCGTGGCCTCGTTTAATATCGTAAGCACTCTCATTATGAATGTGATTGAGAAAAAGAGGGAGATAGCGATCCTCAAGACCATGGGAGCTACCGATAAAGGCATTCTGACGATTTTTATGCTCCAGGGTCTTCTCATAGGAGTGCTTGGTACCATCATCGGGGTCTCAGGAGGATATTTTTTATGCTATATCCTGAATACCTATGAGATTATAAAACTGCCGGCTGATGTGTACTACCTGAGTCATCTTCCTGTCAAAACCAAATTTACCGATTTCATCGCGGTGTCTGTTTCAGCTGTTGTAATCAGTTTCTTTGCAACGGTTTATCCAGCCTGGCAGGCGGCAAAGATGAACCCGGTGGAGCCGTTGCGGTATGAATAGATGAGAGGGGAATTGTCAGGGGTAAAAAATTTCCCTGAAGGAGGTTATTGGCTATGTTTAAACTCCTTAGAAAACTGATTGTTCTTGCCATAATCGCCGGGCTTGTCTTCCTTGCCCTATCATTATGGCAGGGCGGAAAGCCTTTCCGGTGGTTAGGAAAGGAGTCGGAAAAAGCGGGAGAGGTAATCAAAAAGAAGAGTGAGGAAGTGGGAGATAAGGCGGATGAAATTAAGAAGAAGACTGACAATGTCCAGGGTACAACAAAGAAAGTTGCTGACGGAATACGGAAAGCAGGAGATAAAGTGCGGGATGTTACAGGGTTGAAGGATGAGAAATGAAATTTCTGCCTTCTTCGAGCAACTATGTTTATTGAAACAAAAGATCTGAAAAAGACATTCAAGACTGATGCCGGAGAAATCCAGGTGCTGAAGGGGATTGACCTTTCTATTGAAGTTGGTGAAATGGTGGGGGTTGTCGGCGCATCCGGGGTGGGCAAAAGCACTCTCCTTCACATCCTCGGTATATTGGACAACCCTACATCGGGCAAGGTTTTATACAATGCCGCCGACGTATTCTCCCTTGATAGAAATTCACTGGCCTCCTTCAGGAATAAAACGGTCGGTTTTGTCTTTCAGTTCCATCATCTCATGCCGGAGTTCACAGCCCTTGAAAATGTTATGATGCCCGGACTGATTCGCTTGAGCCATCAATCGAACGGCGGCAGCTATGCGGATATTCAGAAAAAAGCCGGGGACATCCTCGGTCAATTGGGATTGAAAGACAGGATAAAGCACAGGCCCGGAGAACTCTCAGGCGGCGAGCAGCAGAGGGTTGCCGTTGCAAGGGCGCTGCTGCTTGATCCGAGGGTTGTACTGGCTGATGAGCCGACAGGCAATCTGGACACGGGAACAGGTGAGGAGCTCTTTAAAATATTTCTTGACCTGAACAAACAAAAAGGGATCACCTTTATCATTGTAACTCATAATGAGTCCCTATCCAGCCGTTGCAGCAGGGTTTTAAGGATGCGGGACGGCTATCTGGAGTGATCCATCTTTTATCGCCTTTAAAACAGATCACTTTGATGCAAATGACTATTCCGATGTAATTCTTGTCGTCGGATCAAATACTACAGAAGCTCATCCTACTTTTTAAAAAGGGATAAAGAATCGATACCCTTTTACAAATTCGAGAAAAGTTCTCGCAACCATAGTCGAGGGATCCTTATCGAGACCGATAAGATAAAATTTTCTATAGAGGCTTTTGCCGGGCAGTTTCAATGTCTTAATTGTTCCTTCCTTTATTGGTTTGAAAGCGGACCACTTCGAAACGAATGAAATGCCCAGTCCTGACTGGACCATTTGAACCAACAGTTCCGGGTCTCCGAGTGTCATAAGGATATTTATTTTTTCCATGTCAATTTTTGCCATACTGAAAAAATCATTGATAAATTCTCTTGTACCCGATCCTGCTTCGGGCATAATGAAAGGTTGAGATATAATATCCTGCGAAGTAACTTGCGATTTTTTTGTCAGAGGGTTTTGATCAGATGCAATTAAAACTATCTCATCTTCTGCAATTTTATCCAGCACAATTCTCGTATCTTTTACACTGCCTTCAACTATCCCGATATCAATTTCTCCCTGAAGAAGTTCATTGATTATCTTTTCCGTGTTTGATACTGAAAGATTTATTCGCACTTCCTGATAATTTTTTGAAAAATCGTAAAACACCTGCGGCAAAAGATATTTAGCCGGTATTGCGCTCGCTCCGATAGACAAAATGCCTTTTACTTTGTGAACCGCCCCATACAAATCATTCTCCATGTTTTTATACTGTATGAGTATCTGCTTCGCATGTTCGTATAGGGTCCTTCCCGCAGGCGTCGGCATGACTGTTTTGCCTTTTCTGATGAGCAACTTAATATTGAGTTCGTCTTCGAGATTTTTAATAAGGTGGCTCATTGCTGACTGAGTCATGAATTTCGCTTCCGCCGCTTTGGAGAAGCTCTTCATTTCAACAATGAAACAGAATGCTTTCAGTCTGTGGTCTTCCATGACGTATTTTAAGGTTTCAAAAATGATGATGTCAATGAGAAGGTTTCATGAGTTTTCTTCATATCTGGAATGAATAATATGAATTTGACTTTAAATCCCGGGGAAAGATATTTTGTTACATGGTAATTTCCATTAAATACAGTAAAGAGTCAGCAGAAGATACCTTATAAAATTATTACTCACGGGAGGGCTTATGAAAAAGCTGATGCATTTTTTATTTTTATCAGGAATGATTTTGACTGCTATCATCTCTTTTGGCGCTGCCATGGCAGAAGAAACTGTCAGGCCGAAAAGTTCCGAAGGATATGAAGTCTTTGACCTCGGTGAAATCTATGTAACTGCGGAGAAAATGCCGGCAAGCAAAGAGGTCACTGTAACTACTGAAATTACTGCCGAGGAAATAAAGGCCACGAACAGCCGTACCGTTGCCGAGGCATTACAGTATGTCCCCGGTGTAATTGTTTCAGGCGGCAGGAAAAACGAACCGAACATACAGATCCGGGGGCTTAATCAAAGCAGGGCATTGATTCTGATCGACGGTGTTCCATACTATGAAACAGTATATGGCAAACTTGATCTGAACCAGATACCCGTTGATAACATTGCAAAAATAGAGGTAATAAAAGGCGTATCCTCTGTACTTTACGGCCCGAATGCCTTAGCCGGTGTTGTCAACATTATCACAAAAAAACCTTCTGATAAACCCACTGCTGAAGCATTTCTGGAAGTTGGAGAGTATGCCACCAACAAATTATCACTGACACATGGAATGAAAGTGGGCATGTTCAATTACTGGCTGAACTATTCACATCAGGAGTCGAACGGTTGGAGGATGTCAAATGATTTTGAACCCAGAATCGGAAATATCACGTCAGGCCAAAAAGTAATAGGGCAAGGGATATTTGAGGATGGAGGCTTCCGGAACAATTCCGATTTTCTTACCAATAGTTTTTGGGCAAAAATTGGCCTTGAACCTAAATCAGATGCTGAATACTATCTGAATTTTCATTATATTGAAAAAGAAAAGGGTGTGCCTTCTTCAACGATCAGCGAGAATATTTTCACGAGCAGGCCTGCTTTTTCAGGCTTTGCACGTATTACCAAATATGACAACTGGGGGGTGGACCTTAGCGGCCAGCAGAAGATTCTCGAGCAGTTGACACTGAAAGCAAAACTATTCTATCAC
The DNA here is from genome assembly GCA_041658585.1 of Thermodesulfovibrionales bacterium. Classification (GTDB taxonomy): domain Bacteria; phylum Nitrospirota; class Thermodesulfovibrionia; order Thermodesulfovibrionales; family SM23-35; genus DYFC01. The sequence goes on from JBAZZX010000071.1 coordinate 7,575, forward strand.
AACCACGTGGATGATTATACATCTTTTTCCGACTATACATACAGTGATGAAATCGCGGTTAGCAGATATAAGGATTATCTGATCGGGGGGTCAATGACCGCAGACTACCGGCCTGCTAAATGGGATATCGTCCGGTTAGGCGTGCAGTACCGGGGTGACTCCCATGAAGAGAGGGACGATAGCTATCTGCCTTTTGTAGAGGACTTCTCCTATACGGGGTCAATCAGTCTCGAAAATGAATTCAACAAGATAAAAAACCTTTCTATAGTTGCAGGGGTCAGTTATGACTGGTTCACAGTTTCAGAGGCTGAGCGGAATATTACGGACAAGAACACAGGAAATTTCATAGATCAGATCGATCTGGACAAACCGGATACCATGGACAAATTCAATCCCATGATCGGCGCAACATATGCGCTCACTGATTCCACAAAATTGTTCGGTTCCATAGCACGAAAGATTCGGTTCCCGACCCTGTCGCAGCTCTATTCGACAAAAAGCGGAAACACCGAACTCACTGCAGAAAAAAGCATCAATTATACCCTTGGGATATCCCAGGCTTTCGGGTCCTTTGCCTTTGGAGAATTAGCGTTTTTCTACTATGATATCTCGGACTTTATCTCCCGTGATGCACCCGGTACAACGGGCATTTACCGAAACTATGCAAAAATCGGGTTAGCCGGGTTTGAATTAAGCGGTGAAATCCGCCCAACGAAAGATATCCTTTTCAGGTTAGGTTACACTTACAACAATGCCCGTGACAGGAGTGAAGACCGGGAAACTGATAATGTGACGTTTGTACCGGAACATAAGATTGATTTAGGGGTAAAATATACTGTTCCTTATATTATAACCCCTGTTGATCTCACCTGCGTGTATGTAAGCGAATCCTATAGCCAGTTGCCGACACCTCAAAAACCGAACCAGGAAACGATCAAGACCGGTGACAACTTTATAATGAATGCAAGGATCTCAAAGAGTTTCCTGAAGAGATTCGAAGCGTATGTTGCTGTAAATAATATCTTCGACTCTAATTAGAGTCTGTGTATAAACACTAACTCCTCAACAGATAAAAGAAAATGGTAAAATTGCAGAGAAATCAAAAAGGAGGAGGAAGAATTGAAACTGCTGAATGATTTAAAACTGCAATTTGAGAAA
>JBAZZX010000072.1:0-8562 GCA_041658585.1 Thermodesulfovibrionales bacterium
GAGAAAATCGTATAGTCAGCTGTTTAACAAACGGCAAAATCAGCCCAAAAAGCTGATTGAGGTTGCAGCGTGAAAACCGGACATTTTCATTTTGCCGAAAACCGGACATTTTCATTTTGCCTTGACATCAGGGGATGTGATTATAGACATTCCTATCGAAAAGTTATAAACTTTACCATTAACCCCGCATATTGCAAGGGCAGATATGCCGAAAAAACCTTGCGATTGAAAAAAAGTTTTGCAATGTTTAGGTGAATTTTGGTATTTTAAGTACGATGGTTTTCATGAAATCCCTCTTTGATGACGAGCAACATATGGAACAACCTAATGATGTAACAAAGGAGGTTAAGTCATTGGAAAAACTTAAGAATCTTGAGGATAAAATATCGCTTGCAATCGAGCGGGTGAAGACCCTTAAGGAAGAGAAGGGCCTTACCGACAGAAGGATAAAGGAACTGGAGCGCCTTCTTGATGAAAAGAATCAGGAAACCGAACTGCTCCGTGCGGAAAAGAATCTTGTAAAAAGCCAGCTTGAGGCTCTCTTAAGCGAGATTGAGACCCTCGAATCAGATTAGAGATATGGGCAGCACCGAGGTCTTCATTTTAGGTCAAAAATATACCTTAAAAGGCGACGCCCCCGAGGAATATATCAGGGAACTTGCTTCTTATGTAGACACAAAGCTGAAGGAAGTCTATAATGGAACCCCTAATATAACCCCTGTTAAGGCGTCCATCCTTGCCGCCCTCGATATTGCGGATGAGCTTTTTAAAATAAAAAACAGGCAGGACGAGCTCACAAGCAATATCGAGAAAAAAGCCGCAACGCTCGCATCGTTGTTCGATTAACCCAAAAACCGCTCAAATACTCTATCCTCGCTTGCCGTGCAAATTTTGGTTCATTCGTAAGAAAGTTGGAATGTTCATCAGGCTAATGGATTCCCGCTTAAGACCTGCGGGAATGACAAACAAAAACAACCAGTTAAGATTGTCATCCTCGGGCTTGACCCGGGGATCCATGTTGTTTCAACCTAAATACGAAAGACCCTAAATTTTATGAAGAATCCGGGGTGATATCATAACGTTACTCGGAGTCTGTCAACACATCCTATTAAAAATATGCCCGTGTTTTCTTCGGGAACCGGCTACCGGATATCGGCATGGTATCTCTGCAGAGATTTTATGTCGCTGTGTCCGTGCCTGCAGGCTTCAATCCCGCGTGCAGCAGCCACTGCCGCAGCTAAGGTAGTAATGTATGGTATTTTATACTTGATTGCCGATTTACGGATATAGGAATCATCATGTTTACCCTGCTTCCCGCTTGGCGTATTAATGACAAGGTGGATTTCCTTATTCTTAATAGCATCTCCAATATTCGGGCGGCCTTCATGCAGCTTGTCGATGGGGTCAGCCTGAATACCGTTTGCTTTTAAAAATGTATAGGTGCCCCGCGTCGCTTTAATTTTAAAGCCCAGTCTCTCGAACCGTCTCGCAACCTGTACCGATGCCGGTTTGTCCTGATCAGAAACGGTTATCAGTAACGTTCCTTCGAGGGGAAGATGCTGCATAGCTGCTTCAAGAGCTTTGTAGTAGGCCATTCCAAAGGAATCAGCCAGACCGAGAACCTCGCCTGTTGACCGCATTTCAGGACCCAGAATCGGGTCTACCTCCGGGAACATATTGAATGGAAAGACCGCTTCCTTTACCCCGAAATGCGGGATATGTCGTTGCTTTAGATTCAGGTCCGAAAGCTTCTTGCCGAGCATAAGCTGAATTGCAATGCTAACCATGGGGATATTGCAGACCTTTGAAACGAGTGGCACCGTGCGGGAAGCCCTTGGATTAGCTTCGAGAACATAGACGGTATCATTAGCAATAGCGTACTGAATATTCATGAGGCCTACTACATGCAGTTCAACGGCAATCTTTCGGGTGTACTCATAAATAGTTTCAAGGTGTTTGGCAGGGATACTGATAGGGGGTATTACACAGGCTGAATCCCCTGAGTGTATGCCTGCAAGCTCGATATGTTCCATTACTGCGGGGACAAAGGCATCAGTGCCGTCAGAAATAGCGTCTGCCTCGGTTTCAATAGCATCTTCCAGAAATTTATCGATGAGGATTGGTCTGTCAGGTGTAACTTCAACCGCTGCCAGAACGTAACGTTTCAACATTTCCTCGTCGTGAATAACTTCCATCCCCCGCCCGCCAAGCACATAAGAAGGCCTCACCATAAGCGGATATCCGATCTTTTGTGCAATCGTAAGCGCCTCTTTAAGATTGTTTGCCATACCGGATTCCGGCATAGGGATTCCCAGTTCCTGCATAATCCTGCGGAAACGGTCACGGTCTTCAGCAAGATCAATGGTATCCGTGGAGGTACCTATGATTCTTACGCCGGCATCGAACAATTCCCTTGCAATGTTCAGAGGTGTCTGACCGCCAAACTGCACAATTATACCCTCGGGCTTTTCTTTTTCGTAAATTGACAGGACGTCCTCAACCGTTATGGGTTCGAAATATAATTTATCCGAAGTGTCATAATCCGTCGAGACGGTCTCCGGATTGCAGTTTACCATAATCGTTTCGTATCCTTCCTTACCGAGTGCAAAGGCCGCATGAACACAGCAATAATCAAATTCTATGCCCTGGCCTATGCGGTTGGGCCCGCCGCCTATTACCATTATCTTCCGTCGTGCGCTGCTCGGGACTTGGTCCGGAGCATGGTACGTTGAGAAATAATAGGCGGCATTTTCCACACCGCTGACAGGGACAGGTTCCCATGCCTGAAGGATTCCTTTTTGTATGCGGTGCTCACGGACCTGCTTTTCGGCAACGCCGAGGAGCAGGGATAGGTATCTGTCTGAAAAACCGTCTTTTTTGGCTTTTATGAGTAAATCATCAGGAAGGTTTTTACCTTTATGCCTCAGGATTTCTTCCTCAAGCTCTACAAGCTCCTTCATCTGCTGAATAAACCATGGTTTTATATGTGTCTTTTCGTAAAGTTCCGTTATATCAGCGCCTTTGCGCAGAGCTTCATACATAATGAATTGACGTTCGCTTGTCGGATAAACCAGCATTTCCATGAGCACATCAAGGGATTTTTGATGGAAATTTTTTGCAAAACCGAGGCCGTAACGTCCGTTTTCAAGAGAGCGGATGGATTTTTGGAATGCTTCCTTGTAGGTCTTGCCGATACTCATCACTTCACCTACTGCGCGCATTTGGGTGCCAAGCCTGTCTTCAACCCCTTCAAATTTCTCAAAAGCCCACCGTGCAAATTTCACTACCACATAATCACCCCATGGCTCATATTTTTCCAGGGTGCCTTTTCTCCAGTAGGGGATTTCATTGAGGTCGAGCCCCGCAGCTAATAAAGATGATATGCGGGCAATAGGGAACCCTGTTGCTTTTGAAGCAAGGGCTGACGAACGTGATGTCCTCGGGTTGATTTCAATAACCACTACCCTGCCGGTTTTAGGGTCGTGCGCAAACTGAATATTCGTGCCTCCTATCACCTGAATGGCTTCAACGATATCATAGGAATGTTTCTGCAATCTGTGCTGAAGGCCCTGATCTATAGTCAGCATAGGAGCCGTACAATATGAATCCCCGGTATGAATTCCCATGGCGTCAACATTTTCGATGAAGCAGACCGTAATACACTGTCCTTTTGAATCACGTACAACCTCAAGCTCCAGCTCTTCCCACCCGAGGACAGACTCCTCAATAAGTATCTGCCCGATAAGACTTGCCGAGATACCACGGCTTGCAACTATCCGCAGTTCTTCCATATTGTAAACCAGACCGCCTCCCGTCCCTCCGAGGGTATATGCAGGGCGTATGACAACCGGGTAACCGAGTTTTGATGCTATCTCCTCAGCCTCTTCTACATTTAAAGCCGGTTCGCTTTTGGGCATATCAATGCCGAGTTTATTCATTGTTTCTTTAAAGGCAATGCGGTCTTCACCCCGCTCTATTGCGTCAGCCTGTACTCCGATAATTTTCACCCCGTATTTATTCAGGATGCCTTTTCTGAACAATTCTGCCGTCAGATTCAGACCTGTCTGACCTCCCAGATTCGGCAATATGGCATCAGGTCTTTCCTTTTCTATAATTCTTTCAACGGAGTCCACAGTAAGCGGTTCCAGATATGTTACATCCGCCATTCCGGGATCCGTCATAATGGTGGCCGGGTTTGAATTGACAAGAACGATCTCATAACCGAGAGCCCTCAGCGCTTTACAGGCCTGAGTTCCTGAATAATCAAACTCGCATGCCTGACCGATAACAATAGGTCCTGAACCGATAATCATCACCTTGTGAATATCATCACGCCTTGGCATAAAACTTGTCCCCCTTGTATTATTAAGTATTTATTAAGCAGAAGCCGCTATAATAGCCGCTCAAAATATCTTCAATTTCGATATAGTAACACGTTTTCATCTCCGAGTATAGAGGGATAAGAACGAGTTAAAACGGTGAGAGGTAACGGTTAAATTAAGTATTTATGAAATTAACATAAGCCGGTGTTTTTTTATTCAATTTATTGAGTATAATCTTTCTGTTATGAAAAAACCGGTCAGCATCAGGATGAGAGCGTCGAAAATAATCCAAAATGCTCGCCCCGGCGAGTCGCCTGGGGCGACAAAACTCAAGACTCAAAACAAAAACATATCGGAAATCCATATCTCCGGGGCGGAAGGGGTATATGAATCGTCTGAGATATTCGAAAAGGTCAAAAAACAGGGTGGGGTCAGGGGGTAGAGTAGAGAACTGGCGTAGTGACCGAAGCCCTATTTCCAGTTCCCCCTCGTCAAACCATACGTTCAATTTTCTCGAATACGGCTTTCCAGTCATCTTCTTCCAGTGGCTTTCGCAGACTGAGTCCAAGGAGCAGTTGTCGGTATCTTGTATAATCCAAGGTTTTCGTACAAGTATTTGTAAGGGAAGGCTTTGTACCCTCTGTTCTTGATACTATACTTGCGTCTCAGATATGTCCTTACCCTTTCATCAAGGTATCCCTTCAGTCTTAACAGGTCATTGCTACAGTTGCCGTAGTAAAAATAGTTCACCCATCCCCTGACTACTCCATTGATTTTATTGACCACCGCCTCTTTTGGCAACGCAAGGTTTTTCCGGCAGGTCAGATTCTTTATCTCCATCTTGATATGCTTCAGGACCTTCTTTGAAGGGATTACTAATGGGAACTTCTTGCCGGTTGCCGGATTCTCTTTTACCTGTATCGTAAACCCAAGAAAGTTGAAACTCTCCTTCCCCGCGTCTACCACCTTTGTCTTTCCTTCATGCAGGTTTAATCGTAATTCTCCAAGCACCGTCTTTATCCCATTCAGTATCCTTCCGGTGTTGCCTTTGCACAATACGACAAAATCATCGGCATACCTGATAAGTCTTGCCTCCAGCTTCTCCTGTACCTTCTTAACTTTCCATATAGTATCCAGTACATTCAAGTATATGTTGGCAAGCAGCGGAGATATTACTCCTCCCTGCGGTGTCCCTTTAACATTGCCTTTGTATTTCTTCTTGCCGTCCTCTTCTTCCACTACCGGCGCTTTTAGCCACATCTTTATCAGTCTCAATATGTGCTTATCTACTATCCGCTTCGCTATTAGCTCCAGTAATCGGTCATGGGGTATGCTGTCAAAATACTTCGATATCAGGTCATGGGGTCAGGCTTGCCTATTGACATTTGGTCCTCTCTTTAGAATTTCAATCACCTTTTCAGCTTCGATTTTGTGCACTGTCTTATCTTTTAGGTATCGTGTGATTATAGCAGGGTCTTTCCTCGTATAGGCCGCTATCTCTTTCCCTTTATATCCATATGCCCTTGACACTTGGCTGAAAACCTTACGCCCTGTAGATATCGCCCGCCCTTTGCCTTTCGCTTTGATCTCAACAAGCTTTATTCCATATGCCTCTTCTTTCGCGCAGGCTATAGTTGATAAAGAGTATGCCCCTGCCCGCCGCTCTGCACTGAGGTCAATTTCCGCTTTTTCCATTACCTTGTCACGAAATCGCTCATCTCCGAGGATTCGCTGATCTATTGTCCCGTAAATGTCCAACTTGTCAACGGTTCGACCGTCTTCCATATATGCCTTATATAGGCGCCTTGCCGTTGTCCTATCCTCGGAGAACATCCTCAGCACCTGATCCCTATCAATAATTCCGTCTCCTGATTTCCCTATATAGCTATTATGGCTGCTCCACCTATACTCCTGCATTCTTTCGACAACCTTTGCCCTCACCGGGTTGAGATGAATGTATTTTACAAGTGTTAACAAATACTCATCCCGGTCACAAAGTATTCCTTTATATCTGCCTTGAAAAAGATGCCCCACGGTTTTGTATTTTTTGTTGAAATACATCGTGTATCTCTGGTTGATCCCCTGGAGTATCTTGGAAAGCGGGACTTCCCGTGTCTCTATCAGGAGGTGCACGTGATTATTCATTAAAACAAAGACATAAAGACGATATTTATATTGCAGTTTATAATCGGAAATTATTTCAAGGTATCTTGTGAAGTCGCCTTCCTCTTTGAATATCTTTTGCCTATGGTTGCCCCGAGTTATTACATGATAAAAGGCTCCCTCAAACTCTATCCTCGGCTTCCGCGCCATGCCCGAAGAATATCATTCATTCCCTAAAATGTTAATAGGCAAGTCTGACCCCATATCTAAAAACTCTCTTGTGTTATCAAAGCTAAATGTCTTTGTGCTCCTGCCATCTGCAGTGGTACAGCACCCATGGTTACTTACCATCCCAATGTCTACAGCTACTATCAATGTCCCTTCCTCTATCGTGTTTACCTTTTTTGTTCTTAACCCTTTCATCAATATCTCCTCCTTCTTTTCTTTGCCGGATAAACAACCCTTACTTGGAAGATATATCGATCTCATCACAAACTACAATATAGCAAGCTGTAGTGTTGTTTTTTTTAATTCGGCTTTAAACATAATATTTTAAATGGCAATCAACAAGATAGGGTTACACTTCGTTTTCACTTTTTCTTGACAAATGAAGCGACTAATTTTATATTTAAGAGGGGATTAATTAAGACTTTATCAAGTCCTCCATTTATATATTTTGCTAAAACCCAACAAACTAAAAGAAGGAGACAAACATGAAAAAGGTGAGTATCTATAATTTCTTTTTAATTCTTCCAATCCTTATACTGCTGAGTATTCAATCCGTCAGAGCAGAGGAGATCTTCTTAGGAACGTCAGGTGGTAACATTAATGATGTAAATAGAACGTTTTGCTGTAGTGGAACACTTGGTGCTCTTGTTCATGATATTAATTATCAATACATCCTGAGCAATAACCATGTTTTGGCAATGACCAATACAGGGGTAATTGGTGACGATATCATTCAACCAGGACTTATTGATCAAAGCCCTGTATGCTATCAAGATACAAATGATGTAGTGGCTGACCTCTCAGATTTTGTTCCCATTTCGTTTACAAAACGTACCATAAATTTAGTTGATGCAGCTATTGCTAAAGTTCGAATCGACAAAGTTAACTCATCAGGCTCTATTCTAAATATAGGGCCAGTGAGTATCTCTACGGTACCGCCTACAATTAATATGGAGGTCCAGAAAAATGGTCGCACGACTGGCCTTACGACTGGAACGGTCACTGCTGTCGATGTAACAGTGAGAGTTTCTTATAATAAAACATGCGGGAAAGGTTCACAGACCGCAACATTTACCAATCAATTTATCATTAGTTCTGCAGGATTCAGTGCAGGCGGCGATTCAGGTTCATTGATTGTAGAAAATTGTTCACCTTATCCTCGGGCGGTTGGACTTCTTTTTGCAGGGAGCAATACCACAACTGTCGCTAACCCAATCAATAACGTTTTATCAGGTTTAAGTGTTAGTATGGTAGGAGTTGGTAGTTATTGCACAGTATCAACGACTGGGATAGGAAATACATCAATGACAAAACAACTGCAGTTGCCGCCTCAGGCAAATGAGAGGGCCAAAGAAGCAGTGAGGAAAGTTAAGGAGCGTCATGAAGAATCTATTCTCGACATTGATGGCGTTGTAGGAGTGGGGATAGGGCTTTCTGAGACTGTACCTGGCCAGGTTGTTATTGAGGTATACACGAAGAAGCCAACTCATCAGATGAGTCGCGTGATTCCTGAAACATTAGAAAGTATACCAGTGAAGATGATCGAGACTGGTGAGATAATCGCTTTCTAAAAGAAATATTTTAATAAGTTCATATTGCTACCATATTTCAACTAATATATTTAGGCTTCTTATCACTGTAGAAGTGAAGAATAGTAGATGACGTCGCATCGCCCAAAAGACTTGATTTATCACTGATTGTTTCGAATAAGCGTCATTCCGCAACTTCGCAGCGGAATGACGCTTATTCGTTCTCCTTAATGTGATATTACTAATGGAAATCAATAAGGTAGGGGTATAAAAGATTACATTTGTATAAATGCATTGAAATGCTATTCGGGATGTGCTACATTTAGGTTGGAAAATATGATAAACAAGCGTCAGTATACACGAGTTCCAATATCGGGTCT
>JBAZZX010000073.1:0-8505 GCA_041658585.1 Thermodesulfovibrionales bacterium
ACAACAAGATCAGGGTCATTCAGCGAAGGGCTTACGGTTTAAGAGATGAGGAATATCTTCGACTGAAAATCCTTACCTCTATGCTCAAGGAGATATAAATTGACCCACACTAAAACGCGAAGACCCAAAAGAAGGAAGATCATAATCTGACAGGATAAGATCGGGGAAAAACTCATCAAGTTCTTTCAGAAAAGCTTCTCTTGTATCCACAACCTTTGAAGTGAATACCAATCCAGATTTTCTTAATTCATGCTCTTCTAATTCTGCGTCAGCAGGAACATCTTCGAGGATAAGTATGCGGAGTTCTTTGTCCATGACCCCTTTTTCCTTAATCGTACTTTCCATCTACAGCAATTTTTTATTGAAAAGGCAGATAAATTTTACCTGTCTATTGCTGATTGTACCATAAACAATCTTAATAACATATATGACTGTTTGTTAGAAGAGGAAGATATATTTGCTGCAGGTTTCCAAAGGATCCAACTATAGGTTCGCTGATAAATGGGAATGATAAACTGTTTAGGCTTCTTAAGGAAGTTCATCAAATTAACGGCTTGCGCTATCACTTTTTAACCGGTCCCCTTCGAGTCAAAAAAGTGATTAATGATAATACGTTATGCCTATCAAAGACAAGAACTATTTGCTTTATGCGGAAACCTTTCAGTTACAGGTGTACCTCGAAATTTCGGATGATGTGCCTGATCTGCGATGTTCATGGAGAGAGAGTATATTTGAGGATGAGTTTTGTTGAGAAATTATATGTTTCGCCTGAAGAGAAAAAATTATAGAGGAGTCGCTACACTATCCCCTGTTTGAGAATATCGTGCAGGTGAATGATGCCGAGGGGTTTGCCTTTGGCATCAGGGACAATAAGGGCGCTTATAGAATAGCTTTCCATAATAGACAATGCCTTTGCTGCAAGTTCGTCTTCCGATATCATCTTCGGGTTTGTCGTCATTATCTCTCCGGCTGTCATCTCAAACAGCTTGCCGCCCCATTTCTCAAGCCCTCTTCTGACATCTCCGTCCGTCAGCACTCCGGCTATTAAGCCGTCTTTATCAGCTACTATCGCATGCCCCAATCTTTTAGAGGAGACCTCTATTATGGCCTTTGACAGCGGCATCCCGAACGACACAACCGGAAGGCGGTCTCCGCTGTGCATAAGATCCTTTACTTTTATGAAAAACTTTTTCCCGATGCTTCCTCCGGGATGGTAAAAGGCAAAAGCCTCTTCATTTAGCCCGCGCTTTACAAGTAACGACACAGCTATTGCATCGCCCATGGCCATGGTAGCGGTTGTTGAAGCAGTCGGCACAATCCCCATCGGGCATGCCTCTTCTTTCACTGATATATCAAGAGTTACGTCGGAGGCCTTTGCAAGGGTCGAATTGGTATTCCCTGTCAGGGATATCAGATTGACACGGAACCTCTTTAAAAATGGGACGAGCCCTATGAGTTCATTAGTCTCCCCGCTGTAAGATATGGCTATAATAACGTCCCGTTCGGTGACCATGCCGATATCTCCATGGCTTGCCTCTGCCGGATGGAGAAAAAAGGCGGGGGTTCCGGTTGATGCGAGAGTGGCAGCTATCTTTTTGCCGACGAGACCTGATTTGCCCATGCCGGTCACGACAACCCGGCCTTTGCACTCATAGATCATCTCAACGGCTTTCTCAAAATTGCCGTTCAACTTATCTATTAGAGCGGCAATAGCCTCAGCCTCTGTCTTTAATACCTTTTTCGCTATATCAAGAATGTTATCCATCGTTTGTCGTTCAGAATTAATGGCTAAGGTATCAGCTCTCTTATGGATTTAACGGTTTTCAGCAGTTTCTCCAGATCATCAAGTTTTATCATGTTGGGACCGTCGCATAACGCTTTATCAGGCTCCGGGTGCACTTCCAGGAAGAGTCCGTCTACGCCGACTGCCGCCGCAGCCCTTGCCAAAGGTTCGGCAAATTCTCTTTGCCCGCCCGAGCTTTTGCCCATGCCCCCCGGAAGCTGGAGGCTGTGGGTCACATCGAAGATCACCGGGTAACCAAAGGACCGTATGACAGGCAATGATCTAAAATCTACCACAAGATTATTATATCCAAAAGAGCTTCCCCTTTCCGTAATAAAGATGTTCTGGTTGCCTGTCGAGGTAAACTTTTCGATGATATTCTTCATGTCCCAGGGTGCAAGAAACTGACCTTTTTTCACATTTACCGGCTTGCCGGTATTTGATGCGGCAAGGATCAGGTCGGTCTGCCTGCATAGAAAAGCCGGTATTTGAAGGGCGTCAAGCACCTCCGAGGCCGGCTTGATCTCTTCTATGGAATGAATATCCGAGATTATCGGAATACCTAATTTATTTCCGACATCCGAGAGGGTCCTCAAACCTTTTTCCATGCCGGGACCTCTGAACGAAGAAACTGATGTCCTGTTTGCCTTGTCATAAGAGCTTTTGAATAATAGGGGAAGGCCGATATTACCGCAAATTGTCTTCAGCCTTTCCGCAGTATGAAAAACAAGGTCTTCGCTTTCGATTACGCACGGTCCGGCAATAATGAATAACGGATTATTGCCCCCGAGTTTTGTGGCCGCTATTTTTATTTCTCTTGTCAATATCTAACTGCCCTTGTTTTTCTCTTCAGTATTCATTTCAAGATAAGGGAATAGAGACCTCTTCTCTCTGACAGCGGCGTCTATAAAGGCCCTGAAAAGAGGATGAGGGTCCGTGGGCCTCGATTTGAATTCGGGATGGAACTGGCATCCGACAAACCAGGGATGGTCTTCTATCTCCACAATTTCAACCAGTTCCCCGTCAGGGCTCAGGCCCGCTATCTTCAGCCCATGTCTTGTGAGAATGCCCCTGTAGGCGTTATTGAACTCATATCTGTGCCTGTGCCTTTCGGATATTTCTTTAAGCCCATATGCCTTTAAGGCTTGGGTGCCTTCCTTGAGCACACAGGGATAGGCCCCGAGCCTCATGGTCCCGCCCTTATGTGAATTCTCGGAGCGCACCTCTATCCGTTCTTTTCTGAAGTCATACCAGCGTTCCATAAGATAGATGACGGGGTCTTTGGTATTTAAATCAAATTCAGAGCTGTTTGCAGCAAGGCCGCACATATTTCTTGCAAATTCTATAACGGCGCATTGCATGCCGAGGCATATGCCGAAATAGGGTATCTTCTTCTCGCGTGCAAATTTTATGGCTTTAATCTTGCCTTCAATTCCCCTGTATCCGAACCCTCCCGGGACAAGGATGCCGTCTACTTCACTGAGGAACTTTTCAGCCCCGTGGATTTCTATCTGCTCGGAATCAACCCATTGCATATTCACTCGGGCGTCGTTTGCGATACCGCCATGTATGAGCGCCTCCATGAGGCTCTTATAGGAGTCCTTTAGTCCCGTATATTTTCCGACTATAGCGATGGTTACCTCGTGCTTAGGTTCTTTGATTTTTCTTACGATGTCTTTCCAAAGGGAGAGGTCGGGCTCGTTCGGACTGAGATTGAATTTCCTGCTGATAAGGTGATCAAGTCCTTCATAATGCAGCATAAGCGGGACTTCGTAGATCGTTTCTACGTCCTGCGCCGAAATAACGGCGTCTGCATCAAGGTTGCAGTGGATTGCGATCTTCTTTTTTGATTCCGGCGGCAGCGGCCATTCGGTCCTGCAAACAAGGATATCAGGCTGTATACCGATCGTCCTGAATTCTTTAACGCTGTGCTGTGTCGGTTTCGTTTTCAGCTCACCGGCTGTTTTAATATAGGGGATCAGGGTAAGATGAATATAGAGGACATTTTCCCTGCCTACATCATACCGTATTTGCCTGATCGCTTCAAGGAACGGAAGGCTCTCGATGTCGCCGATTGTGCCGCCGATTTCGACTATCACAATGTCGTTATCATTGCTTACCGATTTGATGGCCTTTTTTATTTCATCGGTTATATGCGGCACAACCTGTACGGTCTCTCCAAGATAATCTCCCCGCCTCTCTTTTGTAATGACATTGTAGTAAATTTTGCCCGTAGTAAAATTGTTTGCCTGTGCAGTCCTGATGGAAGTGAACCTCTCGTAGTGGCCGAGATCGAGGTCCGTTTCCGCTCCGTCATCGGTAACAAAAACTTCGCCATGCTGAAAGGGGCTTAATGTGCCGGGGTCAACATTAATGTAGGGATCTAATTTCTGGAGTGTCACCTTCAACCCTTTTGCCTCCAGCAGTGCGCCGGTTGCCGCTGCTGCAATGCCTTTGCCGAGTGCTGAAACAACGCCGCCTGTTACAAAGATGTATTTAGACATTTCTCCACCCTCTCCAAGTCTTCCGGTGTATCTATTCCAAAGGTCTCAAGGAACGTTTCCTTTACTTTAATTTTTAGTCCGTTCTCAAGGGCCCGCAACTGTTCAAGTTTTTCAATTTTTTCGAGTTCCGTCTGCTCCATGCCGGCAAGGGAAAGGAGGACGTCCCGTCTGTAACTGTAAATGCCGATATGTTTATAGTATTCCGGCGCCTGTATCTCTGAATGAGGAGCGCGAAAAGGAATAGCCGCGCGGGAAAAATAAAGGGCGAACCTTTCCTTGTCAAAAACAACCTTTACAACATTATTATCAGAGATTTCTACCGGATCTTCAATCTTCTTTATCAGAGTACCGATTGAGGCTCTTGTATCATCAAGGGCCGTGATCACGTCATCTATCATCTCAGGACGGATTAAGGGTTCATCGCCCTGCACATTGACAATTATATCATAATCAAGTGAAGCTGCAACCTCGGCAATCCTGTCAGTGCCGGAGGGGTGGTCCTTGTCTGTCATAACGGCCTTTCCTCCAAAGGCAAGGACCCTTTCAAATATAGTCTCGCTGTCCGTTGCAACAACGACGTCCTTTGCAAGGCGTGACCGCTTTGAGTTCTCATAGACATGCTGTATGAGAGGTTTGCCTGTAAGAAGGCAAAGCGGTTTCCCCGGAAAACGGGTTGAATCATAACGGGCAGGAATGATAACTATTGCAATCATATTTTTTCCCTATAATTATATCCTGCCTTACAATACCTTGACAATAGTTTTTCATCAACTTGAGGATAATTTTTGGAAAAGTGAAGTATAATAAATAACTTGTAAGATCGGAAAGGATGGAAATTTGGACGTTTCAGGCGTTGTTCAGCAGATCATTATTTCGGCATTTCCCATACTTATTGCTATTGTTTTCCACGAGCTTTCACACGGTTTCGTCGCCTATAAATTGGGAGACCCTACCGCAAAAATGATGGGCAGGCTCACCCTTAATCCGATTGCCCATATTGATCCGATAGGAACAATCGTGATGCCCATTATGCTTCTGGTTCTGACAAACGGTCAGTTTGTGTTCGGATACGCCAAGCCCGTGCCGATCAACCCAATGAACTTTAAGAATCCGAAAAAAGATATGGCAATATCGGCTGCGGCAGGGCCTGTAACCAATATCCTTCTCGCTATTATCAGTGTTTTAATCCTTAAATTCATCATAGGCCCGTTATCGTTTATCCTGCCTGATACCGTTAGTTCGACGATAATGACTCCGCTCATTATGATTTTTCAGTCAAGTGTAGCGGTCAACGTGGTTCTTGCCGCTTTCAATATGATTCCGATACCGCCCCTTGACGGCGGCAGGGTTTTAACCGGGCTGCTGCCTTATAAACAGGCCGTTTCTTTCAGCAAGATCGAGCCCTACGGGTTTTTCATCGTTATATTCCTTATTGCAACAGGCATAGCTAACTATTTTGTAATGCCCATCATAAATCTGTTTTTAAGGATTTTACAGGTATTTTAGAAAGCATACAATTGAGGTGATACATGAATAAAGAAAGAGTCCTCAGCGGGATGCAGTCGAGCGGCAAGCTGCATTTGGGTAATCTGATCGGAGCTTTAAGAAATTGGGTGAGGCTTCAGGACCGGTATGATTGTTTCTATTTTGTTGCAGACTGGCATTCTCTGACCACAGGGTATGCCGACACATCGGGGATAAATGAATCTACAAAAGACCTTCTCATTAATTTTCTGGCGGCAGGTCTTGACCCTGAAAAATGCACGATATTTATTCAGTCAAGGGTCCTCGAACATGCGGAACTGCATCTGCTGCTTTCAATGATAACCCCCCTCGGCTGGCTCGAAAGGGTCCCGACCTATAAAGAAAAACAGCAGGAACTCAAAGAAAAAGATTTAACAACATACGGGTTTCTCGGTTATCCTTTGCTTCAGACCGCGGACATCATCATATACAGGGCAAAGTATGTGCCGGTAGGCATCGACCAGGTGCCGCACCTTGAGATCAGCCGTGAGATTGCGAGACGTTTCAACAACATCTATAAGGAAATCTTTCCCGAACCCGAGGCTCTGCTAACGGAATTTCCAAAGGTTGTGGGTATCGATGGAAGGAAAATGTCAAAGAGCTATGATAATGCAATATATCTCTCCGATGAGCCTAAAACGGTCGAACAGAAAATAAGGACTATGGTCACTGATCCTGCAAGAGTAAAAAAGACGGATAAGGGTGATCCGGAATTGTCACCGGTCTATCAACTGCATAAGATTTTCTCTTCAAAGGAGGAGCAGAAAGAGGTTGCCGGCGGATGCCGTACCGCAGGCATCGGGTGTATTGACTGCAAAAAGATTCTTATTAAAAATGTATTTAAGGTCATGGAACCGATCTGGACTAAAAGGAATGAATTGCGGAATAATCCCGACCTGTTAAACGATGTAGCTGACAGAGGCACTGCAAAGGCAAAGAAGGTTGCAGAGGAAACAATGCGGTTTGTCCGTGAGGCAATGGGGTTATATTAATCCGAATGATGCGGATTAGGATATCAAAATTATTCCAAATACTTTATTCTTTCGATCATCTCTTCGGGAGATGGCAGATATTTTTTTAGCTCACGAGGCAGCTTGTTCGTCAATCTGTAGGTAGATACTCCTATCGGCTTTTTCGTATCCTTCAAGGCATACTCAACGATGGTATGGCTTTTCTCTTTACATAATATAATGCCGATTGAAGGATTTTCATCAGGAAGCTTAGCCCTATCATTAAGGGCGGAAAGATAAAACTGCATCTTGCCGGCATATTCAGGCTTGAACGCGCCAACTTTTAACTCTATTGCGACAAGACACCGCAGATGCCGGTGATACAACAGCAAATCAACAAAAAATTCCTGTTCGTCTATCTCCAGCCGGTATTGATTACCCACAAAGGTAAAATAGCCGCCCATCTCTATCAGAAACTTTCTCACATTTTCCAGAAGCGCCCGTTCAAGCTCCTTTTCTGAATGCTCTTCGCCAAGCTCAAGAAAATCAAAAGAGTATTCATCCTTTACTGCCAGCTTTGCCTGATGACGGTATTTCCCCGGGACTGTCTTATCAAAGTTTGTCTGATTTGCCATATACCGCTCAAATGCGCCTGCTTCAAGCTGGTTTATCAAAACATCTTTTGTCCATCCAAACTTCTTTGTTGTCTTAATGTAAAACTCACGCCGGATATCGTCTTTACAACGCTCCATGATAATCACATTTTTCGTCCAGCTAATTTCTGCAACCAATGGCTGCAGTTTTTGACTATCTTTGTAAGTCAGATAAAAAGTACGCATATTCCAAAGATTCCTGGCAGAAAACCCGTGTATTCCCGGAAACTCCTTTTGCAGGTCTCTTGCTAAAGTTTCCACTATCGATTTCCCCCAGCCAAGCTTTTCCTGCTTTGCCACTATCGATTTGCCGATGTCCCAATACAGATTAATAAGTTCCTTATTTACGGATTTCAGCGCATCATACTGGGCTTTATATATGCGCTCTTTTATCTCTTTGAAAAATGTCTTGTATTCGGCGGTTACTATAACTGACATTTCATTTCCTCCCTTCAACTATTCCAATCTCATCAGGCTTTATTCCAGACCAGAAGCCAATTTGGTTCGTTGTATTCGTAGGGGCATATTGCAATACGCCCCTACATTATCCATGCTTCCCATCCACAATCTCAATCTCTGAGGTTGATGAAGGAGTCGTGTATTTTTTCATCTCTTTGATCTTCTTATTCTCACGCCATCGGGTGTAATAATAACAAGATTCTCAACTACATCCCTTCCTTGTATAGATTCATATGCTTTCTTGAATAATAAAAGTGTTTCATCAACAGTGCGTTTATAAATCTTGACTACGATGATACCTCCGCAGTTTTCCGGCGGGAAACGAAACATTCTTGAGAAATCCTTATCCATTGTTATGATTACTCGCTTATCTGCACATGCCCGCTGATAAACCTCGTCATCAGAGATTCCGGAAAGCCCGGAATCTCTAATGCTTAGCATATCATTACCAATCGCCTTCAGATAATCAATAATAGGCTCAAAGAGATTTTCATTTGCGAACATCTTCATACAGCAACTCCTGCTTCTTCATCTGCAAGAATAGAAGCATAGCTGAAGCATGCCCTTATATCTTCGTCCGTGATATTTGGGTAAGCTTTCTTAATTCCTTCAAAATTTTCTCCTGCAGCAAG
>JBAZZX010000074.1:0-7829 GCA_041658585.1 Thermodesulfovibrionales bacterium
AACTGAGTTAAAACAGGCCGGAAGGTTGCAAGCCTGACCAATTCCTTTTCGATGATGATCTCTTTTGCCGCCGAAATCAGGCAGCCGAAAAGTTTCAATTCAAGATTCAGATGAGTCCTCAGTTCTTCTTTCTGTATGCCCGGTTTTAAAGGGAACTTATCATGGAAATCATTAAGCTTGTTTTTTACAAGATTGCCGAATGCATCGATACTCATTTGATGAAACAAAATATCATCATACTGATAAAGAATTCCTTTCTCCTTCAACTCCTTTATAGAATGATCAATAATTGTTGTTTCTTCCTGAATCCACCCCTCGATAGATGATATTTTCATGCCATGAATACCGGCCCTTTTTACCTTGAGGGCTATCTTTTCAGACAACGTTCCGTAATCAAGTATTGTCAGATCATCCTGACTTTTTTTATGACTCATCTTATATGAGGATGGATCAAGGACCTCTCCTCCCCCGATGGTGTCCACAGGAGAAAATCTTCGTATGATAAATCTGTCTCCTGACATTGCAATAACGGGTTCCTGAAGCCTGAGCTGACAGTAGCAGCTCTCACCGGACTTCAGCTCGTTTCTTCCATAAAGAATAATCCTCGCCGTGTTTTCTGATGTCCCGATATGGAGGTGCACAATATCTCTGCTCTTCATGATATGAGCATGTTTCAGTAATTCAACCTTTGCGTCAATCATAGTGGTTGGAGCAAATTTATCCGTAACGACAACCGAATCTCCTCTTTTTAATGCTTCCTTATCAACTCCCTGAAGATTAATCGCCACCCTCTGTCCGGCATATGCCGTCTCTATGGGTTTGCCATGACTGTGAAGCCCGCGGACCTTGCTTTTTACATTACTGGGGAGTATTTCCGCATCATCACCGACTGATATGCTTCCGGATATGGCGGTTCCCGTGACAACGGTGCCGAAACCCCTTAAGGTAAACACCCTGTCGATAGGAAGCCTGAAAAGACCTTTTGAAGGTTTTGGTTCGACTTTTAACGATTCTTCTCTAATCTTTTCTTTTAGAAGATCAATATTCAACATTGTCTTTGAAGAAACAGGCATGATCACTGCCCCTTCAAGAAATGTATCTTTTACAAATTTCCGCACATCATCTTCGACAAGGTCAAGCCAATCTTTTTCGACAAGGTCTGTTTTTGTGATTGCAATAAGTCCTGATTTTATCCTGAGGAGGTTGCATATGTGGAGATGCTCGCGGCTCTGTGGCATAACACCTTCATCAGCGGCAATGACAAGAAGAACAAGGTCTATACCGCCCGCGCCGGCGAGCATATTCCTGACCAGCCGCTCATGCCCCGGCACATCTACAATTCCTACCGTCTGACCATCCGGATAACGAAGGTCGGCGAACCCGAGGTCAATAGTGATGCCCCGCTCTTTCTCTTCTTTGAGCCTGTCAGGGTCAATGCCGGTCAAAGCCTTAACAAGGGCGCTCTTACCGTGGTCGATGTGTCCGGCCGTGCCAAGAATTGTATAATGCATGGGAAAATGTAAATAATAAAAGTAAAATATGGAGAGGGGTAGTGGGAATCGAACCCACCATAGCTTCTTGTGCAGAGCATTCACTGGTTTTGCAGACCAGGCGGGGCCCAGCCCCGTTACCCCTCGTTTTTATTATTGTATAGATTATATAAATAAGTAAAATAGATATTATCTATACTTCTATAACTTGTCATAGATTTATTGAAATTTCTATTTTTACGTATTGCATCTAAAAATTATTCCTGCGCAATATGGAAGGTGGGGTTAAAAGCAGATTTCTGAGGTTCTCATCAGTTGGAAAAATTCTTTTTATTTAAGATAGCTTTGTATAATCTCTTCAGCTTTTTTCAAAGCAAACTCATCTAAAAATCGTTTGATGGTATTCTCATCGAAAGAAACGCTCTCATCCATCTCACGGTAATTCTTGCTCAATACACACTCAAGTTGCTGATCGCCTTCATCCCATTCCGAACCAATTATTGACTCGATTTCTCCGCCTGATCTTATATGGCGAAGGGGAAGGAAAAGCTCTATGTTAAACCTATTCATAAATTTCTGATAAGCATCTAAAGCAACACCTATCTGATTAAGCTTGATTCTTCCGTCGTGCGATTCCCTTTCTCCCCCTATGACCAGACTGCTACCTAATTTCCTGGCCAAAGGTATACGGATAGCGTGCAGATAGAGATGACAGCCGATACAATGGGAGAAAAAGCCGTACTTATTAAATAGATGTGTGGCGTATCTCCCGCATAGTGACCACCAGAATTTTGGCGAGCCCAGAATAACAGGCTTAAATACTGCGATCCTTTTTTTTCTTAAAAGAGCCTTCAGTTTATCTATTTTTTCCAGGGGTGTTTTCCAGTTACCGTATTCCGTACCGGTATATGCTATTGTCGGAACAACTGCCCGGATTGTACGCATCTCACATGCCCGAATAACGGCAGCTATGCTGTCCCTTCCGGCTATTTCTGCTATGGCGACATGAGGAGTTTTGCTGATTTGTTTCAACATTTCTTCCGGCAGCATCCATTCAGGGAATTCCGTAATAAGATCAGGTTTTTCGGCCAAAAGCGCAAGAAGTTTTTTGCTTAGATCTTTCATATGATCAGCGGTTTGAAGTTCCCGGGGTAGTAAGGCTGATCAATCGGCGTATCCATGAGCCCCTGCATCTTTGCCCTGTCGAGGAAATTAAGAACCATATGCATTAATTCCATTCCCTTCATCACACTCAGTGACCCTTTGGCACAGGCTATTTCATTGAAATGTCCGACTTCGTCTCTTCTTACATACTTCCCGACCATTGTGATAGGTACGGTTTCGCCGGTATGTATCATGCTGCCGGAGCTCGCCGTCGAATGGTCCGCGGTAACTACAAGTAAAACTTCCTTATCGGGAATTATCTCATTGACGGAAACGGACATGGCACGGTCGATAGCTTCAATCACGTCTTTTTTATACCAGGGATTTTTTGTATGTCCTGCCTCATCCGGCATTTTTGTATGGACATGGATAAAGTCATAATCATAGGCATCTTTTGCGAGACGAAGACGGTGTTTGAAATCTTCCTCGATATTTCCCGTGTCTTTGACCCTTATCACATCCATCCCCAATTCTTCGCAGAGACCGCGGTAAATAGCCCCCGAAGAGATTGACAAGCCTCTCAATCCCCATTTCTCATGGAAAGGCGTCAATTGTCTATATTTACCAGCCCGTTGAGTAACAAGAGCATTGACAGGCGGGAGGCCGTGCGACATACGGTCCCTGTTTATCTGATGACCGGAGAGTGTCTGATAACTCCATCTCAGGTATTTATTCAGATTATCTGCCGTCTTCTTTGCATACCGAGAGATTCCGGTCCGTTTTGCCGGCGTAATTTCCATCACGGCTTTACCTTCATAAATAGGGTCCGAGTCGGTTATTGCATCTGCAACGTCTCCGCTTAAAACAAGGAACCCGTCGATACCGTTGGAAGGTATCAGACGAATCCTGATATTATCCGTTTCAAACGATTCGATTGTTTTATTAAGTTCACTCGCCTCTTCATGTGAAATATCAGGCCGGCCCCACGAAAGGATGAGATTATCATTCTTATGTTCAACGGAGCATATATGGCATAAGACTGCAACGTCTTTCTTAAGTACGGGGATACCTTTCCCTTTTGCCTCAATATAGCCTCTCCCTGGAAATTCTTTAAGTTCATACCCAAAGATGATAAAGTGGGCCGTCTCGCTTGACATTGGGATACCCTGCATCGTAGTGTGATATAACCCGTTCATGCCTAAAGAAGCGAGATAATCCAAATTCGGCGTGTATGCGGCATGAAGAGGCGTTGTACCTCCGAAACACTCTTGTCCTCTGTCGCCAATGCCGTCTAAAATTACTAAAATGCACCTCATGTATATTTATAACACATCAAGGAATGGTTGTACTAATTCATCCTTTCTATGAATCAGGCTCTTTCTATCGATTCTCCCTATTTGACTTTAATAAAAAATTATTCATATCATAAAATCATGCTGATAGACATGCACATTCATACCCGTTTTTCGCCGTGCAGCATAATACGTGTTGCGCAGTTAGTGAAAAAGGCCCGTGAGACGGGACTTGACGGTATATGTATAACCGACCATGATACCGTTGCTTCCCAATCTGTTTTAAAAAAAATCGCCGAACATCAAAGTATATGTATTATTGTCGGCATGGAATATACCACAAGAAAAGGTGATTTTCTGATTTTCGGACCGGTTGATCATATCACTTCAGGAATGGATGCAGAGGACCTGATGAAGTGGTCAAAAAGAGAAGGAGCGATCTTTATACCCGCTCATCCATTCCGTAAAGAAAGACCCGCAGATATGGATATCCTGAAAAAATCGAAGATCATCGAAGGGCTCAATGGCAGAAACCGTCCTCATGAGAATGAATTATGTCAGAGATGGCTTAGAGAACATGGAAACGGCATAAAAATAACCGGGGGCAGCGACGCCCATACTCTTGAAGAAGTCGGCAGAATAGTGACCGTATTTAAGAACAATATCTATAATATGGAAGATCTGATTAAAGAGCTCCGCAACAACGACTTCTCGCCAAAGCTAAGAGATTCCTTTTAGAAAATGGTGCAAATTATGGGTTAATAAATTATAGAGGTATCTTTATACTCTCAAAGTGGCAATAAGGCGTTTCGGGTGGAGGAAGAGATTGATTGCATCGATAGGCGACATGACAAGTATATGCGCAGCCTTAAGGGTCTCTATCGAACACCCTTCCTTGAGGCTTACGGCTATACCGAGTCTTGCAGCCTTAATCATCAGCACGTCGTTATTACCGTTTCCAAGCGCTGCAACTTTATCGGCGCCCAGTTTCCTTACATACTCTTCCTTCTGAAGCGTGTGCCCCTTGCCTTGCAGCACATGGAGCGTGCAATTAACGCCCTCAAGTTCTTTCCTTGCGCGTCCGAAGGTATCGGAAGTCAGGACATGTATCTGCATTTTGGAAGCAAGCTCATTAAGTCCTTCGCGTACGCCGGTGATTAGTTTTCCATCCTCCGAAAGGGTGCCGGAAAAATCCGTCACAAAGTGCTCAAATTCAAGGGTATCTAATCCGGGGATATCTATTTTAATCATATTTATCATTGTACCAGTATTTTACTGAAAATGCTCATCGCAGACATTCGCGATACTCTCCGCGCGCCAACATGGCCTGATTGCGCCGTAAGGCCTCCTCCATCTGTTTGCGCTCTGTTATCAGCTTAGGTTCTTGCACCTGCACCGAGGGAACAACACGCTTTAAATTGTTCTTTAACACATGATCTATTGCACCTTCCTTGAGTTTTTCAATTGCAAATTCTTCTCCGAGTTTCCCGGTAACTAAGATAAAAGGCACATCAGGGCACTTTTCCTTTGCAAGTCTTAATGCTGCAAGACCATCAAAAGAAGGAAGATCATAATCTGACAGAATAAGATCGCTGATTCATTAATAATAAGATCATAGTTGTTCATGACTCCTATAATGGCAGGAGAAAAAGGCATATTTTCAGTAGCTTATTTGTCTCTCGGGATTTGTCTCTTTAAAAAAGCCACATCTGCCTTGAGTTTGTCTATTCCAAGAAGCAGACAAAATTCAAAACAAACCTTTGATTGATTCTTTTTTCTTGTCCGAAAAGGAAATCCTTTTGGACAGGTTTTTCAGGGCCACCTGAAATGGCTTAAAATCAGCGTTTCTATACTGAAAAAACAGATACCCTTTTTGGACATAAAAAATAGGATCGATTGATCTATATACGGCATGAATTCATTGTGGATAATAAAGCACACCTTCACACTTAAACGAACACGGTGAACTTCTTCATCTACTGTGCACGCAAGAAAATTTATATTCGATATGAATGAATTACAACTGATATTGAACACTTCTTAAGAAGAAAATATTGAGAATAACTAAAAGAAATAAAGAATAGAATATCCTTTATACAAAAAGGGAAGCCACGAATAACCGCCGAGTCTTCAGACCCAGTCTCAGCCTTCGTGGCTTGTTTCTTCAGAACTTATGGCTTCCCTTTAATGGCAGCACTTATGCTCATGCTCATGCTCATGCTTATCCTTGTTATGGCAGCACACTCTGTTTTCATCTCCTTCCCCTTAAATATAATCAATTTTAGCAGATCAGAAGGGTAGAGGGAATCGAACCCATCATGGTTCCTCTATGATAGGAATAAAGGCTGAAAGATCTAAAGCTTATAGTCAATCCTTCTTACTCCTTTTTTACCATTTCACCGGTTTTGCAGACCGGGCGGGACCCGGCCCCGCTACCCTTCAAACCAAATCCTCTTTACCGGTTAACCATCATCTCTTTAGGAACTTCCATCGTCTCAGTTAAAATTTCGTCAAAATAGACATTCTTTACATTGAGCCCGTAATACTTGATTATGTCGCTAATACCCGTATTGCAGTTATGGCACGAAGTGATGACAATCTTTGCACCTGTTGCTTTAATCTGTTCCGCCTTTACTCTGTTCCCACGGGCCTTGTGGGCAGTCCAGTTGGACAATGAAGCCAACCCGCCTCCGGCATTACAGCAGAAATTGTGCTCCCGGTTGGGGTACATTTCTATGACTTTTTCGCAGGTTGCATAGGCCATTTCCCGAAATTTCTCTGTCGCTCCTGCTCTCCTTACGAGGTTGCAAGGGTCATGGATCGTGACAGGTTCTTTAATCTTTCTTGCTATTTTTATCCTTCCTTCCATGAGAAGCTCATGGAAAAACTCGATAGACTGATATATTTTGAACGGCAGTTCTTTCCAGCCCAGCATAGGAGGCGCTGCAAAGGTTGAGGCAAAACGTGAGTGCCCGCATTCAGTCATTACGAATTTTTTGATTCGCAGACGGGCAGCGTTTTCAAAAAGTCCCCGGACAATCCGGTTCTGGGTCGCAAAGTCACGCAAGAACATGGACATGTTACTACAATCCCAGACATCCCTGCCCGGTACCGTCCAATCAACACCTGCCCAATTCATGATCTTGGCATGCCGCTCTATATGGTAAATACTTGTTTTTGGCTCGGCGCCCAAAGGCATCCACATTACCTCCGCACCCTCTTTATCAATAGGGATGCGCAGATCCTTAAATTCCGCCCCTACTTCCTCCTCCTGCCACTGCATCGTATCCAGCCAGTCATTCTGCGTAAACCACACCTGGCTCAGAGTCGTAGCATGCGAGTGGTCCTGGTCCATCATACGCTGCGGCACTACACCGAGAAGAAAACAGATTCGCCGCACCATCCCTATGATAAACGTTACGTCCAATCCATACGGGCAATACATGCTGCAACGATGGCATATATTACATTCGGTAAACACTATTCTCGCGCACTGTTTTATGAACTCTGCATCAACTTTGTAGTTCCTCTTGATCATCTCCCATATCGTCATGCGCATTTTCGCCACCGGCGCATAGGTCGGGTCTTTATCATTGGAAAGATACCACTGGCATGCCTCCGAGCAAAGCCCGCAGTGGATACAGGTATCAAGCACCGCCTTGATCCTTGCAGATCGCACCCCTATGACCGCCTTGATCGTCTTTTCTATCCTCTCCAGTGTAAGTTCCTTTACGGATTCATCAAGCCCTGCATCTGGATTCGGTTCTCTGATATATTCCGGATACTCCCGGCTTACAATCTTCTCGTCAACCGCCATAATTAGAGTCTGTGTATAAACACTAACTCCTCAACAGATAAAAGAAAATGGTAAAATTGCAGAGAAATCAAAAAGGAGGAGGAAGAATTGAAACTGCTGAATGATTTAAAACTGCAATTTGAGAAA
>JBAZZX010000075.1:0-6916 GCA_041658585.1 Thermodesulfovibrionales bacterium
TGAAACAAAAAATGGTCTCGCACATGAGAAAGCTTCAGAAACTGCCCGGAAGGATTAGAAAATACTTTGAACACCCGAAAATCAAATATGCAGCGTAACTTACATATTAAATTGCCGGGTTAATAGTACGTTATGAAGGAGGAATAAGATGAGAAGGGCATTTTATATTGTTTTGTTGTTCGTGCTGGCAACTATTTCTACCGGCTCAATCTCATATGCCGGAAGCAATGACGGTAAGGCAGAGGCGCTTTCAAGCGGCCTTGATGACCAGACAGGTGTTGCGATCACCGTCTACAATGTGAACCTCGGGCTTGTGAAGGACCGGAGGGAGATAAAGCTTCCGAAGGGAACGAGCGATCTGCGTTTTATGGACATTGCATCAAAGATAATCCCGACGAGCGTATCTATAAAGTCACTTGTTGATCCTGAGAGCCTCCGGATACTTGAGCAGAACTATGAATATGATCTGCTGAACCCGCAGAAGCTCCTCGATAAGTACGTCGGCAAAGAAGTTAAACTTTATCAGAAAAATCCTTATACGGAAAGGGAAGAGATTCTGAACGCAACTCTTTTGTCTAATAACGGTGGGCCGATATTTAAAATCGGCGACGAAATAACCTTCGGCCATCCCGGCAGGATTATTTTCCCGGGCGTGCCGGAGAATCTTATCTCAAAGCCGACACTGGTATGGCTTCTTGAAAATAGTCTGTTATCAGCCCAAAAGGTTGAAGCCTCCTATCTGACGGACGGCATAAACTGGCGTGCCGATTATGTGCTGACGTTGAATGATAAGGACGATATGGCAGACCTGTCAGGATGGGTCACTATTGATAACAAAAGCGGCACAAGTTACAAGAACGCAAAGATGAAGCTTGTCGCAGGAGATGTGAACAGGGTCAGAGACGAGCATGAATACAAGGACAAGATGCTGCGCTTTGCAAAAGCGGAGGCAATGCCTGCCGCCCCGCAGTTCAAGGAAGAGGAATTCTTTGAATACCATATTTATACTCTGCAAAGAACGTCAACGATCAGGGAGAACCAGACAAAGCAGATCAGCCTTGTCACTGCAGGAGACATCCCTGTAAGCAAGGAACTCATTTTTCAGGGCGCAAAGTATTACTATTACAACCAGTATGGCGAGGCTATGTCGAACCAGAAGATAGGGATATTTGTCCAAATAGAAAACAGGAAAGAGAATAATCTTGGGATGCCTTTGCCAAAAGGCGTGGTGCGGGTGTACAAAAACGATACCGGGGGAAGCCTGCAGTTTGTCGGTGAAGACTCGATAGACCACACGCCGAAGGACGAAAAGATCAGGGTAAAATTAGGAGAAGCTTTTGATGTGGTTGCCGGCAGAAAACAGACGGACTGGAAAAAGATTGCTTATGACACCTACGAAGCCGCATTCGAGATATCACTGAGGAATCACAAAAAAGAGGATGTTACCGTAAAGGTGGTTGAACCGATACCCGGAGACTGGAAGCTGCTCGTCAATTCGCATGATTTTATAAAAACAGAGGCATTCACTGCGGAATTCAATATCCCAGTGCCGAAAGATAAAGAAGTAAAGCTGACATACCGGGTGAGGATGAGGTTTTAACCCGGTTTGGCTTCAGTATTATTTAACAGAGGGAAGTTCATCTCTTCTCTCTGTTTGTAAAAAGCCCTTGCCGAAAGCCTTGCGAGGTTTCTTACTCTTGCTATATACCCCGTCCGTTCCGTGACGGATATGGCGCCTCTTGCGTCAAGAAGATTAAAGGTGTGCGAGCATTTCAGGCAGAATTCATATGCAGGGAGTACGAGTCCCAGCTTGTTTAGCCTGACGGATTCTTTCTCATAAGCCTCGAACTGTTTCATCAAAAGGTCGGTGTCGGCATGGTCGAAATTGAACTTTGAGAATTCCACTTCATCCATGTGATGTATTTCACCGTATTTAATCCCCTTGCACCATTGCAAGTTGTATACATTATCCACTTCCTGCAGATACATGGCAATACGTTCAAGTCCATAAGTTAATTCAAGCGAGACGGGTTTGAGGTCGATGCCGCCTACCTGCTGGAAGTAGGTGAACTGCGTGATTTCCATTCCGTCGAGCCAGACTTCCCAGCCAAGCCCCCATGCGCCGAGAGTCGGCGACTCCCAGTCATCCTCCACAAAACGGATATCATGTTTAAGAGGATTAATGCCCAGATACGAAAGGCTTTCAATATAAAGCTCCTGACTGTCCTGCGGAGACGGTTTCAGGATTACCTGGTACTGATAGTAGTGCTGAAGTCTGTTTGGATTTTCTCCGTATCTTCCGTCCGTCGGCCTTCGGGACGGCTCGACATATGCAACTTTCCACGGCTCGGGTCCTAATACCCTGAAAAATGTGGCGGGATGAAATGTGCCTGCGCCAACCTCTATGTCATAAGGCTGAAGAAGGATACACCCTCTTTCCGACCAAAACTGCTGAAGCTTTAAAATAAGGTCCTGAAAATACATAACACCTCCTAGAGAGTAAAAAAATCATAAAAGATAGGGAAACGGTTTGTCAAATATCGGAAGGTCTAATTTCATGAATATTGTGTTATAATTTTCAACAGTGAAGACAAGAATCCTGATGAAAGGCAATGAGGCTATTGCGGAGGCCGCAATTCAGGCGGGCTGCCGTTTTTATGCAGGCTATCCTATAACTCCCCAGAACGAGATCCCGGAGTATATGTCATGGCGCATGCCGGAGGTCAACGGCGTTTTCATACAGGCTGAAAGCGAACTCGCTGCTATCAATATGGTATATGGGGCTTCCGCCGCAGGCATGAGGGCCATGACTTCATCAAGCAGTCCCGGGATTAGTCTTAAACAGGAAACGATATCTTTTCTTGCAGGGGCTGAACTTCCGGCAGTGATTGTAAATATGCAGAGGGGCGGTCCCGGTCTCGGGAACATCTCCGGAAGCCAGGGAGATTATTTCCAGGCAGTCAAGGGCGGTGGGCACGGGGATTATAAAATGATGGTATTTGCTCCTTATAGTCTCCAGGAATTATGGGACCTCACCATGCTTGCCTTTGATAAGGCGGATGAATACAGGACACCTGTTATGATATTGGGGGATGGTGTTGTAGGCCAGATGGTTGAGCCGTTTTATCCGACGCCGTATATAAAACCGGAACTCCCTGAAAAAGACTGGATACTCGATGGTTGTAAAGACAGGGCTCCCCGGGTAATAAAATCCCTTTATATGGGAGACGGCGAGCTTGAAATGAGAAGCAATCTGCTCCAAAAAAAATATAAGACGATGAAGAATAAAGAAGCGCTGTTTGAGAGCCGCTACACTGATGACGCCGAGGTAATCGTTGTGGCATTTGGTATAGTTGCACGGATTGCCCTTTCTTCAGTCATCAGGCTAAGACGCAAGGGATTTAAGGTAGGGCTTTTCAGGCCGGTTACGCTTTTCCCGTTTCCTGAAAAGGAACTTTTTTTGCTTTCCGAAGAAAACAGGCGGTTCCTTACGATTGAGATGAATGCCGGTCAGATGTTTGAGGACGTAAAACTGGCGATAAACGGCAGGTCGGAGGTATCTTTTCACGGCAGGACCGGAGGGTCTATCGTAACGCCTGAAGAGGTGGAAGAAAAAATTTTACATTTAATGAGTCATCAGCACCATATGGTGAAAGCGGCTTTAAAATGCCTGGATGCATAGCGTTTTTCTCAAGCTCCGACATATTATTTTATCAGTGCGCGTTTTTTTCTGCAGGATGTCTTGACAAATATAATTTACTCTGGTAATATTATCACTTGCGGTATTATCCTGCTTTTGTAAATTAATAACTTTTGGAGGTAAAGTGCCTACTATAGCTCAGTTAGTCAAACACGGGCGTGACAAGGTCAATGTGAAGACCAAAAGCCCTGCATTGAGAGCATGTCCACAGAAAAGAGGAGTGTGTATCAGAGTGTATACGACGACTCCTAAAAAGCCCAACTCGGCTCTCAGAAAAGTCGCAAGGGTCAGATTAATGAATGCTATGGAGGTCACCGCATATATACCGGGTGTTGGGCATAATTTACAGGAACATTCTATTGTAATGATACGTGGCGGCAGAATAAAGGACCTTCCGGGCGTCAGATACCATATCATCAGGGGTACTCTTGACTCCATGGGTGTTGCAGACAGAAGACGCGGAAGATCGAAATACGGCGCCAAGAGACCAAAATAAGAGAGAATAATAAATGCCAAGAAGAAGAGTAGCAGCCAAAAGAGATATCTTGCCGGATCCGAAATACAACAGCAAGATTGTCAGTAAGTTTATGAACGCAATTATGGAAAGCGGGAAAAAGTCCACGGCAGAGCGGATATGCTACGGCGCTTTCGAGATATTAAAAGAGAAAACCGGAAGCGATCCGCTGAAGGTCTTCAAGACGGCCATCGAAAACGCTAAGCCTGTTTTAGAGGTTAAGCCAAGAAGAGTCGGCGGCGCAACATATCAGGTTCCGGTGGAAATAAGGCCTAACAGGAGATCGGCGCTGGCCTTCAGGTGGCTCATCAACTATTCAAGGGCGCGTGCTGAAAAGACCATGCCTGAGAGACTGGCAGGGGAATTGATGGATGCTTATAACAATACAGGGTCTTCTATAAAGAAAAAGGAAGATACCCACAAAATGGCGGATGCGAACAAGGCATTTGCCCATTATAGATGGTAGGAAGAATAGGGGAGAATAGTTTTGTCAAGATTTTCACTGCAAAATACACGCAATATCGGCATCATGGCGCATATCGATGCCGGGAAAACTACCACAACGGAACGAGTCCTCTATTATACTGGAGTTACCTACAAAATTGGCGAGGTGCACGACGGTACGGCCGTTATGGACTGGATGGTCCAGGAACAGGAAAGAGGCATTACCATTACCTCGGCTGCTACAACATGCTACTGGAAAGATTGTAAGATCAATATCATCGATACACCAGGACATGTCGATTTCACAATCGAAGTAGAAAGGTCATTAAGAGTGCTTGACGGCGCTGTTGCAGTTTTTGATACTGTAGCGGGAGTTGAGCCGCAGTCGGAAACCGTCTGGAGGCAGGCCAATAAATATGAGGTGCCCCGGATTGCTTTTATGAATAAAATGGACAGAGTAGGAGCTGATTTTTTTATGAGCGTGGGAAGTATGGTTGAAAGGCTTGATGCCAATCCGGTTCCTGTCCAGATACCGATAGGAGCTGAGGACGCCTTTAGGGGACCGATAGATCTGGTGACCATGAAGGCTATGTATTACGATGATGAAACATTGGGCGCAAGCTATACCGAAGGGGATATACCTGAAAACCTTCTTCCCCTTGCGCGTGAATATAGAGAGAAGATGATCGAGTCTTTGGCCGATATAGATGACGCTATTATGGAAAAATATCTTAATAAAGAAGAGATCGGCGCTGAAGAGATAAAGGCGGTTTTAAGGAGAGGCACGTTAGAGAGAAAGCTGACGCCTGTTATCTGCGGTACGGCATTCAGGAACAAAGGCGTGCAGCTCCTTCTTGATGCTATCGTTGATTATCTCCCGTCTCCTATTGATATTCCCCCTGTTGCGGGAACGGTGCCCGGCAGCGATTCCGTTATTGTCAGGCAGGCGTCAGACAAGGACCCTTTTGCAGCCATTGCATTTAAGGTCATGACGGACCCTTTCGTAGGTCAGCTAACATTCATTAGGGTATACTCCGGCGTACTTTCTGCCGGTTCATATGTCTATAATTCCACAAAGGATACAAAGGAGAGAGTCGGACGGCTTCTCAAGATGCACGCAAATAAGCGTGAGGAGCTGAAGGAAGTGTCCGCAGGCGATATTGCGGCGGTAGTCGGACTTAAGCATACCCTGACCGGCGATACTTTATGTGATGATAAACAGCCGATCATACTTGAAATAATGGAATTTCCCGAGCCTGTTATGTCCGTAGCCATTGAGCCAAAGACAAAGGCGGACCAGGAGAAACTTTCCCAGTCGCTTGCAAAGCTTACACAGGAAGACCCTTCTTTCAGGGTTTCTTTCAATGAAGAGACCAACCAGACGATCATTTCCGGTATGGGCGAACTCCATCTGGAGATTATTGTTGACAGGCTGCTCAGGGAATTCAAGGTCGGAGCAAGTGTCGGCAAACCACAGGTTGCTTACAAGGAAACCATTAGAAATTCTTCCAAGGCGGAAGGGAAGTTTATCAGACAGACCGGCGGACGCGGCCAGTATGGTCATGTATATATAGAAATCGAGCCTCTTGAGCCCGGCAAGGGCTTTGAGTTTGAAAATAAGGTTGTCGGTGGGACAATCCCCAGAGAGTACATCCCCGCAGTTGAAAAAGGAATCAGGGAATCAGCGGACAGAGGCATTCTTGCGGGGTATCCTATTGTTGATATAAAAGCAAGGCTGTATGACGGATCATATCACGATGTTGACTCCTCTGAAATGGCATTCAAAATTGCAGGGTCGATGGCTTTTAAAGAGGCTATCAAGAACGCCAAACCGGTTCTGCTTGAACCGATTATGAGTCTTGAGATTGTTACCCCCGAAGAATATATGGGTGACGTTATCGGAGATCTTAATTCCCGCCGTGGAAGAATTATAAACATTGAAAAAAGAGGTAATGTCCAGGTTATCAAAGGACAGGCCCCCCTCGCAGAGATGTTCGGATACGCTACCGATTTAAGGTCAAAGACACAGGGCAGGGCCACCTATACAATGCAATTTTCGCATTACAACGAGGTTCCAAAGGGAGTCTCTGAAGGAATTATAGCGGTAGTACGGGGCGAATGATGCCGGTTATAACAAGGAGGGAATATGGCAAAGGCAAAATTTGAGAGGGTAAAGCCTCATGCGAACATAGGAACGATCGGGCATGTAGACCACGGCAAGACGACATTGACGTCGGCAATCACGAAGGTATTGGCGA
>JBAZZX010000076.1:0-6480 GCA_041658585.1 Thermodesulfovibrionales bacterium
TGAAACAAAAAATGGTCTCGCACATGAGAAAGCTTCAGAAACTGCCCGGAAGGATTAGAAAATACTTTGAACACCCGAAAATCAAATATGCAGCGTAACTTACATATTAAATTGCCGGGTTAATAGTCCAAATAAAAGGAGGGATGTATGTCCACTCTAAGAGATTTCTTTGCCACTAAGTGGGGGATTATTAGTGTTGGGGTATTTATCGGTATTTTTGCTCCTCTTCTGCAGAAATGGGGTAATCCAGGGAATATGGGTGTCTGCGTTGCATGTTTTGAAAGGGATATCGCCGGCGCCGTCGGACTTCATCGAGCCGATGTAGTCCAATATATGAGGCCGGAGATCATTGGATTTGTATTGGGGGCGTTGATTGCTGCCTATGTTTTCAAAGAATTTCGGCCGAGGTCAGGGTCCGACCCCATTGTAAGATTTTTACTGGGAGTCTTTGCAATGGTTGGCGCCCTCGTATTTCTTGGATGTCCCTGGAGGGCGTTGTTGCGTCTGGCCGGTGGTGACGGGAACGCCATTTTTGGTATGCTCGGCTTGATTGCAGGTATCTGGATTGGCACTCGCTTTCTCAAAAGTGGTTATAGCCTTGGGCGCACTCAGACAACGTACACTGCCGTAGGCTGGATGTTGCCTCTCGTAATGCTTGGTTTCCTTGTATTAATGTTTATGCATCCACTGGTTCAGGGGCAGGATAAGAGTGGGATTCTTTTTTACAGCCTTAAGGGACCCGGATCCATGCATGCTCCTCTGATAGTATCCCTCTCTGTCGGCCTCGGCATAGGTTTTCTGGCCCAGCGAAGCCGCTTCTGTACTATGGGAGCGTTTCGTGATCTCATCTTGTTCCGTCAGATGCATTTATTTTTAGGAATTATCGGTCTTGCCGTTGCTGCATTCGTCACAAATCTTTTACTGGGGCAATTTAAAGCTGGTTTTGAAAATCAGCCGGTAGCACATACCATGAGCCTATGGAACTTTGGGGGTATGGTTTTAGCGGGACTATCATTTACATTGGCAGGAGGATGTCCCGGGCGTCAGCTCTTCCTTGCAGGTGAAGGAGACGGGGATGCTTCAGTATTTGTTCTTGGTATGATATTTGGCGCTGCTTTTGCCCACAACTTTGGTCTGGCCAGTTCGCCTAAAGGAATAGGACCAAATGGGATTTCCGCTGTAATAATCGGTCTTTTATTTTGCTTTCTCATAGGTTTCACTATGAGAAAAAGATCTGCTTAGGAGGGATACAATGAGTAATATTGTCGATGCCCGAGGTCTTTCATGTCCTCAACCCGTTATGATTACCCTTGCTGAGATCAGCAAGATAAATAAGGGACAGCTTGTGATACTGGTAGATACGGATACCTCCAGGGAGAATGTGACCAGAGCTGCAAAAACACTTGGATGGCAGGTTTCAGATATTCAACCAGAGGATGTTGGATATCGTATTACCATTTCAAAGGATTAACAATGCCTCTTTTTGATTTCTTGAAAGAGAAAAAATCAAAAACCAATGATGTCATGGGCTCTGAGCAGGGGATTCTTGTTTTTGAAAATACGAGTGAGGTAATCCGTGCAGAGGGTATTCTCAAAGCGAA
The DNA here is from genome assembly GCA_041658585.1 of Thermodesulfovibrionales bacterium. GTDB lineage: Bacteria > Nitrospirota > Thermodesulfovibrionia > Thermodesulfovibrionales > SM23-35 > DYFC01. Next base: position 1,602 of record JBAZZX010000076.1, read on the forward strand.
TGGTTGGGACATCAGGGTTATGGGCCCACCTCCTGAGATTCGAAGTGGTTGTGATCTTGTCATAGAGTTTCCACTTGTTGAACAGTTAAGAATAGTAAGGACGCTTAGGGAGGCAAAGATTCCGCCCCTTCAGGTTGTCCCCGTGAACAGTCCATTGCTGAAACCCGTCGATCTCTTCCAGGTTAAAGACTTTGGCCAATACCTTATGGTTCGGGCTGCCAACATGAAAGTGACCATTGACAAGAAGTCCCTGATTATCGTAAACATCTCAGGAGGCGGTTGTCCTGATGTTCCGTATCTTGCCACACAGATGGTCGGCAAATCTCTGACAGAAGCACCAAGCCCGCGGGAGATTGGTCATACTATCTGTGGTTATACTCTCCAGTTAGCTTATGAAGAGATGCGACGCTTATGCTCGCTGTAGTAGGTACAATACCGGATAGTAACTTTCCATTGGTCACTGAAGAAGTTACATTGGAAGGTAGCTTTATCAAAATTCGGGATAATCTGGTTGCAGTAAACAGGGGAACCGCTGCACTGCTTGCAGCTGCGATCAAAACCTTTGAGTTTCTAAACCAACCATTGCCCTTCGGCTATCTTGTTGGTGACATAGGGCTTGGACAGGGCAGTCGTCGCCTTTACAAACTATTAACACAGGAGCTACCCCTAAGAGATTTCCATACCATTGCATTTCATTACATGCTGCCTTATGTGAATCGGCAGAACGAAGTACTTTTGGCCGTAGAAAAGATGGCACACCGCCCTGTCTTGATTGCGGACGCAGGATATATGTATGTTGCAAAAATGAGTGGTCAGGCATCAAAGTATGACCTATTTACCCCTGATATCGGGGAATTAGCCTTTTTAGCTGATGAAGAAGCTCCCCATCCCATCTACACCAGAGGATTTATCTTGCACAAGGAAGATAAGGTGCCGGAATTAATCTCACGCGCTTATGCTAATAATAATGCAGCCCGTTATCTCCTGGTAAAAGGGAGCACGGATTACATAGCAAACCGTGAAGATATTTTAGCAACTATTGATAGTCCCATGGTTGATGCCATGGAGCCAATAGGAGGGACAGGGGATATTCTGACCGGCATTGTTGCGGCTTTGATTAACAGTGGCATTGATATCAGTCAGGCAGCCATTACAGCAGCAAGGGTAAACCGCCTGGCAGGATATTATGCTATGCCCACACCTGCTACTCAAGTAATAGAGATTATTGAACAGATTCCACGTGCGCTTGCTGAAATTATGAACACTGAGCGTCTTTTTGAGACATCCCCAGCAAAAAAACACATTGAGCCCGAGTGAGGCAAAGAAGATCAATTATTAATGAGTCAACACCCTTTAGCAAGATGTTATGATTTTTGCTCATAAAAACAGAGAAACTTAGTCAGAAAATCTTTGGTTTGCAGAATTTCATCCGGTTTCAAAAGCTCAATAACCCACCAGTCACAACGGGTCACTGACTTTAGAAGCCATAGGCGATCAAAAATCTGCTCAAGGCTCTCCGGTGCAACATGGTCCTGTTGAGGGATTTCTGTGTGGTAGATGTGTGCATTAAAAATTCGATCTTTGTTGGATAGGACATACAATTTGAAGAAATCCTCAAGGAGCTTTTTTCCCCGGCTGGCGTGGACATGTCCGATGTCCAATGTCACCCCTGCTCCAGTTCTCTCGACTAAGGTTTTAAACCTCTTGGGGTTGTTCGTCCAAGCAGTGGTTATATTCTCAAGACAGATGGTTATCCCAAGTTCTGCTCCATATAAAACGAGGGCTGAGAGATTCTCAATAGCCTTTTTCCAATCGAGTTCTTTAACGGAGCTCTGTTCGAGGCCTATATGCACTGTTATGTATCTTCCACCAGCCTTAGAAATTAAACCTATCATTAGTCTGAATAGATGCATGGCCTGCTCTGCTCTTTGGTCAGCATAGGCAATATCAATACGCGGCCAAGGACAATGATAACGAACCTCAAAACCTTTTAGCATATCCATTTTTCGCAGGAAATCTCTTTCGCTGAGGTCAAAGCTTAAAGACCAGTCTATCCCGTCAAAGCCAAACTCGAAAGCGAAGTCTGCAAGTTTTTTGGCATTCTTGCCATAAATGTTGGTAATCGCAAGTTTAGGGTTTTTCATTTTTTTCTTTTATCTACTACATCATTCTAAATAAAAATATTTCTATAAATCAAAAAGATATATTTTCTAAAATATTTATTGCTATTGAGATGCTATATTTTTAGCCGGAAATAATTCACATATATTTCAATGATATTGAGAATTTCTATCTATCAGGTATTATTAATAATTTAATTCTATTTGTTTTATCATGGCATTTTATAGAAAATATAGAAATACAAGATAAATTATTCATCACATAGCTCATCAATGACAATATACGCAATTATAACGTTTCATACTACTCATTTTGCTTTAAAGGCTAAAAAGGTTTTAGAAAAAAATGGAATAATATTTGAAACAATTCCCGTGCCGAGGGAATTCAGTTCCGAGTGCGGTTTCTGCTGCAAAATATTGTGGGAAGAAAAAGATAAAACAGAAGATATTCTCAGGCGGCATAGCGTTGAATTTAATGCCGTTCATCGCTGGGAAAGAGACGAGGAGATGGAAAAGCAAAAGAAATTCAGATTTGTTTAAGGAGGATTAATAATGTCTATAGAAATCGATGCACGAGGACTGCCATGTCCTCAGCCTGTCATTAAGACAAAAGAGGCATATGCCAAGGCCAAAGGAGACGCGCTGGTAATTATTGTCAGCACGGTAGAATCACGGGATAATGTTGCAAGATTTCTCAAACACTCCGGTGCGGAAATCGATAGGATTGAAGAAAAAGGGGGGGAGTTTTATATCTATACAAAGGAAATGCAGAAAACCGGAACGGTTGATATAAATCCGGAAGAATATGTTTGTACCCCGCAACAGGCAGGGACAGGAACTACGGTATTTATCAACAAAGACCGTATCGGACACGGCAGCGATGAACTCGGGAATAACCTCGTAAGAGCCTTCATTGCTACTATCAAAGACCTTTCGGTCCAACCGAAAGCGATCTGTTTTATGAACAGCGGAGTAAAACTGACGGTAAAAGGTTCTGAAACACTTCCCTATTTGAAAGAACTCGAAGAGAAGGGCGTTGAACTGCTGGTTTGCGGGACCTGTCTTGGTTACTTCAATCTGAAAGAACAATTGGGCGCCGGCAGGATATCGAACATGTACGACATATCTGAAACCATGCTCAAGTCCTCAAAAGTCATAACAATTTAAAAATGAATAAAAGGACGATCTATTTTGACAACGCCGCCACATCAGGGATAAAACCTGATGCTGTAACGGAAGCGATATGCGACTGCCTGAAAAACGCAAACGCCAACCCCGGAAGATCGGGGCATTCTTTATCCGTCAAGGCGGCAGAGATCATTTATGATACCCGTGAACTCATTGGTGCATTTTTTCATTATCCAAGAACTGAGAATATTATTCTTACAAAAAACGCTACTGAAGCCCTGAATATCGCGATTTACGGGACCCTGAAAGCCGGGGATGAAGTGATCACTACCTCGATGGAACATAATTCCGTAATGAGGCCGCTTAACCACCTTCAGAGCAAGGGTACTATCCAGGTGAAGAAGCTCAAAGCTGATTCAAACGGTATTGTATTCCCGAGGCAAATTGAAGAAGCAATCACTGACAAGACAAAACTTATAGCAGTTACCTCTGCTTCAAATGTCACCGGCACAAAGCCGGATCTGACAGGCATATACAATATTTCAAATGCTGCAGGAGTGCAGCTTCTGGTTGACGGCGCCCAGGGAGCAGGATCAATTGATATCAATTTAGAAAAAACACCTTTTGATTTGTTTGCAGCCACAGGACATAAGCATCTGTTCGGTCCTCAGGGCACAGGTATGCTCATTGTCAAGAATCCTGATAAACTTGATTCCTTTATGAGAGGCGGGACAGGCAGTCTCTCGGAAAAGACCGTGCATCCTGATTTTCCACCGGATAAATTTGAGGCCGGGACATTAAATACACCCGGGTATGCAGGCCTTGCAGCAGGCGTAAGGTTTCTTCTCGATGAGGGTATTGAAAATATCATCGAAAAGGAAAATCACCTTGTGCAATATCTTCTTGAGAAACTGCTTGGCATTGATGAAGCGGAAGTTTACGCCCCTTATGCAGACAGGGTCGCTACCGTCTCTTTCAATATGAAAGGTGCAACACCATCCGATGTCTCACATTATCTGGATACACAATGGGGTATATACGTAAGACCCGGATTGCATTGTTCACCTGAAGCTCACAAGACATTAAATACATTCCCGCGCGGAACTGTCCGGTTCTCTCTATCATGCTTCAATACTACGGAAGAAATTGATACGGCCATCATGGCCTTAAAATCGTTTGTAAAAGAATATCCGCATTAAGGCAAATATAATAATTGTAGAATATTTTATCTGTTATAAGGTTCATTTTCTCATTATTACGGGCATCTCTCAATCTGGAATTGCCTCACATCTCCGATTCTCTTTGTAATCTTATTTGAATCAAGGTATTCGAGAAAATGGATGGCATACTTTCTGCTTGTGGGAAAGGTATCTTTGAATTCTTTCACCGTCATTTCGGATTTTGTGCTGAAGAAGTTTTTTAAGTTTTCCATTGCCTTCCTGTAAAAAGAAGCGGTTATATAAAGAGAATCATTAATCCTTACCACGCTACCTTCTTTTACCATGAGTTTCAGGATATCGAAGAGATATTTCTGGTCCGTTTTAAAAAGCCGGCATAGTTCTTCCATGTCCGGAGGCTGAGCGCCGGATTTTTCCAGGAGCTCAATGAGAGCTTTTTTTAATGCCTCATCT
>JBAZZX010000077.1:0-6086 GCA_041658585.1 Thermodesulfovibrionales bacterium
ATAACACGTGCTTTTGGGTCTCCAAATATCCCCTGTATTTTAGATCGCGGTCGAAATCCGGGGAACTGATATTCGTCCAGTAATCGTCTCTTTTTGCCCATCTACAAATCATACAGATTTCTTCATCTCCTTGAAAGCTCTTTTCTCCTTATTTGAAGCCGTGCTATACTGCTTAAAGCTCATCAATTGACCCACACTCTTACACGATGAGCCATTTTTATATTAGAGATAAGAAGTATTTTGCCTTCTTTCTGGGTGTCTTATACGACCAGCGGATGCTTGCCGAAGTTGTTTGGCAAATACCTTATAACATGTATAAAATTCTGGGACATCTTGATCCATATATTATTTCAAAAATGGCTGTTCAAGATGTTCTATCACTATTTGATAAACTTCCTCGAAAGCCATTTTACTATAACAAAATGGCTCAACGGACGATTGATGGAGCAAGGAAAGTTATTAATGATTATGGCGGTAAGGTTGAAAACATATGGGCTGATAACCCAAATTGTTCTCAACTGCAAAAAAGATTTGAAGCTTTTAGCGAGATTGGGCAGATGAAAGCTGCTATGGCCGCAGAGACACTCGTTAAGAAGTTTAACGTTCATCTGCGGGATTACGCTGGACTCAATATAGCTGTTAATGAACAGGTAACAAGAGTATTTAAGCGGTGCGGTTTTGTAGATTACGAAGAAAAATATTTAGTAATTACCAAAGCAAGACAACTTAACCCGGAATATCCGGGGATTTTAGATAGACCGTGTTGGGAAATCGGCAGAAGTTATTGTTTCCCAATAAATCCTGACTGTAGCAATTGTCCGATTGGGAATTGCTGTCCAAAGGTAATGTAAGAATTGAATATTTAGTATTTTTTTAATGAAGAGATTTAGTCAATGGGTAAAATGTCCAGAAGGAGAGAAAACAATAGGAGAAGTCTTAGCCGTGATTATTGTAGAAATAATAGTGATTCCAATAATAGTGGATTTCTTGTATGGTTTCTTTGGTGGAAAATAATATTTCTAAGGTAAGTCCATACAAAAATAGACGATGATCATAAACGGGATGATAAATCTTTTTTGTTTAGATTATAACGAGAAAGGAGAACCAATTATTCAAATAGAGGTTGGGCAAAAAAAGTTATTCCTCCAATACTTTGATAATCTTGATGTAGTTAAAGAATACGCTCAAAAATATAAAGTTTATTGGCTTTATCTTAAGGAAGGTGAAATGTATGTTCATGGGGAACCTGCTCTCGGTGATTGTGATGCCTATCCACGTTCTACAGGTGTTAATAATTCTCATAATGAGATTTGTCAGTATAAAGTCACTCTTAGAAGCGATATTGATTTAGAAATGAAACAAAAAGAAATTGCAAAAATAAAAAGTGAATTTGGAGTTGAGGTGAATGAAAACGAATTTTATTATTGGTTATTCTTTCATGAATTGGGACACACGTATGAAGCAAATAAAGATTATCATGCAGGGGCTTTAGTACCAGACAAAAACGAAGAAGAACTCAAAGCAAAACAAGAATTCAAAATAAAACAAGAAGAATTAGCAAAAAAGTATTGCCTAAAATTATATATGGAATGGAAATCCAAATTGAATAAGGGCAACATTTATTGAATTGAATCCAGACCCGCCTATAATTTTACAATAATCCATGTCCGTGTTGACAGTTAAATAATTCAGCAATCTTTGCATAAGTTGTGTAATTATCTCAGGGTGGTTTCTTACCTGTAATGCAAAAATCCCTCCCTTTTCCCAAGAACTCACTGAGGGTAATGATCCTTATATGCTGATGCTTCTTCAGCGTAAGCATGGCCTTGTCGCCGGTGATGATTGCCGCAGCATTGCCTGCAACGGCGCATTCAAGAATGCGGTTATCAGGTTCGTCCTCAAAGACGTTGAGTCTTTCATCAGGACGGACAATCGCACCAAGGTTTGCCAGATTAACGGCCACCCTACTTAATGCCTCTGCGTCTTTGCTGAATTTCCGGGACAGAACAGTGAGAACTTCGTCGATGATCTCATGGGAAATAACAAGGGTATCTTCGCCGTCAATAATTCTCATCATGGCATCTTCGGCCTTGCCGCCGGGGAGTATCAATGCAGATATGAAGATATTCGTATCAAAGACGACCCTCATTTCCTGAGATATCTTTCGAGGTCTTTCTCCGTAAGTATCCCCTTGTCTTTCGCCTTCTTACTCCAGTACCCTTGCATCTCCCGGAATTCGTTCTTCATTCTCTCTTGCCGGGCGAGCCTAAGGGCATCCTGTATGACCGCGCTGAGTGTTTTTCCCTCTTCCTTTGCGAGCGTCTCAGCCTCGCCGGCAAGGTCCGGAGGGAGTGATATGGTTTTTTTGACCGCTGTTGCCATTATTGCACCCCTTTCTATGGTATGAATAAATACTACCAACTGGCGGGACTTGATGTCAACGGGGGACAAATACTACTGAGGGAGCATTAGTTCTATAGAACAAGTATCCGGAACTACTGGTCTGCGAAAAACCGCAAACTCATACAGCTACAGTGTAGGTGATATCAAAAATGGACCCGAAAAGAATATTTTCAGGAACTGGTAAATGGCAAAAACATGGATTTTAGGCACACCACAACGATGTTCTTATAGAAAAGACTGGAGCAAGTAAAATTCAATCATGTAATGGCCCTTAAAATAAAGCTATTCGATAAGTTTCTCCCAATTAAAGAATTAAGTGCATTTCCCGGATGCTTACTACCACCAATTCCTATGAAGGTTGTCATTTCCTACGCAACAGCATACGGCTTTATTCTGTTAAGTGTTTCAGCCATTTCGTCCTTTGCAACAGCCAGATCGTAGTCAATCTGCAACCGTTCCCAAAACCCATCACTCAGACCGAAAAAACGAGACAGCCGGAGCCCGGTGTTCGTGGTGATAGCACGCTTGCCGGCTATAATTTCTCCGATCCGTCTTTGGGATACGCTAATTTCTTTTGCAAGCCGGTATTGTGTTAGCCCCATAGGCTTCAAAAACTCTTCTATAAGAATTTCGCCTGGAGTAGGATATGGCACTTGTCTTTTTCTCATACAACAGCCTCCTTAGTGATAATCGACAATCTCGACATCAAAGGCGTTCCCAGCTTCAAACCTAAAGCAGATGCGCCACTGATCGTTTATACGAACGCTCCATTGTCCTTGCCGTTTGCCCTTGAGCGCCTCAAGCCTGTTGCCCGGCGGCACTCTCAGGTCTTCTATCCTTCCGGCAACATTCAATAGCGCAAGTTTCCGCATAGCTGCAGACTGAAAACTGATAAACCGCTCTATGCGTTTGCCGTCAAACATAGCTTCAGTATCACGGCACTTGAACGATTTAATCATATTTAATAATATCCCTTCGCGTTACTATTGTCAAGCGTTATCAAAAGGTGATCTATTGTCTGGAACAGGTGGCAGATTTCATAGGAATACGCAATTACTGAGGAGTTCATAAGTAAAGCCACACACCCTCACCCTTGCCCTCTCCCCTCAAGGGAGAGGGGACTTAAGAATCGCCCCTCCCTTGAGGGGAGGGGATAAAGGGGAGGGTGTTTAAATGTGCCCATACTTATGGTCTTATTAGTAAGTACGTTGCATATATATTACGCCTTGAATAAAAGAGGCAATAAAACCCGCAAAAAGATTGGGATTAGGCAATATTCTTTTTGGGTCACTTTTGAATATCCCCAACAGTTTATGCGTTTTATGCAGATTTGACATTAATAGCCGGAATATATAGGAATGCTTTTTCTGCTTCCTAATCAAAACGTTATGCTGAAACTGTTGCCGATAGCCGCTTTATAAAAATGTTGCTAAGATAGCTCTCAAGTCTACGACTCGTGGAGAAGGCGATTGTTTGAACATTTCTACACGTAACTGAAGGGTTACAAAAATATATTTCCCTGTTGACATTTGAGAAACCATTCTTTTATAGTGTTAGTAAGTACTAACATTCATAATATTTTCCTATAAACATTTTTTCTGAATCCGGAGGTGGTATGGGGCAGAAGGAAATTTCGTTGCCGACAAGGGAAAAGATACTCGAAACATCTCTGAAACTTTTCTCAACGAAAGGCTTTCTCGGAGCGACGACAAAGGAAATTGCAAGAGAGGCCGGAGTTGCAGAGATAACCCTCTTCAGGCACTTCCCTTCAAAAGAAAATCTGTTTGAAGAAGTGCTTAATACATATTCTTTTCTACCGGTGCTTAAAGGTCTTCTCCCGGAAATTGCGGCAATGCAATATGAAAAGGCTTTGACGGTGATTGCAAAAAAGTTTCTCGATACCCTCGATTCACGAAAAGAGATGATACAGATAATGCATTCGGAGGCAAAAAGGTATCCGGAGAAGATACACAAGATTTACCACGGGTTTATCGAGGAATTGATAAAAACGCTTGCAGCTTATTTTAATGATTTGAAGAAAAAGGGGATCGTGAGAACCCTTGACGCGGAAACCGCTGCACGGGCGTTTCTCGGCATGTTCTTTTCGTTTTTTAATGCGAGAGAATTTCATATGTTCAAGAAATCCAAAGGCTCGGACGCTGACGATATAATTCCGGAATTTGTAAGTATCTTTGCAAGGGGGACGCTTAAATGAATATCAGAGTAAGGATAAAATTTATTTTTTATATTACTGCAGTACTTGTAATGGTTTTATCCCCGAATATTTTTGCCGCAGAGGAGTATGCCCTTGAAGATCTTTACCGTATTGCGCTTGAAAAGGCTGAACGTATCAAGATCTCGGAGGAGGACCTTTTTATTGCTGAAAGGGGAAAAGATAAAGCGCTTTCCGCTCTTTTGCCGACGCTTTCCGCCTTTGGAGAATATAAACGTTACAGTGAAAAGAAAGAATCCAACACCCCCGTCGGGAGTTTTATAACCCAACCTGAGAAGTCTTCTTCCTGGGGGTTGAGGCTGGACCAGTCCCTGTCTCTCGGCGGAAGAGAAATCACATCCCTTAAGATTTCAAAAAGCGGCATAGAGAGCGGCAGGTACAACCTGTATGCCATAAAAGAGGATTATCTCCTGAATGTCTCATCGGCATATTTCGACGTTTTGAAAGCGGCAAAAGCCGTGGAGATTGTAAAGGCAAATCTTGAAAGATTATCAAAGCACAGGGATGCTTCAAACGCCCGATTAAAAGCAGGCGAGGCGACAAAAACGGTTGTTTTAAGAGCTGAAGCGGAATTGTCGGGCGCCCGTTCGGATATGTTGAAATCGGGAAACGGCCTGAGGCTTGCAAAGGCTGTTCTTGCAAGAATAGCGGGAATAAACGGTGAATATTCAATCAGGGAACCCATGGACAACAGCCGGTATACGACAGGCATTGAAGATAATCAATCCTTTGAATCCTTTAAAGAGACTGCTCTGAATGAAAGGGCGGAAATAAAATCCAACAGTATTAAGAAGAAAATCGCGGAAGACCAGGTGAAATATGCAAAAGGGTCGTTTATGCCCACGCTTTCGGTAGCCGGAGTTTACTTGAAGATGGATGAAGACCCGTCTTCCTCATTCTCCAACACCAAAAGCGTTTATGGCACGCTGAGTCTGAACTTCCCTTTTTTTGAAGGGGGCTTGCGGAGGGCCGAGGTCAGAGAGGCGTTATCGAAAAAGAGACAGGCGGAATTTGCCTTTGAAGACCTCAAAAAGACAATAAACATTGACGTGGAGAACGCCTGCCTTGATGTAAAGACGCAGGCGGGAATACTCAAATCCCTTGAGGACCAACTGACATTTGCAAAAGATAATTACAATGCGGTTTCAAAGCAGTTTGAATACGGCCTTGCCAACAGCATAGATGTGATGGATGCGAATACGCTTCTTGTTACGTCGGAGAGGCAGTTATCGGAGGCAAAATATAACCATCAGCTGGCAATACTAAAACTGAAAAGGGCGACAGGTACATTGTTAACAACGGTAAATAGTAAACAGTGAATAGTGATGAACTCGTAAAAAGTCGTCATTCCCGTGCTTAATGCACCTACTGTTGGCGAAGGCGGGAATCCAGGTGCGCGCAACTTCTTGAAAAGAATGGATTCCCGATTAAGGACTTCGGGAATGACAGC
>JBAZZX010000078.1:0-4764 GCA_041658585.1 Thermodesulfovibrionales bacterium
CTTCTCGACGGGCAGCTCCGGCAGGATCTCCTTGCGGAAGAGCCCGGCCCAGGAAGCATCGAGGAGTTTGCGTCGCTTGGGTCCCATGTAGGCCCATTTGTCGAAAAGGTGCCCGGTTTTGCAGTCCCGTGCGTTGAACATGGAATTCCTCGGTAATCGGTTGATTTTACACGGGATTATTGCACAGGATGGCATGGGAAGTCAAGCGGAAAGTGGGGAAATTCCCTTGTTTTTCAACATATTTTCACCGAGGGACTTTTTGCGAGATCATCACCATTGACATCTGGGGTAGTATGGGAGTATGTTGGTAGTATGAAAATAAAGACCTCTATCACACTGGCGGAAGATTTGCTGAAGGTCATCGACGAGCAGTCGGGACCGCATAAGAGCCGATCTGATTTCATTGAGAAGGCAGTGAGGGCGTATGTGGTTCAGGTGATGCGAGACCGGCTGAACGCCCGAGACTTGGACATCATCAATCGACAGGCAGATCACCTGAACCAGGAGGCAAAGGATGTGTTGACCTATCAGGTGCTCCCATGAAACGTGGTGAGCTATATCGCGTTTCGAATCCCACCGCAAAAGACCCTAAAAAATCCCGCGTGTTTGTTGTTGTCAGCCGACAAATTCTTCTCGACTCACGATTTTCAACGGTCATTTGCGCTCCTGTTTATACATCTCATCTCGGCTTATCGACCCAGGTGGCAATTGGAATTGAGGCGGGTCTAAAGCATGAAAGCAGTATCCACTGCGACGAGTTGGTCAGCCTACCAAAGTCGGTGTTGACAAACTACGTTGGTGCGCTTCCTTTCAAGAAGACACAAGAGCTTAATAAAGCTCTTTGCATCGCGTTAGACATACCAGAAATAATTTAACGCTGCCCACCCAGCCTTGCAGGATGCGGGGTGGCTCCCCGGGCAACTGTTCGGGCTTGTGAACGAGGAGCGGATGGCGCCCCAGCTAACGCACGGTCTGGAAGACCATAGGCAGAACGAGCTGCCATCCGCCGTGATCCGCCTCCACGGTGCACGAGGCGGCAACTGAATTCAAGATACAAGGTGGACAAGGATGATCTGAAAAGCGGGTATATGGGGCGGAGAACGTTTATCGTTAATACTGTTACAACAGGAGGAAAGCAATGGCGTATATGAATTGGAATGAGACTTTCAGCGTTGGGGTCGAAGAGATTGATTCACAACACAAGCAACTCATTAAGATGGTCAACGAGTTTTATGACAATTTAAACCACGAAAGGGAAGCATTTGGGAGGCTACTGAAGTCACTCGTCGATTATGCGAGCTACCATTTCTCCACCGAAGAAAAGTATATGGATACATTCGGTTATCAAGACGCAGATATTCACAAGAAAGAGCATGAGATATTTACTAAGAAAGCCATAGACGTAAAGAAACTATTCGAAGAGGGTAGTCTTGTAATCTCGCTAGAGATAACTAATTTCATTAAAGAGTGGATAGTAAATCACGTATTGGGTTCGGACAAGAAATACTCAAAGTGCTTTGTTGACAATGGGTTAAGATAGCATGTCACAATAACAGATCGGAATTTGCCACCTAACAAGACGCTGTAGCTGACATGGCACCTCTAACACCGTCTTAAAGAGCACATTGGGGTGGGGGCAAATAAGTTGTAACCCGGGAAGGGAGGCGAGCCGGACGGTCTATGAAAACTCCAGCCGCATCTATTGAAGAGCTGAATGGCATCTTGGCAGCCACACCGTTTCTCAAGCCATATGGATTCACCGCGAAAGCATGTGCACCAGGCGAATGCACGGTCCTTGTTCCGTTCATGCAATCTTTCGAGCGCCCGGGGGGCCTCGTCAGCGGCATGATGCTTATGGGGGCCGCGGACGTGGCAATGTGGCTGGCGATCATGACGCTGCGGGGGACTGCTGAGCGTTGGGTGACGTCGGACATGAAGACGGCATTTCTGCGCGGCGCGCGAGAGGAAGATATCTCGTGTACGGCTTGTGTCCTGAAGCCCGGGAAACGCAGTATGTACGGTACCGCCGAATGTCATGGCGCCGCTTCCGGTTTGGTGGCCCACCACGTCCTCACGTACTCAAAGGTTGAGACATGATGAGGATGATCTATCCGTCCAACAGGCGCTTCCAAGTGACGTCCTGTTAGTGCGGTGCCTCGGAAACGCAACGATATCCACCTGTTTCAAGGGGGGGCAGATGGCAGATGGGAAAATTATAAAAAAATACGGAGAAAGAGTTGGGTACACGGAGTCCGAGATTGAGAAGTTTCATGAGGGAGGCCACAGAGTCAGGCAGGTCAATCGACTTTCCCGGGCGGCATCACGCTATTCCATACAAGCGGAGGTCGTCCAGGCCAAGCACTGCAATTCGGGCCATGCGGCCGGGGAAAAATTTATTCTCGATGTGGATGGCAACTTCATCTCGAAATTCTGTCCGAAGAAGATGTGCATCTATTTGATATCGCAGTTGGCAATCCCCGTGGCGCTGATCAACGAACGGCTTAGTGAAGGACTTGAGCCGAACGATTTTCATTTCATGCGGTACGTGAGATGTCTGGATGCTGGTGTCGAGTGTTACGGTTATGGAGAAGTCATGCTGAGGGTTCAAGTTGTTCCAAGAATTAAGGGAGAACCAGTTTCCAGCAGTGGCTAACCACAGGTTGAAGTTGACGGATCGCCTGTCGTTGTGGCCTGAGCGCCCGCAGCTCAACCTGAGCGTTAGACGCACCCAAAGCAAATGGAAAAAATATGATAAAGGCGATTGGGAGAAGGCCAATATTGACTGACGGTGTTTTTGGTGATACGCTTAGAGGTACATTAGGAGGTGTCACATGGGGAAGATGCCGAATATTATTCCGATAACGGACTTAAGGCAGGATGCGGCTGGGGTGCTGCAGCGTGTGCGCGCTTCGCGCGAACCCATATTTATTACTCAAAGGGGACGTGCAGCCGCAGTCATGGTGAGCGCGGAGGAATATGAACGCGCAGAGCATGACAGGGAAATTCTTATGCTATTGGCACGTGGGGAAAAGGAAATTAAGGAAGGTAAGGGGCATGATCTCGATACGGTCTTGGCAGAAGCATACAAATTGTTGAAAGAAGGGTAATTTTGTGAAACTTCGGTTTACTCCATCTGCGAAAACCGAATTATTATCAGCGGCCAAATATATTCATAATGAAAATCCTGAAGCCGCATTAAAATTTCTAAGAAAGACAGATGAATTACTTCATAGGTTAGAAAAATACCAATTATCAGGCCGTACCATTTCAGAATTTCCAGAACTTCCCTACCGTGAATTATTGGTTTTACCCTATCGTTATTTCTACAGTATTCAAATAAATACAATATGGATAGTGGCTGTATGGCATACTTCTCAATTGCCTAAAGAGCCTAATAAAAAGGGCGTCTAACAAACGGTTGAAGCTGACGGCTCCTTCAGTCACGCTTTTATTATTCTCGCTTGCAAAAGCGCGCCTTCGGCCCGCCGCTGAACCGGAGCGCAGGCACAGCTTGCAAATCCCTCATGCATTGTGTATCATCATTGTAGACACATCTCGGGGGTGAGATCATGCAGGCAAAAATTCAAAAATGGGGAAACAGTCTGGCTGTGCGGATTCCGAAAACGCTGGCGACCGAGGCGCATTTGTCACAAGAGACAGTAGTGGAACTTGCCGTGGCGAAAGGCAAATTGATTATTGCACCCATAAAAAGGAAAAAATATAAATTGGAAGAATTAGTGTCCAGAATTACAGACGAAAACATCCACAAAGAAGATATATGGGGACCGGCCGTCGGGATGGAGGTGTGGTGAGCCGCCGCGGGTATGTTCCGGAGCGCGGAGATGTCGTTTGGATGATGTTTAGCCCTCAGGCCGGTCACGAGCAAAGCGGTCGGCGACTTGGCGTTGTGATGTCTTCATCGATCTATAACGGAAAAACCGGCATGGCGTTGTGTTGTCCAATCACAAGTCATGTTAAGGGCTACCCATTTGAGGTGTTGGTTCCTGCTGGCTTGAAAATATCAGGGGCAATATTGGCTGATCACATAAGAAATATAGATTGGAAAACGAGACGAGTTGAATATTTATGCAAATTGCCAGATAAAGCATTGGAAGAAGTGGCAGGAAAAATATTGTCACTATTGGTTAAATAGCAAGCGTGCCTAACTACCGGCTGAAGCTGACGGCTCGCCTCTTTCTCGCTGAGCGCCCCCAGCTCAACCTGAGCGTTAGACACACAGTCATAAAGATAGAGAGATAGGGGGGGAAGGTGAAAGTCTATAAGGTTTATAAACATCCATCATTGGGGGCAGAAGCCGTTAAAGTTGGTTTCTCCTGGCCAGCTGCTTTCTTGAATGTTATATGGATGCTTGCCAAGAAGCTTTGGACGTTAGCTGGATTATGGGTTCTTGCCTATATTGTCTTGGCAATTATACAAGATGCCGCGTTAAAGTTGCATTCGACAGGCGGGATTCTCATAATTCTTGCCGGGAATTTGGCCCTTGGTCTTATTCCGGCATTCAAAGGAAATGAGTGGCGTATCAAGAATCTGACGAAGCGCGGTTATGAATTTGTGGATACCGTTCAGGCAGCAACCCCTGATGCGGCGATCGCACAGGTATTAAAAAAGAGTTCGTGTGTCTAACCACCAGTTGAAGCTGACGGCACGCCTTTGCTTCGCCTGAGCGTCCGCAGCTTAGCCTGCGCGTTGGGCAGACATCGTAATATGTGGGTTGAAAGGGGGGGGGGGGAGTTGCATTTCTTG
>JBAZZX010000079.1:0-4632 GCA_041658585.1 Thermodesulfovibrionales bacterium
TCCGTTATATCAATGGTCTCATTACAATTCGTCAACAGCAATATCGGACCTTTTCATATCAAACCGTACACGGATTAATTTCAGCAAAATCAGGTCACGGATTTACGGCTGTCTTGATGGAATATGTTGATGAAAGAAAAGGCAGCCCGCCTGTTATAGCCGGAATTAAGGATGATTCCTTATTGTTTGATGCAAGGACACTGCAGGAAAAGGATTTTGGAGACATCCTCCTGCGAATCAGCAGTATAATTGAATAAAAGACTGTTTTGTCCGCAACATAATTGAGTTCTCTTTTTTACGTTAAAAAAATGTCGCAACCGGCTTTTGAAGCATTTCCGTATTGATATACTACAAAGCGTGAAGCGGCAAGTTTCACCGGAAAAACTTTTTTTTCACAGGAACCAATGTTTCTATTGACGTCAAATGTTGTATTTGTTTCTTCAGAAAATTATCACCCCTGATGATCTCGATGCAGCGCAAAGCGACGCACAGAAAGAAAGACCTTGACCGGGTTAAGACTTGTCTCTCTTTCTCCCTATAGCACGCATCCGAGATTACGTCAGCCAAAGGTTTGAGTTCACATAGAAACACATATTTTAAAAAATTCCTAATCTGGCAATTATCATTTCAAATACTCACATGTCATTAATATAATCCTGATCTTTATAAGGGGCTTGATCAATAGTAATTAATACTATATAATTACAAATATGGTAAAAAGATTAATGAATAATTCAGGACTTGATTCCTTTTATAGCAGATCCAAGGAAAATGGGCTGAAAATAACTCCTCAACGGACCATTATTTATCAGGAACTTTTGAAAGCAAAGGATCACCCTACTGCTGATGACATTTATAAGAGAATCGTCAAGAAGATACCGAATATCTCATTCGATACCGTAAACCGGACCCTCGTGACTTTTTCCAAAATTGGTATTACAAATGTGGTTGAGGGGTACGGGCAAGCAAAGCGATATGATCCTGATATGGATATTCATCATCATTTCAGATGTATTCAGTGTGGCAGCATAATAGACTTTCTCAACAAGGAGTATGACAACATAACTGTCCCTGAGGCAATTAACAAACAGTTTACGGTGATAAGCAAAAAGGTGGTGCTTGAAGGACTTTGCAGCAACTGCAGGAGACGCTGATATTTTTTTCTTCTTTAATAGTAATTATTACTATATAGTAATTTTTCATACTCTTGAGGAGGTGATAACAATGCGTTAAGATAACTGTTCCCCGCTGGTGAATAATAAATAACGATCAATCTACACAAAATTCAGTTCAACAATTCACACAACGAAAGGAGGAAACTTTATGAAAAAAGACAGCAAAAGCCCGGTAATGGGATCCGCTGCCAGCGGTGGCCCGTCGAACCGAGATTGGTGGCCGAACCAGTTGAACCTTCATATTCTGCACCAGCATTCCTCCAAGTCCAATCCGATGGGCGAGGATTTTAACTACGCAGAAGAATTCAAGAAACTCGACCTTGCTGCCGTGAAGAAGGACCTCTACGCGCTGATGACCGACTCGCAGGACTGGTGGCCGGCGGATTACGGTCACTATGGGGGGCTCTTCATCCGGATGGCGTGGCACAGCGCAGGCACCTACCGCCAAGGCGACGGCCGCGGGGGCGCGGGGTCCGGCTCCCAGCGTTTGGCTCCCCTCAACAGCTGGCCGGACAACGTGAACCTCGACAAGGCGCGCCGTCTGCTCTGGCCGATCAAGCAGAAATACGGCAGGAAAATCTCCTGGGCCGACCTGATGATCCTCGCGGGCAACTGCGCGCTTGAGTCGATGGGATTCAAGACCTTCGGTTTCGGCGGCGGGCGCAAGGACGTCTGGGAACCGGAAGAGGATATTTATTGGGGCAGCGAGGACAAGTGGCTTGGTGACAAGCGCTACAGCGGCGACCGGAACCTCGAGAATCCCCTCGCCGCCGTGCAGATGGGCCTGATCTACGTGAACCCCGAGGGGCCGAACGGCGAACCGAATGCCGTCGCCTCCGGCCGTGACGTTCGAGAGACCTTTGCCCGCATGGGCATGAACGACGAGGAGACCGTCGCGCTTACAGCCGGCGGCCACACCTTCGGCAAGTGCCATGGCGCCGGCCCTGCGTCCCATGTGGGGCCTGAGCCCGAAGCCGCCGGCATCGAAGAGCAGGGCCTCGGCTGGAAGAGCAGCTTCGGCAGGGGCAAAGGCGACGATACGATCAGCAGCGGCCTCGATGGCGCCTGGACGCCGAAACCGACCCAGTGGGATATGGGCTATTTCGACATGCTGTTCGGCCATGATTGGAATTTGGTGAAAAGCCCCGCCGGCGCATGGCAGTGGGTCCCGGTCAATCCGGATGAAAAAGATCTCGCGCCTGCCGCTCATGATCCGTCGAAGCGGGTTATGACCATCATGACCACGGCGGACCTCTCTCTGAGGATGGATCCAATCTATGCCCCGATTGCGAAGCGGTTCCACGAGAACCCTGAGGAGTTCGCGGACGCCTTCGCCCGGGCGTGGTTCAAGCTGACCCACCGCGACATGGGCCCCCGCTCGCGCTATCTCGGTCCGGAGGTCCCGGCAGAGGAACTGATCTGGCAAGACCCGGTGCCCGTAGTCGATCATGAGCTGATCGACGCACAGGACATCGCCGCCCTCAAGGGCAAGATCCTCGCCTCGGGACTGTCGGTCTCCCAACTGGTCTCGACGGCTTGGGCGTCGGCATCCACGTTCCGTGGCTCCGACAAACGCGGCGGTGCGAACGGGGCACGCATTCGTCTCACGCCGCAAAAGGATTGGGAAGTCAACCAGCCAGCCCAACTGAAGACTGTGCTGCAGACCCTTGAGGGAATCCAAAAGGAGTTTAACAGCGCGCAGTCAGGCGGGAAGAAGGTGTCACTCGCCGACTTGATTGTCCTGGGTGGATGCACAGGTATGGAGCAAGCTGCAAAGAATGCCGGTCACGATGTGCCCGTTCCCTTCACGCCCGGACGCACAGATGCGTCGCAGGAGCAAACCGACGTGAAGTCATTCGCCGCACTCAAACCGGTTGCAGACGGATTCCGTAACTACCAGAAAACCAAATACGCCGTATCGGCAGAGGAACTGCTGGTTGATCGGGCGCAACTGCTGACGCTGACCGCACCTGAGATGACGGTTCTCGTTGGCGGTATGCGCGTCTTGAATGCCAACTTCGGAAATTCCCAGCACGGCGTTTTTACCAAAAAGGCAGAGACGCTCACCAATGACTTCTTCGTGAATCTGCTCGACATGAGCACTACGTGGAAGGCGACCTCGGAAGACGAAGACGTGTTCGAGGGGCGTGATCGCGCAACGGGCGAACTCAAGTGGACAGGCAACCGTGTCGACCTCATCTTCGGTTCGAACTCCCAGCTCCGGGCTCTGGCCGAGGTCTACGGAAGCGCGGAAGCGCAGACGAAGTTTGTCCAAGACTTCGTGGCGGCCTGGACCAAGGTGATGAACCTTGATCGCTTCGACCTCGCCTGATCGTAGCATAAATGTCTTCAAGGGCAACTGAATTGAAGTGCAACGACGCGATGACTCGCTGACGCTTTACATTCAGCACGAGGCGCCGGAAGGCGTGGGATAATCACAAGGGGTCAGGATAATCACAAGGGGGATAATCACAAGGGGTCAGACTTGTTTATTGCATAATACATAAAGATTAATCATTAAGCAGCTTAAGAATATGTTCCATATCCGCCTTAAAGTTTTCTCCATCTTTCAAATATCTGGTAACGACCGAAGGGTCTTTTTGAAGAAAGAGCGCTATTTCTTTGCCCTTGTATCCAAGTTCACTTGCCGTAATACTTGCCAGTTTCCTTGCCACTAATATCCCACTGTTCCTGCTTTTTTCTCTTAGCTGATTGATGGTTATACCTTTATTCTTACCGATTGTTTCCGCTATCTTCTTTAGACTGTATTTATGAAGCTGTCTTTTGTTCTCAAATCTTTCATCTACCTTCTCCATCACCTTATCAATAAAATGTTCTTCCCCAAGTATCCTCTGACTGACGGTTTTGTATATGTCTTCTTTCTTAACCTCTATGCCGTCATCTATATAAGCTCTATAAAGCTTCCTTGCCTGTGTTTTGTCTTCTGAAAACATACGCAATACCCTGTCCGTATCAACTATTTCATTGTCTTTTTGCTTTTCATAACTCCCATGGCTGCTCCACCGGTATTCTCCCGCTGCTTTCGCTATTTTTGCCCTTACCGGATTAAGATGGATATATTTAACCAGTGAAATCAAATAAGCATCTCTGTCGCAGAGTATCGCTTTATACCTTCCTTGAAATAAATGCCCGACGGTTTTGTATTTCCTGTTGAAGTGCATCGTATAGCTCTGGTTTATCCCCTGAAAGATTTTTGAAAGCGGTATCCGTTGAGTTTCTATTAAAAGATGCACATGATTGTTCATTAATGCGTATGCATATAGCGAATATTTATACCGTTCTTTATAAAATGCAAGCAGGCTGATATATTTCTGAAAATCATTGTCATCTCTGAATACCTTCCTGCGTTGATTCCCTCGCGTAATAACATGATAAAATGCCCCTTCATACTCTATCCTTGGCTTCCTTGCCATGCGTAACTATAACATCCTATCTC
>JBAZZX010000080.1:0-4339 GCA_041658585.1 Thermodesulfovibrionales bacterium
CTCCCCTCAAGGGAGGGGCGATTCTTAAGTCCCCTCTCCCTTTTCTCCCCGGCGAATCCGCCTGAGTGCGGAGAGGGGAGAGGGCAAGGGTGAGGGTGTGTGGCTTTACTCATGAACTCCTTAGTAAATCATACCATTTGAAAAAAACTTCAACAATACGGCTATAGCAATCTATAAACAGGCTCAAAATAGAATGAACATTCAATTCTTATTGTCTGTCATGCCCGAAGTTCTTAATCGGGCATCCAGTCAGAATTTTAAGACCTCTGGATTCCCACCCAATCCCGAACGCTTTCGGGACGGGATATCTTAAATCTCCCCTCCCTTGAGGGGAGGGTGTTGAATTCATCTTCCATCAATCACCCTCTCCCTAACCCTCCCCCCTCAAGGGGGAGGGAATAACTGGAAACCCCGAAGCAGAGCTTCGAGAAATTCTTTTGATTAAAATGTATGCGATGAGCATTTTCAGTAAAATGCTGGTACAATGTTAAATATGATTAAAATAGATATCCCCGGATTAGATACCCTTGAATTTGAGCACTTTGTAACGGATTTTTCCGGCACCCTTTCAGAGGATGGAAAAGTAATCCCCGGCGTACGCGAAGGACTTAATGAGCTTGCTTCCAAACTGCAGATACATGTCCTGACTTCCGATACCTTCGGACGCGCAAGGAAAGAACTTGAGGGCGTTAATTGCACTCTCCATGTGCTGCAAGGCAAGGGGCACACGCTTCAGAAGGAAGAGTATGTAAAGAAACTGGGCGCCGAAACAGTTGCAGCGCTTGGAAACGGTAATAACGACGTGCTGATGATAAAAGCGGCAAGACTCGGTATAGCCGTAAGCCTCAAGGAGGGATGTTCGATCGAGACACTTAAGGCTGCGCATATCCTTGTCATGTCGCCTATCGATGCAATCGATCTCTTCCTCCACCCGAAACGCCTTATTGCGACTTTGAGAATATAAAGATACCTCAATAATTTATGTACCCGTAAGTTGCGTGTTCAGGGTTACCTAAAAAAATACGGCAGACATGAAGTTGACTACACATTGTCTGCCATATTTTTGTTCAATTAGTTGCCTGACCGGCAACGTTAGCTCTTTCAGCCCTTTCATTTGTGGCATGTTTTACCGGGCTGCTCCCTCAATGCCTTTTTGAGTTCACTCCATAAAGACGCTTCTTTCATAAAAGTTTTATTGCTCAGGGGTTTTTTCATCCTTTTCACCTCCTCTCATTTCAACATTTATAATACCTATCGGTAAATAATCGAGTATAGTTATTATCTATAGAGCCTCTTGCAGAAGTCCTTAAAACAGCTCTTATGTCATTCTGAGCTTGTCGAAGAATCATGACTAATCAATAAGTTATGTGACCCTTCGACAAGCTCAGGGTAACAATTTAGATACTTTTGCAAGAGGCTCTATACTCAAATATTAACACTTTCAAAAAGATTGTCAAGTTTTCGGCGGTTTTTAAAACGTAAGGCCGTCAGGCAGGCTGTGAAGGCCGGACTTGGAAATTGTTATAACGGCAAAATAGCACTATGGTGTCTGCAAGATTAAAAGACATGACCCTGATGAGTTTACGTGAGTTTTATCCCTTTATTTTCGATAATGATAAGCCGTTTCTTGTAAAGAACGCCTATCGCTTTTTTATATGTTTTCTTGCTCACCCCGAACAAGCCGTAGATAATTTCAGGCGGGCTTTTATCGGTTACGGAAACAAATCCGCCCGCTGCTCTTAGTTTATCGATAATCTTTTTAGATACCTCATCAACCTTTTCATGCCCGGGTTTTTGAAGGCAGAGATCTATCTTTCCGTCGTCCCTCAACTTCTTTATAAAACCATTTATATGCCGGCCTTTTCTTAATGGCTGAAACACCTCATTATGATAAAGCATGCCCCATTGCGCGTCGTTTATCATAGCCTTATAACCAAGGTCGGTCCGGTCGCCAATCACCAATTCCACGCTCTGGCCTTCCTGAAATTCGGTTGGTTGCTTATCAGGTAACTTGTCCAATACTTTATCCTCTCTTTTTCATAGTGCCGACAATATTCATTTGCCAGGGCTTGATCTTTTAGGCATTAAGAATACTCCGATAGACTTGTCCCTTTTTGCTTCATTCCTGTCCGGCTAAAACGCTTCTGACATGATGCCACAATTCGTCTCTGCCTTCTCCGGTCTCACTGGAATAGATGAGCGACTGAACATGAGCGGGAAGCATTAATCCTTTACGAATCACGGCAATATGGGCCGGACGCTTGCTGCGGCTGATTTTATCCGCCTTCGTTCCGACAATGACATACGGGATATTGAGCCCCATCAGCCATTCTGAAGCATTCCTGTCATTTTTCATGGGCTCATGCCGCAGGTCAATCAGATGCACAATCAGAGCAAGCCTGTCCCCGTCCCGCAGATAGTCGGTGATGAACTCTCCCCACTCCCTGCTCTTTCCCTTTGATGTCTCCGCATAACCATATCCGGGCAGATCGACCAGATACATCCGCTCATTGATGGCAAAATAATTGATAGTCTGTGTTTTCCCTGGCCAGTCACTGGTCCGTGCCAGCGCACGTCGTGAGCACAATGAATTGATCAGGGATGACTTACCTACATTGGAGCGTCCGACCATCGCAATCTCCGGATACCCGGTGTCAGGGTATTGATTTGGTCCAACCGCACTGATAGTGCATTTAGCTGATATTATTTTCATCATTCTTCCTTGTCAGGTATCTGAACACCTATATTAAGTATTGTACCACGACATGCAGGCGACCGGGAGCTAACTGCCAAGTATGGTAATTCTGTAGCTTTTTATTGTGCCGGGTCAATCCCGAGGTCAAGGGCCGCGATTTTTTCTTTCCTCGTCAGCCTCTTGAGATCGTACTCAAGCCTTCTCGCTTCTCCGGCGTCTTTGCAGGATATTGTCTTGACCAGTTCAAACGGCCTCCAGGACCTCACATATTTGCTGCCCTTTCCCCGTTCATGCTGCTTCAGCCTCTGTGCGAGATCATTGGTAATGCCGGTATAGAGAGAACCGTTCCGGCAATTCAGCACATAGACGCACCATTCTCCACCCCTTGTTTTATCCTCGGCATCCGGACGGTTTTCTCTCAACTCTTTCATCCAGAGATTTAAGGCCCTCCTTGCTTCCCGGTCTACGATCGAGAAGATGCGGTGAGCGGTATCGCGGGCCCCGGTCTTGGAATGCCCGTCCACTTTCATTACCTTAAAAACAAGTTCGTCGTGTAATGCATAGAATCTCCGATACAGAGGGGCGTTTTTCAGCGGGAGATTCGTCGTCCGGGAAAGGAAGTCTCTGCCCAGGAGCCCGGGTTTTCTCTTCAGAAGACCCGAAATGCACTGGGAATCGGTATAGAGATTCAGACTCCCCTTTGATCGTTTTCGATGTCCCCCGAGCGCCCACAAGACTGTCTCGAGTTCGAGCTTTGTTGATGACGTAGCTTCAAATCTCCGCAAGGTTATCCGGCCGGTGATTTCGCTTTTTTCGATTCTCGGAAAAGGGACGTCGAGAAAGGGGGCCGGGAGGACAAGACAGGCCCCGACGCCGAGCTTGAGCACGGGGTTGACACTTACATCGGTAAAGAGAGCGACGTCCTTCATGGATCGGCCTTGGGTAGCATCAATTGTCTATTTCGAGCTCTCCCGCATATATCTAAGGTACAGTGCCTCGACTTTGCTTCTCGCCCACGGCGTTCTTCTCAGAAATTGGAGGCTGGACCGGATACTCGGGTCATTATTGAAACACCGGATATGAATCATCCTGCCCATCGCCTCCCAGCCGTAATGTTCTACCAGTCCGGTCAGAATCATCTCCAGCGTGACGTTGTGAAACGGGTCATTGGATTTTTTGTCAGTCATATCCCGGCCGATAAATTATCACTGGTTTCATTACCGGGCTATTATAATATTCTATATCTCAGAACGTACAGTTCTAAATTATACACTACCTCGTTTTATCCTCAACAGGATGGAAAAGGCATAAGCTGCTTAGTTATAAAATGTATCGTATCTTTCAATGGTTGTGTCCGTATTTTTTGTGCGGTTTTTTTTGCCGATAGTCGAATACAGTATGTGAAAATAAAGAGGCAAAAGCCTCGCAGGGAGGAACGACCGAGAATGTCCGCCTCAGGCGGATTCGCCGAGAAGAAAGCGCAAATACTCTATCTTCGGTTCAATCAGAATAAATTTATGAATAATCCGGGCTATGCGGCAAAAAGAGCCGCTCCATATGCCGCCAGCATGTGAGGGTTTGTATGCACATGAATTCTTTTCCGTAACCGCTCCTCAAGCATCCTTATAAGGCATGAGTTGCCGG
>JBAZZX010000081.1:0-4237 GCA_041658585.1 Thermodesulfovibrionales bacterium
ATTTCAAGGCTGGAAAGTCCCCGGGATAAGCGTATGCCATCACTTGAGTTGCTCGATCGGGTGGCAAGGGCTCTTAACAGAAAGCTAATCATTTCTTTGCAGTAGATCGGTAAGTATCGAACAGTGTTCGCCATCCTTGAGAAAACTCATACTATTGCGGTAGTGAATATAGCGCCGCGTGGTGATGTATACAAGTAGTTAGATATCCCGGGAACGTAAAAAAAGCTCTATACAACGATCTCGCATATCTTATATCCCCTCTTATACTACGTAAGACACAGTGTCCGCATAGCACACTCAGAGTTTCAGGCGGAGACCTGCATTGTATTCCCGGAACATTTCCGCGCGGCGAGAAAAATTACCCGGATCGTCAAGAAATAGCATATTTGTTTTTTCAGGGTATTACAAGAGCGATTGAAAAGGTACTCTAAAGAATAATAATTACTATAACTCACTGTTAGTAACTACGTCCCAAAAACCAAACGGTCGCCTGTAATAAAAAACTGTGCGTTGCCGGCGATTGCGCACTCAAGAAACTTTGCATCCTTTTTGTCTCTGGGAAAATCGATGCTCGCATCGATATCGATAACTGTGGTCAATAGATCTATCATTGTCGCCCATTTGTCGACAAGTTCTTCTGAAAGACCAAACTTTTTCCGGCGCAGGACTTCCTTGTATTCCGATAAGATAAAGTGAGAGGCAAGCCATTCAATATCCGGACTTTCGATTATAAAAAGTAGGACAGCTTCGGGGTCTTTGTCTTTTAAAATAGCTGAAATGAGGACATTGGTATCTACAACAATCCTCATTTGCCTGCCCGATATGCGGCAACCTCTTCTGCTATTTCATCGTCGCTTATGGCTTTTGCCTCAGGTAGTCCCTGGGTCTCTTTGAGAAGAGCCCGAAGATTCCTGAGACGCTCTTTTTGTTCTTCTTCATCAGCAAATACTATAACCTCAACTTTTTGCCCCGGCTCTAACGGGAGGTCTGTTAAAACAATACTCCCGGATTCTTTGACCGTCACTACTCTCTTATATGCAAGCATTTGTAATTCTCCTGACTGCCTGTGATATTTCGATTATATCATTTAGACAGGAAATAACTGAAGGGCTGACCATTTGTCAGGCAAAGATAGCCCGTCAGGTAGGTGTAAATATATCAAGCATTATAAGGTCAATCGAGAAGGCGGAGAGGCGCGGCACTAATGGAAAACATTATTAGAAACAACGTCCCGACGTTTCGCGTGTTAGACAATAAGGAGAAAATATACTAAACTGTTCATATGGCAAATCCGGAATCAAAACAACTTTTTGACAAAGGCATAGATGCATTGTCTGAGGGTAAAATACTTGCTGCTCTTTCATGCTTCGAGAAAGCATTTGCAATAGAAGAGGACCCGTTAATCAGTTCTTTCTTCGCCTTTTGTATTGCAAAAGAACGAGGAGATGTTCAAAAAGCAATTTCCCTTTGTAATGCTGCCATAAAAAAGGAAC
Organism: Thermodesulfovibrionales bacterium; assembly: GCA_041658585.1. Classification (GTDB taxonomy): domain Bacteria; phylum Nitrospirota; class Thermodesulfovibrionia; order Thermodesulfovibrionales; family SM23-35; genus DYFC01. The sequence continues at coordinate 1,494 of JBAZZX010000081.1, forward strand.
CGGAAAATTCATTCCATTATCTAAACCTCGGGAAAATATACCTGCTTATAAAAAATAATAAAGAAGCAATAAATATTTTCAGACAGGGGTTAAGTTATGAAGAGAACCAACAGATTGATGATGAGTTGAATAAGCTTGGAACAAGAAAACCGCCCATTATTCCTTTTTTGAAAAGAAGTAATATCATCAATAAATATCTTGGTATGATACTGAGCCGATTAAAACTAAGATAATTTTTAAAAACACTATGGAAATTTTGTTGAACATAGGAATAAAGGAGACAGATCATTTCCGGTCTTGATTTGGTCCTTCCTGGAACACGCATCTGAAATCTAAACCTGAAAGGTATATAGTTCAACCGGCAATCTGCAAAAAATTCCCATAAGAATATTTCTTTGTATAATTATGTGTATTCTATAATAATGTCTAAAATGACGATAATATATAGGAAATTATGCTTTCATCGGCAGCTTTTTCACAAAAATAATTGACAATGAAACCGGGAGCGTATAATCTTTAAATCAAATGTATAATCAACATAAAAATAAATGTTACGCTGTAAATTACATATTAATCAACTTGCCTAATATACGCCAATGACGTATAATGAATTATGGTCATTATCGAGACCCCGATATTCACAAAGCGAATTCAGGAATTAATAACTGATGATGAATATCGGCTTTTGCAGACCCATTTGGTCAATAGACCTGATGTCGGCAAAATAATACCCGGAAGCGGCGGCCTAAGAAAACTCCGCTGGTCTGCCGGAGGCCATGAAAAAGGAACTATTTGAAGAATTGCTGCTAAGCGTTAAGCAAGGCGCTGCCATAATGAAAGGCAAAATGAAACCTTTGCGCAGTGTGGAGTTTCCCGAATCCGAAGTTCAGAAGATACGGGAGCAGTATGGCCTTTCCCAGGATAAATTTGCCTCTCTTATGGGAATTAGCGTAGCCACCTTACGCAACTGGGAGCAGGGACGGCGGAAGCCTGAAGGAGCAGCTCGTGTTTTATTGAGGGTTGCCGCAGCACATCCTGAAGCTATACTGGATATTACGCGGCATCAGAAAATGAGAAGGCGGGCATAACAAGCAAATCCAGCGGGCACAGGATAAACCTGCTTTGATTTTTGTTTATGGCACATTGCCCCGTGCCACTGATTTAATTAGTTGTGCATTAAAATAAAATTATGAACGGCACATTGCACATTGGAGGATTATTCATGATTAAGAAACTTCTCGGAAAGTGGGGGCTGAGTGGTTCCGAAATGAATATTGATTCGTATAAGAGTTTGTTAACCTTTATTTTGACATTAGAATAAAGTAAAATGGTTTAATAAGAAAGAAGAGTGCATGATGGAAAAAAACATTAAAAGCAAAATAGAAGAAATCATTGCCGGAATGAAATGCCCAAAAGATTTTATATGTTACACATCCGGATTTAAAAAGCTTTGCAGCGCAAAAGACATTGGAATAGAATCATACCTTGAATGTTTTGAACAGAAACCAAAATCCTGTAAATTTTCCGTTTCTTTTGGCCTTATGCATCTATGTCAATGCCCACTACGCGGCTATCTCTATAAGAAGCTTAAAAAGTAGATACCGGTATGACGTAAATAACGCAGTGTGAACGGTTCCTTCCTATATCACACATCTGAGAGCTGAACTTCAAAGGTATATAGTTCAACCGGCAATCTGCAAAAAATTCCCATAAGAATATTTCTTTGTATAATTAGAGTCTGTGTATAAACTCAGGTTTTGTCATCCTCCGGCTTGACCGGGGGATCCAGAAGGCATTGAAAAGACTGGATTCCCGCCTTCGCGAGAATGACGAATTTTCATCGGAATCGCAGTTTATACACAGACTCTAATTATGTGTAAAAGGAGGGAGCAAGCAGCGCAAGGTGAGCGAAGCGCGATCACCGATTGCCCTTAGGAGCAGGGACGAGATTGGACTTTCGTCGGCAGAGATAGCCCGTCATGCAGGTGTAAATACATCAAGCATTATAAGGTCAATCGAGAAGGCGGAGAGGCGCGGCACTAATGGAAAACATTATTAGAAACAACGTCCCGACGTTTCGTTCGAAAAATTGGCTGTAAACTTAACTGCTTGATTTATTGAAATAAAAAATATGCTTGACAAAATGGATTATAGAATGTCCCTCTTGTCGTCCTCTTTAGTAATTTCTGATCTCTATTTTTTTTGAAGACATTTATTTACATGTTCTTGATACTTTTGTAATAGATATCCATAATCACCGATATCATCTATTATTCTTTCGGTGAACCCACAATCCTTGCAATAAAATGTACCAACAAGAACTGGTAGCCATCTATTTGATCTACTTAGGACTTTGAAAAGTATGCCATTAATCTCAATTTCATCTTTCTCTGGATTGACATCCATTGTACTTCCCCCGGTTTAACGGACACACCGAAAGGTTAGGTACAATATAATCTTGGGAGGTGTCAAATGCAAGAAGGAAGTGGACGGAGGAAGTACGACAAGCAGTTCAAGGAAGAAGCAGTAAAGCTTGCAACAGAGGGCGGGCGATCAGTCAGTGACGTAGCCCGTGGTCTTGGGATACATGAGAATCTGTTACACACTTGGAAACGGCGGTATAAAGAAGACCCGGCAGGTAGCTTTCCTGGTAAGGGGCATCTAAAACCCCAGGATGAGGAACTGCGGAGATTGCAGAAAGAAAACGCCAACCTCAAGGAGGATCGGGAAATCCTAAAAAAAGC
>JBAZZX010000082.1:0-4158 GCA_041658585.1 Thermodesulfovibrionales bacterium
ACGATCACGTCGGCGAGAGACACCTTTTTGCCGCTTTTTAGCGTGCGGCTAAAGTCGCTCTGGATAGTTTCCAGCCGAGCCAGCACCTTAGCCCACGGCTTTCTCATAAAAAATTAACGTAACTATTCACCGTAATTTAAAGAGAAAATCGACAGGTTTTTTCAAAGTATAAAATCAGGTAAAACGCCGTCGAACAAAAGCGTCAGCGCCTGAGTTGCGGAAACATCATTTTTCCTGCACGTAGACAAATAACTGCGTACACGGCAAAAGATATCCGCACCGTCTTGAGAGCGGAAACAGCCTGATATTTTTTGATGCACCTTGGTCATCCGAATATCGTTCTCCCCCTGATTATTAGTGAAGGGAACTATCGGATTGACCATAAACCTGAGCACATCCAGCTCAAAGAGCTGCAATCGCTCTAACAAGTTTCGCGCCTTGCTGCGTTTTGCCCGCCCGCGTTGCCCAGGTTGTCTGGGCTCGTCCGGTGGCGGGCATTCGATTTCGGCCTGCTTCAGTAGGTTACGGTAGCATTCGGTATAGTGTTGGGCTTTTTCTGCGGGCAGCGCGTTGGCGTCTTGGGCTTTGACATCGGCCAAGATGTCCAGCAGCAAGTCCTGCATGGCTTTCGCCCACTGTTGCCCGTCCTGCTCGTAAGCGCGTTCCAATTCACGCAGGTGGTGTGCGTTGCAGAGCGCGTGCAGGCATCCCGTGTAGTGGTAATAAGGTTTCCAATGGTCATGACAGAGGATGCCTTCAAACAGGGGCAACACCCCTTTTGCATCCATCGCCTCAATGCCGCGTTTGGCGTGGGCATAAAACAGGGTCAGCCGGTCATTTGAGGCACAATGTAGCCACTGCCTTTTGCCGTCTATATTGATGCCGGTTTCATCAGTATGCACCAAGGGAGAGGCAATCAGCTTAGCGATCAGTTTTAGCTCAAACTCCGCCAACAAGTTAAAAGCCTGCTGGTTAAAGTTAAACACGGACCCCGTACTGATCGGCAAACCGATTTGTTCCTTAAAGTAATCTTGAACCCGCTGATAAGGAAGCAACTGGAATTGCGACAAATAAACGGCTTGTACCTTAACGCCGTTACCGTATTGAACCGCCTTGGTGACCTGCGATGGAAACGGTGCAGTAAAGCGGTTACCCTTTTCATCTTCCAAGATTTGGGCGCGGTATTCGGTGACGATACGCCGGATATCGATATCAAATACTTGGCGGGCTTCAAAACCGATGTCGCGGTATTGCGCGGGCGGAAGGCTGGCACGGTTCACTTCGAGTAGCTTGATCTCATCAGGATCGTCCACTTTGCTTAAGTTGGTTCCGATCCTTCCGGTTTGCCCACCCGGTTTGTTAGTGCCGTTTTTGGTTTTTTTGTCGCCTTTCACAAAGTCTGTTGAAGGCGGCTTGCTGCTATTGCGGCTGTTAAGACCTAACCGGTTGACCAATAATTGCACCACTAATAACAGCACATCCAACGTTGAACGCAAGGCAGGCGAAAGATTCGGTTCCTGGACAAGGAGTTCCTGAACTTTTTTTATCGTTGCATCAACGTCTATATTATCAACAGTCAACGGGGCATACTGGGGCTAGGTTTTAATAGCCACTATTATAAACCCTGTTTTAAAAGGCGATTTTTGTCGTCCTGACTGCGTTATGCGGCGGGTGATTTTTTAGGCGCTGGCAGCCTAGGTTGATCGATATGAACTGGCGGAATTGGCTCGTGATAAGGCGTGATTGGCTTTTTATCACCCGTTCAGCTGACTAAATGGATTTTTATTTTTTATCATAAAAACCGTGTCAAGTACTTTTTTATTTATTTTCGCTGAATAGTTACACTCTTTTTTTAGTAATTCACCTAAAATTTTACACGTCCATAAATTGGTATCGTATTCAAAATCAAGTGGCGTCATATTTGTCACTGTTTGTTTTAGCCATTCGTCTACTGCATTTGTCACTAAGGGTTCGGCTCCAGGAGCGCTTATACTTTCCAGTGCAGAGTATCCACCTTCATCAAATTGTCTTAACCAATCGTAAATACAGTGCCGATTAAAATTAAATACCTTGATAACTTCTTCTGGACTTTGGCCAAGTTCTCGAACCGCATGTACAGCCATTATCCTGATATAAAGCATAACTTCGTCAGGTATCTTTCTGCCATCATTTAGCCAATCTGTATTCATAGCCATTCTCCTAGGGTTGTTGTTACTATACTCAACCAAGTATACAAAAATTTGATTTTTAAGTTTTTATATATGTATCTTTAATAATTCCGGCATCTATACTAGTAATTTCAGTAGAACCTTTTTTGGCTCTGTGGCGACAAACATGTCCAGCTAAATATTCATCACACAGCACACGTACTGTATAAGCGTTTTCAGAATTTGCCGCCTCTTGTTTTAATATTAAAGCTTTTGCCTCTAATTTAGCTTGCTTTGCTTCTAATACAGGATCATTACCAGAATCACGCTGGTTTTTCAAAGCTTCCCAAGCGACAATAGCCGCTGGAAATGACATAGACGGCCAATGACCAATGGACACCTACCTAAGGCGTCCATCAACAGTGCTTCTATATCGATAAAACCAAGTTCTCACCTTTGCCATGGCAGACAAACGCAGTCCTGGGTAATCGTCAAAAGCCATATGCTGTCCTGGCTGCAAAGCTTTAGCGGTGCGGGCATCGAATTGCATTTTAATGTGAATTAAGAGCTAACACGTAAATAATTCCAAAAAAACATGGCGGCGGCCAACTTGCCGAATACATGCACCATTAGACCGCTGTATGATCGAACCTTACCCGCGCATTCAATGCCTGTTTGTTGTTCAATCCAGCCGAATAAAGTTTCAATCGGCTGCCGGATACGAGAAACGGCAGTCGATAACCATTGATCCTGGGGCTCTAAATACAGTTGGCCTTTTTGTTTTTTTACCGGAGTTAATACCGTCAGGCTTTGAGTTTCTCTCACTTCTTTTGCATCTGATCGGTGATAGGCTTTATCGCCATAGAGCTCGTTGTGATTTAATTCGGGCCTAATCTGATCAAATACTGTTCCATCATGGCAACTTGCTCCCGTTACGCCAATGTATTCAGGATTCGGCAACGTACCCGCTTGACGACGCCCGACGATATGAACCCGAACACCGTAATAGTACAGTTTCTTGGTTGAACAATAGCCCGCATCCGCTAACTCCCTTGCAACGCGTGCTTTAAAACGGTGACCTTGCTTGGCTAGCGCCACAGGAAAAGAATCCATCAACCAGACGTGCCCTTGATTTTTTTCTTCTTGCTCTTGCTGAATGATTTCCAGCAATGGCGCGAAAACATCAGCGACTTTATTCAGTCGCTGAACAAAGGCTGTGTAACTGGGTAGCCTTGGAAACCAATGCCGCAAATGGCGATCGGCATAACCATAGATCTTTTTTAGCTCTCTATTTTTATCAATGACACCGAATAGATAGATCGCTATGACTTCTTCATCTGTAAAACTCAGGTCTGCGTAATTCGACATTCGCTGACTATAAACCCAAAGGTTATCCTGATAGTGCTTGCATACATACAGGTAAATTGTTATTAATTGTTCTTGCCAGTTCATCGCTTACCTAGAGGATTGGGGGGAGTCGTGTCTTTCCCAATATTCTAGCCCAACCGGTGATCTGGCTTCTATTTAGCTCTTAATTCACATTATAAGGCTGTTATACGGTTTTTAATCGCCAGAATCGGTAACTATGACCAACAATCGGTGTGCGTTGATGTCGAGCAACGGTATCCACAGTAGGCGCATTAGGCGAAGCGGTTGCCCGACTGTGCAGAATGCTTACAAAAAATAAAGATTTTGTAGGGTGCAACCCGTGTATGTTGCTATATAATGCGCACACTAAGCCAATATTAACCGAGTCCATACGATGCAGCCTTTTGCCAATGCTACCAAGAAAGCAACCAACATAACCCTCTCGTCAGACGTATTGGCCGAAGCGAAGGCCTTGGGAATCAATATTTCGCAGACTTGCGACCAATTTTTGCGCGAACTGGTGCGCAATGAGCGCGAACGGCGCTGGCTGCAGGATAACGTCGATTTTATCGACGCCTATAATCGAACGGTAGCTGATGAAGGTTTGCCACTGGACGCGTGGCGGTCGTTCTGAAATGCCGCG
>JBAZZX010000083.1:0-3988 GCA_041658585.1 Thermodesulfovibrionales bacterium
ACTTCGATGGTTGTCATGTGGTTTTCTGCCTTTGCATCTGCCTTTATCGACAACATCCCCTACGTTGCAACCATGAACCCTTTGATTGTAGACATGGCAAAACAGCTCTGGCCGAACCTTTCCGGAGTCGAGCTTCTGCATCATGCAGATTTAATGCCCGTTTGGTGGTCGTTGGCATTGGGCGCATGTCTCGGCGGAAACGGGACAGCCATCGGCGCTTCTGCGAATGTTATTGTTGTCGGCATGTCGGAGAAATTGGGCAGGAGGATTTCCTTCGGAAAGTTCATGCTCTACGGAATGCCCCTGATGGTAATGACGGTGATTATTGCGACTGTTTATGTGTGGCTGCGATACTACGTATTGAAGATATAGCGCCTGCAACTCTGACTCATCCTGTCCCCTTTATCCCCCTCTCCGGAGGGGGATTTTTTTCAACTTATTATTAGTGTTTTTCAGTGTTGCTTAAAGGAACTATTTTACCTTTTTTTATTACACCCATCCCCATGGGAACACTTAATCCGCCTTCGTTGTCAATTGCAATGTCGCCCATAACGCCTTCATATTTTCTGTTCGTGGTTTTGAATGAAACTGTTTCGGCATTTCCATGACCTGATACAAGCCCATCCACAAGCCCTTCGGAAAGGACACTTACGGCATCATAGGCGAATGCCGCTTCAAGACCCGGAGTATGACCGCAAACGTTGAGGAATCTTTGTTCAAAGGCTTTTGCTCTTTCATTTTTATCAAATACATATTGCGGCGCAGCAATAATTGTTCCTTCGAAAAGTTCCGATGATAAATTTTCTAAAGAAAGCAGATTGATTCCGCTTACGATCTTTATTCTGCCGGTTAATTTCCGGCGGGCGAGTTCTTCGAGTATCGGACCATATTCCTCTTTAAAGCCGAGGATCAGAAGGCTTGTAGCTCTTGAGTGTTCTATTCTCTCAACAGTTTCCTTAAAGTTTATTTGCCATGAAGCGTATGGTTCATAGAAAGATATATTGATGTTGCTCTGCGTGAATTTAGGGATCAGATAATCGGTGATCTGTCTGCTGATTTGAGGTTGGTTTGCAAAAAGAACAACAATTTGTTCAGCTTTGTTTTCTCCTGCGAAGTAACTCGCAATTTGATACGCTTCAGCCTCCTGACTCATAGAAAGTCTGAAGATGTAAGGTGACAGTTTCTGAATTGTGGAGTCGGAAGTTAAAAAGCCCATGATTATCTTTTTGTTGTTGGCGATGTATGATATCGCACGGCTTACCGGCGCTGTAGATGCCATGAAAGCGGACACCCGCTCTGTATTTATAAGGTTATCTGTTATAGCTTCAAGGGACCGGCTATTGCTGTCCTTGAAAATCAGAGTGATTGACGCGTCAGCATGCTTCTGATTAAAATCCTGCATAGCAAGCTCCATCGCTTTTTTCTCTTCCTGCCCACGGTAATTTAACGGCCCGGTTAATGGAAGTATCACGCCTATTTTAAGTATGGCTTTCTCTTTTTCTTTTTGGGGCTGCCGGTTACAGTCTGTAAAAGAAAAAATCGAGACCAAAATCAGAATAATAAAAATTATTGATGCACTCAAACGATATTTTTTCAATTACACGCTCCTCTGAATAGGGATTATACGGATATTATTTTGACCTAACATATTTTAGCATACAGGGATTTATAATTAGTACATACGGACCGGTGACGCCGTCAAAAAACGAAATCGGTGGGATGGAGGTTATTTCGCGTTCCTTGTAGCATCTTTACAAGCCGCGTTTGATAAATTAATTACATATCAAGTAAAATTTAAGTAATAAGAAGGCAGACACCAAAAGTGAATTACGAATCTATATTGAAACAACCTGCGATCTATCATAAAAACCGGGGGCATCCCTTTTTATTGATTTGTGTCGCTCTGCTTTCTATAGCAGGGATCGGGATAATATCCTATGACAGTGTTTTTTCGGATAACAATGACCCCCCTGTTGTTGCCTTGCAATATCCGGTTATTGTTTTTAATGGTTTTCAGGAATTGGAGCACTTAAAAATATCCGTAGAACCAATCGAGCTTCCTCTAATAAATATCTTTTCTTTCCTTAACAGGGCCCCCCCGCTTTAGTCCTAACATCAAGTCTTTAAAAAGTCATTTAGGAGACCGGCTGAAGCTATCTCATGATTCTTCCCAAAACAGAGGTAGCCGCAGTAACGTTCAGATAACCAAAAATACATAAGGAGATCATCATGTTTGGATTAGGCACACCTGAATTAATAGTTATTTTAGTCATAGCGCTTTTAATATTCGGACCGAGCAAGCTTCCGTCTTTGGGGAAAGGCATAGGAGAGGCGATTAGAAGCTTCAAAAAAGGAATTAAGGATGACGAACCAAAAGAAAGCGGGATAGAAGAAAAACAGAAAGTTTAACGACTATTTGGAAGAGGAAAGGTTTTATCTTATTGACCGACCGGTTATATTAAATGAAAGGCAGACATGATAAAAAACCATTTAAAATGCGACAAAAGATAATCCATATTCACCTGACGGCACTTTTGACATAATGAGTCTTTTAGATAAAGGTATATCAAACAGTGCTAATAGTGCATTAATGAGTCGCTTAAAAGCTTTTTTATCATGTCTGCCTTTCAAATTAAGCGCCTATTTTGCAGCAATTAGATTGATTATTTTCAGACTTGCGAAGTATGGATATTCTTTGACATAACCGAAGAAGTTCTGATATTTTATAGACGGCGATGGAGTTCGCCTTTAACCGCTCCGGATTGCCGGAGCTGATAACTCCTACCACTTCCTCCCTAATCTCTCCATTATCAGCGAGGGTAGGGCGGAAGTAGTAGGAGTTTTTTGTTTTAAGGATTTCATAAGTAAGGACACATTTAAACACCCTCCCCTTTATCCCCTCCCCTCAAGGGAGGGGAGATTATTAAGTCCCCTCTCCCTTGAGGGGAGAGGGCAAGGGAGAGGGTGGGTGGCTCCTTAGTAAATAGATGGAGGGTTGATGGAGAACCAGTGGCTTCAGGCGGCTTTGTGGATGGGGCTTGCGCTTATTGCAACCTTACTCTCAGTGAGGATAGCGATATCCATTGCACTGCTTGAGATAATGGTCGGCGTGATAGGCGGGAATTTCCTGCCATTGCAGAGGACCGAATGGTTGAATTTCCTGGCCGGATTCGGGAGTATCCTTCTCACTTTCCTCGCAGGAGCTGAAGTTGACCCTGAGGTGATGAAAAGGAAGTTTAAGGAGAGCATGACTATAGGCGTGCTTTCTTTTACAGGCCCGTTTCTTGGTGTGATGGCATATGCCTATTATGTATTGGGATGGAGCCTTCCTGAAGCACAAATAGCCGGCATTGCATTGTCAACCACCTCTGTTGCGGTCATATATTCCGTAATGATCGAATCAGGTTATAATGAGACAGAACTTGGGAAAATAATTATTGCGGCCACTTTCATAACTGACTTGGGAACTGTTTTAGCCCTTGGCATTTTGTTCGCAAATTATAACTTGTACATGGTCTTATTCATTATTGTTACAGGGATAACTCTATTCGTCCTACCCAAATTCACACCGTGGTTCTTCAAGAAGGTCGGAAGTCGCATAAGCGAGCCTGAGACAAAGTTTATTTTTTTCCTGCTCTTCGGCCTTGGCGGACTCTCACTAACCGCAAAAAGTGAGGCCGTACTTCCGGCCTATCTCGTCGGGATGGTTCTTGCGCCCTTTTTTCTGGCGAATAAGACACTCAGCCACAGGATGCGTGTCACAGCTTTTACGATGCTGACGCCTTTTTATTTTCTTAAGGCCGGCTCACTGGTAAAGCTTTCAGCAGTATGGGACAGTGCATTTTTAATAGGAATTTTTCTTCTATTAACCCGGCAATTTAATATGTAAGTTACGCTGCATATTTGATTTTCGGGTGTTCAAAGTATTTTCTAATCCTTCCGGGCAGTTTCTGAAGCTTTCTCATGTGCGAGACCATTTTTTGTTTCA
>JBAZZX010000084.1:0-3807 GCA_041658585.1 Thermodesulfovibrionales bacterium
ACGTTCCAGTCAATACCTAACTCCTCAACATGAAACGCCTCGTGCTGTTCAAGGATTTTCAGGACGAGCATCAACCCGGCGCCGAAAATTGCAATGACTGTCTTATGTATCTTTTCCGAGACGATAAAAGCGTAGGCAATCAGGAATATCCCTGTCGCTATCCAGAACGAATAACCCATAACAACCTGGGTTGAAGCGGCTGCAGCCTCATGTGTCATTTTCCACCTCCGGTATTTTCATCGAGCATTGCCTTTGTTATCTCATAGAAAACATCTCTTTCATAGAGCATTCCGGCAACCTTGTTTTCTTTATTAAGGACGGGCACTCTTTTTACGTTGTTTTTAAGCATATGGTCAATACATTCCATCAGCGTTGCATCCTCTTTTACTGTAATTACCTTTGGGGTCATTAGATCCCTGACCTTTTTCCCGGCAGCCTTTTGTGCAAATGTCTCGACCATTCCATCCCATGCAAAGCTGCCGAGGTCCATTAAATCCATATATGCAGGGTGGACCGCCTTAAGTATGTCTCCTATAGAAAGTACTCCCTTCAGATTACCTGATGCATCAAGCACCGGCAATGCCTTAACACCAATCTTCTCCTCGCCTCTCTGCGCTATCCTCAGAAGGTTTGCCGCCTCTTTGAGAGTGTTGTCGGGAGCAAGATATTCCTGTAACGGTATCATCAAATCCTTTGCCTTCATAAAACCTCCAAATCGTTAGAAAATAGTTGCACAGTTGCTAATACAAATAGTTGAATAGTTGCTAAGTTGCATAGTTGCTAAGTTTAAGACTTCTGTCTTTTTATATCCTTCTTTACAAGTTCCCTTGCGTTCTTCCAAACGTTTAATTCTTCAAATGTCTTAATTGTTTTGTCCATTCAACTTTTCAACGTTCAACTTTTCAACTTTTAATGATTGTTTTGTCCATTCAACTTTCAACATTCAACTATTCAACTTTTATTTCTTGTTTTGTTCCGTCGATAACCACATACGACTCTGCAGGCCAGATGTAATTGGCGTCGGGCGCGTGAATCTGTATGCCTGTGAGCACTGCATAATCGCTCTTTGACGTGTCAATCACTTTCCCGATGGCATGTTCAAGGTCTTCCTGTATGACTTTGCGGGCTATCTTTGTAAGCTCAAGAAGACTCGGGATATCGCCATAGGTGATTTCCTTTATCAGCCTCCTTTTAAGAAGACTTTCCTCTATGTCCTCCTCGTCTATCTTGATATGGAGCTTGCCTGAATAGAGCTCGTCAAGGAACAGACAGAGCGCCCCGCAGGCGCTGGATTCATCCTTGATTCCCCTGCGCTTGCAGAACCCGGTCTTGCCGTCTTCGTTTATCGCCGTATGAGGAATTACATAAAAGACATATCGCTCTTTGCCGCCCGTCCGGGGAGCATGGTGCATGGCGGCCTTGAGCCCCGTCTTCCCTGCCGTAAACATTGCAGCAAGACTGGAGAAATTGAAAGCCTCTCCCCAGATATGCTTGATGATGCTCCTGACGGTCTGGGATATCTCGTCCCTGCAGACGCAGACGGCAGCGATAGAATTATCGTCATTGAAGCCGAATTCCTTCAGGGCTTTGTAGGTCTTCTTAACATATTCGACTTCTTTAATGACCCTGTCAAAATTTTCCTTCATTACTTCCTCAAACCCCATAACTCCTCCAAAACATGTTGAAAGTTGAAGGTTGAAGAGTTGTATGTTTAACCTTTAACTGTTCAACTGTTTAACTGTTCTTTTACTTAGGCATTAATATCGGCATTCCCAGCATCGGCCAGAAGGTTAAGATTGCAGCGCCGATGAACACAACTAATATAACGCTTAGCAGAATACCGTGTTTAAAGAATTCGCCTGTTGAAAACTGTTTTGATTCATAGGCGATAGCGTTCGGGGCTGCGCCGATAAGCAGCACAAAAGGCATACCGGCTGTCATCAATGATGAGTAGAAGATGACATCCGGCGCAACACCAAGATAAGGGGCTATAACAAGTGAAACAGGCAGCGAAATCGCTATTGCGGCAACGTTCATGATAAAGTTCGTCATAATAAGCACGAATGTTGCTATGCTCAAAATAAATACGAGCCAGTGAGCGTGCTGGAACATAACAAGCCAGTTAACGGCTAACCATTGTGCGGCCCCGGTTTGCCAGAGGCAGAAACCGATGCTCATGGCGCCGCTGAAGAGGAGGATGATATTCCAGGGTATATCTTCAAGCTCTTTCACGGTCAGGACTTTGAATACAAAGAAAAGGAGTGTCGATACGAGCATGATCGCTGCCCTGTCCAATGATTTTAATGCCGGAACGAAAGACTGCAAGGACATTACTACTATTGCACCGAGCACGGTAATAATGACGAAGATTTCGTTTCTCGTGATCGGTCCGAGTTCTTTTGCGAGTTTTGTGACCCTTTCTTTCAGCCCTGGGATGACGCTTTTTTCGGGCTTCAGGAACAGCATGAGGTAGATCCAGATCAGGAAGACCATGACCCATCCGATCGGGAATGCGAATTTTGAAAGCTCGAAGAATCCCACTGTCTTACCTGTAAACTCCTGAAACATTCCTGCTCCGGCAGCAGCACGGGCAGAACCAAGAAATGTTATAACGCTACCTGCGCCTGCAGCATAGGCCATTCCAATGAACAATGATTTTCCGAATTTTGTAGGTTTATCTCCTTCACCATAAAGTGAATTTATTGCGAGAAGTATAGGGAAGACCGTGGCTGCCGCAGCAGTATGCGCCATAACATGCGCAAGACCCGCGGTTACCACCAGTGCCCCAAGCAAGATCATATTTGTCTTTTCGCCTACGACCTGGAGCATCTTGTAGGCCAGACGTTTCGTAAGACCTGATTTTGTGAAGGCAAGGCCGACAACAACGGATGCGAAAATAAACATAACAGAAGGGTCCATAAAATCCCTGAAGGCGTCTTTTGCAGAGCGTATTGCAAATAGAGCCTGAAATACGCCGATTGCAATGGCAGTGACGCCGATAGGCACGACTTCAAAGACCCACCATATGCCTGCCAGAAGAAAAAGCGCTATAGCTCCCTTTCCTTTTGATGATAACGCAAAGTGCTTGCCGCCCGGGTCGATAGCATCCGGCCATGACGGCATATAATAAATCCACAAGAAAAGACCCAGTCCGATAAGGATAAACATCACCCTTTTCCAGTCGAACGGGGTCTTTGTTTCAGCTAAAACTATCTCTGGAGGCGGCTCCGGCAGCCCTTCCGTTCTTTTCTTGTCTTTCTCTGCCATTTCCCCTCCCCCCCTATTCCTTCACGATTGCATCGGATACCGCATCGAATACCTCGATCATCCGAACAATGCCGACAAATTTTTTCTTGTCCTCCAGCACGGGAAGCAGAGCAAGATCGTTATGAAGCATCAGGTATGCCGCCTTGGTGACCGGATCGCCGGGTTCAACAAAACGCTTTGCAGGAGTCATAATATCGCTGACCGGTTTCTCGGCCAGTTCCTTTGTGCCTTTTGTAAACAGTGTGTCCCAGATCAACGCCAGTCCTGATTCATTCTCTTCAGGGACCTGCGCCTTTGCCGACGGTTTCAGGAAATCTGGTTCAAGGCCCCTCAGAATATCCTTAAGCGTCAGAGTACCCATAAGATTATACTTCTCATCAAATACCAGGATTGCCATCGGGTCCGTATATTTCTTGGAACTTATGAATGATACCTTGACGATCCTTACGGCCTGGCCGATAGAAAACCAGTAGGGTACGTGAGGATACTCAAAAATACCGATCATCACATCCTTTACAACTTTGCCGTTTGACATGTGAA
>JBAZZX010000085.1:0-3608 GCA_041658585.1 Thermodesulfovibrionales bacterium
TTCACATGTCAAACGGCAAAGTTGTAAAGGATGTGATGATCGGTATTTTTGAGTATCCTCACGTACCCTACTGGTTTTCTATCGGCCAGGCCGTAAGGATCGTCAAGGTATCATTCATAAGTTCCAAAAAATATACGGACCCGATGGCAATTCTGGTATTTGATGAGAAGTACAACCTTATGGGCACCTTGACCCTTAAGGATATTCTGAGGGGCCTTGAACCAAGTTTCCTGAAACCCTCGGCAAAGGCGCAGGTCCCTGAAGAAAATGAATCAGGACTGGCGTTGATCTGGGACACACTGTTTACAAAAGGCACAAAGGAACTGGCCGAGAAACCGGTCAGTGAGATTATGACGCCTGCAAAGCGTTTTGTTGAACCCGGCGATCCGGTCACAAAGGCGGCATACCTGATGCTTCATAACGATCTTGCTCTGCTTCCCGTGCTGGAGGACAAGAAAAAATTTGTCGGCATTGTTAGGATGATCGAGATATTCGATGCGGTATCCGATGCAATCGTGAAGGAATAGGGGAGGAGGGGAAATGGCAGAGAAAGAACACAAAAAAACCGAAGGGTTGCCGGAGCCGCCTCCAGAGATAGTTTTAGCTGAAACAAAGACCCCGTTCGACTGGAAAAGGGTGATGTTCATATTCATCGGACTGGGCCTTTTCTTTTCGATTTACTATATGCCAGCGTGGCCGGATGCCATAGACCCGAGCGGAGAGCATTTTGCGCTCTCGCCTGAAGGGAAAGGTGCTATCGCATTGTTTCTTCTGGCAGGCACATGGTGGGTATTCGAGGTCTTGCCGATAGGTGTTACATCCCTTGCGATCGGAGTATTCCAGGCATTGTTTGCGATTCGTACCGCAAAGGATGCTTTCAGGGATTTTATGGACCCTTCGGTGATGTTTATTTTCGGATCTGTTGTTGTTGGGTTGGCATTCACAAAATCAGGCCTCACAAAGCGGCTTGCTTATAAAATGCTCGAGGTTGTCGGAGAGAGAACGAGCATGATCCTTCTGGGATGCCTCGTTGTCACAGCAGGGCTTGCGCATCTTATGGCCCACACTGCCGCTGCTGCCACCGTCTTCCCTATTCTGCTTGCAGTCTATGCCCTTTATGGGGAAGGCGATAAACAGACTAAATTCGGCAAATCCCTTTTCATCGGTATGGCCTATGCTGCCGGAGCCGGAAGCATCATTACATTCCTTGGCGCTGCCCGTGGTCCCGCTGCAGCAGGAATGTTCAAGGAATTCACCGGACGGGATATCGGCTTCTTTGAGCTTACCAAATATATGTTTCTCGTCGGATGGATCATGGTCTTTATTATATGGGGCTATCTGATGATATTCATGAAAGCGGAGAAAAAGGTTATCACGGGATTAAAGGAGAAGGTAAAAAGATTATCCAGTGAACTGGGCCCTCTTTCATTTAACGAAAAGTTTGTCATCATTTGTGTTCTCGGCGTAGTAGTCGTCATGTCCCTTCAGTCATTTGTTCCTGCGCTAAAGCCGCTCGACAGGGCCTCGATCATGCTTGTTTCAACCCTTCTCTTCTTCATTTTTAAAGTGCTGACTGTAAAGGAACTTGAGGATATCCCCTGGAATATCATTCTCCTTTTCAGCGGCGCCATGAGCATCGGCTTCTGTCTCTGGAAGACGGGTGCTGCCCAGTGGATGGCGGTCAACTGGCTGGTCATGTTCCAGAAAGCTCCGTGGTTCATATTTGTTCTGAGCATCGCAACCTTTGTCCTGGTTATGACCAACTTTATTATGAACGTTGCGGCTATTGCCATTGCATTGCCTGTTTCTCTGGTCGTCGCAAAGTATCTCGGTGTGGCGCCTGATGTCATCCTTTATGCTTCACTTGTAACTGCCGGAATGCCTTTCATGCTGCTTATCGGTGCTGCTCCGAATGCTATCGCCTATGAGTCGAAGCAGTTCTCAACAGGAGAATTTTTTATGCACGGAATCCCTCTGAGCATTATATTGATCGTTGTACTCGGAATTTCACTTTTCACGATCTGGCCTCTGCTCGGAATGCCGATATTACTGAAATAAAAGATCAGTTGAAGAGTTGAAGAGTTGAAGGTTAAACATGCAACTTTTCAACCTTCAACATTCAACGAGTTTTGGAGGATTTATGGGATTTGAGGAAGTAATAAAGGAAAATTTTGACAGGGTTGTTAAAGAAGTCGAATATGTTAAAAAGACCTACAATGCCCTGAAGAAATTCGGGTTTAATGACGATAATTCTATCGCTGCTGTCTGCGTCTGTAGGGACGAGATATCCCAGACCGTCAGAAGCATCATCAAGCACATCTGGGGAGAGGCATTCAATTTCTCCAGTCTTGCCGCAATGTTTACGGCAGGGAAAACAGGGCTCAAGGCCGCCATGCACCATGCTCCAAGGACGGGCGGCAAAGAGCGCTATGTCTTTTATGTGATACCTCATACGGCAATCAACGAAGACGGCAAGACGGGCTTCTGCAAGCGCAGGGGGATCAAGGATGAATCCAGCGCCTGCGGGGCGCTCTGTCTTTTTCTCGACGAGCTCTATACGGGTAAGCTCCACATCAAGATAGATGAGGAGGACATAGAGGAAAGTCTTCTTAAAAGGAGGCTTATCAAGGAAATCACCTACGGCGATATTCCGAGCCTTCTTGAGCTTACAAAGATAGCCCGCAAAGTCATACAGGAAGACCTTGAACATGCCATCGGGAAAGTCATTGACACGTCAAAGAGCGATTATGCAGTGCTCACAGGCATACAGATCCACGCGCCCGACGCCAACTATATCTGGCCCGCAGAGTCGTATGTGGTTACCGACGGGGAGAAAAAAGAGTTGAACATTGAATAGTCGAAAAGTTGAACGCTGATAAATACAAACTTTTAATGCTTAAATATGCAACTTGCAATTATTTATTAATATGGAGGTTTTATGAAGGCAAAGGATTTGATGATACCTTTACAGGAATACTTAACCCCTGACAATACCCTTAGAGAGGCGGCAAACCTCTTGAGGATAGCAAGAAGGGGAGAAGAAAAAATCGGGGTTAAAGCACTGCCTGTGCTTGATGCATCAGGTAATCTGAAAGGAATACTTTCTATAGGAGACATACTCAAGGCGGTTCACCCTGCATATATGGATTTAATGAACCTCGGCAGTTTTACATGGGATGGAATGGTCGAGACATTTGCACAAAGCGCTGCTGGGAAAAAGGTCGGGGGACTCATGACCCCGAAGGTAGTTACAGTAGATGAAGATTCAACACTGATGGAATGCGTTGACCATATGCTGAAAAACGACGTAAAGAGGGTCCCTGTACTGAATAAAGAAGGCAGGGTTACGGGGATGCTCTATGAAAGAGATGTTTTCTATGAAATCACAAAATCGTTGATCAATGAAAATGCCGGAGGTGAGAAATGACACATGAGGCTGCAGCCGCTTCAACCCAAGTCGTTATGGGTTATTCGTTCTGGATAGCGACCGGGATATTTCTGATCGCCTACGCTTTTATCGTCTCGGAAAAGATACATAAGACAGTCATTGCAATTTTCGGCGCCGGGTTGATGCTCGTCCTGAAAATCCTTGAACAGCACGAGGCGTT
>JBAZZX010000086.1:0-3594 GCA_041658585.1 Thermodesulfovibrionales bacterium
CAAGAGGCTTTTCTGCACTACATGCGATTTTTGAAATAAGGGATTTCTCTATCAAGAATTGATGCGGGTTTGCTGACTGCCTATCTTCATTTTTTATGAAATTCAAGCAGTAACTGCGGAAGATGGGTTAATCGCTCTGGATCAAGATTTAAGGGTAGTCACCGCCAGCCGCTCCTTCTATGAAGTCTTTAAGGTAAATCCTGAAGAGACCGTGGGACAGCTTATCTATGACCTCGGCAATAAACAGTGGAATATCCCCAAGCTGCGGGAACTGCTGGAAACCATCCTTCCCCAAAAGACAACCTTTGATAACTATGAGGTTGAACACGAGTTTTCTACCATTGGCAGACGCATAATGCTTTTGAATGCCCGGCAAATTCAAAGAGTGTCGGGAAAGGAACGGATAATCCTTCTCGCCATCGAGGACATTACCGAGCGCAAGCGACTGGAAGATTTGTTAACAGAGTCTGAAATGCGCTACAGGCGTATTTTTGAAACCGCAAGCGACGGGATAGTGCTTCTCGAAAAAAATGAAGGACATATAGTCCATGCTAATCCGGCCGCCGAGAAAATGTTGGGTTATTCCGAAGAGGAGTACAATGGGAAAATGCTGCAGGATATCGGTGTCCCGCTCGATATGAGTGATTTCCCGGCGATAATGCAATCTTTGAGCAGGAGCGGCATTCTTAATTACGATGATGTTCAGGTGAAAACCAAGTCCGGGCAATATATCGACACGGATATATATATGGTTGACAGGGCAAGGCTGGCACAATGTAATATTCGCGATGTCACCGAGCGCAAGCAGACTGAGGAGGAATTGAAATTTCGAAACGTTATCCTGTCCACACAGCAGGAAGCTTCTATTGATGGAATCCTCGTGGTTGATGAAAGCGGCAGGATACTCTCGTTCAACCGGAGATTCTGTGAGCTGTGGAACATTCCTTCTGAGCTGCTGGAGACGAAATCCGACGAGCGTACATTGCAGTCGGTGTTGGATAATATCGTTGATCCCGACAATTTTCTGCAGAAAGTCCGATACCTCTATGAACACCAGCGGGAGACCAGCCGGGATGAGATTGCCCTGCGTGACGGCAGAACCTTTGACCGCTACTCTGCTCCGATGCTTGGATCCGACGGGAAGTACTATGGCAGAGTCTGGCACTTCCGCGACATCACTGAACGCAAGAAGGCGGAGGAAGAGGTAAAAGCTTCAGAGGAAAAATATCGAAGCCTCGTGGAGAGTGCCCTTATTGGAGTATACAGAACCCATCTCAAAGGTGATTTTCTTTATGTGAATGAAGCTATGGTAAAGATGTTTGAATTTGAATCACCGGAAGAACTTATATCATTTGGTGTTTTACCATTATACAAAAATCTTAAGGATAGAGAAGTTTTGATTGAAAATCTTAAGAATACAGGAAAGGTCGACAACTTCGAACTTGAAATATTAACAAAAACAGGAAAAACCAAGAACATACTAATGAATACAACCCTTGATGGCGATTTTATATCTGGTATGTTTATAGATATCACCGAGCGAAAGCAAGCAGAAAAGGCGTTACGGACATCAGAAGCCGAACTTCATGATAACTATTTTGCCCAGTCTACGATCAACATGATACTCAGCGAATCACTGGAAAATAGACCATTAGAAGAAATCTTGCAGAAAGCCCTTAACATGATACTTACGATTCCCTGGCTTTCCTTTGAAGCAGTCGGCAGCATACACATTGTTGAAGATGAACCTGATGTTTTAGTGATGAAAGCCCAGTACAATCTCACCCAACAGCTCAAAAAATCGTGTGCACATCTTCATTTTGGAGAATGTCTTTGCGGAAAGGCAGCTCTTACCCAAAAAATAGAGTTTGCTGACCATATTGATGAACGCCACGACATCTGTTACGAGGGGATGGCTCCTCATGGTCATTATGTTGTGCCCCTCCTGTTTGGCGGAAAGACATTGGGAGTGATAAATATCCATTTGAAAGAAGGGCATATCAGAAGCCAAAAAGAGGAAGACTTTCTGCTTGCTGTTGCCGATACGCTGGCTGGGGTCATTGCAAGAAGACAGGTAGAGGATGAAAAAGAAAAGTTGCATGCCCAGCTTCTCCAGTCTCAGAAGATGGAAGCAGTAGGACAACTTGCCGGAGGCATTGCCCATGACTTCAACAATATCCTCACAGCGATGATGGGGTATGGTCACCTGCTGAAAATGAAGCTGAAGGAAGAAGACCCTTTAAGGAGTTATGCCGAACACATCCTTTTCTTATCGGATAGGGCAGGTAATCTGACACACAGCCTCCTTGCCTTCAGCAGGAAACAGATCATGAATCCAAGACCGGTAGATCTCAATGAGATTGTCAGAAGAATAGATCATTTGCTATCAAGGATTATCGGGGAAGATATCCGATTACAGACTATGCTTTCAGAGAAAGCCTTGATTGTCATGGCAGACCCCGGGCAGATAGAGCAGGTATTGATGAACCTTGCAACGAATGCAAAGGACGCAATGCCCGCAGGGGGTCTTTTGACTATCCAGACTGAAACGGTTGCTATTGACCATGAATTCATAAAAGGTCATGGTTTCGGAAAGGAAGGGCCGTATGTTCTTTTATCGTTGACCGATACAGGCGCCGGCATGGAGAGAGAGACAAGGGAGAAAATATTTGAGCCTTTCTTCACAACAAAGGAGGTGGGCAAAGGGACAGGGCTTGGACTTGCCATGGCATACGGTATCATCAAACAGCATGAAGGATATATCAATGTTTACAGTGAACCGGGTAGAGGTACCACATTCAGGATATATTTACCGTTGATACAGGGAGAGGCAGAGGAGATAAAACCTAAAGTTATACAACCTGTTGAAACAGGCACAGAGACTGTGCTGTTGGCAGAGGATGAGACAGCGGTGAGGGAATTCACAAAGAAATTGCTTGAGGAATACGGATATAAGGTAATAGAGGCGATAGATGGTCAGGATGCGATAAATAAATTTAAGGTGTATAAGAATGAAATTCAGTTTGTACTCCTTGACGTAATAATGCCGAATAAGAACGGCAAAGAGGTGTATGGTGAGATCAAGCAAATAAGGCCTGATATCAAGGTACTTTTTATGAGTGGATATCCGGCAGATATCATTCAAAAACATGATATTATTGAAAATGGATTTGCCTATATCGAAAAACCTGCTTCACCGACAAAGCTTTTGAGAAAAATAAGAGAAGTATTGAATGAATGATTTTCAAGGAGTTATTGAAAATAAACCTCGCCGACCGGTATCAACAATATTAAAGTTGTATCCCTCATTTCTCTCTCCACACAACATTTACCCATAAATGGTTCTATTATAATCTTTCATTATTAATAATAAGAAACTTGTGGTGCAGTTCTTGATTCTATCCACACCTCAAGGCTGCGAATTTACATTCATACTCAATACTTAGTGAAACTTACCTAATATGAGTACTTGATGAAGCTATACGTAACAAAATTAATTGATTCTTAGGGCTGCTTAGGGTCATGATCAACCTACTTTTTCAAATAGAAAGAGGAGGAAACAATGATCCAGGCAATGCCGATTATCAGCAGATC
>JBAZZX010000087.1:0-3459 GCA_041658585.1 Thermodesulfovibrionales bacterium
AGTAAAGCTTCTAGGGTCTTTTCGTCTAACTGCACTTAACCGGCATCTTCACCGGTATTGTATTTTCACCGAGCTGGTCCCCGAGACAGTTCTCCAGTCATTACACCATTCGTGCGCGTCGGAACTTCGTTCCTTTCCACTATTTCTAGTGGCACTGACTATATCTTCACCCTGACAAATTTAATAATTTGGAAGGGGCTGGCGTGTTATCTGCTAATTTTATTCAGCAAATCTAATCATTCTGTAATTTACAGTTGAGATTAAGTCGATACGGGGTCAATTCAGCACTAATTTTTGGAATCAATATTACTATTGACTAATATATATATAAGTTTTATCCTTTTGTTGAAAGGAGCTCTTGTGCGCTGGTACATTCAACTTTTTCGAGACTCGTTAAATGGGAAGCGGGTTCTCAAGTTCTACCTGGTAACCTGCTCCGCCCTTACCGCAGTGACGATGGCGATTCGTTACTGTCGCTGATCAACCCATCTCGCCACGACCCTGTTCCGCTCTTAAACGACGGAATGGGGTTTCTTTTTTTCCAAAAATTAGTACTGAACGACTTCCCACGGTATTCTCCTGCTTTCATAGACCTACCTCAGGTCTCCAGCGAGGACTCCACCGTTATAAGCCAGAAATTTCCCTCAAGATTACTCTCGAGGCGGGCAGTTCCTACCCGACAAGGTATTTCGCTCTAGTCACCCTAAAGACTTTGGACTATATCTTCATCCTAATTATTCACTAGGAGCATGACGTTTAGTCTCTGAGGATTTTAAAGACGGCTCTTTTTTCTATTCATCGTTGCCGCTAAGGCTTGAATGGTTTGAAATCCATTTTGTGTTAAATGTTTTTTCTTATACATTAGAGTAATAATTTTACAAAAAATTGCAAAATCATCTTTCTTTGATGTTCGCAGAGTAAACTCTTTGAAGAATGGAATTATTTTTTCATATAATTCCGAAACAGATCTAACGCAAAACTTATAAAGATCTTCGTGATGATTGTCATATCGTTTGTTTAAAACAATACTTCCAAACCCGAAGAATTTTTGAATTTTTTTTAAGGCTTCTAAACTCTTACTTGATTGTGTAATCACAAATTCAGGAAAAATTTGTTTGCCAAATTTTGTAGTAGAATTTTTTACAAACGATACTGTAAAACATCCTTCTCCATCTACAAAACCAGAAATCCAAAACCCAGTCTTTAATCTTTCCTGCTGATTATTTGTTTTCATCTATGGTAGCATTATACCATAGGCACTTTTGAACAACAAACTTCCCAGCATATGGTCATGTTTATTTTAGGATCAAATGCATATTGCTATGCAAAGAGGCAGCTTATAATTTAACCTTAGAATCTTATCGAGAACAGTCCCAATCCTCACTTACTTGACAGTATATATTAATATTGTCCAATAAGTGACCTTAGGACCGTTCTTTTCTTAAGGTTGAATGTGTACATATTGTTTACCAAATAAAAAATAAAACGTGTTAACTCTATGTCGCCATAGAGGTCGGACTATATCATCATTTTCAAATCGTCGACTCCAATTATTGATTTGAAACTGTCTTGCGTATAGTCTCTGAGGATTCTTCTGAAATTAATACATTTGATAATGTATATTTTCGTTTTCTTCCAATTCCAGGATTAAGTTTTTCCCTTAATTCCAAAACTTTCTGAAATCCTTCTTTTGTATTGTGTTCACCCGCATACATTATTTCAACAATTTGAGAAAAAATTCTAAAATTATTCTTTTTATATGCTGAACGAAAACCATACACTCTGAAGAATGGAATGATAACATCATATAATGAAGAAATATTTGTTACTTCATAATACACAACACCATCTTTTCTTTCTCGCAACGTTCCACATCCCAAGATATGTTTTATCCAAGCAAGAATAACTCTATCTTTTTGAGAAATGTTAAACGAAGCGGTTAATTTCCAACTTTCTTTATAATCTAACCTCTTTTTGATTGAGACATTGAAGCTTCCTTCGCCGTCTGTAAATCCTGCGATATAGTTGCCTATATTTATAGGAATATTTTTCATTAATTTTTGTTAGATCAGAAGTCTTTCCTGCTGATTGTCTGCGTAATTATATTGTCACGACACATCGACGTGTGCTCGTAATAATCACTACTTTTTTATCCGAAATAAATCGGACCCAGAGTTTCCAGCATTTGGCAAGATTTTTTTGCGTAACTACAACGGTTTTGTCTATAGTTACGGCCGACATTCACCAGGGCTTATATCAGTCACCATCATATATTGCTATACAAAAACGCCGATATTTGACCTTCTGGCATTGGTCAGGTGTCACCCCCTATACATCCTCTTGCGAGTTCGCAGGGAGCTGTGTTTTTGGTAAACAGTTGCCAGAGATACTTTCGCTGCGGCCCCTCACATGCAAGCATGTGAGGGGCAAGCCTTATCCCGAAGTTACGGCTGCTTTTTTGCCGAGTTCCTTGGGGACCACTCACTCGTTCGTCTTGGTCTACTCGACCTGATCACCTGTGTCGGTTTGCGGTACGGATTCTATATTTTTAAGTTTAGAGATTTTTCTTGGAAGCGTGCTTTGTATCATTATCCTCCACCGAAATGGAAAACTTTTTGCTTCTCTTTCATGTGCCATTTAAGGCAATGCACGGATTTTCCTATGCATCATAATCAAGACACAAACTTCAAATCCAATAATGAGCGATACATACTACACTCCGTCGTCCCGTCACAAAATACAGAAGTGTGGGAATATTAACCCACTGTCCATCGAGTGCGGCTTTCGCCATTCCCTTAGGCCCGACTAACCCTTGGCTGATTGACATTACCAAGGAAACCTTGATCTTTCGACGTGGCGCGTTCTCAACGCCATTGCGGTTACTTGTGCCAACATTCTTACTTCCAAACGCTCCAGAAGCTCTCACGAGTCTTCCTTCACTGCAGATTGGAACACTCTCCTACCACTCGTAGACTTCATATAGAACCCCAACAGAAACTCTATAAAGATTCCCTGTTGAGGAAATTGATACCCCTCTCACTTGAAAGAGGTGGTGGAGAGAGAAGGTTTCGAACCTTCCAACACTTTGTAAGTGTCCGTCCATAACTGTCTCCCCACACTTGAAAACGAAGAACATTTGTTCTATATGAAGTCTACGAATCCTCAAATTCGGTAATATACTTAGCCCCAATTATTTTCGACGCAAAATCTCTAGATGAGTGAGCTGTTACGCTATCTTTAAAGGATGGCTGCTTCTAAGCCAACCTCCTCATTGTTTAAGAAATCTCACCTTCTTGTTTTACACTTAGTATATATTTAGGGACCTTATTTTGAGATCCGGGCTGTTTCCCTTTTGGCCAATGGAGCTTCGCCCCCATGGCCTAACTGCCGTGCTATGGTCTCTAGTATTCGGAGTTTGATAGGTTTCGCGAGATTGCTCCCTGTCGAAACCTTCCAGTG
>JBAZZX010000088.1:0-3421 GCA_041658585.1 Thermodesulfovibrionales bacterium
ATAATTCAACCGGCTTTCTTGTTTTATGATAATATCAGATTATCAGCATCGCATCTCCGTAAGCGCCGAAATGATACTTCTCTTTGATCGCCTCTTTGTAGGCATTCATCAGGTTATCGTATCCGGCAAAAGCACTTACCATCATCAGGAGTGTTGAGAGTGGAAGGTGAAAATTGGAAATCATGCTGTCAGCAACACTGAATTCATAAGGTGGAAAGATAAATTTATTGGTCCATCCCTCAAAAGGTTTCAACATGCCGTTGGTGGAGACGGATGTTTCCAAAGTCCGCATCACAGTAGTTCCAACAGCACAAACACGGTGCTTTTCATCCTTGGCAGAATTGACAATGTTGACTGCCTCATCTTTGATCCAGATCTGTTCAGAATCCATTTTGTGTTTGGTGAGATCTTCGACATCCACGCTTCTGAAATTTCCCAAACCAACATGCAGGGTAATTTCAGCAAAATCTATACCCTTGATTTCCAGGCGTTTTAAAAGTTCCCGACTGAAATGAAGACCCGCTGTCGGAGCAGCCACTGCACCTTCGTGTTTGGCAAAAACAGTCTGATAGCGGGCAGCATCATCCTCTTCTACAGGACGGTTAATGATTTTTGGCAGAGGAGTTTCTCCAAGTTTGAACAGTGTATCCTTGAATTCATCGTAAGTACCATCGAAGAGGAAACGAAGAGTCCTGCCTCTTGAGGTTGTATTGTCAATAACTTCAGCAACCAAAAGATCATCATCACCAAAGTAAAGCTTGTTGCCAATTCTGATTTTTCTGGCAGGATCGACAAGGACATCCCACAGCCTTAGTTCGCGGTTCAATTCTCTTAATAGGAATACTTCGATTTGAGCACCTGTTTTTTCCTTATTTCCGTAAAGCCGGGCAGGGAAAACCTTGGTATTATTGAAAACCATAACGTCTTTGTCGTTAAAATAGTCAATAACATCCTTGAAAATTTTGTGTTCAATGTCGCCGGTTTGACGGTTTAAAACAAGTAACCTGGATTCATCCCGATTCTTCGATGGATGAAGGGAGATCAATTCATCAGGTAAATTGTACTTAAATTTCGAAAGCTTCATTGTTGATGACATTTATTCGATTTATATATTTGTATTATTACTGGTATTAAAATGGGCAGAAAGCATATCTGCTAACTCTGTCAGATCTAAACTTTGATCAATTGAATATTCTCCTATCCGGGTACGTATTAATCCGATCAAATAGGCTCCACTGTTAAGCGCTATGCCAATATCCCTGGCCAGTGCACGGATGTA
Source organism: Thermodesulfovibrionales bacterium (assembly GCA_041658585.1). GTDB lineage: Bacteria > Nitrospirota > Thermodesulfovibrionia > Thermodesulfovibrionales > SM23-35 > DYFC01. Next base: position 1,280 of record JBAZZX010000088.1, read on the forward strand.
TGTCCCTTTGCTGCATACAATTCTCAATTCGATTTCCGGCATCTCAAACCGTAAAAGTTCAATCTCCTTGACAACAAGCATTTTAGCTTTTAGTTCAATTTCTTGCCCTTTTCTTGCAAGTTTATAGGCCCTTTTACCATCCACTTTTATTGCAGAGTAGGCAGGCGGTATCTGTTCAATAGCACCAACAAAGGATGGAAGAACGTTTTCTAATGTTTCACGAGTGATGTGAGCTGTTGCAAATTGTTCGTCTTCTTCAGTCTCAAGATCGAAGGAAGGTGTTGTTGCACCTACTTTAAGCAGAGCGATGTACTCTTTTTCATCGGCCTGAATTTCATCGATTTGCTTTGTTAATTTACCCGAACAAAGAACCATCACCCCTGTAGCTTTAGGATCCAACGTTCCGGCATGACCAAGTTTTAATTTTTTGATCTTCATCAGCCGGCAAAGCATGATCCTAACTTTGTTTACCAAATCAAAAGAGGTCCAATCGAGCGGTTTGTTTAGAACCAGGATTTCGCCCCGAATGAAATCAAAATCTTTTGACTCCTTATATCTCATTAAATGAACGGGTAACTTTAAAAATAGAGCTGCAGTAGTTTGCAGGAATTAAAATCGTTTGAAATAAAACCAATCAGGTTAAGATTTCTTCTGATTTTCAGATTTGGGTTTTTTCATGATGGCATAAATCTCAAAGAGAAATCCGAACATGACTACCAAAGGAGCAAGCGTAATCCTTCTGAAGCTGAAGATGATCTCTTTGTTAAAAACGTTTGGGTCGTCGCTTTTGCCACCGGTCATCAGCGCAAATCCCAGAATGATGATGCCAAGTCCGATCAGCATCAATTTCAGATTCTCCTTACCAAGTGCAAAGCCTTCCGGATGATTCTGTCCACTATTCTTGACCATTTAACAATGAATTAGTTATTAACCCGCAAAGATAGTTCAATAATAGAGTTGATCAAACTTCATTCGCAAAAATTTATTCACTGCAAAATAGGTGGACAAGGCAGTCATGAAAATCCCAAAAATAAATATTCCGCAAACCAATAAGGCTAAAGATACAGAATTCTGAAAATCAATAAGATCCTTTAGTTCTGACTGGTAAGAAAAGAAGATCATCAACAAAATAAAACAGGCAATAAAGGCGCCATAAATTCCATGCAATATGCTCTTTGCAATAAACGGGAACCTGATAAATGACCTGGTGGCACCAACCAACTGCATAGAATTGATCAGATATCTCTTCGAATAGATGGAAAGACGAATGGTATTATTGATCAGGGCAATGAAGATGGTAAACATCAAAATACTGAGCACCAAAATGATGAGGCTAAGCTTTTTGACATTCGAATGAAGCTGTTTGACAAGATTTCGTTGGTAATATACTTCCTGAACTTCAGGAAACTTGATAAACTGAGCCTCCAATAGTGCCAGACTATCAGGATTGGCGTAGTTCGCATGAAGCTTCACATCCATTGAGCTGAGCAACGGATTGTAACCCAGAAAATCGACAAAGTCTTCACCCAGATCTTTTTTTAATTCCTGTGCTGCAGTCTCTTTGTCAACAAAACGGGTTGATTTAATATAAGAGGTCGCTTCAAGCGTCTTCTGTAATTTCAATACATCCACCTCTCTTGTATTTTCTTTCAGGATCAGAGTCACGCCAACATTTTCCATAACATAATCAGATAGTCTTTTGGTATTTATCAGTAAAATACCAAGCAATCCGAAAAGGAATAGCACCAATGATATGCTAAGCGTTGTGCTGAAATATGAACTAAAAAGTGATTTTCTCAATTTGAATTTTTCTTTTGCCATGCGGGATATGTTTGGACCACATCAAAAATTACCAGTAGGGAATTTGGAACATTTTCACCTCCATTTCCCATCGGTTCTTCTATTTAGCGCTTTTTTTCAAAGGTATATTTTTAAAGAGCACAAAACCAATAAAAAAGAGTAAAAGTAGAGAAGAGACCATCGAAATCTGCTTACCTAACCGGTAAGACAAAGGTTCAAATTTAAATGTGATGTCGTAAGTTCCCTCCTGCAGTACCATTGCTCTCAGAACATAATTGGCTTGAAAATAGGGGACTAGTTTATCGCTGATGTAGGCATTCCATCCTTTTTGATAGTAGATTT
>JBAZZX010000089.1:0-3333 GCA_041658585.1 Thermodesulfovibrionales bacterium
ACGAGGATATATATCTTTTGATGATGCGGCTGAGGTTCATATTTCTCTTTATCGCCTTGATTGCCGGCCCGGCTTCTGCCGGTGACGACAAGGAGAGATATATCAGAGAAAACCGGCTTCTCGAAGAGGAACTTACCCTGGCCCGCAAACCCGATATCTACATTGTTTTCAATCTGAAGGGAAAAATGGCCTTTATCAAGGCCAGGGGGATTCACCTGAGGGAACTGCAAATTAATGACTTCCACTGCTGGGGCAGCCCTGTTTCGAGCAACGTATATCGCTTGAGAAAGAAAAGTACATTCTTTAAACCCGGCAGGGAAATGATTAAGCCCGGAGAAAGCAAGGAAAAGGACAATTTCAAGATAGAGGCACTGGAACTGGCCGACATGCCATCAAGATATACTCTTGTTCTTGATGGTGGCGTAAAGATATTTATAAGACCGTTAACGGAAGGGATTGTCTCAGGAATAGGCAACCTTTTCTACACCTCAATGAGATTTTTAATTCGCCCGATCTCAATGCTCTGGTATGCGTTGAGAGGAAAACCGTATACAGCCATTGATATTGTCCTGGGTAAAAATGACGCCAGGGCCTTTTACTGGTCGCTCTCCGAGGGCTCGGGCGCTATCATATATCCCCCGTGATTTTCCTGTTGCGGGATCCGATTAAGCCTTGATTGACACCTGATGAGAAATAAATATACAATGGACATATGCAACTTAACATCCATGAAATAAGAGACTATTTCCCCAGGCTCTCTCTCAACAAAAAGCTTGTGGCCCTGATGCTTGTTCAGAGCCTTAGTATCATCTCCATACTCGTCTTTCTCTATTATCAGACCGAAATATCGATCTATAACGAGTTCGAAAAACAGATCGCCGATCTTTCCAGAGGCATACAGATGGGCGTAGAAGAAGTCACCAGCAGCGGCCTCCCGGATGTGAATCGCCTCCATAACTATCTAAAAAAACTGAAAACAAAAGGCGTTAAAGAAATCTCGATCATCAGCAATTCCGACAAGATCATATCGAGCACTGATCCGCGAAATATAGGAAAATGGATCACAAAGACAAAAAAGGAGCTCATCTTCAAGGCAGAACTCGGGGAACCTGTGATAGGCGAGGGCCAATTCTATAATGTAATCGTTCCTGTCGTTGCAGGCAACAAACATTACGGATACATACACCTTACGGTGAATACCGAGGACTTTTCGGCCCAAATGCAGAAACGAATCATCAGAAGAATTGCGGCAACCGCAATGATATTGGGGATAGGGCTGCTCCTCAGCATCATCCTTGCAAAGAGGTACACAAAACCCATTGAGGATGTCGTACAGGCCGCCAGGAATGTCGCACATGGCAACCTCGATCAGGAAATACTCACTGAAAGGAAAGACGAAATAGGGGAACTCGCAAAGAGTTTCAACTACATGGTCGGTAAACTTAAGGAAGAGCGCGTATTGGAGGAAAGGCTGCGCAAGGCCGAGCAACTCGCGGGCTTAGGACAATTTTCGATGAGCATCGCCCATGAGATAAAGAACCCGCTCAATTTTATCAACCTTTCCATCGACCATATCCAGAAAAAATATGAACCCCATGAAGAAGGCGGGAAAGAGCACTTCGACTCACTGATTCGTAACATCAAAAATGAGATACAGCGCGTGAGCAGGTTTGCCGAAAGTTTCCTTGAGTTCAGCAGGCCCCTTGAGCTTAATCTCCAGAAGATAGATATCGTGAAGCTCATAGAGGACGTTCTGGAACTTGTCAAGGCCAAGGCGGAAAAGGATAAGATCACAATAATCAAGGAATTAGGCATCCTGCCAGAGCTTTATTTGGATTCTGGATTTATAAAAACCTGTCTGTACAATATAATACTGAACGCATTCCACGCGATGCCTAATGGCGGGAAGATCACGATAAGGACGAGCAGGACGGACGACAAGTTAAGCATAGACGTTGAAGATACAGGGGTGGGTATTTCAGCTGAGAAAATTTCGAAGATCTTCGACCCGTTTTTTACCACGAAACAGGATGGGCTCGGGATCGGTCTGGCGCTCACAAAAAAGGTTGTGGAAGAACATAAAGGCAGGATAAAATTTAAGAGCATTGAAGGCAAGGGCAGCGCCGTCACTATATTCCTGCCTTTGGATAAGGGCAAATGAATGGCGGTCATTCTTGTTGTAGACGACGAACAGCTTCAGAGGGACATAGTAAAGACTATCCTCGATGATGAGGGATATGAGACTTATACTGCCGCGTCAGGCGAAGAGGCACTGAAAACCGTAAAGAGATACAATCCCGACGTCATACTTACGGACCTCAAGATGGAGGGAATGGACGGCATCGAATTGCTTGACTCCGTTCAGAAGGACTCTCTTTCCCCTTCCCCTACCATGATTATCGTAACCGCCCACGGAACAATATCATCCGCTGTTGAAGCGATGAAAAAGGGCGCGTTTGACTATCTGACTAAACCGCTGAACAAAGATTCCCTGTTGATGACGGTGAGGAGGGCCGTTGAGCGTACTGAGCTTCTAAAAGAAAATATCCAGCTCCAGAGGGAACTGTATGACAGGTTCAGGATCGAAGGGATAATAGGCAGGTCCGTCAAGATGCAGGAGGCCGTGAATATCATGAAAAAGGTCTCCAACAGTTCCGCAACGGTCTTGATAATGGGCGAAAGCGGCACGGGCAAGGAACTTGTTGCAAAGGCCATTCACTACAACAGTCCCAGACGGTCCAGACCATTTACCGCCCTGAACTGCGCCGCCATACCTGAAAATCTCTTCGAGAGTGAACTCTTCGGCTATGAACCTGGGGCCTTCACGGGCGCGCTGTCGCGGAAAATAGGACTGTTCGAGGCAACAAACAACGGCACATTATTCCTCGACGAGGTCGGCGATCTGCCTCTTATGATGCAGTCAAAGCTTTTAAGAGTCCTCCAGAATAAAGAGATAAGAAGACTCGGAGGGAAAGACCCGATAAAGGTCGATGTCAGAATCATAACCGCAACCAACAAGGACATCGAAAAGGAGCTTGCAAAAGGTAATTTCAGGGAAGAGCTATACTACAGGCTCAAGGTTATTACCATAGACCTTCCACCGCTTAGGGACAGGAAAAACGACATACCGGACCTATCTGAATTTTTCATGAACAGATATAACCGCGAATTCGGAAAAAGGATAAAAGGCATCGACTCTGCCGCGATAAAGGCCCTCGTTGAATATAACTGGCCGGGCAACATCAGGCATCTTGAATCGGTTATAGAAAGGGCGGTAATCATGAGTGATTCTGAAACCATATCATTAAGGGATATAAAAAGCGAACTCAGGTC
>JBAZZX010000090.1:0-3074 GCA_041658585.1 Thermodesulfovibrionales bacterium
AGTATTACCGCTGGTTTTGGGTTGCCGCGGTAATGGTCGGGTCAACGGTTTCGATAAAGGCTGTCTGGTCGTTCGCGGACATTACCAATGGACTCATGGCCATTCCCAATCTGGTGTCGCTGATCGTCCTCAACAAGGTGTTGGTTGATGAAACCAGAACCCACCTCTGGAACAAATCCGACAAATAATGGTTTGACGTTTCTTAACCTGCTTATTTCACGAGCGAAGACATGCTCGTTTCATAAGCACTTCTGCCGGAAAGACATATTCGGCAGAAGTTTCGACTTCGCCTGTTCTGAGCCTGTCGAACCAGTCGAAGCGTGAAAGAGCGCTTCGCTCAAGGTTAACCCTGAGCAAGATCGACATAAGTCGATAGCGTCGAAGCCTTTCAGGCGGATATTGCATGTTCCTCGTGCAATATCCGGGTTAAACAGCCAGGTCTGTCCAAGAATTACATCATAACCGATTGTTGGTTAAATACTTATCCTGAACATACATCTTTTTTCTCTTTACTGTGTAAGAAAGGCTTTCCCGTCGTCGCCTAACGACGACAACTGAAGCCAATCCTAAAGGCCTGAAGATAAAATTCTTTTTATATAGTAAGCATATTTTGGGTCCGGCTTGAGTACCGGATTTTACATAACAGGGTCACTCATTAAAGGAGCTGTCAATCGAGAATAATACGTCCCCGTAAGGTTTTTTTCTAACCCCTCTTGACAGCGTTACCATTGACTACGCTGTTACCCATGCCGATCCGCGCCTGATCTTTTCGATCACTTGACTCTGATCCCACAGTCGCGGGATCGCTTCGTCCAGTCACTCATCCGATTCTACCCCGAGTATACAGGTTGCCCGGGACCGTCCTGCCATTCGCGGCCAGGCTCAGAAAAACTTCAGTACCGTGTCATGTTCAAATAGTCACAGACCTTGTGGATATCCCGGCAAACCGGAACTCCAGACCCATGCTGACTCATGACGCAGGCGAAACGACGACGAACAACAGATGGTTGCGGCAAATCCCAATCAAACCGATGGTGTTACCAACCCTGACAATGGTTCTTTGTCGCAACCAAATAAACCTTATCCAAATATCTTCTTCATATCGAAATCCACCTGATCCTTGATGATAAAATAACATGCCTTGGAAATCTTGCTCGCCAAAGCTTTCAGGGCAACAACCTTTCCGCTCCTGGCCAGCTTCCTCTGATACCATTTCTTTGCCTCTGGACAGTAACGAATCATATAATGAGCTGCTTCGACATATGCCCAAGCCAGATATTTGTTTCCGTTCTTTCGATTATTCTTGCCCTTCTTCTTTTCGTTGCTGTATTTGTCCGCTTTGACCCCACGGCAATATGAGGTGTAGTTGCCAACATGCGCGAATCGATTGATGTCTCCCGTCTCCAGCATAATCGTCAGAGTCAGAACGTCTCCAACTCCGGGAACTGTAAACAGTTTCTTGAATTCCTCTTTTGGCCGGCACTGCCGTAATGCAGTCTTTTCAAACAAACTGATCCGTTCCGTTAAAAATCGAATCGTTTCGATACTCGATTGTGCCATCAGCCTGACATGTTCATCAGGGAAGAAATCTTCAATGTCTTTGCCGCTCAACTGCTGAACCTGGCTTCCGTTGATCTTCCCGCCTGTCTGCCTGGAAAATAACGATTCAAAACTCAATATTTGGGCTGTCTTCTGCTGAACAAACAACATCCGTCTCCTGAGAATATCTCGAACCGGCCTCTCTTCCTTAGGGTAAATGTGTCCATATTTCAACAGCCCAAGACGCATCTGATCGGCTATAAAAAACGCATCCGTTTCATCATTGCTATTCTTCAACCCGCTATATTGTTCCATCACCGCAGGATTCGCTAACCCAACTTTGTGATCGTTCTCCATAAGCCCATCCACAAGCCAGTACCAGTTGTATGTAGATTCAATCGCAATCCCTTTTAACTGCTTCCGATACGGTTCCAATTCCCGCAATACCGTATCCAGTTTATTCGGAAGCCTCTTTCTGAATATTCTTCTGTTGTCCTCATCAACTATCCCGTAATACCCGTTGTCACCGTGCAGATCCACCCCACAATACAGATTCATCTTAGCCCCTCCTTTAAAAACGGCTTAATTACCGTTTCTCTTATCCTACGGAACCTTTAATGAATCTCTAAACCTTTAGATGTTTATCAGACCGAGAAAGGTGAAAATAGCTTTAGTTTTTTGCAAGCCAGTTTGCAATTTTATCCAACCTCCGCTTTAGCTTCTTATCGCCGTTCAGCATCTCACCCAACCGCTGACGCTGCTTTATAACCGAACCGTTCCCCGTATATCCAAAATACTCACCCACTTTACGCTGACTCTGTTCTGACCCTGTAAGCGTCAGATTACGCCTTTGGCTGTTAACTCGACTTGTCCGGTGACAGTTTCATCAGCACCTCCCATTGGCCGACTTTCCGGGATCCTGTCCGTTTCAACCGTCCAGCGCTTTGCAATTTCAAAATACTGCGTTGTACCGCACTGCCGGACTTGGAAATCCGAGCCGCTATGTCGGGAACCGTCAGATTCGGATCCTCTTGCAGTAATGCGAGGATAAGAGCCGGCGTTTTTCCTAGCGTTTCTCCTAGCGTTTCTACCGGCATTGCAAATGCGGAACTGATCTTCTGTAATGGAAACTCCACCCATAGTCCGCCATCCAAATCTGACCTGAATGACGCCTCATGCTGGGGCTCGCGAAAGCTTATATATCGGCTTATCGGTTCGGACATGTTCATGTCATTCCCTATGCCAGGTTAACGATTACTTAAAATAGATTAACGCTTACTTAACAATTCTCCCCTTTGAAAATGTACCTGCATTACATAGTATGCAGGGCGACCAGATCCACAATCCTTATATCTTCAAGACCAATGATTTAAGATCGCTGATTTCTTTTTCAACCTTGGCCTTGTCCCATGAAAGTTCATGCGCCATAAGCCCGGCACAGGCGTTCAATGTCTTGTCATCCGGAATTCCCATCGCACCAAGATTAGTCCTCCTGAAAACCACATCGGAAAGCGTCTGCGCCATTTCTTCACGAA
>JBAZZX010000091.1:0-2995 GCA_041658585.1 Thermodesulfovibrionales bacterium
CCCCAGTCCGGATGCCTTCATCCACTGCTGAAGTGTCCGCCACATCGAGAGCGCCAGGAAGCATACCAGAATATGGGCTTGTGTTCTGTCTTTCTTCTGGTGGTAGATTGGCCGCATACCAAGATCGTGCTTTTCCGTTCTGAATATGCTCAGGTCATGGGGTCAGACTTGATTATTGACTTTTGTAGACATATTGCCTGTCTGTTATTTTTTGTATCCTGTTATTCCGTCTAAAAAAGTAATGTTTTTGAGACAATGCCGCTTCCCGATGTATTTTTAAATTGACTTGTTTTTGTCCCTTAATTATTATAGGTATTATAAGTATTATTGGTATTACTATTTAAGGAGGAAGAATGCTTACATTAAAATTACCTGCCGACTTAGAAGACAGGCTAAATCAACTTGCTGAAAAGACAAAGCGATCGAAGAGTTTTTATATGCGCGAAGCGCTCGTTGAATATCTTGGAGAATACGAAGACGCTTTCCTTGCCCTGGATCGACTCAATAAGAAAAATGCAAAATATCTGAGCACAAAAGAATTGGAAAAACGCCTTGGCCTATAAAGTACAATGGCACGAAGACATATGGAAAGACATCGAGAAGCTCGATAAAGAGATAGCGCGGAAGATCATTGAGCGGGTGAGTACATATCTCGTTCATGATCCAATTAAACTTGGCAAAGCTCTCACGGGTCAATTTACGGGTCTTTACCGGTATCGCTACGGAGATTATCGAGTTCTCTACGTTGTGGATTTAGGGAAGGAAATCATAATGGTGCTCCACATCCGACATAGAAAAGATGTTTATGAAGGACGTTAAGAGAAATAAGGGGACGTTCTTGACTAATTAAACTTATCATTTTTTCTTTTCAGCATGTTGAATATTGCTGATGTTATTACCCCTAAATTCCGGGCTGCCTGCGCACGTGCGAATGAAACATTACGCCTTCGCTCTATCACCCCGCCGCCTAAGATTTACATGCCACCTGTTGAAGTCACTGTGCAGATCTGTTCTAAATGAATTGCACCCCGATCCAAAAGAAACTCTTTCGTCCACCTTCTGCAAATAGCATTTACAAAGATGCCTCGGAAATTGTTAAAAAAAGAAAACTAAAACCTGAAGTCGTTGAAGAGGCCGTCAAGTGGGCAAGAGCAAAAAAGTAGTTATCGACACAAACGTTTTTATCTCTGGCTTGAAGCGATCTGATTAATAATTCCATCAAACAAACAAAGAGAAGACCATACCTCAAAATGCGTGGTGCACCTACAATTACACAGATTTATGATGCGGTGATAACTGAAGATTACCAATCATACTTCTTTGGTTGTCCCATTTTCTCAATGAGCGCATTTACTTCCTTTTTAAGTTCAACCATACGCTGTTCTCTACATATAAAAACGTTTCTTGAGCCTTTCCATCTCACTCATTTTCTGTCCTATTTTCTCCTCTGCCTGCTTGCGCTCGGTGATGTCAAACAAAACAACCAGGGAAGCCTTTTCGTTTTCATAGGGGATGATAGCAGCGTTTACAAGGAAGTATTTTACATCTTTTGATTTCGTAATAACTTTTACCTCATAATTCTCAACGTGTTCCCCGGAAATCCTTCGTTGCATATTTTTCGCAACTAACTCTTTTGAATCATCAGAAATGAATTCAAGCACTGTCTTTCCAATAATCTCATCTCTAAGATATCCTAAAATCCTTATGCCTGATTCGTTGATATAATGAATTGTGCCTCCCTTGTGAACAAGCACTACATTTGGCGAGAAATTGACCATGGTGCTGTATCTTTCTTCGCTTTCCCGCAGGTCATTTTCTGCCTGTTTTTTCTCGGTAACATCCCTGATTGCTCCAATTACTATCGTCTGTCCTCTTAGCGAAAAAGTACCTGCTGATATCTCCACTGGAAAGACTGTGCCGTCTTTTTTTCTATGATATTTCAATGGGACTTGCAATAACTTCCCCGTGAGGGCAATCTGAAAGGTTTTTTCTGATTCTTCCGGTTGAGCTGCAACATCCTTTAATTGCATATTCAGAAACTCTTCACGGCTATACCCGTATAGTTTTTGGGCAGCAGTATTGACATCAATGATTGTTCTCGATGGTCCATCAAAAACGAGGATCGCGTCAGATTCGCCTTCGAACAATAGCCGGTATTTTTCTTCTGATTCACGGAGTGCCTCTTGTGTCTGCTTGCGCTCTGTGATGTCGCGGAAAATACCCTGCATAACTTCTTTACCTTCAATAGTAATTTTGCTTGCTCTAATGGCAACGTCCTTTATTTGCCCTGATTTCGTAATAACCCTGTCTTCAAGGAGCTCTGAAGATTCACCTGTCATGTGGCTTTTGAACGTTTTTGAAACCCCATCTTTAATGTCTCCGGCAGGATGCAGGAAACTTTGATGTTTGCCAATAATTTCTGACTTTTCTCTTTCAACAAGCTTTGAAGCTGCGATATTACAATCAACTATCATTCCGGTTTCAAGATCAGCCAGGAATATTGCGTCTATAGCCTCTTTAAACTGTTTCTGGTATCGCTCCTCGCTTTGCCGCAACGCCTCTTCTGCCCGCTTGCGTTCTGTTATCAGCTTAGCTTCTGCTAATGCCCTTTCTACCGAGGGAATAAGACGCTTTAAATTGCCCTTTAACACATAATCTGTTGCACCTTCCTTGAGTTTTTCAATTGCAAATTCTTCTCCGAGTTTCCCGGTAACTAAGATAAAAGGCACATCAGGACACTTTTCCTTCGCAATTCTTAATGCTGCAAGACCATCAAAAGAAGGGCTCATCGTGTAAGAGTGTGGGTCAATTGATGAGCTTTAAGCAGTATAGCACGGCTTCAAATAAGGAGAAAAGAGCTTTCAAGGGGATGAAGAAATCTGTATGATTTGTAGATGGGCAAAAAGAGACGATTACTGGACGAATATCAGTTCCCCGGATTTCGACCGCGATCTAAAATACAGGGGATATTTGGAGACCCAAAAGCACGTGTTAT
>JBAZZX010000092.1:0-2988 GCA_041658585.1 Thermodesulfovibrionales bacterium
ACCCTCACCCTTGCCCTCTCCCCTCTCCGCACTCAGGCGGATTCGCCGGGGAGAAAAGGGAGAGGGGACTTAAGAATCGCCCCTCCCTTGAGGGGAGGGGATAAAGGGGAGGGTGTTTAAATGTGTCATTACTTATGAACTTCTTAGTAAAAATGGATAACGACGAAATGCATAAGGGAATTCAAGGGAAATAAAATGGATTTTAAAGCGGTTATTATTGGATGTCTCACAGGATTTATTTCTGCCTTCTTTGGTATCGGAGGCAGCAGCATTGATACTCCGCTATTGAGGACATTTCTTGATCTTCCGCCTTACATTGCTCTCGGGACGCCCATGCCATTGACATTATTAACGGCTACTATCGCATCATTTGCCTATAAAAGAGAACACCTTGTAAATTTCAGGATTGCTTTGTACAGCCTAATCGGAGGAGTACCGGGGATGGTTGCAGGGTCTTACCTTACGGTGTATCTATCGGGCAAGTTTTTAATGCTTTTCACGGCAGGTATACTTTTTTTTATGGGGATCGATTTTTTTTATAACAATGTTATAGAAAAAATATTTTGCAGAAAGAAGACCTGTTCTCTTCCTGCTACTTACTCTATAATTAGTGTCGCCTTAGTCATAGGGCTTTTATCAGGGATTCTCGCTAACGGAGGCGGCATATTTTTTGTTCCCGCATATGTTGTGTTATTCCGCATGAAAATAAAGGAGGCTATCGCTACCTCACTTCTCACGGTGGCTGTATTGTCCGTTCCGGGAAGCATGATTCATTATTATCTCGGACATATTGATCCGGCAACAACTGCCGCTCTTGGTATCGGCGTTGCTCCTATGGCATACATTGGAGCAAAATTGGATATCAAAACTAAATCAAAGACTATTATGCTGCTTTTCGGGATTCTACTTGTTTCTTTCTCCGTTTTTTTCTTTATAAGCCAGTTGATAGCTTGATTATTGAGTCAAAAATTCAACGCGCTTCATGATAGTCTATGGGATAATTTGAATTACCACGAAAAAGATATTTTCAGGGTATGTATTTTTTAAGCACTTATTCGCACAAATGCATCACCCTTTCAACGAAGGAATAGATTAGCACCCATAACAAACACCCGTTGTTTAAGGACTTCACCGCGAACAAACGGACATTGCACAATTAAACTATGGAGGAATACCGCAAGAAATATGTATAACCTTTAAGCTATGATCTGTTGCTACAGACTTATGCCGAAATCAACGAGTCTTTATCTGGATCGGCCCAATTCTTCCCACGTTTTGTAATCTGTTGCGAAGTGGCCTTCCTATTTACAAACAGCTTTTCTAAGGTAATCTACGATAGAGTCACGCGGGATAGAATGCCACTGACTGGCCTGATCCGGAGGAAAGTCATGACTACTAAGCTCTTTGCCAGAATTAGAATATTCTTTCAAATAGAAGAATCTAAATTTAGCCTTTTGACAATCTATGTCTGATAGGGTGAGGCTGTATTTAAAGTCTGTGTAGCCTTTCACAGAAAGCCCTTTCTCCATTCTCTTCCGAATCACGAATTCTTTTCCTGCCTGCGATCGTACAACTTCTTTCTTAAGGACTCTGATAATTCCTGATGAGGGACGTGATAAGCTTTTATTATCATAGAAAGAGTCATAATATTCATTAGTGCTGAAATGTATCCAAACAGCAGCTTTTGAAGTATCTGGAAGCAAGACTCCAAAGAGCAACAAGTAAGAAATAATTAATGTTTTCATTTTATCCATCCTTTCGCAATTCTTGTTTGTGCTAATGAGTAAAGCTTAAATAATTTCCTTATATTATCTATTTATCAATTTGAAATTTTTGTGATTTTATTTAAAAAATCTTTTGCGAAGTGGTCGATTTTGACGATGCAAGCTTTTATGTCATTGCTACCACAAATATAAAAGGTATTCAGTACATAGTTCTTCTTGAATAGATAACTAAAGATGCCAAGACGAAGACACGATATGCTATCATCAAGAACGTCCAAATCTTTATCGCGTCCGAACAATTTACAAAAGAAACCCATATCCTCCTCCAATCCTAAGAATTATCACATAAAGTCAAGAACTGAATCTAACGATGCTTCTTTAACTTCCTTTATGACGCTCTTAAAAGGACGCCTCTTGGGAGTGTATATTTTGATCCTGATTATAGTGGGTTTTGTAGTGAAAAAAATATTTGCATCCAATGATTGTCTTTTATCATCAGGTTTTAATATGGAGCCCGGCTGTAAAAGCAAAGGCCGGAATCTACTAACTAACTTTAATTTATCACCGGAGCTCCTTGCAATTGCCTTAACTTCGTATTTCGTAGCATCGGGTTTACTAATTTCAATTTCTTCATATCCGGGTTGGAGTCCATTTATTAATATTTTCTCAATTAAAGCGGGCACACTGCTTATATTTGTAATGTCCATTGTTATACGAACCACAAATTTACTTTCATTGACCTTTAATAGCGTGGCCTTAGCATGTTCCATTTTTAGTGATGGCACCGGATTTAACCAAGCATTCCGGGCGTATTTGGCTGCAAGAAATGCAATTGTGACTCCCAAAAGTCCTATAATGATTGTTATAGCTTCGGCAAATGTTAATTTACCTATTTCGCTCATAAGAAAGACGAAAAAAACATTAAATCTTATCATAATATCTATCGTACATAAAGGACTGAAGGATAGCAAATAATGGCATAAATATTACTTGCACTCCGCATAATAATACTACGTCTTAGAGGTATTGAGTACAGGAAGTTATCAAGTCGCCCACTTTTCAAATATGCTTTTGACTAATGCTATTTATAGATGGTGCCATTGTCTCAATATACTTGCCGCCACAAAGATTATGACTGCAAAGAAATGATTAGCTTTCTGTTAAGAGCCCTTGCCACCCGATCGAGCAACTCAAGTGATGGCATACGCTTATCCCGGGGACTTTCCAGCCTTGAAATTACCTGCTGGGATGTCTTAATCTCCTT
>JBAZZX010000093.1:0-2961 GCA_041658585.1 Thermodesulfovibrionales bacterium
TTTCATCAAACTCGAAACAGGGCAGGAAGGCTATGTTGAAGACATAACCTGGAGGACAACAAGGATAAAGATGCTTCCCAATAATATGGTCGTGATTCCCAATAATAAGCTTGCACAGAGCATTGTCACAAATTATTATCTGCCTGAAAAAAGGATGTCTTTGTCTATCCCAGTCTCTGTCAGCTATAATTCTGATATAGATAAACTTGAAAGAATCCTCACTGAAGAGGCAAAGAAGGCGGTTGGTGAAGTTTCAGGACTTCTTGGGGATCCTGAGCCTGCTGTAAGGTTTATCCCAGGATTTGGCGAAAGTTCTCTTGATTTTACTCTGGTATGTCATGTGCGGGAATTTACAGATCAGTTTCCTGTTCAGCACGAAATAAGAAAGAGGATTCTGAAGCGATTCAGGGAAGAGGGGATTGAGATACCCTTTCCCCACAAGGTTGTGTACTTAAAAGAAGAGAAACACTGAAATGATATCTATTTCAGCAGAAATTCATGCCTGCACTTGTTGCAGACGACAGTATCGCCTTTCTTCTTACCCTTGAAATACTGGGATTTTCTACAGCGTGGGCACTTGGTGTAAAAACTCAGGATTGTTGACCAAACTGCGATAAAATTATACATAACTTATGCTACCATAAAACCTATGGAATCTGAATTTTTAAAATCACTTGTTATTATCTTTGGCGCCTCTGCATTAGTGGTATTTCTGCTTCACAAGCTGAAGATACCCTCTATTGTTGGCTTTCTTATTGCAGGCGTTATTATTGGTCCTTATGGTATAGGAATTATAAAAGATATCCATTCAATAGAGATAATGGCAGAGATCGGCGTGATTCTTCTTCTCTTTACCATCGGTATTGAGTTTTCGATGGCAAAACTGACAAGAATGAGGAAGGCTGTTATAGCAGGCGGCGGAATTCAGGTATTGCTCACGATAGCTTTATCCGCTACTGCTGCCTATCTTGTAACCGGCAATGCAAACAGGTCTGTCTTTTTTGGCTTCCTTATAGCATTAAGCAGCACTGCAATTGTTTTAAAGATGCTCGCTGAGAAAGGTGAAATAGACTCACCGCATGGACGCATAATGGTGGGTATATTGATTTTCCAGGACCTCTGCGTTGTGCCGCTTATGCTCTTAATCCCTTCTCTGTCAGGAGATGAAATAAACATAGCGGATGCGTTAATAAAGATGGGGAAGGCAGCACTGATAATAGCAATTGTGCTGTTAAGTGCAAGATGGGTTGTCCCGGGATTACTCCATCAGGTTGTACGCACAAGAAGCCGTGAATTATTCATAACAACGATAATACTCATCTGTATCGGGATTGCTTTTCTAACTTCAAAATTCGGACTTTCTCTTGCACTCGGCGCATTTTTAGCAGGCCTGACAATATCAGAATCAGAATATGCACATCAGGCAACATCAGATATATTGCCATTTAAGGACAGCTTTATAGGCATGTTCTTTGTTTCTGTCGGGATGTTAATGGATGCCGGATATATGTTTGATAATTGTCTGAAGATAGCAGTTGTGGTTGCATTGATATTTGTCCTCAAGGTAGTCACAGGCATAATCTCAGCTCTTTCAATAGGAAGCCCCTTGAGAACCTCTATTACTGCAGGACTCGGACTTGCTCAGATTGGAGAATTCTCCTTTGTGCTCGCAGTTGCAGGAAAGGCAGCAGGCATTATAACAGGGGAGTTTTATCAGGTATTCCTATCCGCGTCTGTTGTAACAATG
Organism: Thermodesulfovibrionales bacterium; assembly: GCA_041658585.1. Classification (GTDB taxonomy): domain Bacteria; phylum Nitrospirota; class Thermodesulfovibrionia; order Thermodesulfovibrionales; family SM23-35; genus DYFC01. The sequence continues at coordinate 1,748 of JBAZZX010000093.1, forward strand.
ATAATGACGCCGTTTATCCTCAAGTCAGCGCCTTTTGTCTCCGGATGGATAACATCGAGACATCTTTTGAAGAGGATAGCCAGCCTTAAGAGAGTTTCTGAAGGGGAAGGTTTCCCACGAAGGAGACACGATCATGTGATCATAATCGGGTTTGGCCTTAACGGGAGAAATCTCGCAAGGGTTCTTAAAGAGGCAGAGATACCCTATATTGTATTGGAGATGAACAGTGATACTGTCAGGGAGCTGAAGAAAAAGGGAGAGCCGATCTATTATGGCGATGGCACATCAAAAGAGATACTCCATAAACTCGGCATAGAAAGGGCGAGGCTCCTTGTTATTGCCATATCCGACCCTGCCTCTACGAGGAGGATTGTGGCTATAGCACGGCAGGAAAATCCTGATGTTTATATTATTGTCAGGACGAGATACCTTGCTGAAGTAGATGAGCTTAGAAAGCTCGGAGCAGATGAGGTAATACCGGAGGAGTTTGAGACCTCAATAGAGATATTCTCGCGTGTGCTGCACAGGTATAATTTCCCCAGAAATGTAATTATGGACATGATAGATAAAATCAGAAGCGGCAGTTATACCGCTTTAAGAGGCATGGAATTACCCAAGAGACATCTCTTTGAGAAATGTGAATGGCTTCCGGATATAGAAATAGAGGGGTTTAGAATCCCTGAAAATTTGAATCTTGTGGGCAAGAGCATAGCTGAGCTTCAGGTAAGGAAAAAAACAGGGGTCACAATTATAGCTGTAAGGAGAGGCCCTGAGGTTTTTACAAATCCTGAGCCTGATTTTAGATTTAGGGCAGGAGATATAATATTATTTACAGGTGAAAGAAAAAATATGGTGAAGGCATTGGATTATTTCAAAGGAGAGATATAATGCTACTCTGGATTGAATTTTATAATATGCAACACCGGCAGATGGCAGTATTCGAGTTATTAAATATTAAGCAATGAACAAAATAATAATCATAATCGTTTTTCTGCTGGTTGCTTTTTCCCCTGTTTTTCTTTGCATAAATGCACAGGCACAGAATTCTAATGATTATCTTATTCTTGATGGACTGCATAAATTTTCACCTGACGACGACTCTGCATATTCCTTCCCTGAGCATGATGATTCTGGATGGAAATCAATAACTGTGCCGGGGAGCTGGCAATCACAGAATATAAAGCCAGTAAAGGGCATTGGCTGGTATAGAATTC
>JBAZZX010000094.1:0-2948 GCA_041658585.1 Thermodesulfovibrionales bacterium
GAAGAGTCGATCGTTCTTTGCATCGAATCGGTGATCTTGTCCGCATACATCAGCACCCTGCCATTCAGGTTTCGTGCCGCACGGCCTGCGGTCTGGGTCAACGAACGCTCAGAACGAAGGAATCCCTCCTTGTCCGCATCAAGTATGGCAACCAACGAAACTTCAGGCAAATCAAGGCCTTCACGCAACAAGTTGATACCCACCAACACGTCAAAGCTCCCTTTCCTAAGCTCCTCCATGATCTCTACCCGCTCCATGGTATCCACATCTGAGTGAATGTAGCGGCATTTGATGTTGATACGGTCAAAGTACTTCGAGAGCTCCTCAGCCATCCTTTTGGTCAGTGTGGTGACCAGAATCCGCTCATTCTTTTCTATCCTGAGATGTATTTCATGAATCAGGTCATCTATCTGGTTGTGCGCCGGTCGTACCTCTATGATCGGATCGAGCAATCCGGTCGGGCGAATGATCTGCTCTACAATGACCCCCTCACTTTTCTGGAGTTCATAATCGGCAGGGGTCGCACTGACAAAAACCAGTTGTGTCGCGACAGCCTCAAACTCATCGAATTTTAACGGCCGGTTGTCAATGGCTGCCGGTAATCTGAAGCCATAATCCACCAAAGTGGTTTTTCTCGATCTGTCGCCACCATACATGGCACGGATTTGCGGCATGGTGACATGACTTTCGTCGATGATCATCAAAAAATCATCCGGAAAGAAATCGAGCAGGCAGAATGGTCGGGAACCCGGCACGCGTCCATCAAAATACCTGGAGTAATTTTCAATACCCGGACAATAACCCAACTCCCGGATCATCTCCAAATCGTAGTTGACCCGGTCTTCAATTCTCTTCGCTTCGGCATGTTTGCCACTCTCCCTGAAAAAATCAATCTGCCTTACCAGATCATCCTGAATCTGTCGGATGGCCAATTTTGTCCGTTCCTTGGTGGTCACAAAAATATTGGCCGGATAGACCGAATAGTGCTCATGCGTTTGCAACAGGGCGCCGGTTTCAGGATTAAAAGTAGAGATCTCCTCCACCTCGTCGCCAAAAAACTGGATCCTGACCGCATCATCCGCGTAAGCCGGAAAAATATCGACAGAATCTCCTTTTACCCTGAAATTACCCCGCTGAAAATCAACGTCGGTTCTGGAGTACATGGCATCAACCAGTTTTCGGAGCATCACATTTCGACCCAGCTGCTCTCCAACTTTGACGTGAGTCACGTTGGCATGAAAGTCGTCCGGATTACCGATTCCATAAATACAGGAGACGGATGAGACCACCACAATATCCCTTCTTCCTGATAACAGGGAGGAGGTCGCAGCCAGCCTCAGCTTTTCGATCTCTTTGTTGATGGCAAGGTCCTTCTCGATAAAAGTATCCGTTACCGGAAGATAGGCCTCGGGCTGGTAATAATCGTAATAGGAGACAAAATACTGGACCGCATTCTCCGGGAAGAACTGTTTCATTTCGCCATAAAGCTGAGCCGCAAGGGTCTTGTTGTGACTGAGAATCAGGGTCGGTTTCTGTACCTTCTCGATCACATTGGCCATGGTAAAAGTCTTCCCCGATCCCGTCACACCCAGGAGTGTCTGGTAAGGAACACCCGAAAGGATACCCTCTGTCAGCTGAGCGATAGCCTGCGGCTGATCACCGGTAGGAATGAAGTCGGCGGTTATTTTAAAGTTCATAGTTTTTATTTCATAAAACAAGTAAAAAGGATAAAGTAAAGAACGCTGCGATCAAGATTTCAGTCAATGATCAAATAATATTTTTAAATCAAATCAAGCCCATCATGCGGGGCTCACTTTATCCTTTTTACTTTATCCTTTATCCTTATTTTGTACTTTCAGGGTATAATACGGGGTAACGTCAGTGGCCATCATCCCGGCTGTTTCGGCAGCCTTGATTCCGAGCGGACTGTCTTCAAAGACCTGACAGAATTCGGGCGCCACACCAATCAGTTCGGCTGCCTTTAAAAAGGTATCGGGATGTGGTTTGTGATTCTCCACATCTTCGGCCGTAACGATATGTTCAAAATTGTCAAATACACCGGCAAGTTCCAGCGTTTTTTTGGCATAAAACCTGGTGCCTCCCGTTCCGCACGCCATTGGAAGTTTTCCGGTATACTCACGAATTATTTTAATCACCGGCTTAATAGGCTCAGCTTTGTAAATATTCTGCAGAAAGTGGTACTCCTTTTTGTCAGCAAACTCCTGCGGATCAAAATCCAACCCAAATTTTTCCTTGAGCAGGACACTCGTCTGATAGGCAGGTATTCCGCTCATGCTAAAGAAAAGTTCGGGGGTTATTTCGAAACCGTATTCTGCTGCAGTCTCCTGATAGGCAATAAGATGGATGGACATGGTATCAGAAATCGTACCATCTATATCAAATATTAAACCTTTGGCTTTGGGATCGACTGCTAACTCTTGAATTTTTGTCATCGGATAAACTCGTTTTGGGCAAAAATAACGAAATAGCCATGTATAAACAATCTCAATACGAAATGATCATGATTATTAAACATGGCTATTCCATCTGGCAACTAAAAAAATAAACTACTGTCAGATGAATTAAGCGCTCAACAGCTGCATACAATTCCACAAACTTCACTGCCAAGGGGAAATACCGATCCTACTTTCCGGATAATTTGCTAATTTGCATCTTCAAAATCAACCACCCGTTTAATCCGTTTCCGCCATGCAAAATCACGAACTTTATCTTTCCATGCTCATCCCTTTATGGGGAATTTTTATTGGTATAGCATTGATAGTCATCGGATTTGTTGACAAGAAAGCGGCTTTTACCTATTCCGGATGGAGCTTGCTCATTGTGGTTGGATTGATCTCTCTTTTTTACAACTTGTTTCAGATTAACCCGGTTTCTTACCAGGAAAACAGTCAAATGAGAGAAACTGCCGTTATTCTGGTTAAAGCAGG
>JBAZZX010000095.1:0-2861 GCA_041658585.1 Thermodesulfovibrionales bacterium
GCCTTTTTAATAGGGACCAGGATATCATAAAGCGCGCCGGGCCGGTCTTTAATGGAGAACATTATTGATGTCTTGTCACTGCCTGTCTTTGGAGCTATGGTTTTTGATATTATAAGAAATCTCGTATAGTTGTGTTTATTGTCCTCTATGCTCTTTTCCACAAAGTTCAGGTTATAAATCTTTGCGGCAAGCTCGCTTGCAATTGCAGCTGATGAAGGCTCTTTCGAAGCCAGTTCTGCGGCCTTGGCAGTGCTTGTCGACTCAGATATCTGAATATTGGGAAGATTTCTCTCAAGCCAGCCCCTGCACTGGGCTGTCGGCTGAGGGTGTGAATATATTTTTTTAATATCTTTTATATTGCCGGATAAAGAGAGGAGATTATGAGATATCTCAAGCATAACCTCCGCCGTTATATTTAAATCATAATCAATAAACATATCAAGGGTATAACTTATAACCCCCTCGGTCGAGTTCTCTATGGGCACGACCCCATATTCAGCCTTGCCCGAGTCAACAGATTCAAACACGGTTTTTATGTTTTCCATGGCCATAAATGTTGCTGAAGAACCGAAGTGCCTGAGCGCAGCAAGGTGTGTGAACGTTGCAATAGGCCCGAAATATGCGACTTTCAATGGTTCTTCGAGAGACAGCGAGGCAGAAAGTATCTCCCTGTATAAGGCCTTCAGTGCGTCGTTCGGAAAAGGCCCCTTATTCAAAGACGACAGTCTTTCGATTATCTGCCGTTCACGTTCAGGAGAGTAGAATTTTGCCTTGGTATCCCGCTTTATATTTGCAATCTCAAGGACGATTCGCGACCTTTTATTGAGGAGCTTGAGAATCTCTTCGTCAATGGCATCAATCTCATTTCTTAGTTTTTTGATATCACTCATAAATCTCTTCTCCTCTGCGAGCCATCGGCTGCTGAAAAATAGCTCTGAATACGAGTAATTCTACTAATTTTTTCTTATTTTTTCAAGAGTTAGAATTTTAGGACAGGGGGACGGGCATCATAAAATTAAGCAGAAAAGGCTAAACTCTATTTTTAAACTCTCTCCCTTTCCATATCATATAGATCGCAGGATAGATAACCAATTCAAGAATTGTTGAGGTGATGACGCCGCCGACCATTGGGGCCGCAATGCGTTTCATGACATCTGCGCCTGTTCCATGGCTGAACATTATCGGGATAAGGCCTGCAAGTATTACGCTTACAGTCATTATCTTCGGACGAATTCTTTTTACCGCGCCGTACATTACTGCTTCTTTTAAATCGGCAATAGAATTCAGCTTCCCTTCCTTCTTCCATCTTTCATATGCAAGATCAAGATAAAGGAGCATTATAACGCCTGTCTCGGCATCAAGCCCTGCGAGAGCGATGATGCCCACCCATACTGCAATGCTCATGTTGTAATTTAAAAAATAAAGAAGCCAGAATGAGCCTACAAGAGAGAAGGGAACTGCAAGGAGAACAATGAATGTCTTGGTCACTGACTTTGTGTTCAAGTATATAAGCACAAAGATTATCAGCGCTGTAAGCGGGATGACAATCTTAAGCCTTGCATGTGTTTTTACGAGGTGCTCATATTCACCGCTCCATTCAAGGCGGTAGCCCTCGGGGATTTTCAGAGAAGCGACCTTCTGTTTCGCCTCATTTACATAACCTCCGATATCCCTTCCTGTAAAATCTATATATACATAGGCGGTCAAAAGCCCTTCTTCACTCTTTATCTGTGTGGGGCCTTTTACAATCTTTATGTCAACAAGCTCGCCTAATGGAACCTGAAGGGTTTTCATGGATACGGGCTGCACTGCTCCCATACCTGCCTGTTGACCACCGGATGCTGAAGGCTGATTCATAACAGGCACAAGAACCCTTTTGAGTTTATCAATGTCATTTCTCAATTCCCTTGAGTAGCGGACATTTACAGGATACCGTTCCCTGCCCTCAACAGTAATTGTCAGGTTCATACCTCCAACTGCAGTCTGCACTACCTCCTGTATGTCATCAACATTTATCCCGTATCTTGCGGCTTCTTCCCGCTTGATATTGAAGTCCAGAAAATATCCTGTTGTCACCCTTTCCGCATAAACGCTTCTTGTGCCGGGAATGTCTTTAATGATGTTTTCTAACTCCAATCCTAGTTTCTCTATTTCCTCAAGTCTTGGGCCTAAAACCTTGATTCCTACAGGCGTTCTTATGCCTGTAGAAAGCATGTCAATGCGGGCTTTTATCGGCATTGTGAAGGAATTTGCAACTCCCGGTATGCTCAATGCGTCATTCATCTCATTCTTTAATCCTTCAACTGTCATCCCCTTTCGCCATTCTTTTTCGGGTTTAAGATTAACAACGGTCTCGAACATTTCAAGCGGTGCAGGGTCTGTTGCCGTCTCCGCGCGGCCTGCTTTTCCGAATACCTGCGCAACTTCAGGGATTTTCTTCAGAATCTTATCCTGCAATTGAAGAAGTTTTGATACCTCAGTTATTGAAGCTGCCGGCACTGTAACCGGCATATAAAACAGTGTCCCCTCATAAAGCGGAGGCATGAATTCCGAGCCGAGTTTTATAAAAGGATATGCGGTAAGCGCCATGATAATTATTGCACCGACAATAACGCTTTTTTTGAACCTGAGCGCAAGATATGCAACAGGCTCATATATTTTGTGGAGGATTATGCTTATTGGATTTTTCTCTTCAGGTCTTATCTTCCCGCGTATGAAAAGCGTCATCAGCACAGGCGTTAAAGTAATCGCAAGGAAAGATGAGAAAAGCATTGCAAAGGTCTTTGTGTATGCCAGGGGTTTAAATAATCTTCCTGCCTGTGCCTGAAGCGTAAATACAGGCAGAAATCCCACGGTAATTA
>JBAZZX010000096.1:0-2654 GCA_041658585.1 Thermodesulfovibrionales bacterium
GAATTCCCCGTCGAACTTTCCGCATTCCTCCTGCCACCATTCTTCCATCCGGTCAAGTTTCTCACCTCTTTCAATATCTAATCTTAGCCTGTCCGTTCCTGCAAGGATATCTATCGGCATCTTCTCTGTTTCATACTCGTATGGAGGTTGTTTCCATCTGAAATCTTCAGGGTAAATGTCATGCATTGCTTTCAGAACTGCAACGCCTGTTTTGAACGGCTTGAATTTCTCTCTGTCGACAATATGAATCTGTGCTCCTCCGCAGAGCTTGCCTGCGTGTTTCTGAAATGTCGGCTGGAAAAACACCGGTCTGAAAATAACGCCGGGAAGCCTGAATTCCTTCAGACGGGTTACCAGCAAATCAGGATCAATAAAAGGAGCGCCGAATATCTCGAAGGGCCTTGTTGTGCCTCTGCCTTCGCTTAGGTTAGTCCCTTCAAGAAGACACATGCCGGGATATACTGTAGCCGTATTAAGTGTAGGCATATTTGGCGACGGCAGAACCCACGGTAAATACGTATCATCAAACCATATCTTTCTGTTCCATCCCTGTACGGGAATGATATGTAAATCCAGAGAGGGATAAAATTCATTCTTAAAATAAGTCCCTATTTCGCCCAAAGTCATTCCATGCCGGATAGGCAACGGGCGCTGTCCGACAAATGAAGTAAAAGCAAAATCTAAAACAGGCCCTTCCGTGATGTGGCCTCCTATAGGGTTCGGTCTGTCAAGGATGACTACCGACTTATTCAGCTCCCGACATGCCTCCATGCATAGATCCATCGTCCAGATAAATGTATAGTAACGGGAACCGATGTCCTGCATGTCTATTACCATTGCGTCAATATCTTTTAACATTGCCGGTTCCGGTTTGCGTGCATGTCCGTAAAGGCTGTAAACGGGAAGACCTGTCTTGCGGTCAACAAAGCCTTCCCATTCGATCATGTTGTCCTGGGTTTCTCCTCTGATTCCGTGCTGAGGGCCAAAGAGGGTTTTCAATTCGAGCTTTCTTGATTTAGCAAACAGATTAACAGCATGTTCCAGCCTTTTGTTTAGAGAAGCAGGGTGTACAAGGAGACCTATCCGTGAGCCTTTCAGTTTTTTGGGCCAGTTTTTCTCGAATATGTCCAGTCCGACTTGAATTGCTTTATAAGACATTTTCTTCAATTATATAGCTTACCTTAACATCTATGTCTTTTCTTAAGGAATGATAGACGGAGCAATATTTTTCCTGAGAAAGTGAGATAACCCGATCAAGCTTTTTGGGAGTAATCCCGTTCCCCGATATACGAATTACCATATTGATGGATTTGAAATATTGAGGCGGTGTAGGGTTTCTTTCTCCTGTAGTTTCTATCTCAAAACTTTTGATCTCTACCCTCATCTTTTGCAGGAATGACACTATGTCTATACCCAGACATCCTGGTAAGCTCATCAGGAGGGTATCTGTTGGAAAGCATCCCTCTACTGCTTTAGTATCATATTCGAATTGGTAACCACGGATCCTTGCCGTAAAGACCTGATCCCTTTCCCATGTTATAAACCCCTTATTTATAATAGGTATTTTTTCTTTATATCCCTTTAAAGAGTCCTGTAAATCCTTAGAACCTTCAGTTTTTTTTTCTTCCATCTGTCAATTCCTCCTTTTTAGTTTATTCAACCCAAAGTATACAACCTTTAAAATATCATTTGCATCATCATAATAAATAAGGCATCCGAAAAATAGAGATAGAGTTTGGCATATCTCTTATTTAGAGTCTGTGTATAAACTCCCGTTTTTCTGATTTGCAGATGCAAATCCACACCCGGTGTCTTTCATTTTTTCAAATATTGTTGAATGATTATTAAAATCATACGCCGCATCAGCATTTTTAATGATTTTGGACATGGGTATCCCTTGTCGCTATTTTTATGCCGGTAATATGCCTGATGTCATTGCATCTGCGTTTGCATCTTTGCAAGGAGCGCCCCCGTCATTACACGGATGTTGTAAACAATCACGTTCTATCACACCTTGGCGTCAAACCTTGCCCTTGTTTTCCATTCACAACGAAACATTTCGTATCCTCGTTTAAGATTGGAAATCACCGCTTCCTTACCGCTGTGCTATTTCTTTAAACGTGTCTCAGTTACTAAGGAGTTCATTAGAAAAGCCACACACCCTCACCCTTGCCCTCTCCCCTCAAAGGAGAGGGGACTTAAGAATTGCCCCTCCCTTGAGGGGAGGGGATAAAAGGGAGGGAGTTTAAATGTGGCTTTACTTATGAACGTATTAGTATATCCTGTTTTACCGTCTCTATTATCTCAGGACGGCTGCTCAGAATTGTATCTATTACGGCCGGTTCCGGGTTCAATGCCCATAACTCTTTCTCAAATTGCAGTTTTAAATCATTCAGCAGTTTCAATCCTTCCTCCTGTTTTTGATTTCTCTGCAATTGTACCATTTTCGCTTATCTGTTGAGGAGTTATAGTTTATACACAGGCACAAAATAGCCGACAGCCGATAACCCGGTGTTATTTGCCCGCTCTAACCCATCTTCCGCAGTTTGAAAATTGAAAGTCAATCATATCAAGAGGTTAGGTTGAAAATCAGGCGATTTTCTGCACTACATTTTGTATAATCTTTGGTTTGTTGGGCAGCACTATCTTCATCC
>JBAZZX010000097.1:0-2618 GCA_041658585.1 Thermodesulfovibrionales bacterium
TAGCAGATACTTCTGTTTGGATAGATTATGTACGAGGAGTAGAATCAGTTCAAACTGACTTACTTGATTATGAACTGCTTCATGACAGAGTAGCTACTGGTGATATAATAATTGTAGAATTTTTACAGGGATTTAGAGAAGAAAAAGACTTAAAGATTGCGAAAAAAATAATGGATAGGCTTGAGTATTATAATTTTCTTGGCAAAGAAATGGCATTAATTGCAGCAGAAAACTATAGAAAATTAAGAAAAAATGGAGTTACGGTAAGAAAGACGATAGATGTAATTATTGCTTCCTTTTGTATAGAGAAAGGATTTGAGTTATTACATAACGATAGAGATTTCGATCCAATGGAAAAATACTTAGGATTAAAGATAAAAAGAAATGAGCTTCCTAGGACATAGTTGACACTATTCTAAGGACATCGTTGACACTTTTAAGAACGAATGACACGACCTTGATCATCTTGGATCCGGAGCGTAGAGGCGTCAAGATACCCGAGAAGCTTCTGCCGGAAGAAGACTCGGTAGATATTATAGCCTAATTCTTCAAGACCGATTAGCTTGCCAATGAGCGTCGTTGAAACCATGATCCAATTGTGGGAACCCCAACGAATAGCTCCGTTGCGGCATACTTTGAAGACCTTGAAATCATAAGGATAATCCCAGGGAAGGACGCAGTCACTATAGGGTCTGGGCGACGGGGCGTGAATGCGTACCGGGGGTAGGTTTCCCAAAGCATGGTGGGGACGTACTTCATTGTATTCCTCGCGAAATGCATTAAGCTTTCGTTGTTGGACCGCGAAGCCGTAGGCCGGTGGTTTCGTCGCTTCGGCCTTGAGTTCTCGATGCATTCTTTCATGACGGCCATTTTGTTCGGGATGTCCTGGATCTGAGTAAACGGGTTCGATTCCCAACTCAAGAAACCATACTGCAAGATGCGTGAGGCGTGCGATAGCGCTGACATTCCCGAAAGGGGCGCCATTGTCTGTATGGAGCTGCAAAGGCAGGCCGTATTCAGCGAACACACGTTCAAAAATGGGCCTGGAGTGAATGTAATCAGCATACTCGAGTCCTTCAGCAGAGAACAAGAACCGGGAGTATGAGTCGGCGATCGTAAGGGGGCTACAGTATTTGCCATTGCCAAGGCGGAACTTGCCTTTGAAATCGGCGCTCCAGACGTCATTGGGGTTTTTAGGATCGAAGATTGGGAAAACACATTCGATCTTGCGTCTTCGGTGCCGAGGCTTCATAAGATTGTTGCGCTTAAGGATAAGGGCAATGGTTGATTCAGCAGGCCATGGGACGCCAGGAGAGCGCTCTGACAGAACGGTCTTCAGTTTTTCTGGTCCCCAGCGGCAGTGCTGCTTTCGAAGCGTGATTATGGCTTTTTCAATATGGCCAGGTGTTTTGTTCGGGGATGAAAAAGGGGCTTTGGAACGCTCAAGGAGCCCTGCCAAGCCTTCTGATTCATAACGGTCGAGGTATTTGTAGCCGAGGGTTCTAGAGATGCCGAAGGCTGTACAGAGCTCTGACATTGGCCAACAGCCTGAACGCCATTCATTGATAAAGCTGACTTTTTCGTTCATCGGTGACGTCTCCTTCCATGGCATGGTTTCCCCCTTTTAATGGGGAAAAGTATAAATTGGAGTGTCAACGATGTCCTTAGAATTGTGTAAACGATGTCCTTAGAGAATACCAAATAGCACCTAACAAATGCTTCAACCTTATAAATCCTTTGTCATGGTTCTTGCGAGAAGATTACGCAAAAACCACGCAAAGCCTTCGCATCGTTGCTACGCAACGCCGCTCAGGCACGGCTTTAAAGGTTAAGCCAATGTTAGCTGGACGCCTTCGGCGCCACAAAAAGAAGAGGATTTGACAATTCTTATCGATAGTGATATAGTAAGACAAGGAGGCTATCGATGAAAACTGTTACAATTTCAAGCAAGTTCCAAGTAGTTATACCAAAAGAGATAAGAGAGACAATTGGACTTCATGTTGGAGCAAAGCTTGAGGTCATTACCTATGGATCAAGAATAGAACTTGTTCCAATTGTACCAATGAAAAGACTTAAGGGAGCTTTCAAGGGAATCAATACAGATATTCAAAGAGAAGAAGATAGATTATGAATATTGTAGATTCATCGTGTTGGCTAGAATACTTTAAGGGCAGCCATGTAGGAGAAGAAGTATCATTAATTATTGAAGATATAGAACATCTCCTTGTTCCATCAATTACTATCTACGAAGTGTTTAAGAAGTTAATAATTGAATTAGATGAAGATAAGGCAATATTTGCAATTGCCCATATGAAACAAGGAAATGTTGTAAATCTTGATACTGACTTGGCTATATATGCGGCAAAGCTAAGTAAAGAACACAAGTTAGCAATGGCTGATAGCATTATATATGCAATAAATAAAAAGTATAATTCAACTTTATGGACACAAGATAAGCATTTTAAAGATTTAAAATCAGTTAAGTATTTTGAAAAAGAATAAATAGCTAACAAATGCTTCGACCCTATAACGCCCTTTGTCATGGTTTGTGCAGAACAACAATGCACAAACCACGCCAATCCTTCGCTTCGCTCAGGCGCGGGCGTATAAGGGTCAAG
>JBAZZX010000098.1:0-2595 GCA_041658585.1 Thermodesulfovibrionales bacterium
AAAACGGGACCATAAAGATAAACAGCTTATGCACCGTCTTTGCCGAGTCGGAGGTCGTCAGTTTAATAGCAAAGGGTGAAAAAAGGGAAGTGATCGTTCAGGCGATCCATGATTCAATCGTAAGCAGGGTCATTTCATTAATAAAACGGATTGATATTGAAGATCAAATAGTCTTCACCGGCGGGTGTGCCGGCAACTCATGCCTTATAAGGATGCTTGAGGAGCGGTTACGGAAAAGAATTCATGTGCATACAAACCCTCACATGCTGGCGGCATATGGAGCGGCTCTTTTTGCCGCATAGTTTTGTTATGCGATTCGGGGATTATCCGACCCGGCTAAAACATGTTCCATAAATGCAGCATATAATCCGGGCAGGGTCCTTTTTCTGTGGGTTACAAGATAAAACCGCCGCTTTAATTCAATATCAGTCAGCTTTATTTCTTTAAGTATCTTATATCTTAATTCATCGACTACGGAAAGTTTTGACACAATCGAAATTCCCAGTTCGGCCTTCACAGCCTGCTTGACGGCATCATTAGAACACAAAATCCCCGCGACATTTATGTCGTCTATTGAGATGCCTTTGTCGTCCAGTAATTTCTCGATTTCTTTACGGGTACCCGAACCTTCTTCCCGTAGAATCATCGGCCATTTCACTAACTCGTTCAGCTTTATGCTATGCCTCTTAACGAAAGAAGGTGATGAAACAACGATCAGTTCGTCTTCCATGAAAGTAGTATATTTTATCTGATCATACGGAAGTTTTGTCCCGACAATTCCCATGAGCAGTTCGTGTCTGGAAACACGTTCAATGGTCCCTCCTGAATCGGAAATCTCGACATCAAAAGAAACGGACGGATATATTTTCCTGAACTTAAATATAATTTCAGGCAATATATATTCTCCCGGTATTGTGCTTGCGCCTATAATCAACCTGCCTGTCGTGTTTTTATTTGTCGCCTTTATTGCTTCTTTCAGGATATCCGCACTTTCAATTATTCCCATCGCATGCTCATACAAAACCTCCGCCTGTTTTGTAGCGCTAACAGTTCTCCCCAACCTTTCAAACAGTTTTAAATCAAGCTCCTCTTCCAATATCTTAATATGATTGCTTATGGTCGGCTGAGTAAGGTTAAGTTCTTTAGACGCCTTTGAAAAGTTTTTGTGTCTGAAAACCGAAGCAAATATTTTAAACCTGTGTATATCCATATAATCCTATTTATTCAGATTTGTATAACAAAGCAATTATCTCTATCGACTTCTGCAAGCCCGCCTTTTGAAACACAGGCACGCACCCTGCATCCATACCAAATATGGCAGATCATGCATAGGTAGCTTGCATGTCTGCCGTTTTTTTTAGGTAACCCTGAACACGCAAAAGTTTATAACTAACCGAAGAATATTTTATACCACTTCGATTATTGCATTTGGCGTGCTGAAAACCTCTCCAATGATTTTCGCGACAGGCACTTTTTTCTCGGAGAGTTTCATAAGCAACTCGTCTGCTTTTGCGGCAGGGACGGATATAAGCAATCCTCCTGATGTCTGTGCGTCTGTAAGAAGATCAATACTAACAGGGTCTATTTCCGGAGAAACCCTAACATGATGCGAGCAGAAATTTCTATTACGGTGGCTTCCCTCGGGAACAATCCCCATTGATGCAAATGTTACCGCCTCCGGGATCATCGGCACTTCACCGGCAAAGATTTTTATTCCAACATTGCCTGCTTTTGCCATTTCCAGGGCGTGCCCCAAAAGCCCGAACCCCGTGATATCGGTGGCGGCATTGACGCCCACTTCCATCATGGCTTCAGAAGCCCCCCTGTTCAGGGTTGCCATTAATTCCGTAACTTCTGCTGTGAGCTTTTCGTTCAGCATTCCTCCTTTAAGGGCGGTCGCCAATATACCTGTACCGAGTGGTTTAGTCAAAATGAGAACATCTCCTGATCTTGCGCCGTCATTGTTCAGAAACCGCTCGGGGTGCACAATACCGGTGACGGAAAGCCCGTACTTTATTTCAGGGTCTTCAACGCTATGGCCTCCTGCCATAACGGCACCGGCCTTGTGTATTACTTCTAGCCCTCCTTGAAGTATTGTCCGCAGAATGGCCTTGTCCATTTCTTTAACAGGGAAGCATACGATATTCATTGCCGTCAAAGGTTTACCCCCCATGGCATAGACATCGCTCAGTGAGTTGGCGGCGGCAATACGTCCAAAATCAAAAGGGTCATTAACGATAGGTGTAAAAAAATCAAGGGTCTGGACAATTGCTATCTCGGATGTGAGTCGATAAATGGCTGCATCTGCACTTTTTTCCGCACCGACAAGAAGATCCGGGTTGTTTTCTAACGGTAAACCGCTAAGTATTTCTTCCAAGTCCCCCGGACTTATTTTTGCCGCTCACCCTGCGGCGCGGACCTTCTCCATTAGCTTAGGGGATTCCTTTAATTTATCTGGTGCGTTTTTCGCCATATTAATTCACTAAAGGTAGAGTAACTCGATTTTTGGACACAGATATTATAAGGCCTATTATTGTTTATTCTCTGTTGCGGCAATGCTCCTAAGGTCTATTTCCCAGGCTGAGCAGGAATAAT
>JBAZZX010000099.1:0-2505 GCA_041658585.1 Thermodesulfovibrionales bacterium
TATCACCTTACCAGATGGATTTTGAGATACTTTAAAAAAGTAAATCACTTGCCATCCGCTTTTGGTTCTACTTGTACCCTGAGAAGGAACAATACCTATATAAAACATTCCCTCCCCTTCAACAAACCCTACTAAATAATCATCACTGATTTTCGGTAACATATAAACTAGTCTTTCCTGCTGATTGTCTCAGGTTGACAATTATTACTAGTAACTAAATTATATACTAGTATGTCAACATTAACGAGAGTTTCCAGCATATAGCTAGATTTATATCTCTATATTACTTTGCGAAAGTCCCCTTTCGCGTTTAGACAAAAAGAACTAACTTTCTTCTCGAAGATTCAAGAACGTTAATAGAGAGAGACCGCTCAAACAAACTACATATGTCCTATAGTTTTACTGTCTCACGACGTTCTGAACCCAGCTCACGTACCCTTTTAATAGGCGAACAGACTAACCCTTGGCAGCTTCTTCACCGCCAGGAAAGGATGAGCCGACCACTTACATAAAAATATGTAATTTTAAAACCCATTATTACTAATGGCGTAGACTATACCTTTACTCAAATGTTTACTTGAGTAGTGGCGTGTTATATTGATCGAAAGATCAATATCTTCAGCTCGAATAGCATTTCGAGCTTCCAGTCGTTACGGGGTTGCAAAACCAATCTTGTATCTCATTGATTTAATGAAATACGGATTGATAATCTGAATTAAATTATGTGTACTTTCTCTGTTGAAATAGATTCTATATCCCTTGTCTCTATCTCTGTAGAAATTGGGTTTAATCAAAAACCTACTTTCAAGGAATTTCTGTAATCTCTTAATATCTTCAAGAGAGAAACAGTATGTACTGATATCAATGACTTTATTATTAAACGATCCATCATCCATAATCCATACTGCCAATGCTTCAGGATTAAGATACTTCTCTAGAAAATCATTATTGGGAACTATTTTATGGCCAGTTTTATAACCATCTCCAGTATAAAACAACTTATAAATCTTAGTTAAATCAGGATGTTTAATTGTCCTAAACCACCATGATTTAGGATATTTTGTTCTGTCCTCCCAATACCTAAAACTTATCTTGGGTTCCGTAAAAACAAAATTCTTTAGTTTTTCATATTTCCAGAAAACTAATTCTTTTTGCTTCAACCCATGTTCTACTTTGAAGTTGGCATTAATGCCTCCCTTCCCAATCCACATCGTACCATCACCAAGAAGCGATCCTAAAATAATTGACTTTTGATCTTCGCTTAAGATCAAAGATTTCTTAATTAAAATCCAATTCTTGTTCCAGAATTTGCTTATTTTGCAACTTCCCACGGTATTGTCCCTCTATATTCAGAATAACCAAAGTTATTCCGAAACACAAGAAGGATTTCACCGTTATGAGCCACTTTATCCTCGACTTCGGCTATCTAATCGAGGTAGCGAACCGCGCCGTCGATATGGACTCTCGGGCGCGACTACTCTGTTATCCCCGGGGTAGCTTTTATCCGTTAAGCCCCGTACCACCCATGTGGTATCGGGGGATCACTAAGACCTACTTTCGTACCTGCTCGACCCGTCGGTCTTGCAGTCAAGCTGGCTTAAACCTTTATGCTTTCCCTACGGTTTCCATTCGTAGTAAGCCAACCTTTGTACCCCTGCGTTACAATTTAGCAGGGTACCGCCCCAGTAAAACTGCCCATCTAACACTTTCCCTCACCGAGTATTCATCGGTGTCAGGTAAGATCTGCCACATTCCAAAGAGAGGTCTCACATTGTTGCCTTGCGGCTCCCTCCTATTACTTGGCAATTAAAATGCACAAATCAATGTCAAACTACAGTAAAGCTCCACGGGGTCTTTTTGTCCAGGTGGAATTAGGCCGCGTCTTCACAGCCATCGCAATTTCGCCGAGTGAACGTTTAAGACAGTTATTAGCTCGTGATGCCATTCATGCAGGTCGGAACTCCAACTATCTATTGTTAGTCTCTATGTCGCCACAGAGTTCAGACTATATCATCCCATTCGACTTTTTTTAGTCGCTCAGGGTTTGGCGTGTAGTCGTTGAGGATTCCTTATTTAATACTCAATTTCTTGAGGTAAATTTTGAGACGGTTTGAATTTTTCACTACCTTCCCTCCATTCACTTTTCTTTGGTTCTTTTCCTACAAAAATTCTTAATAAATCTGCCAACTTTATGGGGTGCTTTCGCATCCCTGCAGCAAATTTTTCGGAATCTTCTTCGGAAATTTCAAGATTCATATAAATAAGGCCTTTCCTGCTGATTGTCCGCAGTTGTCACATTTTTACCACTTTTTTAGTGGTAGTGCAACATACACCGGATATTCCAGCATATAGCCAAATTTTACACTTACTAGGCATCTTCAAAACTTTGTTTATCAATTGTAATCCAAAACTCCCTAAGTGCTGTGTCTTTCGACACATTCGGGCGAGTTATTCACCCGACACAGATCTGTTACTTTATCTCTAAAATAAATTTAGAGTGACCTT